>NZ_JBWKIS010000014.1:0-209506 GCF_056432625.1 Streptomyces sp. NPDC045026
CCCGCGGAGCGGGTCCCTCCGGGCTGCGCCCGTCACAGCGAGCCGGGTCGCTGCGCTCCCCGGCCGCTCACGCTCCGCGTGAGCGGATGCGGTTCGCTGCGCTCACCGCCAGGCGGCACGCGCTGCGCGCGCACCACCAACAGCAGTGAAGACGGCCCGCGTTGCGGGCCGGGGCCGACCTCCGGCCGGCCCGTGGCCTCCGCTGCGCTCCAGCCACTCCAGGGCGCGCCCCCAACTTTCGTACAGGCAAGGCGCGCCACGCTCCGCGCGGCCCACCCACAGGGCTCGCGCCACAAGGAGCAGCAAGAGGAAGGGTGATGACGGGAAGTCGGAGCGAGTGACGGAGCACGGGGGCCGGTCTCTCGAGCGGGGGTGCAGATTGAGGAACCGTCAAGGTCTCTTGGGGGCTTGCGATAAGGAAAGACTAGCAGCTTTCGGCCACGTTAGGGGGAATCTCGGGATTCTGTGTGTCTCTTTTTTGAGAGCGAGATAGACTCTGGACTTAGAGCACGCCACCCCGGAGCACTCCGAGAGGTTTTCGAGATCCACGACACGGCCTGACCGGTGATCGGGAGGGCGGAGACACAAGCCGACCGCGTCAATCCAACCCTAGCTCTCACAGCTCCTCTACGTGCACGTTTTCCGTTTCCCGCCGCTCCAATCGACCGGACGGAATCCACGAGAAGGCAGACGGATATGTCAACCACTAACCGCGTTGATCAGCGCGAGGCCGCCCAGCGAGAAGCCATTGACGCGGTCGTGCGTACCCTCGAATTGCCTGCAAGATCACTTGTGCCCGAACGAGGGCTTCGAACGCAGGTGATCATGGCGACCGGGTCCGGGAAGACGAGGGTGGCGGTCCGCAGCGCGGAGGAGCTCCACGCAGGCCGTGTGCTGGTGCTCGTACCCTCGCTGGACCTGCTCGCCCAGACCGAGGCCGCGTGGCGCGAGGGGGGCCGCCGGGGGCCGATGATCGGGGTGTCCTCCCTGCGGGGCGAGGAGGTGTCCTTCCCCAACACCACGGACGTGGAAGAGCTGGTGGAGTGGACGCGGGGCCTGGACAAGGTCACCGTCTACGCCACGTACGCCAGCCTCGGTCTGGGCACGCTGGAGCGGGCGCACGCTGCGGGTTTGGCGGCTTGGGACCTGATCGTCGTGGACGAGGCCCACCGTGTTTCGGGCCGGATCGGGAAGCCGTGGGCGGTCGTCCACGACAACCAGAAGATCCCGTCCCTGCGCCGCCTCTACATGACGGCCACGCCGCGGCTGTGGCAGCTCGGGGACGAGGACGAGGGCGGCGCACCCGGCGAGCTGGTCGCGAGCATGGAAGACGACCCCGAGGGCCCTTTCGGCAGCCGGGCGTTCACTCTGACCCTCTCGGAGGCCATCGACCGGGGAATCTGCGCCCCCTACCAGGTCGTATGCGTGGACGTCACCGACACCGCGCTCCAGGCCGCGCAGCTCCTGGGAGCCGAAGGCCGGTCGGCAGAGGTCCGCGGGGCCCGGCTCGCCGCCCTGCAGACCGCCCTGGTGAAGGCGTCCGCTGAGGAGAACTTCCGGCGCACGCTCGTCTTCCACCACGTCGTCAAGGAGGCCGAAGCCTTCGCGGCCGGCCTCCCGGACGTCGCCGCGCAGCTGCACGCGGCCGACCCGGAGCTGTACCCGAAGACGATCTGGGCGGACTGGCTCTGCGGGGACCACAAGCCGCTCCACCGGCGCCGGCTGCTCGGTGAGTTCGCGGCCGGGATCGCCACGGACGGCACCGTGGTGGAGAAGTGCTTCCTGTGCTCGGTGAAGGTGCTGGGCGAGGGCGTCGACACGAAGAACTGCGACTCCGTGTACTGGGCGGACGTCCGCGGCTCGATGCCCGACCTGGTCCAGGCCGTCGGCCGGGCACTACGGATGCAGCCGGGCGAGGGCAAGATGGCCAGCCTGGTCGTGCCGGTGCTGCTCGGACCCGGAGAGACGGCGGACAACATGCTCACGAGCAGGGCGTTCGGCGGGCTCGCCAAGCTGCTGGAGGCGCTGCGGGCGCACGACGCGAGGATCGTGGAGACCCTCGCGGAGCAGCAGGCCCCGAGCCGCTACAAGCCCGTCAGCAAGGACGAGAGCGGGAAGAGCACGGGCGGGAGCGGCGAGGGCTCCGGGGGCGTCAGCGCCCCCGCCAAGGCCCTGCTGAAGTTCAGTACGCCCCGCGACCCCGCCGCGCTCGCCGCGTTCATCAAGCTGCGTGTCCTCAACCCCGAACACGAGCACTGGCGGCGCGGCGTGGAGGCCGCCGTGATCTACGCCCGCGAGCACGGTGACCTGCGGGTGCCGTTCACGTTCCGCGTGCCCGCCGTCGCCGACCAGGAGGCGGAAGCCACGGGGTGGCCGGCCTCGCTCGCGAACTTCCCGCTGGGGCAGTGGACCGCCGACGCGCGCCGGTTCTACGCCCGCGGCGAGATGGACGAGGACCGTGTCGCCCAGCTGGAGAAGCTCGGCATGATCTGGTCGCACTTCGACGTCGCGTGGGAGGAGGGCCTGTCCGCCGCGCGTGGGTGGGCTGCCGAGAACGGGCACCTCCTGGCGCCGCTGGACGCCACGTTCCAGGGCGCAGCGGTGGGCATCTGGCTGAAGAACGCGCGGGCCGCTGCCCGGAAGGCGCAGGAGATCGAGCGGCGGCGCGCGGAGGGTCTGCCGGTGGAGTCGTCGGCCGGGGCACTGTCGGACGAGCGGCGCGAGCAGCTGGAGGAGATCGACGCGTCCTGGTGCCCGTCGTGGCCCGTGACGTGGCAGCGGTGCTTCCACCTGGTGCGGATGCACCTGGACGCGGGCGAGGCGCTGCCCACCGAGGCGGGCGAGGTCCTGCGCCAGGGCGAGGATCTCGGACGGTGGGTGACGTCGGTGCGGTACGGGTGGGACCAGCTCAGCGGCGTGCAGCAGTGGATGTGCGAGCAGGTCCTCGGGATCGAGCCCGCGCCCGAGGACGAGAAGCCGAAGCGGCCCCGTACGCAGGCCGACAAGTGGACCGCCCACCTCGCCGCCGCCCGGCAGTTCTTCGAGCGCGAGGGCCACCTCAAGGTCCCGCGCAAGCACGTGGAGACCGTGCTCTCCGAGGACGGCCGGGAGGACCAGTACCGCCTGGGGGCATGGGTCAACAACCAGCGGAGCCGGGCGTCCGCGTTGTCCCCGGAGCGGCTGGAGCAGCTGTCCAAGGTCGGGATGCGGTGGTCCTGATGATGGCCGTCGTCGTCACCGCGGCCGCCGCGCTCGCGACCGGCTATCTGCTCGGACGGCTGCGCCCCTGGCGGCGTGCGGGCGACTGGGCGGCCGATCAGGTCCGCTTCACCGGGACGTGGGTCCGGGGCGGCACCGTGCGTCAGACCGTCGTCGTCCTGGTCCACGTAGTCACCGCACCGCGCACCAGCTGGCGCATCATGCGTGCCCCGGCCGCCGACACGCGGGCGCCGGTGCCCGTACGCGATCCGGACTGGGTCGCCAATCGCACCCGAACAGACAAGGGAGGCGCAGCGTGAGCACCGAGCAGCACGACGCCGACGCGTACGGCCAGGAGCTGGCCCGCATCAGCCACCACCAGCACGAGGGCACGAGCGCACGGTTCACCGTCTTCCAGGCCCTGGCCGCCATCGGGCTCTCGGACGAGCAGGCCGACGACATCGTGTCGAAGGTGGAGGCCGGGGCGGTGGCCGGCGCCCACACCTGGATCTCCGAGAGCAGCGCCCCGCACGGGTCCGAGCCGCGGTTCGAGGACGGCTGGTTCGCCGGGGTCCGCGACGTCGCCAGCTACCTGCTGCGCATCGCCGACACCACCGCCACCGCCCAGCGCGGGCGCGCCGCCTCCAGCGCCATGCTGCTCGCCCACGTTCAGCAGCCGGTCTCCCCCGCCCTGGAGGAAGCGCCGGCGGAAGAACCCGCCCCGGCCCCGGTGCCGCCGCTGGAGGCAAAGGACGTCCTTGCGGCGGCGGAACGCTTCCCGTGGGCCCTGGCCGCGCCGGGGACGCGTCACTGGCCGGACGGGGAGTTCCTGGACGTCGCGCTGAGCACGGTGCGCCCCGAGGAACGCGAGGGGTACATCGAGCGCCTGGAGGCGTTCGTGGAGCAGCGCCGCGCCCGCCTGGAGGAGCTGCTGCGGGCGTACGGGCCGGGCAGCAGGCCCGCCTCGCACGGCCGGTACGCGCTGGTCGGGCAGCCCGAGACCCTGGTCATCCTGGAGCGGATGGAGACCCACCCGTTCGGTCTGCGCGGCCAGTGGGAGAAGGAGATGGAGGACGTCTTCCTGGACGACCTCGAGTTCGCGTGGGGGCCGCGCATCCGCCTCAGCCGGTGAGCAGCCGGGAACGAGCAGCGGGGCCGGACAGGGTGAGGATCTGCGACACCGTGCTCTTCCCAAGGTCGGCCAGCTCGCCAACTCTCGCTCCCCACAGCGGGGCGTCCGCCGGCGCCGCAAGCAACAAACGCAGCACTTCAACTGTCGGCCGGGTCATGCGGATGACGGGAGTCTTCACACCACCCACCACAGCACCCCAAACCGCCATAGGTCAAGAATGAACTACAGCTCGAAACGCCCCAGACCCCGCTGCTTCACTGACACCCAGATGACGAATCACTACTGACACTCTCGTGCAGACCACCAGTCACCGTGACTGGGCTCGGCATGATCGGGCTGTTCTTCATCCCTACCGCCTGCTCCCGCCAGCTGCCGGACGTCATCCATCGGCGTTCCCGGCGTGTGACCGTGCCGGGTGAGGCGGACCCGCGGTAGGGACACCGTCTCGTCGGGCCCGGTCTGTCCGATTGCGAGATCGTCATTCCTCCGTGACCTCGGTGAGCGTCACACGGTGAGTGCTGCGGTGAGGGCCGGCCGCCATCATCCGCTTCGGTGGCTGCCGTGCGGCAGCTGCCTCAGCCGATGTGAGGAGACGTGACGATGGTTCCGTACCTGATGGGAGGCGAGGCGCTATACGCCGCTGCCTCGCCTCCGCGAGCGGATGAGGGCCAGAGGGGATGGATCGCCTCCTGGGTGATCCCGCTGCTGCCCAACACCATAGAAGAGCTGCAGATTTGGGTGGTCAGCGTCGCAGTTGCCGTCGGAGTCATGGGTGGGCTCGGCTCGCGCAGGCTCGCGGCGCAAGGGAAGAAGAACCGGCCCGGGCTCGACGGCGCAGCTGACGTACTGCTTGAGGGGCTGGGTGTTGTTGCTGGCGGACTGTGGCGCTTCGCTGCAGGTCAGTCACTGTGGGGCGAGCCCAGGAGCGACGCGACGTTTCTGCGCCGGGGCGTCCTCCTGGACCGCGGGCCGCTGAGCTCCGCCGGCGCCATGGATGGAGGAGCCGTCGTCGCCAGGGCAACGCCCGCCGTCGAGCAGTCCGACGTCGGCGAAGCAGCCCCGGGCGGGGCGGCCCGGCTGGGATTCTGGCACCAATGGCCGGGAGCGGCGCGCTCTGTCGTGCGCCTGGGTGCGGTGGCCGCCGGAATCGGCCTGTGGCGTGCCCCTGTCGTGACACTCGTCGGCCTCGCGGTGGCCGTGCCCCTCGTGCTCGTTCTGGTGAAGGTGATGGGTGGCCGGAGTGCCGACCGGACCGATGCACAGATCTACGGGCCTGGGCTGTGGGCCGCACTGATCCAGGTCCTGCGCCTGTCCGGTGAGGATCAGCAGCGCGGAGAGCGCTACTGGTTGGACCTTTCCGACGACCTGCACAGTGACGAGGCACGCATCGTCATCCGGCTGCCGCTGCAGTGGCTCGGGCACGAGAAGGAACGCGCAGCGCTGGCCCTCGCCATCGCCACCCGCATCCCCGGTGAATGGAACGGCGCCTACTTCCAGCGTGGCCGGTGCCACTACGCCCAGTTCACGCCGAAACCGGCGCCGAAGCCTCGGCCACAGCTGTCGGCCTCAGTGCCGTGGAAATCGACGGGCAACCCGTTCAAGGTGTTCGTCGGCCAGGCCATCGAGGGCGACCAGGTCGTCGACGTGGTGGTGTCCACCGAATCAGATACCCCTCACTGGGGCGTTGCCGGGGACACCGGCGCTGGGAAGAGCACGGTCCTCTACATCCCTGTGGTGCACGGGCGCCTGAACGGCTGGGTCGTGGACATCCTCGACAACAAGGAAAACTCGATGATCGAAGCGGAAGGGCACAGCGGCGTACGGGTCCACAAGACGACCCGCGCCTGCATGGGCGCTATCGCCGAGTTCATGACGTCGATGATCGCGGCGGAGAAGGCCAACGGCCTGGACGGCGACCCGCGGCTGAGGCGGACGCTGGTGCCCCGGCTCCTCGTCATCGACGAACTGCCGACCCTCATCCGGTTCGCCTACACCTGGTGGAAGTTCGGGATCCGGCAGAAGGGCACGCCGCCGTTCATCGACTGGTTCACCATCATCTTGATGATGGGGCGCTCTTCGGGGCACCGCGTCGTCGTCGGCGCCCAGCAGTTCGACAACGCGCTGTTCGGCGGCACGATCGGCCGGAAGCAGATCGGCACGAAGATCACCATTGGTAAGCAGGACATGGTGAGTTGGGGCGTTGCCTTCGGGCAGAACGCGCCGCGCTTCGGATACGACACGGACGTCAAGGGCCGCGGGGCGTACGCCGACAAGAAGACGGACCCGGACGGCGGCGACTTCGCCTGGGTGCGCGAGTTCCAAGCCGCCTACATCACTCCGCACGTCAAGGAGCTGCTCGCCGAGGCCCCCCAGGCGCCGGAGTGGTTCGACCGTGGAGAGATGGCTCCATGGATCACCGCGGAAGCACTCATGCAGGCTCAGGAAGAGGCGGCCGCCGACGACTTCCTGCCGGGCGGGGAATTCGCTCCGCTGTCCCGGCCTGTTGTCCCGGTGCGTCGAAACAGGGGGCAACAGGGGGATGTTCCCTGGTCAGGCGCCGGGACTGCCCCTCTCGGGACGGCCAGCGGGACAGCTACCGGGACAGGCGAGCAGGCCGTGGCCATCGCCACGGAACAGGCCGAGGACGAGGCGCTGCCCCAGACGTACAGCATCGCCGAAGCGTGCAAGCGCGGCATCCTGCCGTGGCACTACGACACGGCACGCAAGTACCTGCTGCAGCGGTCCAAGGCCAAGGGTGTTCCCGTCCCGGACGGCGTCACGGACGGCAAGGTCACCTACTACACCGAGCCGGAACTCATGTCCTGGCTCAAGGCCTGGAACGCCGCCGGGTCCGCTGGCTAGCCGCTCGAGGCGGCCCAGCCGGTCACGACCTGGGCCGCCGGGACGAAACGGCACGTGCGGTGCGACTCGGACGCTGTCCTGACCACCGATCAGGCAACGAACGACTGTACGGCGCGCGTGCATGACAGGGTGAAGATTGCTAACTGTTGATGATGGAGGGGCGGCAGTACGTGACTGCGGCGAAGGAACCGAGGGAACCCACCACCGCCATGCTCACCCGGACCCACCGCGTCCTGATCGGCGTGGTCGTCGCCGGAGCGGTGGTCATCGCCGGCATCGGCTTTGCGGGCTCATACGTAGCTGTGCGCGAGCTCGCCTTTCAGAAGGGGTTCGGGACGTTCAGCTATGTGTTCCCGATCGGCATCGACGCGGGTATCTGCGTACTCCTTGCCCTGGACCTGCTGCTGACCTGGATCCGCATACCGTTCCCGCTGCTGCGCCAGACCGCGTGGCTGCTGACGGCCGCGACGATCGCGTTCAACGGCGCGGCCGCCTGGCCCGACCCGCTCGGCGTCGGCATGCACGCCGTCATCCCGATCCTCTTCGTCGTCTCGGTCGAGGCGGCGCGGCACGCAGTGGGCCGGATCGCCGACATCACCGCCGACAAGCACATGGAAGGCGTGCGCCTCACGCGCTGGCTGCTCTCCCCGCTGCCCACCTTCCTGCTGTGGCGCCGGATGAAGCTGTGGGAGCTGCGCAGTTACGAGGCCGTCATCAAGCTGGAGCAGGAGCGGCTCGTCTACCAGGCGCGGCTGCGGTCCCGCTTCGGCCGCGCCTGGCGCCGCAAGGCTCCCGTCGAGTCCCTGATGCCGCTGCGCCTGGCGCGCTACGGCGTCCCGCTCGCCGAGACCGCCCCCGCCGGCCTGGCCGCCGCCGGCATCGAACCCGCGCTGCTGCCCCCGGCCCCGGCCGTGGCCGAGCTGGAACGCCCGGCTCTCACGACCACCGAGCCGCAGCCAGCTCCCTCCAGGCCGACGGCTGAAGCTGAAGGAGCGGAAGAGTCGAGCCCCTGGTTCACAACACCGCCGCCATCGGCCTCGTACGAAGGAAGCTACGACCCCTCGTACGCCGAGCAGGGGCAAGCTGCGGCAGTCCATGCTGGCGCAGCTGCGCAGACCGATCCGTTCAACAACAACGCGGTCCACACCGACGACGTCGGTCGGTTCGTTGACCCCGTCGACGAGTGGGAGTTCGGGGTCTCCCCCGCAGACGCATACGGACCCGTCCTGACGGACAACGACGGTCCGGACAGGGACACGGAGCCACTCCCGGACATGGAGACCGAGAACGCCGGCCTGCCGGTGACCGATCCGTCGGTCATGGGCAGCGCCAGCATCGGCGCGGTGACCGAACAGGCCGTCTCCGATGCGCTTCCGGGCTTCGGCACTCCGGCAGCCGAGCCGGTCCCCGTGTCGGCGGCATCCGCGGCTGGCGCCCCGGAGGGAAGCGGGGCTGGATGGACCGTCTCCGGTGGAGGGCCCGGCGAATCGGTCACGGTCAGCTCCGGCGAGGAAGCCACCGCTTGGGAAGCGACAGTGACCGACACCGGCGAGGCCACCGCACGGCTGCCCGAGCAGCAGACCGAGGAGTCGATTCCCGACCCCGTGCAGCAGGAAATCCTCACGGTGGTCACGTGGCTCGGCGAGGCGGACGCCGAGGGCAAGACGCTCTCAGGCGCGGCGGTTGCCCGCCGCCTGGGCGTCTCTCCCAAGACCGGGCAGCGCCGTGTCATCGCAGCCAAGGAGTACCGCGAAGAGCAGCGGCGGCAGCAGGGACGTGCCCACCTCAGGTCGGTCAACACCTGACTGAAGCCTGGCGCAGTGACCGGTGACCGATGTGGTCACCGGTCACTGGCGTTTCAGCCCCTTTGCGGTGACCGATCTGCGGCTGCGTCCTGTGACCGATAGAGCGTGACCGACGGGTCGTGACCGGTGACCGATTCCACGGGATCGGCCACCGGTCACGACCGATTCAAGGGGCGCGGTCACCGGCCACTGGGTCGGCCGGTCACTGCCCGCTCGGCTCGGGGAGCGTGACCTTCGAGCGGCGGACTCTCATCAGACCGGCCGCCGGCGCTGATCCCTATGGCGGCCCGCCTGAGCGCCTGCCCCTGACCTGTCTTTTATGGGCGGAGCCGCCACTCACGGCCGGGACTGCGAGCAGTTCCCTCATCCGGTGCCAGGCCCTCAAAACCGTGTCTGACCTGGGGTGGTGAGTGTGGGAGGACGGAACTCACCACGGCCTGGCCCACTTACCACCACGCTTACCACCAGGCCCAGGGCCGCTCACCACTGCAGGAGTTATGGGCTCGTGACGGCGTCAGGCCGGTGCTGGGAAGCGGGGCGGTGAGAGGGCGGGCGAAGAGTGACGGCACAGCCTCAATCCCGCTCTGGAGGAGCCGTCGATGTCCGCTTCCCTGCGCCGTGACCGGCGCGGCCCCACGAAAGATCAGCCGTCGGCGGGCTCGCCGCCGCGTGCCCGGTCACTGCCGGTGCGCCGGGCGGCCGTGATGCGCACCGCGGTGTGGCTCGCGGTGGCTGCCGGTCCGCTTGCGTTGGTCTCCAGCTGCGCACGACCGGACACCGCGGTGCGCAACACCCCGGCACCGGTCACGCGGACTGCCGAACTGCGCACCCCGTCGGTCACCCCGGCTGGATACGCCGAACTGTTCCTCGGCCTGTGGCTGCGCGGCGGCGGTGAGGACGGTCCGGCCGCTGACGAGTTGCACGCGATGGCTCCGTCCGTGCCGATGCCGACCTGGGGCGAGAAGAGTCCGGCCGTCGAACGGCTGGCCACGGTGCGCACCGCCCGCCAGGCACAGGACGCGTGGTCGGTCACGCTCGCCGTCACGTTCAAGGAGCCGGTCCGTGACCGATCCGAGCGCACGGCCGCAGCGCCGAGCGTGCGGTACTTCGCGCTGCCGGTGGTGGCCAAGGACGCGGGCACCACGCCGGCCTTCGCCGTCCCGGCCGCGCCGATGGAGGTCGCCGCCCCCAGCGTGATCGCAGAGAGCGCTACCCCCTACGGGCGCGAGGTCCCGGACGGCTCGGCCCTCGCGTCGACCGTTTCCGAGTTCCTGACTGCCTACCTCGGCGCCGAAGGTGGCGCCGAGCGGTATCTCGCCCCCGGCATCACGCTTCCCGCGCTTGCCGAGTCGTCGTTCGCCTCGGTTCAGATCGACGAACTGCGGGCTGTCCAGGCCACGGACGGAAAGCCGGGCCAGGACGGCTCCGTCGTACGCGTGCAGGCACAGGTCACCGCGACGGACGCGGCGGGCGGCCAGTGGCCGCTGTCGTACGCACTCGCCTTCACGGCGCGCGCCGGCCGGTGGGAAGTCACCGCGCTGCAGTCCGGCCTGGAGGACAAGACCGGAAAGGCGAAGACCGCGAGCAGCCACACGGACTTTGCGCTGAAGGGCACGGCCACGACGATGCGGACGGTCGCTGCGAGTCAGGGCACCGATGCGGTTTGGGAGATCACGCGATGAGCACCCTGCACTCCATCGTCATGGCCGCCGAGTTCAAGGACATGGGCGACCGACTCCTGGGCCTGAGCAGCGGCTGGGCGGAGAAGACGCTGAAGCTGTCCCTCATCGGGATCGTCGTCGGCAAGGTCATCCAAAAGTTCAGCCTGAAGGCCGGCATCGGCGGGCTGCTCGGTCTGGTGATCTGCCTCGGCATCTACTCCGCGCGCGGCGACCTGGCCGACTACTTCAAGAACGAACTGCTCAACAACGGCGCAGCGGCGCCTGTTGAGGCTCCGCTGGATCCCGGCCCCGGCTCGCACAACGCGACGCTGACTATGCAGGGCGCGGGCGGTGAGCGGACATGAGCAGCCCCACCTCCCTTCGCGTCGGCCGCTCGTACACGCGTGCCCGTCGGCACCCCTGGGTACTGGGCAAGATCGGCGACTTCACCCTGCCGCTCGGGCCCTACACCCCGGCCCAGTTGGCCATTGCCGCCGCCGGGACCTTCCTGCTGATCAAGACGTTCTCCCTCTGGTCATCCCTGGGACCCGTACCGGTGGTTGCCCTGGGCTTCGCCGTCTGGGCGGCGCGCGCCACCTCCATCGGCGGACGCTCCCCGCTCTGGACCGCCTACGGCTGGGTTCAATTCGCCCTCCAGCCGCACGGCGGCCGGATCGGCGGGAGCACCGTACGCGATCCCAAGGTGAGCAGCCTGCACGGCAGCTTCCTCATCGAGGACACCATGGCGCCCGCCTCTCGCCCTGCCGGTGCGGCTCCCTCTGCGCACCCCGCGCGGCCCTCCGCGCCCGGGCCGCGGCGTGGCCGGAACATCCGTGGTGCGCAAGGCATGTCGACCGGACCGCGCTGGGGGCGTCGCCGCCCGGGGACACGTCGGCCCGCGCCGGGCCCGCGCCCAGCGCCCACGCCTATGCAGCAGATGCTGCGTGAGCGGCAGGAGGCCCGCGGATGAAGCTCGCGATCCGGCACATAGTCGACAACGTGGTGTGGTCCACCTCCGGTGCCGTGTGGGCGATCTGGGCGGTGCCGGCCGAGGGCTCGCGCTACGTGGGCGAGCGCACCCGCGAGGAACTCCTGAACCGAGTCACCTCGCTGGTCCGCTCGCTGCCCGGCGCCGCCCGCATCTACGGGCTGTGCGCCCGGGTGGATCCGGGCGAGGTCGTGGCCCGCACCGTCGCCGGCGTCGACTACGTCAAAAACCCGCACTGGGCCGAGGTCGCCGACGCGCAGCTGCGCCTGCTCGCCGGCGACGACCTGGATGCACCGGTGGAGATGCACAAGCGCACCCTATGGCTGGCCGTCCCGCTGGAGACGAGCGGCGCACGGGCCGAGCTGTCCGCCGCGTTCGCCACCGCGTGGGCCGAACTGTCGGCCACGCTCGGCCTGCCCCCGGCACCGGTACCCGCCCACGAGGTCACCGAATACCAGCAGCGCGCCCGCCAGATGGCGGCGGAGTTCGGCGGCGGCCTGGAGCTGCACCCGGCCCGCCCGGCGGAGATCGTGTGGATGCACCAGCACGCCGTCGCCCGCGGCCTGGACGAGCCGCTGCTCGCCGAGTCCGAGCGTTCCGAGCTGCGCGGCAGCCGCCTCGTCAGCGGTGTCCTGCGTGCCCCCTCGCACGCCGACCTCGGTCAGGTGCGGATCCTGGAAGGCGGAAGCGACGAACCCGAGCCCGAACGCAAAGCTGTCCGAGGTCGCAGCGCGCGCGGCAAGGGAAAGTCCGGGCCGCGGGTGGGGCGCCGGTGGCTGCAGGTCGAGTCCGAGGCGGGCAGCTCCTACCAGGCGCACCTGGCGCTGGCGGAGATGCCGCGCAAGTTCCTTGCCACGGGCGGAGACTTCCTCGCCGAGCTGGACCGTCTCCCCTTCGGCGTCGACTGGGTGACGGACCTGAAGCTCGTGCCCACCGAGAAGGTCGCCGCGGAGATCAAGAAGAAGAAGCGGGACCTGGTCGACCAGGCCGAGCAGTACGCCGCGCAGCGCGAGACAGGCCTGCCCGAGGACATGCACGACGCCGCCGAGGACCTCGGCGACCTCGGCGCGCGGGCCGCCCGCAACAGCGTCGAGGTCGAAGTCCAGTCGGTCACCGTCATGACCGTGTGGGGCGAGAGTCCCGCCGAGTGTGAGCGGCGGGCCGGCGCCCTGCAGAGTCGGATGCGCGGCGCCAACTACCGCCTGGTGCGCCCGGTCGGCGGGCAGGAAGAGCTCTTCACCCTCACCCTGCCGGCCACGGCGACACCGCCCGCGGCCCGCCAGTACACCCAGCATCAGCTCGGTGAGGACTGGGCGATGCACGGCGCGTTCACCGGCCAGTCCTTCGGCGACCCGACCGGCGCGATGATCGGGTTCAGCCAGGACGTCGGCACGGTCACCCCCACCCTCCTCGACATCGCCAACGCCCCGATGCAGAACGCGTCCGCGTCCTTCGGGATCGCCGGCGACCTGGGCGGCGGCAAGAGCGTCCTGCTCAAGATGATCGCCTCCTCGATCGTCGACCGCGGCGGGCGTGTCATCGCGATCGACCGCACCAAGCGCCGCGAATGGGCGGCCTTCGCGCAGAGCGCCGCCCCTGGGCGCTGCCAGGTCGTCGACGCGGCCAAGGCCGAACTGTCCATCGACCCCTTGCGTGTGTTCGCCGACCCGGCCGTGGGCGCGCGCTACGCACTCAGCTACCTGACGGTCCAGCTGGGGGTGGGCCCGATGACCGAGTACGGAGCCCTGCTCAAGCGGGCCGTCGCGCAGGCCAGCGCCGCATCGTTCCCGTGCATGGCCGAGGTCCTCGTCGCCCTGGAAGAGATGGCTACGGGCGAGGGAGCGAGGGCCCACAACGCTGCCTCACTGGTGGAGTGGCTGAGGGTCGCCGCCGACGAGCCGCTCGCGGCCGCCGTGTTCGACCCCGAACTCCCGGTCCTCGATCTCGCCTCCGGCATGTCCAGCGACTTCGTCGTCATCACCACCGCCGGACTCACCCTGCCGCCCAGGGAGGCAGTCACCAACCCCGAGCTGATGCGCAACCAGCCGCTCGAGGCGCTCATCGGCCGCGCCGTCCTCTACCTGATCGCAGCCATCGGCCGCGAAGTCGCCTTCGCCGACACCCGCTTCACCCTGATCCCCCTGGACGAGGCGTACTGGCTGACCTCCTCTGCCGAGGGCCAGGCCCTGGTCGACGAGATCGTGTACGACGGCCGCAAGCACGGCGCCGGTGTCGGCCTGGGCTGCCACGACGTCCGCGAACTCGGCTCCAGCACCACCCTCGGGCTGCTTGCCTACCGGTTCATCTCCCGCACTTCCGACCCGGTCCTGGCCGCCCGCGGCCTGGAATGGCTCGGACTTCCCGGCGACGACCAGGACTTGCTGCGCATGGTCACTACCGACCTGTCGCCCTTCGGTAAGAAGGACCGCGCCGGCGAGATCCTCGGCCGCGATCCGCGCATGCAGATCGGGCGCTTCAAAGTCCTGGTCCCCGGCCTGGAGCGGCTCCTCGCGGACATCTTCACCAACCCCGAAGCCACCGCGCCCACCGACCAGACCGGCCACAGCGCATCGGTCACCGGCGGCACGCCCCCGGTGATGCCGCAGCTCACCACGAAGGTTCCCGCTTACCAAGCACAGCAGGGCTGACTCACCACGCCCGCTCGACGCAGGAGTTATGGCCCTGTGACGGCTGAGCCCCGCCAGCGGCAAGCGGGACGGTGAGCGGTCAGCCCGACAGTAGCGGCACAGCCCCGCACCTCCGCAGTGAGACGTCATCCGGGGCCGGCCCGCACCCCCGTCCGCTTCCGCGCCCTCTGGAGTACGCGATGAGTGACACCTTTTCCCACCCGCACCCCGTACGCAGGGCCACCCTGACGCTGGTCGCTGTCCTGGCGCTGACCGCCGCCGTGCTGGCGATGCTCTGGGGACCCGGCGTTCCGGACGCGTGGTGGCCGCAGACCGGCAATGCCTTCGCCGCCGAGCGCATCACGCCCTCCACTGCGCCGGCTGCCGCGGCCCCCGCGAGTGACCCGTGCGACCTGATCGTGGGCCCCGCCAAGGCGTACTGCCTGCGTTCCGACTCCCACATCCCGCCCGCCAAGGGCGAGCTCTGCTGGACAGGCGCGCTCCGGCTCACCCTCGTCCTCGCCCTGCTCGGCCTGGTCATCCTGCTGAACCGCCGACGGAGGCAGTCATGAACCCCGCACGCCGCAGCCGGTGGACGACCGTGGGGACCGTCGCAGCCCTGACCGTGCTGCTGATCGCCGCGAGCAGTGCTCCCTCGTTCGCCGCCGACGGTGGATCCTCCGGAGGACTGCTCGACCCGCTCAACGTGAAGAGCTCCGAGGGCGTGCCGGTCAACCGCTACGAGCTCACCGGCCATGCCGGGGGCGGCGAAATCACTGACCCCATCACCGCCGCGATGAACGGCGCCCTGGAACTGATCATGACCGGTGCCTTCGCCCTCGCACGGATCGTGACCGAGTTCGCATGCTGGCTGGTCGACTGGGCGTACCGGTTCCCGATCCTCGACAAGCTCGCCGGCCCCGCGCAGACGATCTCCGACGCCTACCAGGACAACATCGTCGGCCCGCTCGGGCTGGCAGGGCTGTTCCTGGCGTGGGCGTTCGTCTTCGGCCTCGTCCTGGTGATGCGGGGCAGGGTCGCCCGAGGCGCCGGCGAAATCCTCCTCACGCTGCTGATCGCCGCACTCGCCGCGACCACCATCGTGCGCCCCGCCATGCTGCTCGGCTACGACGGCCCGATCCAGCAGACCCAGCGCGCCGCTCTGGAGGCCGCCTCCATCACCACCAACGGCGGCGACAAGCGCCAGGGCAACGACCCGTGCGACCTGATCACCGGCCCCGCGCAGAACACCTGCCGCCAGGAGGCAGCCAAGACCCCCGCAGGCGACACAGACACCGCCAAAGCCCAGGACAAGAAGCGCAAGGCGAGCTGCGACGCAGTTGCCGGGCCGGCACGCGACACCTGCCTGAGCGGCGAGCGCCCCCTGGCCGCCGCCGATGTCTCTAAGCCGATCACTCACACCCTCACCCAAGTCCTGGTCGTGCAGCCCTACATGCTCCTGGAGTACGGCCGGGTCATCGACAAGGACGACCCCCTCTATAAAGTCCACAAGCAGGCCATCGACCCACCGAAGGTCAAGAACGACCCGTGCAACAAGCTCTACGGCCCGGCGAAGAGGTACTGCCAGCGCGACGACTTCATGGGCGACGGCGCGGCCAAGAAGTTCAAGGATCACGGCGCCGAAGGAAAGGCCGTCGCCGCCTACATGGAGAAGGTCACCTGGGACCGCGTCTTCGGAGCCCTCCTGGTCCTGATCGCCGCCGTCATCATCGCCGTCGTCATCATGGCGATGGTCCTGGCGCTCATCGCCGCACAGTTCGGCTGCGTCATCGCCGCCGTCTGCGGCTGCTTCGTCTTCGCCTGGGCCATGCTGCCCGGCCCCAACCGGGCCGTGCTGTGGAAATGGGTCGGCATCTACGCCTCCGCCGTCGTCGTCCTGTTCGGCGTCGCCGTGTTCATTCCAGCCTTCGGAGTGGCCGCCCGGGTCATGCTCGCCGACAACCAGACCCCTTTGGTGGAACGGCTGTTCCTCCTGGACGCCCTCGCCGTTGCCGCACTGGCCGGGCACCGCATCATGCTCCGCAAGGGCAACGCCCTGGGGCGCCGCTTCGCCGACCGCATGCGCTACGCCCGCATCGGCGGGAGCCACACGATGGGCGAGAACGCGGCCGCCACCGCAGCCGCGATGTCGTCCGTCGGCTACGGCCACTCTGGCAGCGGTTCCTCCGCGCACGTCTCGTTCATGGGACGCCACGCGGGGCTCACGGCAGGGCTGAAGGCCCTGGGGGATGCCGAGGGCATGGTCGGGCACCCAGGTGGCTTCCTCGCCGAGGCCCGCGCCGAAGGCCGCAGGGCTCTGGCCCCCCTCGCCCTCGGATTGAACGGCGCCCACACCGCCCTGATCGGCCCGCACCGTACGCCGAGGCAGCTTCCCCTGCTGGGCCCGGACGGAAAGCCCCTGCGGAAGGTCGTTGACGGCCGCACCGGAAGAATCATCAGCGGCGGCTACCAGCAGGGCTACATCCCCGCCGGAGCCCGCCTCGAGGAACAGCTCAAGCGGACCCGGGGCGGCCGCATCCTGGTCGGCACCAGCAAGGTCGCCTTCCACTCCACCGTCGGCCTGCCCGCCACCTGGACCCGGGTACGCCGGGCCAAGAGCGTCCTCACCCAGGACCTCACCCAGGAGTTCGGCCGCCAGCGCCAGCACTACGGCAACGTCGCCAGCGAGTTCAGCGCTGATTCACGCTCCGGCCTGAACTACTGGCGGGGCACCTGGACCGACTCCCACGGCCAACCCGGCGCGCGGGAGGAGCAGTGAAGAAAGTCGGATGCGCCGGCGCCCTCGTCCTCGCCCTCGTGGTGGCCTTGCCGGTCCTGTTCGTGGTGTTCGCCGCGGCCCGCGAGCCCGCCGCCGCCCCCGCCATGGAGACCGTGGGCAAAGTCTCCGGCATCCCGCAGCGCATGCTCGCGGCCTACCAGTCGGCAGCATCCCAACTGCCGGGCCAGGTACCCAAGTGCAAGGGCATGCGCTGGCCGATCCTCGCTGGAATCGCCAAGATCGAGTCCAACCACGCCGCGGGCCGCACCATCAAAGCCAACGGCGACATCACTCCGCACATCCTCGGCCCCCTCCTGGACGGTTCCGGCGTCGGAGGCAACACCACCGTCTTCCCCGAGGGCAACAACCGCGCGGTGGGCCCCTTCCAGTTCATGCCCGCCACCTGGACCGGGAGCGGGCGCGACGGAAACGGTGACGGTGACAAGGACCCGCACAATGCGGACGACGCCGCGCTCGGCGCCGCCGTCTACCTGTGCGGCAACGGACGCAACCTCACCGACCGCACCCAGCTCAAAGCCGCGATCTTCCAGTACAACCACTCCGACGCGTACGTCGCCGACGTCCTGTCCTGGATCGACCGCTACAGCCAGCTCGGCAACGGCACCATTCGCATCGGCGCCAACGCCACCGGGAACGCCCGCACCGTCATCACCAGCGCCTTGAGTGAACAGGGCACTTCCTACTCCTGGGGCGGCGGCGGCCCGAAAGGCCCCACCCCGGGCACCTGCTGCTCTCCGAGCGGGAAGTCGGGGGCGCGCATCACCGGCTACGACTGCTCGGGCCTGACCACCTACGCCTACGCCCAGGTCGGCATCAGCCTCCCGCGCACCGCCGCAGCCCAGTCGCAACACGGCAAACGCATCCCCGCCAGCCGCGGCGTCGGCGCCCTCAAGCCGGGCGACCTCGTCTTCTTCGCCTACGACCCCGCCAGCGACACCACCATCTATCACGTCGGGATCTACCTCGGAGACGGACAGATGGTCAACGCCGCCCGGCCAGGCACCAAGGTCCGCTCCGAAGCAATCTGGGACCACGGATTCGCCGGGGGTGCACGACTCCTGTGACCACCGACTCCCACGCCCCGCGCAAGGCCTCCGCTCTCGTACCGCTCGCCGTAGCTGCCCTCTGCGTCCTGATCGGCGTGACACTGCTGCGTCCTGCCGCTCACGACGAAACTGCGCGGCCGGCGCACACGCACGCCGCCGCCCCCACTCCTGATCCAAGCCATGACGTAACGAAACCAACGGCCGCACCGAAGGGCGTGGCAACCACCCGCGCCCCGTCAGAGCATGTGCCAACTAACCCGCAGGACGTTCCGGTTCCCGGAGAAGGACCCGCAGGCGACCCCGCCGTGCAGCGGCTCCTGGAGCGATCCTCACCCGCCGACCTTCCTCACGCACTGGAGACTCGGCTTGTTGCACTCGCCTCGCGCATCTGGAGGGCCGAGGTCACCGGCACAGGCCGTCAGGGCTGGCCCCGGTATTTCACTGGGCAGCCGCTGCGCGCGCCCTACCGTGATACGCGAATCCAGGCTGGCATCGGCCGCAGAGCAGACGGTCCTGGCGACCGCGTACGCGTACTCCTCGTGTGGGCCGGAACCGATCCGGCGGGCGAGAGCGAAGACGGCCGCAACGGCGAAGTGCTCCTTGTACGCCAAGGCACCACATGGGAACCGGAAAGGTGACTACGAGTGCGGCAGATCTGCTGCGTGACACCGGACTTGCTCAAGTTGCGTTTGTCTCTGCGAACTTGTGAGCCGGTAAGTACCGAGTTGCGACGGTCAACGACTCGAACGGGGTGGGCCGTTGACAGAGAGTTGCGTATCGTGCCTATTGCGCTACGCAAGCGGAAGGCGATCGTTGCAAATAGATGCATACGGTTGCCACCGTTACGAGCGCGACCAGACAACCAGTAAGCGTCACACGGGGCCAATGGGCCTATACGGGGAGGAAGTTGTGAGCCAGGCTTACCTCGGCGTCCTGCCTCTGCATAGGCGTGGGGCAATTGCCGCCACAGCCGCTTCGCTCACCTTCGTCACCTGCAATAGCGGCAGTAACAAGCCGGAAGCGTCGACACCGAGGACGTCAATAACGCCGGCTTTGGCGACTGCAGATCCCGACAACGCGGTGAAGAAGGAACTGCTCACCGTCTCCTCCCACTGCGGCGTGCCAGTGCGTGACAAGTCCGCGATCCAAGTGGATGGCGATCTTCGAAGACGGGGTGGACGTCACCGACGCGATGTTCCATCCAAGAGTGCCCACCATCGGCCACCGGCCCCCACGGGCTGTACGGGGAGGACGACTTGAACACCGCACCACATAGGCGCGCCGTTGCCACTGCCGGCGCTCTCACTCTCGTCGGTTTGGCTGCACTCACTGCCTGCGGAGGTGGCAAGGCCGACCAGAACGCCAAGCCGCATGCCCCCGCTACGTCGGAGCCCAGCACGCCGGACGGGTCACCCTCCACCAGTGCAGATCCGGACGCGGCCGAGAAGAAGGCCGTGACGGACGCATACGCCCGTATGTGGGAGGAGCAGGTCAAGGCCTACGCGAAGGCCGATCCGAAGGGCACTCACCTGTCGACGTACAGCGCCGCGATCAATTGGGCGGAGACGAAGAACGACCTCAAGGACCTCAAGTCCAAGGGCATCGTCGCCACCGGAGAGCCGGGCCACGAGGTCAAGTTGACCGGCATCAAGCCGGACAAGAAGGTGCCATGGGCGGGGCTGACCGACTGCCTTGACACGACCGACTGGAAGTTCATCTACAGCAAGTCAGGCAAGGCCGTGTCGATGCCAGCGGACCGCCTCAAGCGCTATGTCACCGAGATCCAAGCTGAGAAGTGGGGGAAGCAGTGGAAGATCGTCGACGTAAAACGGCTACAGCGAGCTTGCTGACCGCGGGCGTCGGCGGTCTGGCCACACTGGCCTTGCTGACGCCTACGGCGGTGGCCGAGCCTGAGGCCGGCGGAGGGGGCTGCTCCTCCGCGGGTCTGTTCATCCTCTGCAAGGCCACCGGGGACGGAAGGGCGGCGAGCGGGTCCTCCGCGTCCAAGGGCCAGAGCCACACCGGCGCAGGGAAACCGCCCAAGTGCGTGGTGGAGCGCCTCGAGGACCAGCCCCCGCCCGGCAGCCTCTGGTACGCAGGCGAGGGCAAGACTGCGTATACACGAACCTGCAAGACACCCGGAGGTACGAACGGCCCGACCACAGGGCTTGCTGTGGGCAATGGGCAGCCTCCTCCTCCCGTCGACCCGGCAGTCGTTGCCCAGCAGGCCGTGGACAAGATGAAGTTGTCCGGTCCCAGCGTCGCGAGTCCGCGGGCGGCAGGGAAGTACACGGTGGGCGTGCCGTTGTGGTTGTGGGTGAACAAATCACCAACCACGTTCGGGCCGAACACGGCGACGGCCACCGCAGGCGGCGTGACGGTCACCGCGACAGCGAAGGTGGAGCGGATCGTGTGGCGGCTGGGCGATGGCAGCACCGTGACGTGCGCCGGGGCAGGCACCCCCTACAAGGCCACCTACGGCATGAAGGACTCGCCGAGTTGCGGCCACCGCTACACCGAGACATCGGCCGATGCGCCAGGCGCCAAGTTCAAGGTGACCGCGACCTCGACGTGGGTCGTCGATTGGCAGGTGGCTGGCGGTGGCGGTGAGACGGGCCAGTTGAACGAGATCCGGCAGACCCAGGCACAGGTGGCCGTCGGCGAAGTCCAGGTCGTCGGTTAGCCCTCGAAAGGGATGAACGTGAGCAAGACGAAAGAACGCGCGATGCCCATGGGCGTCCCTGCGCAGGGGCAACCGGCCGGTCCGGTTGCCCCGCCGCGGGTCTCGGCACGCCGGCGCCGTCCGGGACTGATTGCGCTGTCCTTGGCGTTTATCGCCGCGGGCGGCGCGGGAGTTGTGGTGCTGGTCCTGCAGGCCGGGCACCGTACCCAGGTGGTCACCGTGACTCGCGACGTCCAGGTGGGCGAGGTGCTCACGGAGGCGGATCTCGGCCGCGCCTCAGTCGCCCTGGATCCCGCGGTGAAGGCAGTGGCCGCGGACGACCTCGACTCGGTCGTCGGCAAGAGGGCGGCGGTGGAACTGCGTCCCGGCTCGCTCCTTGCTCCTTCGCAGGTCACGTCCCACCAGCTGATCAAGGCCAACGAACAGCTCGTGCCGGTGGGGCTCAAGCCGGAGCAGGTCCCCGCAACGGCCCTGACTCCAGGGCAGAAGGTGCGCCTCGTGCACGTTCCGGCCCAGGGCGAGGACACGACGACGGCGAAGGACCCGCAGACGCCGGAGTCGGTGCCAGCGCGAGTAGTAAAGGCCGGTAAGGCGGCCCCTGGCACTGGCGTGGTGGTCGTCGATGTCGCCACCATCGCCGATGACGGCCCGCGGCTGGCCGCGTGGGTGTCGGCGGGCAATGTGCGGCTCGTGTTCGATGCGCCGGGCGGAAGCTGATGAGTGTGATCGCGCTGGCAGGCTGCAGCGGCGCGCCGGGGGTGACCACGAGTGCCCTCGCGCTGCTGCTGTCCTGGCCGCTTCAGCCCGGCCGGCGGATGGTGCTCGCGGAGTGCGACCCGGACGGTAGCGGCGTCCTGTACGGCCTGCTGCAGGGAAGTGTCGGAGACCGCTACGGGCTGCGGAACCTGTCGGTGGCCTCCCGTAAAGGCGAGCTGGTCGAGGCGTTCTGGCGTCAGCTCATCGATGTCAGCGCCGAGGAAGGCAAGCAGTCGCCGCACAACCGCCTGGTGCTGCCCGGCGTAACGGATCCGGCGCAGGCGGCCGGTCTCGGTCCGGCCTGGGATGCGATGGCGCAGCTATTCACGGGGATCGGTGAGCAGCGGGTCGACGGCCACGACGTGCTGATCGACCTGGGCCGCAGTGGTGCATTCGGGCCGTCGGCGGTATTGGCGCAGCGCGCGGACGCTCTGGTCGTCGTCGTGCGTAACACGGTGCGGTCACTTCAGGCGGCGCAGGTGCGCATCGAGGCGCTGGAGGAGCGCGTCGGGAACGTGGGGGTACTGATGATCGACGAAGGCCCGTATCCGGCCGGGGAGGTGCAGCGGGTGCTGCGCGCGCCCGTGGTGGCGACCCTGCCCTACGTTCCGCGTGAGGCGAGGGTCCTGTCCGACGGGGCGGAGCAGCCGCGCAACTTCACCAAGTCGCCGTTTATGAAGGCGGCCCGTTCGGCGTGCACGGTCCTGGAGCAGCGCGCCGCGATGCGCCGAGCGAGGCTCGCTCCGCGCTACGCAGGCCCGGGCGGGGAGGTGGGGCATGCGGGGTAAGCCCGTCCACGCCGACCCGACGGTCCGCCCGGTGAACCCGGGCGCACACCCTCTTGCGTCGCGCTGGCAGACCCAGGTGAACGGCACGGTGCCTGTTCCTGCCCCTGCTTCCGCGTCGAGCGCATCGGCCCTGGGCGTGGAGATGCCGCAGGTCACCGTCGATCACAAGGTGGCCCAGCACATCAAGTCCCAGGTCTCCAAGCGTCGCGAGGACCTCCTGAAGTCCGAACCGACGCTCGACCGGGCCGGCGAGGAACAGCGCTGCCTGGACTGGATCAACGAGGCGGTGGCTCTATGGTCGAGCGCCGAAGCCGCGAATACCGGGGTGAGCCCGACCGCGGCTGAAGACGACGCGTTGCGTCGTGCCGTGTACGACCTCCTCTTCCGTGCCGGGCGCCTGCAGCCCTACCTGGACGACCCGCGGGTGGAGGACATCTTCATCAACGGGCCCGCCGACGTGTGGCTCGACTACGGCGACGGACAGCGCCGGCGCGTCGGCCCGATCGCCGACTCGGAGGAGGAACTCCTGGAGCTCCTGCGCGAGCTGGCCCGCGAGTCCGGGCACAGCGAGCGGACCATCTCCACCGCGAACCCGCTGCTCGCGCTGTCCATGGCCGACGGATCCCGGCTGCAGGCAATCACCGCGGTGTCCCCGACCACGTATGCGGTGATCCGCCGGCACCGGGTCAAGAACGTGAACCTGGACGGCATGGTCGAGCTGGGCGCCATCGACCCGATCCTGGCCGAGTTCCTTCGCGCCTGCGTGAAGGCCGAGAAGAACGTGATCATCGCCGGGAAGCAGAAGGCGGGAAAGACCTCGCTGATGCGCGCGCTCCTCAAGGAGTTCGACCCCGACGAGCGTTTCGCCACCATCCAGACCGAGGACGAGCTTTTCACGCATGACAACGGCTACCACACCCAGGCACTGTCGCTGGTAGCCCGCGAGTCCAACGGCGAACTGGGCGCGAACGGCCGCGGGGCCGGCGAGGTCACCCTCCTCGACCTTCTGCACCCCGCACTGCGCATGTCGCTGGAACGGATGGTGGTCGGCGAGGTCCGCGGCCCCGAAGTCGTCGCGATGCTCCAGGCGATGTCCAACGGTGCCGGCGGCAACCTGTGCACCATCCACGCGCGTCGTCCCGACGTGGTCTTCGACCGGATCGCCGAGCTGTACGCGCTCGCGCAGAGCAACCTGTCCGAGAACAACGCCTACCGGCAGATCGCCAACGGCCTGGACTTCATCGTCTTCGTCTCCATGATTGACGAAACGAAGATCGGGGGCCGGCGCCACCGGTTCGTGTCCCACATCGTGGAGATCACGGGTGTCGGCGAATCCGGCCGCCCCGCCACCAACGAAATCTTCGCCCCGATGAAAGCGATCGGCGAGGAGCGGGGCGTGCCCACCGGGACGCACCCGGAGTGCATCGACGATCTGCGCCGCGTCGGGTTCGACTCCGAGCTCCTGCTGCACACCTACGGCGCCTGGCCACAGCCCCTGCCGCTGAAGGTGGTGAGCGGCACATGACGCTCCTGTGGGCCGTGCTGAGTGGCATGGCCGTGATGGGCGGGCTGGCCGCGCTCACAGCCGGCATCGTCGGCACCACCGCGCCCAAGAAGACCCCGGTGCAGGCCGGTTGGCGAAGGTGGCAGGCCATGTTCGCCGGGGCCGACTCCACCCAGCTACGGATGCAGCGCCGCACCCGGGCCGCGGCCGCGGGCGTGCTGTGGCTGGGGATCTGGCTCGTCAGCGGGAACTTCGTGGCCGGTGGGCTGATCGGCATGGCGGTGGTCGGCGTGCCCTGGCTGCTCTCGCCGGACCAGGCGACGAAGGTCCGCATCGGGCAGCTGGAAGGACTGAGCGAGTGGACCCAACGCCTGGCCGGACTACTCAGGCTCGGCATGGGCCTGGAACAAGCGATGATCAGCAGCCGGAAGTCGCCGCCGGAGGAGATCGCCGAGCAGGTCACCACACTGTCCGACCGGCTGCGGATGGGATGGCGGCCGGAAGAGGCGCTGCGCGCGTTCGGTGACGAACTCGACGATGTCACGGCCGACAAGATTGTCGCCGCTCTCATCCTGGCGGCCGCCGCCCGCGGCGACGGCCTGGCCGCAGCCCTCGAGGAGCTCGCCGCGAGCGTCCGTGAAGAGGTCGCCAAGAAGCGCAACACCGAGGCCGACCGGGCCAAGCCGCGCACCACCGTGCGCTGGATGACCCTCATCACCGTCGGTGTCATCGTCGCCGGGTTCTTCGTGCCGTCCTACACGGCCCCCTACGCGACGCTGGTCGGACAGCTGGTGCTGGCGCTGCTGACGGCCGGGTTCATCGCCACGCTCGTCCTGATGCGGCATCTGGCCCACTACCGGCGCATCCCGCGCTTCCTGGCCGTCGATCCCACCAGTACGGTCCGCCTGCCCGTGGCAGCTGTGGCACCCGAACCCGACAAGGCGGCGGTCCGATGAACCTGACACCCATGGTCCTGGCCGGCGGCGCCGTCGGCGCGGGCGTCGCGCTTTTGACGCGTGAACTGCTGCGCCCGCAGCCGGCCCTGGCTGCCGCGCTGCAGCGCACCGAGCAATTCGGTTTCACCGCCGCCGAGCCGGTCCTGGACCGTGAGGAAGTGTGGGGGCGCTGGCTGCTGGCCCGCATCGGGCGCCTGCCGGGTGTGCGGATCCCCACGCAGAACCTGTCGCTGCTCGGCCAGGGCCCGGGCCGCTTCCTCCTGATCAAAACGCTGCTTGCCGCGCTGGGGCTGCTGTGCCCGGTGCTGGCATCCGTCCCGTGGATCCTGGCGGGGATCTCCGTGCCCTTCTACGTCCCCGCCGCGGTGGGCCTGGGCGCGGCCGCACTGCTGTGGATCACTCCAGACCTTTCGGTGCGCGACCAGGCCAAACGCGCGCGCGAAGAGTTCGCTCATGCCATGTCCGCCTACCTCGACCTGGTGGCGCTCAAGCGGAAAGCCGACGCCGGCACCGCGACCGCGCTGGAGAAGGCCGCTGAGGTCGGCCGGGGCTGGCCGTTCGTCTACGTACAGGGCGCGTTGATGCGCGCCCGCCTGGAGAAGATTCCGTCCTGGCAGGCCCTTACTGACCTCAAGGACGAGTACGACCTGCCCGTCCTGGGCGACATCGCGGACATCATGCGGGGCTCGGACACCGACGGCGCCGCCGTCTACAAAGCGCTGCGCGCCCGCAGCGCCGCCCTGAACTCCGAGCTCCTTGCCGAGCAGGCCGCAGAGGCGAACACCGCCAGCGAGAAGATGACCGCCCCCGGCGCTCTTCTCGCGGTGCAGGTGATGCTGCTGATGGCCTTCCCCGCCGTGATCCGCATGCTGTCCTCATGACCGGCCGGAGAGAGATCCCCGTGAATGACAAGCAACCTCAGGGCGGTTCCATCCCGCTCGAGTTCATCGTCGTGTGGGCCATCGTCATCGCCATCGCGGTGACCATCACCATCGTGGTCACGATCATCGACCCCTTCCACCTTTCTGGAGCGTGAACACCGTGAAGCACACCGCCCGTTACTACTCCCGCCTCGCCGGCCGCCTCCAGTGGCTGCAGGCCCGCCTGGAAGAGGCGGCCCAGCGCCCCGACCGCGGCGACATCTCCATCACCACCGTCATCATCTGGGTGGCCTCCATCACCGGCGCTCTGTTGATCGCCGGGACCATCGCCCTGGTCATCTCGAAGTACAACGGCAAGCTGGCCGGCATCTGATGCCTTCCCGGGCACGGCTGACGGCCTGGTGGCACGGGCGACGGTTCCAGGACGACCGGGGCGACACCAGCATTCAGATGGCCATCGTCTTCCCGTTCGTCCTGCTGCTCACCGTCGCGGTCATCCAGGCGTCGATGTGGTTCTACGCCCGGGAGATCGCGCTCACCGCTGCCCGGGAGGGACTCAGCGCGGCCCGCTCCTATCAGGCGGGACCCGCCGAAGGCGCGGCACGTGCCCGCGACGTCCTGGACCGCACCGCGGGCGACAGCCTGATGTCGTCCAGCGTGTCCACCACCGGCAGCGGAGCCCAGCGCATCCGTATCGAAGTGTCCGGGACGGCCCAGTCGATGCTGCCGGGCGTGCCCGGCCTGCGGATCACGCAGTCCGCGTCGGGAACAGTGGAGCGTTGGACGAAGCCGGGGGCGCCGTGAACTCGCTGATTTCCAGGATCCGTTCAACCCAACTGGACCGGGGCAGCGCGGCCATCGAGGCCGCCATCATCCTGCCCTCTCTGCTCGTCTTTCTGTGCCTGGCCATCGCAGGCGGTCGGCTCGTCATGTCCGGCTCGAAGGTCGACGCCGCGGCGCAGGACGCGGCCCGTGAAGCCTCCATTCACCGCACTGCCGCCGCCGCCCAGGAAGCCGCCCGTGCCGCTGCCACCGAGTCCCTCGCCGACCAGGGCATCACGTGCGCGAGCAGCAGCGTGACCATCAACACCGCGGGCCTGTCCGTGCCCATCGGACAGGTGGCCACGGTGTCCGCGACGGTGAGCTGCACCGTCGACCTGTCCGACCTGCTGCTGCCCGGAGCTCCCGGCTCGCGAACCATGGAGTCGACAGCCACCTCGGTGGTGGACCAGTACCGGCAGAAGGGCGACTGACAATGAGACAGCAGCCGGCCCCCGCCTGGCAGAGAGCGGCCCTTGACGACCGTGGCGGCGTCACCGTCTTCGTGGCGGTCTGCGTGCTCGCGCTGCTCGGCATCATCGGACTGGCCGTGGACGGCGGCGGCAAGATGCGCGCCACCGAACGCGCCGACTTCGTCGCCACTGAAGCCGCCCGGGCCGGCGGCCAGGCCATCGACCCCGCACAAGCCGTGCCCGGCAAGACCCTCACCGTCGACCCCCAAGCCGCGCAGGCTGCCGCCCAGGCATACCTGCGCTCCGCGAACACCGCGGGCACCGCCACCGTCTCCGCCGACGGCAAGACCCTCACCGTCACCACTCAGGACAGCTACGCCACGAAGTTCCTGTCGGTCGCGGGCATCGGCTCCATGGCCGTGGCCGGGCATGGAAAGGCCACCCTCCTGCACGGCATCACCGCACCCGAAGGACCCTGACATGCCCAGCAATGCAGCCCCCAATGGCGCAGGCCGCACCATCGCCGCGGTGCTGCGCGCCCTCGCCAGCCTCGCCGTCCTGGCCACGGCCGTCGTGGGCCTGCCCCTCCTGCTGATCAAGGCCACACCCGTCGTATGGGACACCAGCCACGACGACCTGGCCCACCTGATCGACCGGCAGGACACCGGCGGCGCGTTCCTTCTCCTGCTGATCGCCGTCGCCTGGATCGGCTGGGCAACATTCGCGTTCTGCACGCTGCGCGAGATCCCCGCCCAACTCCGCGGCCGCGCTTGGAACGCCCCGCGCGGGCTCGGCTCATCCCAGCGCCTGGCCGCCGTACTCGTGGGCAGCATCCTGGTCCTGCTGCCCACCGGAACGGCCCTGGCCACACCCGCGACCGCCACCCCGGCCGCAACCGCCACCCACGTGCCCGCACAGACGCCGCACTCGCCCGAACCGCCGGCGCAGTCACCGTCCGCCGCGGCTCACGCGGCTGACGACGCTGCGCCGCATTACACGGTTCGCGAAGTCCGCCCTGCCGAGAGCCTGTGGAGCATCGCCGAGCGGGAACTCGGTGACGGCGAACGCTGGCGCGACATCGCCGCCTTGAACGACGGGCGGACCATGAGCGACGGAAGCGTCTTCCACGCCAGCACCTTCCTGCAACCTGGCTGGCAGCTCCGCATGCCCGACGCGTCGGCCTCTAGGACCAACGCTCCCGCCAGGCAGGGCGAGCACACGCGCAGCGTCACAGCCAAAGCGGGCGACACCCTGTGGGGGATCGCCGACAAGGAAATGGGCGACGGCGCGAAGTACCGCGAGATTTTCGACGCGAACAAGGGCGCCGAACAGCCCGGCGGCACCACGCTGACGGACCCCGATGACATCCGCGCCGGCCTGAAGCTCGACATCCCCCAGCCCACCGCGCCCCACACGCCGCCCGAAAAGGCGAAGCCGCACACCACGCCGCCCAGCGGGCCGGACGACAGCGCCGGCGCCGGCCAGGAGGCAGGCAAAGGCACCGGGACGGGCGGAGAGGAAACACGGCCTGCGCCGCATGAGTCAGCGCAGGAGACGGCGCCCCCGGCACCCGCCAAGACTCCGGAGCACGACAAGCCCCGGGAACAGGACCGCGGACAGCATGGCGCGGCGTCACACACGGCCGAGCCGAAGAAGCCGACCGCTGCCCCGTCCGTATCCGCTCAGCCGTCCAAGCCGGACGCGCCCGCAACAGCCCCGACGAACACCCCGCACGACGCCACCACTGGCGCTGATGAGACGGACGAATCCCCCGTCGGCGTACAGCAGGTTGCCGGGATCGGCATGCTGCTGGCGGGCTCCCTGGTCGCCTCCGTGGGCATCAAGCGCCTGCTGCAGCGACGCCGTAGGCGCCCCGGGGAGACCATCGCGATCGCCGAGCAGCCGGCCCCCCTCGAGCAGGTCCTGGAGGCGAGCGCCGAACCGGGCAGTGTGGAACTGCTGGACACTGCGCTGCGCACCCTGAACCACTACGCCCAGCAGGAAGGCCGCGCCCTGCCGGCGATCCTCGGCGCCCGCATCACGCACCGCACCCTCGACCTGCTTCTCGACACGGACGCCGAGTCACAGGCCGCAGCCGACCCGGTCCAGCCCTTCATGCAGCACAAGCACAGCCCCAGCTGCTGGACCCTGGACCGCAGCCACGAGCTCCTGGACCACGACCAGGCCCGCGCGATCCCCGCCCCCTACCCGGGGCTGACCACCATCGGGACCGACCCCGACGGCAACCACCTCCTCCTCAACCTCCCCGCCGCCCGCGTGCTGCTCCTGGACGGCGAAAGCGACGCCGTACGCGACACCGCCCGCGCCATCGCGCTGGAAGCCGCCACCAGCACATGGAGCGACCGCGCCGAAATCCTCACCGTCGGCCTCGGCACCGAACTGGCCACCCGGCTCCCCCAGGGCCGCCTGCGCGCCGTACCGCACCTACGCGCCGCGCAAAGAGACCTCGGCGAACTGCTCCTGGAACACCACCAGAACGCCGACGAAGACGAGACCGCCCCTCTTCCGTGGCTGCTGATCTGCGCCGCCGACGCCGCCGCAGAAGACGCCCAACACCTCGCGGACGCCCTCGCCGCAGCCCGCAACCTGCCCCTCGCCCTGGTGCTCCCCGCCCGCAGCGCCCAGAAGGCCTTCCCCAATGCCGAACGGCTGACCGTCGGATCCTCGACACCGCAGCGCCTCGACCTGCTCGACACCGACGTACTCGTGCAGTCGATGACCGACGGCGAATACCAGGACCTCGTCGGCGTGTTGAACATTGCCGAAGAACCCGCCCGTCCCGCCGAAGGCCCCTGGCAGCTGGTCCCGGCCGTCACCCTCGACCAGCCCGGCCACTGGCCCGCCTCGCCCAGCGCCGTCCCGGACACACCCTTCGCCGCGCTGACCGCTACAACATCCCTGCGCATCATGCCGACCCCACAGCACGCCGGCGAAGACGACTTGGCCCACGGACCCGCCACCACGCCCGGTCCGGAACCTGTACCCGCACGCGCCGAACAGGCGCCCGCGCAAGCCGAGGAAGACGAAAGCGAAGCAACAGGGGCCGTCGACTTGCACGCCCCCGACATTCAGGTCCTCGGCCCTGTCACCGTTGCGGGCATCGAGGCCTCCGGGCACGGCTTCAAACTCGCCCTGCTCGCCGCCCTGCTGTACTTCAAGCCCGGGATCAGCAGCGACACCGCACGCGAGGCCATGGACCCACGCAAGCCCTGGTCCAAAGCAACGCTCCAGTCCCGCATCTCGGAACTGCGCAACCGCCTGGGCACCGACTCCGACGGAAACCTTTACCTGCCCCGGGACCGTACCGGCACCTACCGCCTCTCCCCCAAGGCGCGCTGCGACTGGACGCGGTTCACCCAGCTCGCCGAACGCGGGCTCGCCAAGGGCCCGGAGGCCGGGGCCGGCATCACGGACCTGGAAGCGGCACTCGACCTCGTGCGCGGCCGCCCATTCGGCGGCGCCGACCTGGCCTGGGCCGCCGCCCGCATCCAGGAAATGCTCGTCCGCATCACCGACGTCGCCCACACACTCGCGACCTGGCACCGCACTGCACCGCGCCCAGACCTCACAGCCGCCCGCCGCGCCGTCACGCGCGGTCTCGACATCGACGACAGCGCTGAAATCCTGTACCAGGACTGGATGCTGATCGAGGACCAGGCAGGCAACCGCGCCGGAGTCAGCGCCGCGTACGAAACCCTCCGCGGCGTCAACCAACGCCTCGAGATCGGGATGGAAGGCGAGACCGAGAAAGTCTTCGACACCATCATGAGCCGGACCGCGTCCTGAGCGCGGCTGTAAGACCCGCAACTTCCTGACACTGAAGGCGGATCGGTGACAACGGATTGGCGAACGTAGGCCGTGCCGACCCAGTTGCTCGCGAGGATATGCATCTCGACAAGGCCATCGGCCACGATGTGCTGCAGCTGCTGCTCGGTGGTGCCGCACGCGCCACCGAGCAGCGTGGACCGCTACGCCGTCGTACCCGGGGATGCCTGCAACGTGCCACCCAGGTGGGACGGAGACTTGGCCCGCATCTCTGCGGCCACGGCATACGCTGCCCAGTCGGCTCCGTGATTGCTCTCCCACCCGCCCGCGTGCGTGCTGTTCACCGGCGCGCCCACATCGCCCACGTGTATGCAGATGCGTATGGCCAGGCGCTCAGCGGCCTTGAACAGCGTTGCGGGTTGGGCGCGGATGTCGGTCAGCCATGTGCGCGCGATCTCGGCACCGTCAGGCCTTATCCGCCCGTCGACCCAGCTCAGATCGGCCGCCATCAGCTCCACGTTGCCGATCACGGGCACGCCCTGCCGACGGTACATCGCCATGCCGTGACCGTGATCAGAGTCCTCTCCGATGAAACCTGTTTCCCTGTTCACCCTGCCGATGACGCCGCTCGCGCTCTCACCAACGCCGTTATAGAGGATGGGTCGGTCCAGCAGATTGTCTGAGAGTGTTACGTGTGCGCACCCGCACTGGCAGAACGCGCCCCGGCCGTCCACCCACGCGTACAGGCCGTGCTCGTCTTTCAGCGCCGACCCCGGCACTGGCGTGGGCATCCATCGGATGCCCAGCAACGCCATGGCCTTGGAGACGGTCCGAGGTGTGGTCAGGTTGAGCGTTACCGGTGCGGTCAGTGTCATGCGATGGCCACCCTTCCGACTCAATGGGCTCGCTCGTGTTGTGCGGCCGGGAAGCATTAAGCCACACCGGTACGACAAGCCAACTCCTCACGCGACCGGACTCCGCACGGCACGCACCGTGGGGTGCGGAGGGCCGTAGGTACGGAACACCAGGCCGTTCGTTCGAAGTGAGCTGAACACCCCTGTTGAACACCGGAAGTCGACTCCGTCCAGGCGTGTCGACGTCAGGGCGCCGCTGTCTAACAACCGATCGATTGTTGGACGGCGACGACCACCACGAAGGCGGAGCCGAGTGGTGCGACGGTTGTCTAGGCACCCGCCGGTACTGGCAGAGGGCCCCAGTCAAACGCGGTACCGCTGAACACGGCGGCGGGGAAGGGAGCGGTGCCGTCGCCGAAGCTAACGGGGCTGCCGCTGAACGTCGCGCCGCGAAAGCGGACGGTGCCGCCGGTGAACGCCGCGGCGTCGAAGCTGACGGGGCTGCCGTTGAACGTCGCGTGGCCAAAGCTGACGGTGCTGTAGCTGAACGTCGCGCGGCCAAAGCTGACGGTGCTGTAGCTGAACGTCGCGACGTCGAAGCGGACGGTGCCACCGCTGAACGCCGCGGCATCGAAGCGGACGGTGGGGCTGCTGTAATCCGCGCCCAAGCGGACGGTGGGGCCGGTGAACGCCGCGTGGGCGAAGGTGACGGTGCCACCGCTGAATGTCGCGTGGGCGAAGGTGACGGTGGGGCCGGTGAACGTCGTGCCGTGGAAGGTGACGGTGCCGCCGGTGAACGTCGCGTGGGCGAAGGTGACGGTGCCACCGCTGAACGTCGTGCCGTTGAAGTTGACGGTGCCGCCGCTGAATGTCGCGTCCCGGAAGATGGCCGTTCCTCGAAAGTGGCTGGTTGTGAAGTCGCCGCCGTCGAAGACCGCGCCGGTGAAGTTGAAGTCATGCAAGCACCAGGCGGTAGCCGTGTCCGGCTCCTGTAGGTGGTCGCGGATGACTCGGATGATCGTGTGGCGGACCTCGCGTTCCCCTTCTTTGTGGCCGGGCAACGAGGAGTCGGGTTCGTAGGGCATGCGGAGGTAGGCGCACAGGACGTCGACGCAGACCTGGCGTTGTTCTTCCCAGTCGTCGGCGAGGCGGGCGAGGGCGTAGACGCCGGCGAGGCGGACCGCGGCTTGGTCGTGGCCGAGCTGTTCGGCGGCGGTGGTGTACCGCTCGGCGAGCTGGCTTGCGTCCGCGCGGTGTGCGTCGCCCTCGGCGAGGCGCTGTTTGCGGTAGGCGTAGAGACCGGCGAGGACGGCACCGATCAGGGTCAGTGCCGTCACGGTCGCCTTGAGGACGTCGTTGATGTTGACCGGCTTGGGCGGCTTCTGGTCGGCGGCTGCCTGAGCGAAGTGGTCGTAGGCGTAGTGGTAGATGACCCAGCCGAGGGCGCCAGCGGCGATCAGCGCCACGAGTGCCACGAACCAGACGGGCCAGAGGTTCGGTGTGTACCGGCCCCGGGGGGGCCTCGCGCTTGCGCCGGAGTGAGAGTGCCACGTCAGGAGCATGGAGCCCGCCCGCTGTCCGGGACAGCGACTTGACGAAAGACGCCGAGGAGCTGTTCAGCCGACGGGGAATCCCATGGCCGCACGGAGCAGTCGGGCTGTCTCCTCTGCGGTCGCACGTGTCTCATCGTCGGCTCCGCTGGACCCGAGTTCGTCGAGGAGGAGCGCGGCTGCCTGCAAGACGCCCAGTTGTACCGGGACAGTCTGCAGCGCGGCGAGCGCGGCCGCGGCCTGCCCGGCGGCCGACACCTCGGTGCCCGACTGAGGGATGAGCGCGGCGACACCGCGGCCGAGTTGACGTGGGTGGAGCGGAGGCAGTTTGTGCACCCGCCAATTCTCCTGCTCCTCCGCTGTCTTGCTGCACCGGGTTGTCGCCGTGCTGTCCGAGCATGGTCGCCCCTGACCGGCTTTCGGCATGAGGCCGGTCACACGATGCGCGGCGCGGGCCCACATGGCCCGGAGTTCCTGCTCGGCTTCGTCGGGGACGTGGGCGACCTCGCGAAGCTCGTCATGGCCGAGGAGGGCGCCCGCCCGCCCCGGCGGCGGGCGCGCGGCGCGCTGGAGCATGAGCTGGCCGGCTGTCTGTGGTCCGTCCTGAACCTCGCCCACCGTTACGGCGTCGACCTCGACCACGCCTTCCGGCGGGCCTTGGAGGACCTCAAAAGCTCGATCCTCGCTCAACTGCCCGCTGGATAAGGCCGGTCAGTCGACGATGTACCACTCGTCCTTCATGTACTCCATGGTGGAGTCGCCGAGGTCGCTCTCGGAGAACGTCACGGAGGACCTGATCGACTCGGTCGGCATCTCGAACCTGTCGGGCGTCAGCTCGACGACGCGCTGCGGGTCGACGGTCGCGGTCTGCAGAGCCTTCTTCTGCGCCGGAGAGATCATCTGGAACGTGATGACGAACGTCTTCTTGCACGGACCGAACCCTTGGTCTTCGGCCTGCTTCGCCGCGGGCCCGGCCACCTCGCAGACCGTGTCGATGTCCTCCCGGCCCACGGCGTGGAGGAACTGCTCGTAACGCTTGATCGCCCCCTCCTTCGTCTTGGGCGCGGGCTGCTCCCCCGGTGGATCCGCCGGTGGATCCGCCGGCGGCTTGTCAGCACCCCCGCACGGTTGGTCGGTGAATACGCCTGGCAGCTGACGCTTGGGGTACGGGCCCATCGGTCCGTTGAACCCGTCCACGTGTTCCTGCGCCCCCCACCACCCCGCGTACCCCCACCAGGGCTCACGGTCGACGGGGCGGACGTTGTCCCACGTGCGCCACTCGACGCCGTCCTCCGACGTCCGGTCGAACGTGGGGGGCACCTGGTGGTATCCAGGAGTCGGGTAGGAACCGTGTGAGCCAAGCGCCGAGTACACCCTGGGATGCCCGTCGCTCGGGTTCAGGTCCGACCACTTCACGCTGCACGGATTGCCGCCGTGCTTCGCGAACGTCACAGCCTCCGGCTTGCCGTTGCGCAACTGGACCGCGACGCGCTCCCAGTCGCCCTCGTGCCTGTTGCCCGCAGTCAGCTTGTTGTAGGGGTAGAAGAACCAGTACACGTACGCCGTGCGCGCCGGGTCGCTCTTGTGCTTGTGGTACTCCCAATAGGCGGGCGCGCCGGGGCCCTCCCCCTTGCGAACCTCCTCGGGCGGGTCGAGATAGAAGCCGGCGCCGACATCGGTCGTGGCGCGCTTCCGTTCCGCGTGCCCGGGGCAGCTCACCGGCGTTGACGACGGTTTCCCCAGCTCGACATCCTGGTGTCGGTAAGGCTCGGTGGCACGCAGGCCCAATCGCCGTGGGTCGACCGGATCAGCCACCGGCTCCTCGCCACGGCAAAAGCCGTCGTGGTCGAAGCGCAGCACCGACCGCTCGATGAAACGCGTCGCGTCCATCGGCATCAGCGACTCCTTCTTATGGAGCCGCACCAGCGGCGCGAACTGAGCCGCCGCGGCCGCGGACGCCCCCGAAGGCTCCGCGCCCGTGTACTCCTTCGGTTTCTCCGGACCGCACGCGACCAAAGCCAAGGAGGCCGACACCGCCACGCTCACCATCGCCCGCACCCGAACGCTCACCGGTACCCCTTCGGTCGCAACCCACCAGCCGACAACACGTCAGGACCTCACGCAGAATTCGGCAGAACGGTTCCCTCGAGCGGAGCGTGGACGACCTCGACAGCTTGATCAGCGCCCAACTGCCGGCGGAAGGGGGCGCCGCTCGGTGTACGGGCGGCTCGGCTGCATGCGGACATCGCCGAGTTCGGGGCGGGTGAGGAGGTCCCATGTGGCGTATGAGGCGGGGAGCACAGCGGCGCTGTGGGTCGCTGACATGGCCGAGGCCAACCGGCGTGCCCAGATCAGCCTGTACGACGTGGTCGAGCGGGCCCTCGCCGAAGGCGAGACGTTCGAGATCCTTGCTGCCGAAGCCCACCTGTCGCCCGAGTATCTGCGCGCGGCGTACGAGCAGTTCAACCGCGAGATGTGGGCCGAGGCCGGCCCGGACGAGGATGGCCTGGAGCCGTGGCGCGTACTGGGCTAAGGCTGAAGCGCCGCATCACGAAGCGGGCCCCGGTCGCGCGCACACGCGACCGGGGCCAGGAAACGAGGACGGGCAGCGCGCCCGGGGGCGGCGCCCGCTCCGGTCCTTACGGTGTGTACCGGCCCCGGGGGGCCTCGCGCTTGCGCCGGAGTGAGACTGCCACGTCAGGAGCATGGAGCCCGCCCGCTGTCTGGGACAGCGACTTGACGAAAGACGCCGCGGGCGCCGGCCGAGCTGGAGCCCGGCCGAGGCCCGCGGATATCCGGGTCACAGCCGCAGGAAGAGGTACACCGCAGCCCACACGGCCAGGCCGACGCCGAGGGCGGGGACGAGGGTGGGCGCCTGCACGGTGACCACCACGGCGAGAGCGGAGCCGAACGCGGCGACGGCGAGGGCCGTCCGGTCGGTGGGCGGCGGGGTGGGCGAGGACGGCATCGGAAGGCCTCCGGGTCAGTCGGTTAGCCCGCCGGTCGGCGAGCCGCACCGACCTTGGAGGAGCGGGCAGTTAGCCCCGCAAGCCCTCCCGCCTGCTTTCCGTATGAGGCCGGTCAGGTGCGAGCCCGCCCGGGGCGAACACAGTGAGACCCAGCCCCTACTGCTCTCTCTGCCTTCGACATCGCCCCCTTGGTGGGCGTCGGCGTCGTCACGGTCCTGCACCTCCTGGTGCGATCGGGTAGGGGACGGCCGTGGCCGGGCCTGGTCGTCGGCCACGCCGCTGCCGCGGGGTCTTGATGGTGAAGACGTGGCTGTAGTCCGCCGCGCGTTCGGCTGCTCGGGTTGCTCCCGGACTGCGGCGCGGAAGTGCCCCGCGGGACCTTGCGGCCAGCTTCTGCTGCGCGACAACGACCGAGTTGGCTCCGAACAGTGCTGCGTCTTCGAGGTCTCGGCGTGCGAAAGGAACGGGGCGCTGCCCTGCCGGAACGAGCGGAGCCGTGTAGGTGGGGATCATGGCCTCGAGTTGCTCGAGGGCGGCCAGGGCGAGCTGCGTAGTCGCGTGAACGTCGCGAGGAGTGACTTCCCAACTCGGAGAGTCGTAGATAGCTGCGAGTTCACGCCCAGCCCGTCGGTCGCGCCATACACGGTTCCAGGTTTGGCTCCAGGCGTCGCGCTCCTCCTTGGGCACGTCGCAGACACGGAGGAAGGCGTTGAGCTGGGCGAGGGTCAGTACACCGCGGCCCATGAGCATGCGGCGGACTGTGGAGTGGGGGAGTTCGCCGAGCTGCCCCGCTCGCCGCTCCATCTCTGCGAGCGGCATGGCGCCAGCCCGGTAGTAGAGGCTGAGGAGGGCGGCGGTGAGATCGTCCCGGTCGTGGACACGGTCGGGACGCGGGATGTCGATGCGGCCTGTGCGCTCACGCTGTTCGGCGTACCGCGCGTCACGCCACATCCGGCGGGCGTGGGCCGGGGAAGCGCCGCAGGCCCGCGCGTAGGCCTCCACCACCGGCAGGCGGGGGATCCGCTCGCCGCTGGTGGCTCGAGCGAACGTCGATGCGGAGAACGACGAACAGGGACTGCTCGCGATGTCCTCGTGGGTGAGATCGGCTGCCAGGCGCTGATCTCGCAGCCACTGCGCGAGCATCCTGAGCTTGGCGTTCGGGGTGCTGATGGGTTGCTGGGGGCGTCCCATGCCACACCTACAGAGACGCGGGCGCCAGGGGCGCGCGACGGGCCAGGTGAGCGCCGACAAGTCCGGCGCCAGTCAGGACCTCGACGATGGTCAGGGCAGGCATCCCGGCCCACCCCAGAGCGGCGCCCAGCGCCGTGACCACGATGATGATGACGGTCTGCCCGAGGGTAGGGCGCCTGCGAGACCCGCTCGCGGTGCACGGATACTGCTCATGCGGGTAGGTCTTAACTACTCCTGAATTTCTCGGTGTTGGGGCGCGGAGCCTCAACGTCGCTATGGACTGCACGGTCAACTGGACGACGGCAATCGCCCGTTGGAGCAGAATCCTGGCACTACATCGGGGGTTCACCCGGGCGTTGTTGCACAGGCGACCCGCGCGGCCGCCCACCCTGACCGTGTGCACCTGGTGCATAAGGCTCTCTGACCTGCGGGCCCGGTGTTATCGGCGGGCTACGGTAGGCGGAGTTGTTGCAGAAGCGGCCCTCTCTTGCTTGCTGGGCGTACGCCTCGCCTGCGATGGTCGCCGCAGGTTCGTACGGCCCCCTTTACGGTGGGCGTACTCGTCTCGGCGCTATGGACTGCACACCCACACCGTCACAGATCACGAACCTCGCGGTGCTCCACGCGGCAACGTGGACCCGCTGTGCCGGAGCCGTCACCAGCGGCGGCTCCGGCACCGTCGTGCTCCGCCGGCCGATAGGCCGCCGCCGGCTGACCCGGAGACACGCAAGGGGCCCCGAACCGGCGCGCGGTTCGGGGCCCCTTGTCACGGGCGGGCGATCAAAGCTCGATGTCGAGCCGTTCTACGTCGGTGAATTCCACGCCGAGGCCGTGTGCCCGGGAGTTGTTCGCGCGGAAGTACATCTGCGCGAGGCCGTCGGCCGTAATCTGCTGGAGCTGCTGCTCGCCTGCGCCCTGCTCGTGGGCGGTGAACAGGCGGTCGGCGTACTCGGGCGGCAGGGCCTGCGTGATGTCGCGGATCCGGGCGTCGTCGGTCGTGCCCGCGGCGGCGGTGAACCCGAAGCGGGCGCGGGTGGAGACGACCAGGCCGTCCGTGGACGCCGCCTTCTTCCGGGCCTTCGCACGGATCTGCGGCTGCCACCGCTTCTTGACCTCACGCTCCAGACGGCCCCGCAGCTCCTGGCGGGGCCGCTTCAGCTTGCCCACGACATACCGCTCCACCGTGCGCTGAGAGATCCCGAGCGCCTGGGCGGCGGCCTTGGTGCCCTTGAGCTGCTTGACCAGGTACTTCATCTGCGCCTGGGCGCTCTGCGGGATACGGCGGGTGAACGCCCCCTCCAGCGCGCGGTCCAGGCTCTCCCCGAGCGAGTCGACCATCGGTTACTCCCCTTCTCCGGCGCTCTGGTCGGTCTTGATGAGGTTGGCGATGTTGAACACGACACCGCGCTCCTCGAACTGCTCTTCCGCCCACAGGACGGTCTGGGTGCCCTGGTGCTTGACCATCCCCGGCGAGATGCCGAGCCGGAACGTGCCCGGCACCGGCTTGCCCTCGGGCGTGTGCGGCAGGACGTCCAGCGGGGACGGGCCGGGCGAGGGGTAGACGATGGCGTCGGTGCCGATCGCGACCGGGTACAGGTCGGCGGCCGCCGTCTTCATCAGCTTGCGGTGCAGGCCGATCCGCTGGTTCGCCAGCACGGCGGCCCGGATGTCGGGGCGCCACGTCTCGCGCTTGAGCGCCGGGTACTCCTCGTAGTACGGCACCTGGCCCCGGCTGCGCTGGCGCAGCTTGCCGATGCCGCCCTTCGCTGTCGCCTTGATCGCGGTCGCCAGCAGCGCCATCGTCGGGTCGGTCTGCTTGGAGTGGGCCATCGCTTCCAGGAACTCCTGGCCGCCCATGCTGGTGGTGACGCCGAGGTCGGCCATGGTCGCGATGTAGGCGTCGCGCAGCCGCTTGTACCAGCCGTCCAGGTAGCGGCCGGTCTGGGTGCGGACGTACGCCTCGGTCGGCGTGACCTCGAAGCCGAGCTCCACCGCGTAGGCGACGGTGGGCGTGGCGTACCAGGCCGGCCCCTCGGGCCGGTCGCCCTTCGGCGTGAACGGCGAGGGCAGCCGGTCGCCGTCGACGGTGCGGCCGTTAATCTCCACGCGGGACAGGTCCACGTGGCTCAGGTCGACCAGCCACGAGCCGGGCAGCGACGAGTCGAACTTCGGGTTGGCGGTCAGGTGGGTCGGTCCGTTCAGCCCGACCGTGAGCCCGTTCGCGGCCGCGGCGAACGACATGTTGATGTCGACCGTGACCAGGAACTGGTTCATGCACTCCTCATCGGTCAGCGGCCGGCACCAGTCGTAGGGCTCCTCCATCAGCATCTCTGCCGGGGTGCGCAGGTGGTGCCGGGCGAACTTCCCCTCAAGGATGGGGTGTTCGTCGGGAACCTCGCACTCCACCACGGGATACAGCGCGGTGAGCGCGTCGTCGTTGAAGGCTCGCTTGAACTCGCCGGTCGTCTGGTCTTTCTCCGCTCGGGTCGGCGGGCGCAGCGCGACCATCAGCTCCAGACCGGTCGTCGCGGTGGTGCCGCGCGGCGTCATCACCCGCTCCGCGTACAGGCCGAGGTAGCGGGCGAGGTCGGCCGGGTGCATCGTCGGCAGCTGCGGGTCGTCCTTCTTGTCCCACTCCCGGGCGTCCAGCGCGTTCCAGGGCAGGATGCACAGCTGGACACAGCGACGCCGGGAGCCCTCCGGCTCGCGGAAGACCCGGGCCCACGGCCCGAAGCCGCGCTGGGTGAGCTGGAGTCCGGCCTTGGTGATCTGCTTGACCACCTTGTGGCTGTCCGGAAGCCGGCTCGCCCGCCGCTCCTCCTCCGACAGGGCTGCGGGCAGGCCGTAGCGCTCCAGCGCGGCCGCGGTGAGGACGAGGATCGGGTCGGCGTCGCGGCCGTTGCGGTGCAGCCGGGCCTGCCCGAGCTTCGCCTCCGTCAGCGTCCAGTCGACCAGGGCCGGGATCGACTTGGCGGGCACGTCCAGGACCAGGCCACCGACGCAGTACGCCGAGACCTGCCCGTCCTCGCAGTCGATGACCGCGAGCGGACCGTTCTCGAAGCGCGGGTCGACGGCGGCGGCCGCCCTGGTCTTCTTCGCCACCGCCTTCTTCGCACCCGGGCGCCGCGACGACGCGGCCGCCGGCTTGGTGGTGCTGCTCGCCGCCGGGCGGGACGGCGGGACGGCAACGGGCGCGGAGGTCGGCTCCGAGGCCGGACCGGTGAACGATTCCGGGACCACCGGGGCCGGGGCGGCGGCGGGCTCGTCGGCGGCCGGGGCGGGGAACCGCTGGGCGAGGCCCTCCAGCAGCCGGGCGTACGCGGCACGCTTCGGCGGCCGCGGCTCCGTCTTGCCGGTCTCCCAGTTCCCCACGGCCTCACGTCGGGCGTCCAGCGCCGTGGCGATCTGCGCCTGACTCAGGCCGGCCGCCTCACGCAGACGCTTGCGCTCCGCAGGGACCGGCAGATCATCCTGCGCGACTCGCTCCAGCAGTGCATCGACGGCACTGAACAGCTCGTTCTCAGTGGACACAGAGGTCACCTCCAATAGACACCATACCGGATCGCGCATCGATTCGTGCATTGGATCGCTCGCAAATCGCGCAGTTAGTGAGAGTGCGGCACGCGGGCGGGTAAGCGGCGCAACGACTTTCCACAGCTCAGGGCTTGAGTGTGGGGGTGCCGCAGCTCTCTGTTACGCCGCGTATTACGCATGGGCGATTTCAGGGTGCGCCTGACTTCTAAGTTCTGCTTAGCCACTGACAAGTAGAGTTGACGCGAGCTGCTTGTGCTACTTAAAATGGAAGAAGAAGTAAGCGATAGGGCCTCCGGGCCACTGATGGCAGGAGACCGCATGGCCACGCTCAGCATCCACTTCGACCCCGCCGTCATCGCCCAGCTCACGAGCGCGAGTGGCGACGACACCATCCACGTCACCCTGTCTCTCGGTGGCGGATCCGCCACCACTACGGCCCCGCCGGTCATCCCCCACGGGCCGCTCGCCGCACTGATGCAGGCGGGAAGGCTCAAGGCCGGCAGCGTTCTCACCTTCACTCAGCGCCGCGCCAACCGGTCGGGCCGCGCTGTCGTGACCGCCGAGGGCCAGCTCATCGTCGACGGGCACTCCTCCCCGTTCCCCTCCCCGTCAAAGGCAGCGGAAGCCGTCACGGGGAACGTCATCAACGGCTGGACCCTGTGGCACACGGAGGACGGAATCACCCTGGACCAGCTGCGCCAGAAGCTGGACGCCGAGTAGAGGGTCTCTGGCCGTTGCGGCCCGCGGCGGCGTCGCGCGCGGGCCGGCACAGCACACCGGATCGGACAGAAGCGCTCGCACCCAGCCGGGAGACGTTGGTGGAGAAGTACGGCGAGCTGCTCGCCGAGGTGATCTTGCCGAAGCTGACGGCGGGCGCGGTCACGCAGGCGCGTCCGGTGGTGGTGTTCGTGGCGGGGCAGGCCGGCAGCGGTAAGACGCTCGTGATGGACCTGGTGCAGGCCGCCCTTGAACAGCGCGGCGGTGCGGTGCGGGTGGATCGGGACGCGTACAAGGCCGTTCACCCCGACTACGCCGATTTCCTGGCGGAGGACGTGCGGACGGCCGGGGTGCGGGTGCGGTCGGAGACCTACCGCTGGCAGGCCGAGGTCGAAGCCCGGGCCCGGGCGGCCCGGTACGACGTAGTGGCGGAGGAAGCCCTTGCTGACCCGGCCGGGTGGCTGTCTTCGGTGGCCGCGTACCGCGCTGCCGGCTACCGGATCGAGATCGTGGCCCTGGCCGTGCCCGAGGCCGTCTCGCAACTGGGTGTCCTGGACCGGTATCTACGCCTGGCCGAGGAGGGCCGGGCTCGGTACGTGGGATGGGACAACCACGACACCTGCGCGGCCGCACTGCCCGCTGTCCTCTCGGACATCGAGGCCGGGCGCCTGGCCGACCGGATCCTCGTCGTCCGTCGCGCCGGCGAAGTCCTGTACGCCAACGAGCTCACTCCCGAAGGCCACTGGCGTCAGCAGGTCGGCGCGCGCGAGGCACTGCTGACCGAGCGGTTACGCCCGTGGGGCGCGGCGGAGACGGGCGCCTTCCGCCGCCAGCTCGCCGACGCCGACCGGCGGGCGCACGATCCGCGGCTGTCCCAGGACTGGGCGCTGGCCGTACGGCGCGACGGCGAGCGCGCCGCCGCCCTGTCCGAGCCGCTGCGGCGTACCGCGCAGGCCCGGCGGCAGGCGCCCGGCGTCGACTACCACCGGCTCTCCGCCGAGGAACACCGCTGGATCTACGACGTGCTCATCGCCCCGGTGCTCCTGGATAACATCACGCCGCAGGAGCGCCCGGTCGCGGTGTACGTGATGGGCCAGCCCGGCTCCGGCAAGACCAGCCAGGCCCGGGTGCTGCGCCGGGCGCTGCGCGGGCGGCCTACCCGGATCAGCGGCGACGACTTCAAGCCGTACCACCCCGACTACTACAACCTGCTGCGCGAGGAGCCGCGTACGGCCGGCGAACGGATCCGGGCGGACTACCGGGCCTGGCAGGCCATGGCCGAGGCGTGCGTGCGCAAGCGGCGCGGGGACGTGACCATCGAGATCGCCCCAGGCAGCGCGGCCGCCTTCGTGGAGGGCGCGATGGCCTACCAGCGGGCGGGCTACCGCGTGGAACTGGTGGTCCTGGCCGTGCGGGCGGCGGACTCCCGTCAGGGCACCGCGGTGCGCTGCGCCGGCGTGAACCGGCTAGGCGGTCATGGTCGGTTCACCACCGCCTCCGGACACGACCACCACTTCGCGGTGCTCGCCGACGCGGTCGCCGCGGCCGAGCAGGTGCCGGTGGCCGACTCGGTCATGGTGTGGGGGCGCGACGGCACCGTCCTCTACCGCAACGACCGCACCCCTCAAGGCGCCTGGTCACGGCCTACGGGCGCGGCGGCTGCCCTGCTCGCCGAGCAGAACCGCCCCTACACAAACCGGGAAGCGGACCGGTTCTGGGCCATCCAGCGGCGCCTGCGGGCCGAGCTGCCGCACTACCGCCACGACGTGGAGCAGATCGCCCGCCTGGCACGGGCGCTGATGCCCGCCCACCTCCAGCCGCGCAGGCTTCCCGGGTCCACCGTCGTGGCCTCGCTCCCCCTGGCCCGCGAAGACCCCGACTGCTACGGGCCGGTGGCCTCCAGCTCCTTGAGCCGGGCCGCGTAACGTGCCATGACACGGGCGACCTCTGCAGGCTCGGCGTCCTCGAGCCGCGCCCGGTCCCGTACGCACTCCGCCTGATCAGTGATCAGCCGGTTGAGCCGCTCGGGGTCGGGGGTGGGTGAGCGGCGCTCAGCCAGCAGCTGCTGGCTGTACCAGGCGATTACCTGCGCCACGGCGTCGGCGGCGTCCTGGTAGGCGACCTCGTCGGCCGGCTCGGGGATGTTGGACGGGGGTACCGGATCGTGCACGGGAACCAACCTCTTCACGGGAAGACGACAAAAGGATCATTGTCGGCCGTGGCCGGTATTCCGTCCACTATCGGCATCCACCGGCCGCGCCCAACAGAGCGCCCGCCGCCGGGCACCGTGCGGCATAGATTGGGGCTCAGACGATCATCTGTGGGGGGACCATGGCCGACCTGCGTGCGCTGTTCAGCTCCAACAACCCGGCGTTCGACGCCGCGGAGGCGTTCACCGACCGGCAGCACCAGTGGGCTCTGGTCGCCTCCGCGCTGGAAGAGCACCTGCGGCACACCACCGGCCGCGGGTTCGACGTGGAAGACCTCGAAGCGCCCCGCAGCAATGTGATCGTCTTTCACGGAGTGGGCGGCGTCGGCAAGTCCACGCTGCTCCGCAAGATCGAAGCAGCGCTGACCGCCGCCGAGCACCGCCCCGACCAGTGGGGCGCACCCACCTGGACACAGCAGCTCCTGCCCATCCGCATCGACCTGGCCCGCTCCGCATCGACCGGCTCCGACTTCGAGCGGGTCATCCTGACGATCCGCCTCGCCCTCGCCGGAGCTCTCGGCCGCACCCTGCCCTCCTTCGACGTGGCACTGCGCCACTACTGGGAGCACGTCCACCCCGGGGAACCGCTGGACGAATACATCCGGCGGACCGGGTTGACGGGCCGCTTCGCCGAGATACTCCCGCAGCAACTGCAGGCTGGCGCCGGCGAGGTCGCCTCCGCCCTCCAGCTGCCCGGCCTCGTCGGCTCCGCAGCCCAACAGCTCACCTCCGCGCTGGTGTCGGCCCTGCGGGAACGACAGGCGCGGGCCCACGCTCTGGCCGGAGCCACGCGGACCGCAGCCCTGCTGGAAGTTACGCCCGATCTGGAGGCGCTGTCCTACTACCCGCACCTGCTGGCCTGGGACTTGAACCAGCTGCCCGCAAAGAAGCGGCTCACCCCGGTGGTGCTGCTGGACACCTTCGAGGACACCAGCGACCGCCACCGCGACTTCGAGCGGCTCCTGCAACGCCTGGTCTGGCTCATGCCCAACGCGTTCTTCGTCATCGGCGGCCGCAGCCGGCTGCCGTGGGCCGACCCCGCGCTGCACGGCCAGCTCGACTGGACCGGCCCCGCCGCCTGGCCCGGCCTGGCCGCCTCCCCGGCGGTGCCGCAGCCAAGGCCGGCCAGGCCGTCCGGACGGCAGCACCTGATCGGTGATCTCTCCCCTGAGGACTGCGAAGCCCACCTCGCCCGACGCCTGATCCAGGACGGCCAGCCCTTCATCGGCGCCGACATCCGCGCAGCGATCACCGCTCGCTCCCACGGCCTGCCCCTGCACCTGGACCTCGCGGTCAGCCGGTTCCTGGAGATCCGCCGCACCGGCCGCACCCCCACCCCCACCGACTTCGACTGCACCTTCCCCGCCCTCCTCGCCCGCACCCTCTCCGACCTCACCCCCGAGGAACGGCACCTGCTGCGCTCCGTCGCCCTGCTGGACGCCTTCGACCTCGACCTCGCCACCCAAACAGCCGGCCTCACCCACCAGGCCCCCGCCCGGCGCCTAGCCGAACGGCCCCTGATCAGCGAGAACCCCTACGCCCTGTGGCCCTACCACCTGCACCGCGCGATCCGCAGCGCCGTACGCGACGACGACCACAGCGACGACCGCTGGACGAACGCCGACTGGCACCAGGCCGCCACCCGCGCCCTGGCCGCCCTTGGCGACCAATGGACGAAGGCCGCCGCCCACGCCCCCAGTCGGATGCTCCTGGTGGCGTGCCTGCGCCAGGGCCTGCGCCTGGCCCGCGACCACGCTCTGACCGGCCTTGGCTGGCTCATCGAGGCCGCCTTCGTCTACACCGACGACTCCGTCTGGGAACCCCTGGCCCTGCCCACCCCCGCGGACCCGGCACCGGACACTCCCGCCGATGCCGTCGCCGAGCTCCTCACCGTGATCACCCGACGCCAGCGCGAGCACCGCCAGCTCACCGTCGACCGCCTCACCGCTGTCCTGAACACCAGCCTGCTGCCCGCCGAGCTGACCGAGATGGCCCTGTACTACCGAGCCAAGGCCCACAAGGACCTCAGCCAGAACGACGCCGCCCGTACCGGGATGCAGCAGGTCGCCGACGCCGACGGCCGCCTCGCCCTCAAGGCCCGCCGGGGACTGGCCAACCTGGCCCGCCTCGCCGGCGACTTCCCCACCGCCCTGGCTGCTGTTCCCACCCTGGGCTGGAAAGGTCGCCACCATCGCGTCCTCGGCGACATCCGCTGGTCCCAAGCTGATATCGGCCTGGCCGTCGCCGCCTTCGAAGCCGGTCGCGCGGAAGCCGAGCAGCACGGTGCCGCAGGAGAGCGGGCCATGATGCAGGTCCGCCTCGCCCTCGCCGTCTCCTTCGCCGACCCCGACCGAGCCGACGACGAGCTCGCACTCGCCCACCAGCTCCTCGACGGCCTCGCCCAGCGCTCCAACAGCCTCCTTGCCCAGGTCGTCGCCCTGATCAAGGACGCCGGAACCAGCGGCGTCACCGGCCGTGCCCAGAACCTGAACGCCGAGATTGAGGCTGCGGGACTTCCCTTCCTCCACCGGTTCGTGGAGCTCGCCCTCGCCTTCCACCACGCCGTCCGTAGTGAGGACCAGGACCTGGCCGCCACCATCGACCGGCTGCGCGCGCTGACCACGACCGGCGATTTCGCCTACTTCACCGACATCGCTCACTTCATGGCCGCCCTGCCCCTGCCGGGGCCGTCGCCCATCCGCTGGACCACGAGCAAAGACAACGTCCGCTCCGCGTGGCGCGGCCTCGTCCAGGCCAGGCAGGAACACCTGCTCGCCGGAAACTGACCCTCGACCCGGGCCAGGCCGACGCCGGACACCTCGCCGCCGCCCACGCCCATCCCCGAGCCGGGGGTGCGTCCGGCGGTGCTCATGTTCACGCTGCGGGCCGCCCGCGCCGGCACCGGGAACATCACCGGCCAGGACCTGACCGGCTGGCTCGCCGGCGATGCCGAACGCGTCCTTGCCCAGCTGGTCGAATCCGACGGGCTGCGCCTGCCGACCACCGTCGCCGACGCGATGGCTTCCCGGCCCTGTTGGGGCTCGTTGAATTTCCTTGTTGGCTCGTCAGACCTGCTCACCTGGATCCCCACTCTCGCCGCGACCGCCAGATCGGTTGCTACCTCGCCGTGACCGCAGCCGCAACGAGCCGTAAATCGTTCGTCGCACGGATACCGCGCTCGCTACCGTGACGTCGGCCTGTACCTCCGACCTCCAAGAGCACCCATGACCATCCCGGAACGAGACGTACTCGACGCCTTCCAGCTCGCCGGAAGCCCTATCAGCCTGCCGGGCGGGGAGGGCCGCAGTGTCCGCGTGGGAGACGTGGTGCTCAAGCCCACTGGCCCCGACACCGAGTTTGCCGAGTGGCTGGCCGACATCATGGCCTCAGTCCGGGAAGACGGCTTCCGCGTCGCTCGCCCCCTGCCTGCCACGACCGGTGCCTGGAGCTACGACGGCTGGACTGCCTCTCACTACGTCTCCGGCACCGAACCTGATCACGCTGCTGCACCCCGCTGGCTTGAGATCATCGCTGCAGGACGCGCCTTTCACCGGGCACTGGCCGACGTACCCCGCCCCGAGCTCCTCGACCGACGCCGCAACTGGTGGGCGACCGGTGACCAGGCAGCCTGGCAAGAGAAGGAGGTCGGCCTACTTCCTGCTTTGCGAGAACCTTTCGACGAGTTGACCGCTCTACTTGGCCCGCAGCCGCAGGACGGGTCCCAGCTCATCCACGGCGACCTGACAGGCAACGTCTTGTTCGCCCCAGGATTGGCCCCGGCCGTCATCGACTTCTCACCCTACTGGCGCCCGCCGGCCTTCGGCGAGGCAGTCGTCGTGGGCGACGCCTTGATCTGGCATCGCGCCGACCCCGAGCTGCTCCGCGAGGCCGCTGCCGCAAACGGACCCGACTTCGCCCAGTACGTCGCCCGCGCCATCATTTACCGCCTCGTCGCGACGAACGAACGGCTCCGCGCCCTGCCAGGGGAGCAGTCCTGCGGCACCATCGCCGAGATCCGCCGCTACGAGCACGCCGCAGGGATTCTCACCAACATCGCTCGTGCACCCCATGAATCTGCACGGTTGACTGTGCAACCAAGCGGAGAAGACGAGCGCCACTGAGGAATTTTCAGGGCTCTGACCGCGATTGCGTGATGGCCGAAAGTGCGGCGAAGGGGTGTATGCCAGAGTGAGAACTATGACCCGTTGCGAGTTTGATGACGAGCTGACCCCATTCCTTCAGGGGTCTACTTCTGCATCGTGGTCTGTCAGAGCGGCCTCAGGCCGGCGTTTGGCAGCCGTCGCGGAGGTTCCCGAAGTAGCCGAGGTCCTGCACCGGCTGTTGCTGGATGGTCGCGACACTTTCGTCACTCAAGAGACGGCCGAGGCTCTACTCGGACGCTGGGACGTGCTTGGTCTGCGCATGGTCCTGGCCGCGCTCGCCAGCGCGGATGCGGCATCCTCTGGAGAGAGGCTGTCGACTACACCGAAGCAGGATTTCTCATGCGTCAGTTGGGCACGGCGTGCTTCATCGTCATCGCCTACCTGACCGGGATGCGTCCCGGCGAGGCGGCCGGACTGCGCAGCGGCTGCTGCCCCGACCCAGAGCCGGACAGCGCGGGACGTACAGGGCGACACTTGATCACCAGCACCGTGTACAAGACCGCCCGCGACGAAGACGGCAACCATCGCTCCGAGGGCGAAGCCCGCGATGCCCCCTGGGTAGCCATCGCCCCCGTCGTCAACGCCATCCGTGTCCTGGAACGCATGGTTCCCCAAGGGCAGCTGCTGTTCGACCACCACGCTCACGACCTGCGCGGAACCCGGGCCGGCACCGGCTCCCTCACCGTGCACACGCTGGGCACCCGGGTGGAGGACTTCATCACCTGGGCCAACCACGAGGCAGCCGCCCGCGGCCTGGTCAACGAATTCATCCCGCCGGATCCGCGCGGGAGAATCGGAACCGCACGATTCCGCAGGAGCCTGGCCTGGCACATCGCCCGCCGCCCCGGGGGCCTGGTCGCACTCGCGATTCAGTACGGTCATCTGCGGACTTCCGTAGCGGCCGGATATGCCGCGCGCAGCCGGGACGGCATCCACGACCTCCTCGACGTCGAGACGGCCCGTGCCACCATCGACACCGTCGCCGACCTGAACGCGGCTCTCGAGGACGGCCTCGGCATCTCCGGGCCCGCCGCCCGCCGAGCGATCAAGGCCGCCGCCACCGCGCCCCAGTACACCGGCACCGTCATCACCGCCCGGCAGGCCCGACAGATCCTCGCCAACCCCCACCTGGCCGTCTACGACAATCCCCACACCCTGCTGATGTGCGTCTACAAGCGCGACAAGGCCCTGTGCCACCGCGCACTCAAGGACACGCCCAGCCTCGACCAGTGCGTCCCCGCCTGCGCGAACATCGCCCGAACCGATCAGCACGCCACCGGCCTCCGCCTCCGCGCCACCACCCTTGACCAGCAGGCAGGCCACGTCCCCGGACCGCTGGGCGAGCGCCTGCGCGACAACGCCACCCGACTGCGCGACCTCGCCGACGCCCATCAACGCACCCGCAGCACTCTCCAGGACGGGACCGCATGAGCCCCGCACCCGACGAACGCGACCGTATCCGCGCGGCCATGGACCGCATCCTGCAGGGAACCGCACAGCACTCCAACGGCGCGCTGACGATCGTCGCCCTGGCCCAGGAAGCCGACGTACCGCGCAACGCGCTCACCCAACGCCACCCGGACCTCAAGAACGACTTCTACGTGCAGGTCAGGGCACGCGGACAGACACCGGACTCCGAGATCCGCCTGCGCCAACAGATCGTCAAGCTGAAGGAGCTCCGCGCCAAGGACGCCACCGAACTGACTCAGCTGCGGACCGACGTTGAGTACCTCGTCCGGGCAGTCCACCAACTGACCACGCACAACCGTCAACTGCTCCACGCGCTGTCCCAGCCCGACTCCCCGGTCCGGGCGCTGCCGGCCCAGCCGCACCCGGACCACAGCCACTGAGACTTCGCGATCTCCGTTCGCCTCGTTTTGATCTTGCTCCGGGAAAGGAGCATTTACGAGACTCCGCTCGTGGGGCCATCACGCCTCGCGCACAAGAGCCCGAATATGCGAGTTCATGGAGCCAATGGCTCCCACGCGGCGTCCTCTGGTGTAGTGAGGCGAGGGAGGGTGCATGACTGATGGTGAACACCGGCGCGTGAAGTTGCGCTTGGCGAGGCGACACCCCAGTCCCGATCGAGTGCGTCAGCGTGAGCGCGTCCAGCGTGACGTGGCCGAGGCGGAGGGGGGCCTACCCGCAGCCGGATGGCGGCAACGCGTCGACTGGGGTAGGTGGGGAACGATCGCAGGCATCTTCGTCGGCGCAATCGGCCTGCTTCTTACCGCTGTTGCAACTTACTACGATGCGGAAGTGGCATCCGACACGCTCAACGAGTCCCGTGAGAGTGCGCGGAAGGAGGCCCGCGATCAAGCTGCCAGGGTTTCTTTCTGGAGCAACGTTTTGACTGATGGGGAAATGCACATCATAAACAGGTCTCCCGACCCCATTTCGAGTGTGTCCCTCGTCTTCGAAACCCAGAAGGAGGGGAAAGGCAACACGCACGGCGTCCTTATCGGTAATCTTCCTCCGTGCTCGGAGCTCGCCATTACGTCCGATTCCCTGACGATGCTCCGAGACGGTGCAGAAGCGCCATCTCTGCCCTCCAAGGGCCAGGAAGCGGTTGCAGTTCGCTTCGTTGATCGCAATGGAACCGGTTGGGTCCGAACCAGTACCGACCTTCTGTTGCAGGATGATCCGAAGGACGAGTCCCGTGGCGGTTCAATCCCTATCGGGGAGCTGCTCGTTCTGAAGCCCACGGCGCAGGTACGGAAGACCACTCCGTGCGGCGAAGCGAACTAAGGAGCCCGATGGCGCGTCGAGCAGCGCGACGCGTCTATGATTCCCAGTCGTCCAACGGTCCCGGCGGCGTTAGTGGTGACGTTGGGTTTCGTCTGATGCGGGGTGGGTTGAGCCGTACGGGTGACGGGTGAGGTGCTCGGCACTCCAAGATCATCCCGTGACGAGTTCCTTGCATGACCGGGTCATGCCCCAGGTGTTGGCGGCTCGCGAATGAGGGTGGACGGTACCTCCCGATGCGGCACTCTCAACACGCAGAACTTGACAGGGAACAGGCGCGGTCGGTGTAGAGCTTCGTGGTCAGCTGGCCGCCGCAGCCGCCGAGCAGGGTCCCGCACCAGAAGGTGTCGTTCTCGTAGCGGTGGCGGAAGACGGACTCCGGCAGCGCCGCTTCCACGGTCTGAAGGGCGCCGAAGGCGAGCACGGCCGCCGCCGCGACCGGGTCCGCGTCCAGCTCGCCCGGCTCCACCGAGTCCAGGAACTCCCGGCGGGTGCGCTCGATGTCGGCGGTCAGCGACGCCCTGACATCGGCGGTGACAGCGGCGACGTCAGCCGGGTCGTCCAGCACGGCCGCCCAAGTCGCGGCGACCAGCCCGGCCTCCACGGTCAGGGCCTCGGTCCGGCGCCGGTAGCCGCACGCTTCGCACAGCCCACCTGCCTGCTGGTGCCCGCAGTCCTCACACGCCAGCGCCTGCCGGATCACATCGGCGGCAGCCGCGGCCTCCCGCTCACGCTCCGCCCGCTCCACCGCTGCCGCACGGGCCGCATCTTGCCGGGCCTTCTCCGCCGGGCCCGCTCCTGGCCGCACCGTCCTTACCTCCTATTCTTCGACGAATAGGAGGTAAGGACCCTCACTCGCTGCCGGGAAACGGCGTTTTCCTGGCGCCAGGATGGCCGGGTGGACGCCCGCGAAGTCGGCGACGACGTCCACCGGACCGTCCTCCTCCTGCCCGGCGCCCTCGTCCGGGCCGCGCCACAAAAAGGGCAACTCGCCTGCGGGCGCCGCCGCGACGGCCGCCTCGACCTGCTCGGACTCCTCGGGCTGCACGGCCGGCACGGGCTGTACGGGCTCCTCGTCGCCGCTGGCGGAGGTGGGACCCGTGTCGGTGGATGTCCGAGGCGACCGTAGATTCGCCCACCATGCGATCACGTGACTACGACCACGACTTCCGCGACCGGGCTGGGCGGATACGCGCCTGGGGCATAGGCCTGTTGGTTGTGGCGGCGCTGCAGTGGGCATGGTGTGCTCTGCTGCTGCTCACGCCATACTCGGTCGATCGCGAGCCAGACGACCAGTACCCCGCAGAGTGCGAGTCACGGTTGCTGACCGAACGGGGCACCGCCAACAACGGCCTGCAAAGCAGTGATTGGTGTCAGAACGAACGCGACTGGCCTGAAGCCCTGGCTGTGCTCGGGCTGTCCGTGCCGGTGTCGGTCGCTGGTGTGGCGCTCTTCACCAGCGGCAGTTTGAGCATCCGGATGAGCGCCCACGCAGAGGCGATGCGCGAATTGGACAAGCGCGCCGACGTACGGAACACCTAGCCCGCCTGCAAGGCCTGGATCGCATGAGGGGCAGGGAACCGCAAGGCCGATCGGTGGATGGCGCAACGCCGCTCACTTTATGAACTGCCCTACAACCTCGGGCACAAGCCTTCCGGCCGGCTATAGGGACGTCTGCTCCGCCGGGAGGCCAGTCTCAAGGGATCACACAGGTCAGGAATTTCTGAGTGTCCCCGTAGCTGTCCTGCATGTACACGATCGGGGAGAGGGAGTTCATGTTCGTCGGGCATACGGACCTCGTCATAACGATGGTTCCGCTGAGGCCGGAGTGAGAGCGCCGCAACGCGGACGGTGACGTTGGTGCTGGTGCCTATCTTGACGCGGTCACCGTTGCCGAGGAAGTAGACGACCGGCGGGTGAGAGTTCGCCTTCCACACATCATCGAGGGCGATGTCGGCGGTGTTGACGTCGCGGCCTCCCTGGTGACCTCCAGTCCTGGCATTGGCATGGAGGACGTCGGTGACGTCGAGTGCGATGTCCAGGGCGTGCTGGCGGCACAGCAGAAGGGGCTCAAGGCGCCAGGGTCTCGTGTACAGGCGAGGACGGCGCAGAGGTTCAGGTTCACGGGTCTCCTGGCTGATAGGGATCGCGCGGCATGGAGCAGCCCCCGGGCGATATCGCCCGGGGGCTGCCTTTATTCAGTGGTCAGTTCCACGGCGGGGCACCTCCGTTGGCCCAGGCGAGCAGAGCGTCGCCCGGTACGAGGCGGATCCGCTGCTGAAGCATCCCGCTCGTGGCGCACGCGTCGCGGGTGAAGCCGCTGGTCGTGACGATGGCGGCCTGCTGGCAGTGGTGGATCTCCCGGTAGGTGCCGTTGACCTTCATGACCTCTTCGGAGCTCACGTTGTTGCCGGGCTTGTAGCGCTTGCATTGGATGAGGACGTCCGTGCCGTTGGCGAGCTTGACGCGGACGTCCATGCCGCGGTCGTTGGAGCCGCCGACGACGGCCGCGGTGACGACGCTGGGGTCTTCGAGAGCGAGTCCGGCGATGGCCTGCTCGAACTGTGCGGGGCTCATCCGCTGGAAGGCGGCCAACGACCGCTGCTGGGGCAGGGCGCGGCGGCGGGCGTAGAGGCGGTCGATGCGGGTGAACACGCCTGCCATGCGGGCGGGGCGGATGACGTGGAGTACGACGGCGACGGCCACGACGGCGACGGCCGCGATGCTCTGCCACGGGTACGTCTTGGCGACGATGTACCCGCCGATGGCTATGCCGGCCGCCCAGCCCCAGGAGATACGGCGTAAGCGGCGGCGGTACCCGCGGATGGTGCGTCGTATGGAGCGGCGGGGCTGGGCCTTGCGGACTCGGGTGCGTCGAGTGGGCGGGCTGGTCGTCATGGCGGGCTCCAGGGTTCGCGGGACGGGAGGCGGGTCAGGCGCGAGGGTCGGACTGGTCGTTGCGGGTGCTGGCGATCAGCCCCTTGGTGTGGCTGGTGATCGCCTTGTGTTCCTGGTGGACGTAGCCGGTGTAGTGCTGGTGGATCTCGGGCGGCGCGGCCTGGACGACTTCCTTGGCACTCTTCATGAGGCCTTTGAGGGCGAGGACGGGGATGGCGAATGCGGCGGGGACGGCTACGGCGCAGCCGCAGATCCAGGCGATGACGTGGGGGTTGGCGTGTCCTGTGGCCCAGGTGAAGGCGGTGGCGGCTCCTCCGAGGACGGCGACGAGGACACTGCTGGAGAGGATGGTGGTGTTGAGGTCGACAGCCTTCTGACTCATGGGCGGGCGTCCGGGCTGGGGCAGGGGCGGAGCGGTGCCGATCGTGGGCACGGGGTCGTTGTTCTTGTAGAAGGTCGGGAAGCCGGGGGTCTGCTCGCGGGCGATGGTCCTGGCGGCCTCCTGCATGGTGTCGTCGACGGAGCGCTGGAGCGCGTTGGCGATGTCGTCTGCGGTGGGCTGCCCGGCCTGGGGGGCGGTGGGCTTCTGCGGGTCGGGCAGGCGGGTCACGGGCGGGTTCTCCTTCAGGGGCTGGGTTAGTTGGTGATCTGGTAGGTGCCGCGGCGGACCGGGGTGACGCTCCCGGCGTGGTGGAGCTCGACCATGACGTTGTTGACGCTGGTCGGCGCTACGTCGGAGAGCCGCGCACGGACGTCCTTGAGGGCCCAGGGCTGGCCGTCGGCGAGGAGGTCGAGGATGCGGTCCTTGATGGTCCCGACGGACGGCTGGTCGTCGTCCTCGTCGTCGGAGTCAACGCCGCTGAGTTCACGGGCCATCGCGGTCTCGTCGCTACTGAGTTCGTCGTCTCCGGCGAGGAGCTGCTCGGCGTAGTCGAGCCACTTCGCGTAGGAGGCCTGGAAGACGGCGTCTTCTTCGGGGGTGAGGCGCGGGATGGGTGCGGACTCCATAAGGGCGATGAGTCCGGGGTAGGTCTTGTTCTCCTTGCGGGCGAACCAAGTCCGAGCAGTAAAGAGGCTTCCGCCCTGGATGATGTTGGCCATGCCCGCGGTGATCGGTCCGTTCTTGGCTTCCTTGCCGTGGAACGCGGCGTCGATGGTGCTGCCGCCGCCGATGTTGAAGTAGCGCGGGATGGGCTCGGGATAGATGCCAGGCGGGAGGACTCCGTCCGTGGCCATGTGCTTGGTGGTGGAGGAGTTGGTGCGGCCGAGCCAGACGGTGCCGTTCTTCGCGTTGGCGCGGATGCGGTCCTTGTCGCCGAGGTCGGCGAGGTGGATGGACTGGGCGGCGAAGCGGATGCCCTCAAGGAGCTTCCGGCCGGTGGACTGCTGGTCTCCGACGAGACCGGTGACCCACTTACGGAAGGCGCGCGGGACGGTGGAGTCGGCGGACAGGATGCGGTTCAGCTCGTCCAGAGTGATGTTGACGAGAGGCCAGGGGTTGTTGATCTCGGCGGAGCCCCAGCCGTTGGCAGCGCTGACCTTCTCCCGGTACTTCCCGAGGTCGTTCGAGGCGGCGGTGGTCGCCGCCGTCGCTGCGACGCCCTTGCCGAAGTGGTAAACGCGCCCGTCGACTTCGGGAAGCGACATGCCGTCCTGGGCGTCCGCGACAATGGACACAATTCCGTTGATGCGTTCTGCTGCGACAACCGTCAGCAGCGTGACGGACTTCCCAGCGCCAGGGGCGCCAACGAAGAGGTCGGTGATGGCCCCCATCACTGGGTCGTACAGCGGGATGCGGGCCTGGCGGCCGTCGGGGCGCAGGCCGATGGCGATGGTGCCGTCCTCGTCCATCGTGAGGTCCTCGACAGTGGCCTCGCGGACGTTGAGCAGCGGATGCGTCTTGTAGATGGAGATGAGGCCGTCGCCGAGGCCGTCGGTTTCGACCATGACGAGGGACGCGTCGGCGACCTTCAGGGCGCGGGCGATCAACTTCTGGTTGAGCTGGATGAGCTGACCTTCCGGGGCGCTGGTGCGCAGCGCAATCCGGTTCTCCTCGACCTTGTAGGCGTCCAGGGACATGCCTTCGGTGGGGCCGCCCTTGCGGGCGAGCTTCTCGTCCCACAGGCGCTGGATCGGGTCGGTGGACTGCTCGAGGGCCTGGAGGGTCGGCTTGGCAGTGAGGAGCTTGCGGCCGGGGCCGGAGCCCTGGATGAGCTGGAGTTCGACGGTGCCCGGGGGCAGGTCGAACACGGCGGCGAGGGCGTTGGCGTTCAGGTCGGGGACGGCTTCGCCGGCTTCGGCGACGACGATTCCCCAGAAGTCTCGTACGGGCCGTCCGTTGGGGTCGGTGTACTGGGTGACGCTGGTCAGGCGGGTGGTGCCGGTGGCCTTCGCCCTGTCCCACTGGGCGGCGCGGGAGGCGGGGTGGCTGGCCGGGGCCTGCACGCCAGCGGTGGCTAGGGCGGGCACCTCGAGGGCGAAGTGCTCGGGGGTGAGGTTCGCCGAGTGGGTCAGCGGCGTCGTGTACGTCATGGCCGCGCCCCATGCTGGGGCGAGCAGCCACTCCCACCACGGGGTTCCTGGGATGCGCAGCGACGCCAGGTAGGTGGCGGAGCCGGTGAGGGCGGGGGTGAGGCGCTGGGCGGTCCTGAGTAGGTTCCATCCGAGCGGCTCGTCGTCCCACTTGCGCCACAGCCGCCAGGAGGCGAGTGCGCCGAGCGCGACGGCACCCAGGTGGGCGGGAATGAAGTCGGTGTGCGGGCCGACGGCGATGCCGAGCGTGACCGCTCCGTAGGTGAGGCGTTCGAGGCGCTTGCGGCGGAGGATGCTGCGCGCGGGCACGATCCGCGGCGCGGTGGCGGGCTGGGCGGGGGTCTTGTCGATGACGGCCACGGCCGTGTCCTTTCGTGAGTCAGGGGTTAGCGGACTTCGTTGAAGCCGGGCTTGGGCTGGGCGTACGGCAGGGCGTTGGTGACCTCGTAGATGCCGCCGTACTCGATCTGATGGGCGTCTTTGACGGCGATCGCGTTGGCTTCCATCTGGTCGGCAGCGTTGGCGACCGCTCCGGAGGCTTCGGCGACCCGATCGAAGGACTTGGACACTTCGATCGCCTGGCCTTGGAACTCCTGGGCGGCGCCAGCCTGTCCAAGGTGCCCGGACAGGCGGCGGGCTCGTTCGGCGTCCTTGTGCATACGGCGCTTGAGGAGGTGCAGCCGCTCCTTGAGGATGGCCGCGGCGATGGAGAGCGCCATGATGCGGGCGGCCAGGGTGATGAAGTTGATGATCCCGGCGATGGCTCCGCCCCAGCTCATCCGGGCGGGCGCGCTGTCCTGCGTGGCGGGCAGGTTGTCGCCGGTCGCGGCGGCGACTTCGGCGCCGGTCTGTACGGAGGTCGGCTCGATCGCGGTGGTGTCCGATGTGGTGTCGTCGCTCATCAGGAGCCTCCTCAGGTCTGGTTGTGGATCGGGGCGGACGGAGTGGTCAGGCCCGCGTCGGCGGTGGCCTGGGTGATGGGCCGGTAGGCGTCGTTGAGGTCGTTGTCGGCCTTCTCGGCGTCTTCGGCGGCCTCGTACGAGGAGACCTGCATCTCGTCGGCCATGCGGGAGAGGAGTTCCATGTCCTCGGACAGGTTGGCCATCGCTGCGGTGAACATCGGACCGATCAGGTTGTGCGTGGTGGCGAGGTCCTCTGAGAGAACGGCGAGGGCGTCACGGAGCTTGAGGGCCTGGCCGGACATCTTGGCGCTCTGGTCGTGGGTCTTGAACGCGTCGTCCTTGAACTGGCCGTACTCGTCGAGCGCGTCATCGAGAGTGATCTCGGTTTTGTGCTGGTCGTCCATGTGACGGGCCTGTCGGGTGACTTCGTTGGCGCGGCGGGCGGCCATTTTGCGGGCCTTCTGGAGGCGGGGGTCCTGGGAGGAAACCGGGGCGGGGGGCATGGGGCGGGCCTCCTTGGGGCGGGTGGTGCCGGGGCGTGCGGTGTGCGGTTCGGGGGCGGCCGGCAGGGCGTCGGTGCCGCGTCCGATGCCTACGATCGGTCCGGTAGCGGAGGTCGGTTCGGGCTGGTTGTCGCGTTCGACGGTCCAGGTGGTGGGGCCGGTGCTGGCGGCGTTCCCGAAAGGCGACTTGCGGCCGGTGCGCTGTCCGGTCCCGCTGCCCGTGCTGGAGGGGCCGGCGCTGGAGGGGCCCGCTGTGGTGGTCTTTGTGTTCGAGGTGGAGCTGGACCCTGAACCTGTTCCGGCGCCGGTTCCGGTGAAGCATCCGCTGTTCGCGGCCCGCTGGGCTCGCGCCCGCGCCCAGGCCCACGCAGTGTTCGCTCCCGTCTTCTTCTTGTGGGCCTTCTGCTGCCGCTTCGTGTTCTTGGTGCGGGTCTTGTGCGCGGCGCCCCAGACCGGCGGGGTCGTGCCGGAGTGGCGACGCTTCTTCAGCCGGGCCTGGGCAGCCTGGTAGGCGGCGTGGCCCATGGCCCCGGCGAGGGTGGTACGTCCCGCGCGGCGCTGCTTCTTCGTGGCCTGGTTCGGCTTGCGCAGGTTCGTCTTCTGCTTGGGGGGCGTGCCCGGTGTCGGCTGGGTGGGCTTCGGCGCCTTCGGGCCCTTCCCGTTCTTCTTCGTGGTCGGGTTGTTCCACACGGCGGGGTTGTTGAGGTTCTTGCGGCGGTTCTTGAGGCGGCGGTGTGCGGCCTTGCCGAGCTGGCGTGCTGCGGCCTGGCTGAGAGTGGTCCGGCCGCTGGGCTTGTTGCCGGGCTGCTGCTTCTTCGGTGACGGGCTCGGCGTGTTCCTCGTGCTGCTGCCCCGACCGCTCGCGCCCCCGGTGCCGGTTCCGGTGGTCTTGCCGTTGTGGTTCTTCTTCAGGCTGGCGCCGGCGCCCTGCGACCCGCGGTGCGGCGACTTCTGCGTCTTGTTCTTGGGGGTCGGGGACTTCTTCGGGCTGGTCCCTCCCCCCTTGCTGTTGGACGTGTTGCCGGTTCCGCGGCCGCCGGCCCTGGATCCGAACAGGCCCTTACCTTTCGAGCTGCTCGAGCGGCTTCCGTCCGAACCCGAGGAGCCCGAGCCCGAGCCCGTACGTGCCGACTTCTTGCTACCGCTGCTGGCGCTCTTACTCGCGCCTCCAACACCCCCGCCCGTCGATCCGCCGCCGAGCGTCTTCCGCCCGAACGCCTGACTCGACGGCACCTTCTTGGCGTGCTTCTCGGCCGACTTGTTGCCGATGCCCTGCATGCTGTTCGCGTGCTTGACCGCGGCCTCCGCGGAGCCGAAGCGGGCCTGCGCCATCGCCAGCTTGTGCTTGGCGCGTGCCTCCCGCATTGGCTTCGTCTCCGCTGCCTTGTCCATGCGGCGCTGCCGCCAGTCCTCGAGGACGATGCACGAGCCGCGCAGCGCGGCCACGGCGACGGCGAGGGTCGCGGCCATGGACAAGGCGCCCATCCGCGGGCCCACCCGGTCCCCGGTGTTGGGGCCGCGGAACGTGTCGGGCAGGCCCCCGTCGGGGTGCGGCGTGGAGACGACCGGCGGTGCGGTGAGCGTCGGCGACGGCAGCGCGGCCAGCGTGTCGAGGGGGCTGCGCCGGTTCCGCCCGCCCGTTCCGTTTGTGGGCGGGGTGACGGGCTGCGGTGGGATGACCGGGCCGAGCCCGCTGTTGTCTCCGCTGGGCGGGGTGGGGGTGAGGCTGAAGCCCGTGAGGCCGGTGCGGCGCCCGAAGTTGATGACGTTGCCGCCGGTGTTCTGATCGTCGTTGTCGCTCATTTCGGCCCCCTTTCAGGGTTGACAGTGGGTAGTCGGCTCGGGCATCCTCACGCGCGCGCGTCGCGCGCGCTCGTTGGGGCGGATCGTCACCTCGTTTTCGGGCGGGTGATGATGACGTTTCGTCACCCGTTGTGATGCTGGAAGAAGTCGTGGAGATGTCTGGTGAGGTCGTCCCACAAGGGCGGCTTGCCGTTCTTGTCGGCGTTGCGGGCGAGCATGCGGCACGCGTCGTACCAGACCGCCGCACGAGCGATGGGCGTTGTCGCCTTGGCCTGTTTGTCGTTCCAGAACTCGGCCTGGTTTTCCTTGCGTTGTGCTTCCGCTTGCGTGGTCATCCAGTCTCCGTGAACAGGTCGGTGAAGTCAGGGAGCGGGTCGTTGTTGCTGGTCGGGAACTGGTAGGCCTGCGGGTTCGTGTAGACGGGCTGCGGCTGCGCGGCCTGCGGCATCGCCTGGCCGGCCAGGCGCGGGTCGGCGGCCAGGCCCTGCGCGGACTCGGCGAGCGTCCGCTGCGTCAGCGCGCGCGCCTTCTGCCTGGTCAGCGCCCTGTGTTCGGCCCGGCGCTCCTTCTTCGCGACGGCCTTGGCGCGCCGCTCAGGCAGGTCCAGGACCTCGCGCCCGTACGTCGCGTCGATGGCCTCGCACTCGGCTGCGGCCTTCTCCAGGAGCTTCGCGACCCGGTCGAAGCGGCCGGCGACCTTGGAGGCGCGGCGCTTCGCTGACCAGGGCTTATCGCCGTCGATCTCGGTCTGGGCGATGCGGGCCTTGAAGATGCGGCCCATCTGTCGGAGCTGGGTGGCGTCGTTGACGAACGTGTCGCGCTGCTCGCCGCTGAACTCGCGCACTCCGTCGCGGGTCATCAGTTCGTTCATGTCCATGGTGGTCTTCTCCGTTCAGAGCGGCGGTGGTTACGCGTTGTTGCCGGTGACCTTGGTGTGGATGTCCTTGTAGAGGGCGCGGATGTCGTCGGTCTTGAGGCCGTAGCCGGCGTCGCGCCAGGCCTTCTCGAAGGCGTTCTGAGAGGGGGCGGGGCCGGTGCCGCGGAGGTCGAAGTACAGGTCGAAAGCGAGCCTGCGACGGTCGGTGTCGCCTCCGTCGCGCCTGTTGTTCGCCTGCGCCTCGCCGGGGGTCGCCTCGGGCGCGCCCGCCTCGGGCCCTGTGGTGCGCCCTGCTGCGCCCTCGCTGGTCAGAGCGCTTATGTCGTCGGGTGCGATGTGCGGTGCGCCCTGGGGGCCGCTGGTGGGGCGCAGGGACCTGAGGGTGTAGTCCGCGGTGCGTTCCGGGAGGGCCTTGAAGGCGCCCATGCGGTCTATACGGGTGGTGATCCGCAGTTCGGTGCCGAGCTCGTCGAGGGTGTCGTCCAGCCCGTGGAAGGAGGCGTCCCCGGCACGCATCAGGGACTTCTCGTACCGCCGGCTACCGAGCTTCCCGACGAGCCACCACGGCTTACCGAGCGTGGCGAGGGAGATCAGCCTGTCCTGCGCGTTGCGGCGGCTGATTGCCTGCGCGTCGGCTCCGCGTGATCCGATGCCGAGCTGGCTCTCGAGACGCTTGAGACGGTCGCGCCACCAGCGGGCGAGGATCCCGTCGGACTTGATCTCGATCTTCCCGAGCTTCGCCTCGAGGCCGAGGAGCTTGTGCAGGCCGTAGGCGAGCATCACGGGGCCGACGATCCGAACGAACGCCGTCCCGATGTCCTCGTGTTCTTGCCGGACGACTTCGATGGCGCCGACGGCCTGTGCGAGGACGAGCATGTATGCGGTGCGGGTGGCGCCCTTGTCGTTGAACGCCCAGGCGTACAGCGACAGGCCGAGGACGATGGCCTCGAGGACGAGGCCGACCGTCATGTTGAGGGGCGCTTCCATGTGGAGGCGCTTCTCGGCGAATCGGGCCGAGGTGTTGGTCGAAAGTGCGAGGCCGGCGGTGACGACGAGGCCCATGCCGAGAAAGCCGGTGACGGTGCGGCGCTTCTGCCGGTCGGCGGGCTTGCGGCGGTCGGTGCGGCTGCGGAGGGCGGCGATGCGGTAGCCGCATCCGAGTGTGACGAGGGCGAGAAGGGCGGCCCATGCCTGTACGGGCACCTGCTCGACCGCGTTCCGTACTTGGGAAAGCATGGGCGGGTCCTTCCTGGGTCAGTTGCTGTGGCGGATGGCGGGGCGGATGGTGACGCCGCTGGCGGTGGCTTCGCTGATGGACGCGGAGATGGCGAGGTCGGCGTAGACGGCGGCGCGGCTGATCTGCTCGCGGTTGGGCTTGTGGAACCCGGGCTCGGGGGTGAGTTCCTGGGCGGCGAGGGCGCGGTACTCGGCGGCGGTCACGGTGTCCTTTCGGGTCAGGCTGCGGTGGTGTAGTCGCGGATGGCGGCGAGGTTCTGCTGGGCTTCGATTTCGCCGGTGCTCCAGTCCTCGGCGCCGTGGAGGGCGCGGTAGCCGGGGCCGTCCTGCGGTTCGGGTCGGGTGCTGGTGGTGGTCGGGGTCTTGGTGTCCATGGCCTGCTCCTTCGAAGGCTGTGGTCGGGGGCGGTCAGGGTGGTGGGCTACCACCAGCTGCGCTTCTTCTTGGGCTCCGGGGCGACGGCCTCCTCGGCGCGCTTGGCCTCACCGCGGAGCTTCTTGCTGCGGGTGTAGAGGCGGCTCGCTTCGCGCTGCGCGCGGGCGGCCTTCTTGGTGTCCGTGTAGTCCGTGCCGGGGCGGCCGTAGACGTCGGCGTCCATCTGGTGGCGTTGGGCCTGCTGGTCGGCCTGGTGGGCGAGCTGCTGCAGGCGGGGAGCCTGGCGGGCCGCGTACTTCTGCTCTTCGGTCTTCATGTCCTTGAACTGGCGGCCCATGGCGGGCCTCCTTCCGGTGGTCAGCGGGTTAGCGGACGATCTTTCCGGCGTGCCGGTTGGCCGCGCAGGCGATGCACGCCTGGCAGTCGCCGCGGTTCTGGCGGTGAATGTCGGGGTCCTCGGCGTGCGCCCAGCAGTCCTTGCACTGGCCCTTCGGCGGGTTCGCTGCTCGCGCCTTCGACATCGCGGGCTCCTTCCGGTGGTTGGGGTGGTGGGGCCCGGTGTGGGCCGGGCCCCGGGTGGGGTTAGGCCAGGGGCCGGTATTCGCCGACCAGGTCAGCGGTGGCCAGCAGGTAGCGGCTGGCGCGGTTGAGGGAGCTCTTCACTTCCTCCCGGCTCGTGGTGTTCAGCGCGTCGGAGAGGTACGTGGCGGCGTTGTCGAGGTTCTCCGTGTGCCGGATGCCGGCCTTGCGGAGGTTGTCGGCGGCCGTCTTCAGCTGGCTAATGAACTCGCCGGCCGTGGCCGCAGGCTCCTTGCCAGAGGCGAACGCAATGTCCTTGGTGTAGTCGGCGATCAGCGTGAGGACGCTGGGCGTTGTGGGGGCGGTCATGAGCGGTGTCCTTGCTGGTCGATGGCGGCGGCGGCGTCGGCCGCGTGCTGGTGCAGGTCGGCATCGTCGGCGAGGTGGTGGACGAGGTGTTCGCCGTGGAGGCGGGCCTCCTTCGCACGGTCCGAGTCGATGTGGGCCAAGGCGGGGTTCGTGTCGTAGCTCGTGGTCAGGGCGGTGAGGTGCCCGATGGCCGTAAGGGCATCAGCGCCGTTGGAACCAGCGAGAATCGCGGCCAAGGTCTGGCTCGCATCAGAGTCGAGTCGGCCGGCGAGGACCGTTTCGGCCATCTCGCGCAGGGCCTCACGGAACTTGGCGACGCCGGGGATCCAGTCGAATCCGGCGAGGTCGGCAAGGACATCACCGAGGTCGGTACCGTCCAGGGCGTCGGCGTTCTGCACGGGGTTGGCGTTCACAGCTGCTCCCCGTTGGCGAACGCCTCGGCCTGCGTCAGCAGGCTGTTGATGTCGGCGGTCCCCACCTCGAGCGGCTTGGGCTCGGTCGACTCCTCCGTGCACTCCTTGCAGTTCGCAAGGGACTCGATGGTGATGCCGAGGGCTTCCACGTCGGAGTCGGAGAGACGGATGTCGCCGACGAACGTCCCGTCGGAGGTGCGGATGGTGATCCGGCCGGCCGTGTCGTCTCCGGGAGGGCTGATCCGGGCGAACTGCTGGAACAGGAACTGCAGAGCCAGGTCGCGGGGGTTCGGCTGCTCGGCCATCACGCAGCCACCGCCTTGCGGACTCGGTCCGACCCGGTCCACACGGTGCACGTGTACTCGCGGGCGCCGGTGAAGATGTCGACGACCTTGATGGCGAACTGCGCGGCGCGACGCCGCAGAATCCGGCGAGCCTCAGACGCGTCAGTGACAACCGCGAGGACCTTGAAGGTGCCGGACCCGTTGTCGTAGACGACGCCCTCGGCACGCGGACCGATCTGGTCGGCGACCACGCGGCGCAGCGCTTCGTCCTGCTGCGAGAGGACAGTGATGGTGGCCATCAGACGGTCACCACCTGGACGCCGCGCACGCTGATCGTGTTCATGGAACCGATACGCGTGACCGTGCCGCGCACCATGGCCGTCACGCCCTGCGTGAGGCTGTCCTGAAGACGGGCGTTCGCGTCGACGTCGATGGTGAAGATGGCCTGCCCGCCGGAACCGATGAGGATGCCGCGAGCGCGGCCACCACGGCCGCTGGCAAGGTGCCGGACCGTGACAAGCGCGGTCACCGTGGTGCCCGGCTTCACGTCGCTGAGGGCCTGGCAGTTCGAGCCGAGACCAGAGTCAAAGTCGACCAGCAGGCCGACGGGGGCAGACACCGCCTGGCTGGCGTCGATGGGAAGCGTAGGGATGGTGCTGACAGTGTTCGTGCGATCCTTGGCGTGATGCATTCGGATCGTCCTCCTGGTTACAGCAGGTAGGGCTAGGTCTGCATCCAGGGCTCGGCGTCCTACCGCCGAGCCCTTTTTGCTGTCTCCGTGTGGCGACGTGAACGACGCTACTCGAAGTTTTAGTTCGAGTCAACGCGTTGGTGTCAGTCTCGAACTATTTCTAGTAGTGTGAGACTGTCAGCATGACGAACCCAGGAGGAACATTGCAGAGCGGATACGCACTCAACGTGCGGTTCACCACCCGCGACGCCGACGCAGCACAGCGGTTCGACGCCCTCGTGGAACGCACTCTCGAGGGCATCCGCACCGAACCCGGCACGCTCGTCTACGTCGTACACACCCCCGAAGACGAGCCCCTCGTCCGTGTCTTCTACGAGCTGTACGCCGACCGTTCCGCGTTCGCGGCGCACGAGGCGCAGGAGCACACGAAGCGGATGCTGGCCGAACGGGAGCAGTACCTGACCAGCACCGAGGTGGAGTTCCTGAACGAGATGACCGGCAAGAGGCCGGCGAGGGAGGCGACATGAGCAAGCCCCGCGGAAAGGAGGTTGATCCCCGCGATCGCGCGTTCGGTAAGCGCGTCGCGGACCTGCGCAAGGCCAGAGAGCTGACGCAGCAGGAGTTGGCCGCCCTGCTGAACAACCGCTCTTCTGGATGGATGTCGCAGGTGGAGCGCGGTATCCAGCCGGTGCGCCGCATGGACGTGCTGCAGGAGATCGCGAACGCTCTCGGCGTGTCTACGACGACCCTCAACCCGGATGCTCCGGCTGCTCCGGTTGTCGAGCCGGTGTCTGTCAGGTCGAACGATCTGGACGGGGCGCGGGAGGTCATCGCCGGGCATCCGGCCCTGGACGCGCTGCTGGGTCCTGCAGGTACAGAGCCGGCCGACCTGGAGGCTCTGGCTGTTCAGGTGGACGAGATGTGGGAGCAGACCCACCAGGCGAATCATCCTGCGGTCAGTGACATGGTCACCGAGTTGATTCCGCAGCTGGAGCGGGCTGTTCGTACCGTCCCTGAAGGGCAGCGGGCGCAGGCGTACACGCTCCTGTCGAACGCCTACCAGGCGCTGGCATCGGCTTTCGCACGGCAGGGCGACGCTCGGGCTTCATGGGTGTCCGCGGACCGTGCCATCACGGCTGCCGAGATGGCCGGCGATGTGCTGCTGGTGTGCGCGGGCGTGTTCCGCATGGCGCACGCGTTCGTGCGGCTCGGGGACAAGCAGGAAGCCGAGCATGCCGTCCGTGCCGCTCTGCAGGCTCTTGAGCAGCGCGATGACCTGACGCCGGAAGGCCTGTCCGTTCTCGGGTCGCTGCACCTGGCGAAGGCTCTGGTGCACGCGCGATGCGTGCAGCGCACCGAAGCCCGGGAGGAGATCGAGAAGGCTCGTCAGGTCGCTGCCCGCATGGGCGAGGACCGCAACGACTACCACCTGGAGTTCGGTCCGACGAACGTCGCCATCCAGGCGGTTTCTACGGCGGTGGAGCTCGGCGATGCGGGCGAGGCCATCGAAGTCGCTCTGTCCGTAGATACATCGGCCCTGTCCCCTGAGCGCCAGGGAAGGCTGCTGATGGATTTGGGGCGAGCGTACGCGCAGCGGCGCCAAACAGGGGACGCCGTCGACAGCCTGCTGCGCGCGGAAGAAGTGTCGCCGGAAACCGTGCAGAACCACGCCGCGGTCCGCGCCGCCGTCAAGGAGTTGGTCCTGGTCTCCGGCCCCAACGTCCCCCCGAACCTGATGGAGTTGGCAGACCGAACCAATGCCATGGAGTAGAGCCAGCCGTTAAGCAACTCGACTAGAAAGTCCAGGAGGAGAAACACCATGATGCGATCACCGCCCTGAACAGCAGAAACGGCCCACCGGTGGCTAGACCGTGGACCGTTTCTACGCCGGCGTACTGCGAATACGGACCGGCAGTGACCACCGAACCTGTGCAAGGAAGGCAGTCGATAACGATGCTACTTGTTGGCGATCCTCTCGCGCTGCCCCCGATCTTCAAGATCCGGGGAGCATGCGTTGAAGAAGCCTGACCCAAGAACCCTGAACACCCTCCCGCCCGTCGTCACCTTCGCCACCGGCGCCGACCTCCTGGTCCGCCTCGGCAAGGTGAAGAACATGACGCGCGAAGGGGTACGCCGCCTGTCCAAGCACCCGGACTGGCCTTTCGGCCCGGATCGCCCGTACCCGTACTGGGACCTGGCGAACGCCGATGCGATGGAGACGGGGCCGTTCCTGAAGTTCTTCGACGAGCACCCGATCGTGGGCCGCGGCCCCGACAAGGAGCCACGTCGGAGCGCCAAGGGCGGCACCCAGCAGTAACGGTTCACAGGCCTGAGATCGCAGCCTCAGAGCCCTGGAAACGCGGAACGGCCGGCTCGAGGGCGCAGCACCCTCTACCGACCGTTCACGACACAACCAGCGGATCGCAGCCCGCTGGCCAACGAACAACAGCTTCTGAAGGCAGGTCGTTCATGGCCACAGTAGCGGGACATCGCTCCGCACCCCAGACCGTAGGGGTGTCACTGTGACCGGAAACAAGTTCAACGAACCCACCGGGAAGACTCCGATCGAGCTGTACGGGCCGGAGGACGGCGGCTGGTACACGACGCGCGTGTACGACTGGATCGCCCTGTGCCCGCAGCTCAAGGACGTCGACGTGCGCGGGTACCTGATCCTGCGGTCATTGGTGATCGAGAAGTACAAGAACCCGGTTCGGAAGATGACTCTGGCCAACCTCGGTGACTTGATCCCCGGGGTGAACGGCAAGGAGAACAGCCTCGGCCGGGTGCGGGGCATCATCGGCAGTCTGACCGCGGTCGGTCTGGTGACCACCCCGGAGGGCGATCCGGTGAAGACGTCTTCGCGTGCTGCGGCGGCGCAGCGGGTACTCCGTCTACGGATCAACGACCTGCCGCCTGAGGGGTACGGGGGCTGGCGAAACACCGAGGTCAAGCTGGCTTTCGTGACCGAGGCGAGGGGCCAGATCGAAGCGGGTCAGAATTTTGCCCCGGGTCACGACGGACCTGGTAACACAGGTGATCCGGGTCAGAATTTTGACCCGGCGGGCCAGAATTTTGACCCACGGGGTCAGAATTCCGACCCGGATCCGGGGGCTGAGCAGGAAGAACGCGACGGCCCTCTGGTTCCTTCTTTTGGTACGGCTACCGGTGGGAATGCGCCTTCGGCGCGTAGCGCTGGGGACGGCCGTAGGCCTTCTACAGGTAGTAGTGGGTCGAGCACGGGCGGCTCTGCCGCGTCCGGAAAGACATCTCCCCGTCCCTCTCCCGCCGATGAAAAGCGCAGCAGCAAGAAGAAGGCCAAGCACACCGCGGCTCAGCGGGCAGCCGTCCTGGCTGTTCGTGCGCACTTCCCGGACGAGCTGCGTCCTGCCGATGTTCCGGTCCTGAGCGACGCGATCCTTGCTGCGATGGCTACGGGCAGGCCGGACAGCCGCACGGTGGAGCAGCTTGCTGCCCGGATCGACCGGCGCTGGTACGTGCACGGCTGGGCGCGGAAGGTCGACGAGGGTGAGGAGATCAAGTCGCCTGTCGGTGTGGCGATCGACCTGGTGCGCACGTACGGGCGCGACGACAAGTGGGGCTGCGCGGCGCCTCGTTGCGAGGACGGTGTCGACGTCGACACGGGCGAGGCCTGCACGGTGTGCCCGGAGCGGCTCGAGGACCGCAAGGCGGCCCGCGGGCGCACCGCACCTTCCTCCGGCCCGTCAGAGCCTGCGATGCCCGGTCAGCGGCCGCCTGGCGCCCTCGGATTCCGCGAGTGCAAGTGCGGCAACCCGATCCCCAAGTCGAGCGATGGCGATCTGTGCCGGGACTGCCAGAAGTGGGCGGACTCTCTGCAGGAAGCCGGCCGGGCAGCCCAGGCTACCGAGGCGCCGTTCTGACCTCGTGAGGCGCCGGGACTGTCAGCGCCCGGCGCTACCCTGGAAATCTTCATCTCAGGGGGGTCGCTATGGGGAAGCGTCAACGTCGTCGTAAGCGTCAGCAGAGCGCCGGGCAGCAGCCCTCCGCCGTGGAACGGCACCTGATCCCGTCACGGGAACAGCCGCTCCTCGAGGTCCACTTGGAGCCGGGTCTCTCGGCGGAGGACACGGCGCTCTGCCTGGCGTACTGGGCGTTCAGCGAGCCCGGCACGTGGACGCACAAGGTCGCCGACCTCGGCGCCCCCCATCTCGTCTCGAAGAAGGTCAAGGAAGCCTGCCACGCCTCACTGCTCACGCAGGTCTGCCCTGACTGCGCAAGCCCGTCCCCGGTGTCCACACGGTCCGACGTGACGGCCGCCGTGTCCTGGACCGCGGACTGGTTCCCGCTCGAGGAGAACACCGCGCGGATGGCGTGCAAGGACTGCCGTGAAGCACATGCAGAGGCGTCACGGTTGGAGCGGGAGGCGGCCGCCGAACAGGCCCGCACCGAGAAGCAGCGCAGCCAGGAAGAGCAGCGCAAGGACATCGAGGAGCAGTCCGCCAACGCCAGCCGCTGGCTTGCGGATCACCAGGAGCGCCCGGCTCCCAAGGATCTGACGCCCCGAGAGGCGCTCTTCCTGCTGTCCGTGGTCGACGTCATGCAGGCCACGGGCAGTTCGACGTTCGGGCCGTTCCGCACCCTGGAGTACACGTTCACCAGCTCGCAGGACACCGACATCGAGACGATCCGCACCCTGTACGGGAAGAACTGGATCGCCCCCTGCCTGCCTGCGAAGGTCGACGACTTCGCCTACGAGGACGACAACACAGTCCACGGGGTCTACCCAGACCGGACTCCTTGGCGTCTCGCCTACTTCTTCGGCGACGACGCGCAGGCCCGCCACGATGCGACCGATGCACTGCGCGCCTACCTGACCGACGAGGGCCTCCTCCTGCAAGAGATCGTGTCCAACCTCGAGGCCGGCATGGCCGTCGACTACCTGAACGGGCTCCTCACTCGGAAGTACCGGGAAGACCCGGTGCCCGAGCATCGCCTTCCCGACGCGTACGAGACATTCCGTAACGCCCTCAAAGACGGCTTCAACCTGTCCCAACTGGTCGCGGTTGCCTGGGGTGCCACCTCTAGTTCCGTCGCCTGGGGGCAGCGCACGCCCGGCCTGAAGCCCGGCAGCGTCTCCGCCGCGTCCGTGACGAACCTGTCCCGCCGCATCGGCTTTGCCAAGGACAAGCCCGTCCCCGAGTACGACCTGCCGAACTGGGTTGCCCGGCCCGCCATGCACGCCGCCGCGCTGCGCCTCATCGCTGAAGACCGCGCCCGCGCCGACGCCATGCGCACGTTCCTCTCCCTCAAGCAGCGCATCAGCAGCGCGGCCGCCGAGGCGTACGAGATGGAGGCGGACTTCGACGAGGCACGCGAGGACTCTATTTTTGTCGGCGAGGGGCTCGAGATCGACCTGGAACGGCTCAGGTCGGGACGCCCCGGGGAGGACCGGGGCACGCCAATCTCGTACATGCTCGTCACCCCCGACGGAACGCTGCGGGAGTGCAAGGGAAGCGCGGTCCAGATGCGCCGGGCGACGAACACGGCGGGCGGCGGCATCGTCGATCGCATCATGATTGACGAGACGCCGACGGTGAACGCCTATATCGGCGAGCTGGTGGAAGCCTCCACGGCGAACCTCAACCCGGTCGGCACCGAGATGCTGCGCCTTCTGGGCAGCGACGGAAGTCCGCTACTCGGGACGGTCAGCTTCTTCCGCGTCGGCCTACGGCACAAGGCCCCTCGAGGCCTCGATGACGACCACCAAGAGCTGATTCGCGCGGCCTACGAGGTGGCCAGGGACAGGCTCCTGAACGGCTAGGCAGCTCTTGAGCGCCGTCGCACGAATGCCCCACCGGCGCGCTGGTGGGGCGTTGGCGTGTGGTCAGCCCTCGTCGGCCTTCATGGCCAGCGGCAGCGTCTCCCCGCCGCTCAGGATCGTCTGCGCGTCATCCGGACATGGAGAGCCTTCGATCCCGGCGTTCTCGTCTTTCAGGCACTCGTGCTTCGTGTACGCGTCGACCGCGGAGTTGACCTTGTCCAGTTGCTGCACGGTCTGCGGGTAGGCCGTCTTTCCGCCAGCCTCGTCGACGGCGCTCTCGAGGTCGCTGACGACCATGGCGATGTCCGTCAGATGGTCAGCGCAGTCTTGAGATCCGACCGCGTTGCATACGGCTTTGTCGCCGTCGGCGGCCGCGGACAGTTTCGGCCCCCACTCCGCGGACAGCTTCCCGCCCGACTGGGTTGAGGATCCGGCAGCCGATGACGGCGCGGCCTTCCCGTCGTCTCCCCCGCTCGAGCAGCCCGCGGCGAGCAGGGCAACGAGAACAGCAGCTGTAGCGGTGGCGGTGCGGCGCATTGGGGTCCCCCGAGTGTGTGGTGGCGTCAAAGGGCATGATGCGGCCGTGTGTAGGCGACGTGAAGGATGTGTCGTCGTACTGTGACCCGACCGGGACGGTCGACGCCTACTCGGCCGGCGTCCAGGGCCCGGCCGGGGTGTCGCAGTTGCCGCCACACCACCAGCAGTCGAAGTCGTCGAGATAGAACCGGTTGTTCCAGAACCCACCCCGCGCAGCGAAGACCACGTTCTCGGTCCCGCACCAGCCGCAGTCAAATAGAAACTCCACGCCGCCCCTCCCATGCCCGCACCCCATGCGGAACCGCCTGCGCTACAGGGTGCCCGGGAATGCCGTACATCGACAACGGGCCCTCACTGGTGGCCAGTTCGCGTTCTTGCCGCACGCCTTCGCTCCCCCGAGCCTGAATCCACAGACCAGCAGGCAGGGGGACGGGGCATGGCGAAACGCAAGGGCACGGGCCGGCGGGTTCAGCCGAGGGATAGTCGTGGCAGGTTCGTGTCGACGAAGATGCCGCTCTGGCTGATCGTCCTGGTGGTGGTGATCGTGCTGGCCTACGCCGCGACGTAGCTGGCCGCAAGGAAACTGCGGTCAGCGGCCCGCAATACCCCTTCCGAGCTGCGTCGTTGAGCTGGCATGGAGACCATCTACACCGCCCCTGGCCGCATCCTCTCGGTCCTTGAGGACGTGCGCAGGGATGCCCAGCCCGGGGCACACGACACGGCAGCCCTGCGTCAGGCATCCGAAGACCTGGAGGGGCTGGTTCTCCTTCTCACAGACACGATCGCTCACGTCAACGACAGCATCGAGGACGACGATGACGGGACCGACGACTAGGTCGCCCGTGGCAGAGTGCGCCTGTGGATGATCAGACGCAGTACCGGCTCACCCTCCTCGCGGGCGGCCGCATGGTCATGGAAGGCACCTGGTCGACGCGACGGTCGCGGACCGCAAGTTCCGGTCGTGGATCGGCGACTACAGCGACCTGAAGGACGCGCGGATCGTCCTCGAGGAACAGGCCGGCCCCGAAGGGGAGTGGCTGGTCGTGAAGAGCTGGCCGCAAGACGAGGCCGCTTCCTAGCGCCGGCTCCAAGCGAAACGCCAGCCTCGACTCCTCCCCGGCTGCGGCTCTGCGTGCATCTCCTTCCGGGCCTGGGTGCGGAAGCTCTTCCGCTCCGCTTGTCCCTGCGCATACTTCCCGTTGTACGCCGTCCAGGTGGGCGACCCCGTGTTCTCGGGGAGCTGGCTCACGATCGCGCGCCCCATGGCCCACAGCAGCGCGTTCATCCTCTCGGCGATCTCGTCAATGCCCTTCTCGCCGAGGAGTTGAACGCGCTCCGCGGCCGGACGCAGTCGGGTCAGCGCGGAATCCAGATCCTCTTTCACCGAGTCGCCCATCGCGCTGACCCCGTCGCCCACGTATTCGTCGATCCCGGAGAGCAGAACGTCCCATTCTTCGACCAGGTCGCTCATCTCTTCGTTGGCCCGGTCCCAGGCGTCGAGGTACGCGACGTATGCGGCTTCCCGTTGCCCGCGGAGCCACTGCTGGTGTTCCACTTGCGCCTGGGCGGCGACGCCGCGGCGTGACCCGAACCAGCTGCCCAGAAAGGCCAGCGCGCCGGCCACGATTCCGGCGATGACCGTCCCCCATGCATCTGTCATGCCGGGATCCTGCCACCGGAGTCCCATCCGCCGTCCAGGTAGCGGGAGTTTGGGTCGGGGCTGTGGGCGTCGTGTTACCGCTGCTCTCGCCGTTCCTGTCGTTCCGCGTCGCGTTGTTTGATCTCGGCGAGGCGGGCGAACAGGGACTTCCACTCGCGGGTGGCCGCCGCCTTCTTCTGCTGCTGGCCCACCGGTTGGATCCGGGCCCGTTTGGCTTTCTTGTCTTTCGGGCCGCCGTGGTCGCCGCTGGTGAGCTGGACGCGTTTGGTGGTGCCGTCGCGGCGTTGCCGGTCCCCTTTGGTCATGTGTGAACGGTACGGCGTGGTGCGGGTGTTGGGGAGACTCCCGACCGCCGAACGCATTGCGGCGCAATGAGTTATGGCTTACGATGGAGTCCACACCGCACCTATCAGGAGGAACGCCATGTCCCACACCCTGCCCGTGCTGAGCATCCACGCCACCACCGAGCAGACCCGCGCGTTCGTCCAGCACCTGCCTACCGACGAGTTGACCGAGTGGGCCGCCCAGCAGAAGGCCGGCGCCAACCAGGCCCGCCTGGCCGAGGACCGCGACAGGCACATCCGTGGCGCCGAGATCGCCCGCCAGGAACTGACCGCCCGCTCTCAGCTGGCCGCCACCGGCCCGCAGGTGTGGATCGTCATGACCGGTGAACTCGGAGACGGCGGCCGCATCATCGGCGTGTACGCCACCCGCAACCTCGCCCGCGGGGCGTTCATCGAGCAGGCCGAGGAGATCCACGACCGGTTCTCCATCGACGAGGTTGAGCCGCACGCCGACGGCAGCATCAGCATCAGCGGCGGCTGCGACTGGGTCGAGCTCAGCCCGCACACGGTCGTCACCATGAGCGAGCTTTCCGCCCCGTAGACCATCTGACCCACCCCCTACACCGCCCCGGCCCACCCCTTCCAGGGCCGGGGCGGACCCCTTCCCGAGCACAGGGAACACCCGCCGGAATCGGCGAGAGCCTGAACCAACGCCCTCTTCCCAGGAGCCCCGCATGGCCACCGAACATCCCGAACTCATCCGGCGTAGCCAACTCCCGTGCACCCCGCCCACGGAGAACGAGTTCCACACCTGGTTCCCGCGCCCTGACGGCGGCGGCGACATGGTGCCCGGCCAGCACGCGCGCGGCGTGCAGATCCGCCGCCGCGTCACCCGGGGCCCCTGGGAGCCTGTCTCGCCCGACCGCTGGGCCGAGGAGCCGCCGAGCGACGCAGGACCGGGCCACGCTGCCGCCGCGCCGTCTGCGCCCGCCGACGCCGACCTCCGCGAGCGCATCGCCCAGGCGCTGTACCCGACCTACGGGCAGGAGGACCGCAACCGCAGCCTGGCCATCGCCGACGCGATCATGCCCGTCCTTCCCGCGCCCACCGACCGGGTTGGCGCGGCCGAGGTGTGGACCGTGTCGTGCGAGGACAACTCCGTCTACGGCAGTTATGCCGACGAGACCACGGCCAAGCTCGCCATGATCGAGTACTACGAGGAGAACGAGGAGCGCTGCCCGGACTATGGCTGGCGCAAGACGGCCGACGGCCTGGAACTCCTCGCGGGCGGCGAGCCGACCTGCATCTACCTCGCCCGCCAACCGGTGAAGGGCTGGCCCGCGCCCGTCGACCGGGCCGCCGTGCTGCGGGAGACGATCGAGGCTGCCCGGCGTGAGGGTGAGCGCCTGGCGGCCGAGATGAGCGGCGACGCCGCCTACGGAGCACGCGCAGTGGCGAAGGTCCTCTGCCGCCTGGCCGACGAGGACTTCGACGACATCCAGCCGGCGCCCAACGACCAGGCCGCCGTGCGTGCGCAAGTGGCGTCGGACCTTCGCGCGAAGGCTGCAAAGGACTGGCCAGGCATCGGTGACTTCATGGAGGACATCGTCCGCGTTGTGGTGAATCAACCCGAGCCTGCCGCCGACGCCTTCGCGGCAGCTGACTGTCCCTACGGCGTGGGCCCGGGGGACGGCTCCGGCTGCATCAAGCCCGCCGGGCACGACGGAGACCACGTCGTCACCGCCGGCGTGACGGTGATGCCGTGCAGCCGAGCGGAACTGCATCAGCCGCACATGCCGCACTCGTGGCGGCCGCAGCCTGGAATGGCCTACGTCCACTGCCCCGGCGCAACCACCGAGGAGCAGCTGTGACCGGTCGTCGACGCACCTACACCCGCCCCTGCTCCACTGCTGGTTGCCGAGAGACCAGCCAAATCGAGTACACGGCACGACGCGACCTCGATGGCGTCAGCAAAACCTGGACGTGCCGACACCACGCCAAGCCGAATGAAACCCTGTCCCCCACGAACCTAGAGACCACGGCCGTCCTGGCCCTCCACCCGCTCTACGCCGACAGCTACCAGGCAGGAGACCCGGCACGACTGATCGGCCACTTCTGGGGCCCGGAAGACGCAGCGAAGGGCAGCCACGGGATCGTGTCCGGCCCTGGCTTCTGGGCGGACGCGAAGAACTTCCCGCCCGGCGCCCGGCTGATCGTCACCGCCCGCATCGAGCTTCCGGATGCGGACCCGCAGGAGGGGGAGGGCCGATGACCACCGGCATCCCCGAGCAACTCGCCACCTACTTCCAGCAGCGCGCGACCGCCCGCGCCAACGCCGTGAGCGAAGTCCTCGACGGGCTCACCGAACGCGAACGCGGCCTCGTCCACGACACGGCCGTCATGGGCTACGTCCGCGGCAGCCTCCACCCGAAGGGCGAGGAGATCCCGTTGAACGCCGGGATCGTCGCCGACGTTGTCCACGCATGCCTCACCCACGCCGACCTTTACCCGACCCTCACCGGCTACGTCCCGATCCCGCTGTGCACCGCATGCGGCCACGCGGAGGACGAGCACGAGGCGGGCGACGACCCCGTCACCCCCGGCACCTGCGCCGCCTGCGAAGACGACGAAGACCGGCACGACTTCGCCCAGGAGGCGTGATGTTGTACGCCCTCATCGCGGCCGCCCTCGTGGCCGGCTATGCCCTCGGTCGCTACAGGCCCGGCCCGCGACTCCTCTCCTGGGCCGAAACCGCCACCGCCCCCGGCTGGCGCACCTGGAAGTTCTGGCCCGCCGCCCCGATCGTCGTCGCCGCACTCGCCTGGATCTTCACCGTGCACCCGCGCCGCACCCTCGCCAACATGCGCTCCTGGCGCAACCCAGCGCCCCGCGGCCCCGCCATGACCTTCAACCCGAACTGGAAGGACGACCAGTGACCGAGCAGCCCGGGTCCGGCACGCTCGCCGACATCCAGCACGAACGGGACCAGTACGCGGCCGCGATCCGGCACCTCATCCTCACCGTCCGGCACACCGCCTACGTCTGGCAGACCACCCTCCCCGACACGATCCGCACCGCCGAGGTCTCCCAGGCACTGATGGAGCTCACCTCCCCGACCCCGGTCCGTGACGACCTCCGCAACGACCTGTGGCAGCAGATCGTCGGCGCCTACTACGTCCGGTTCGAGAACGACGGACACCCCGAGGACTCCAAGGCCGCCGCAGACGAGGCAATGGCCATCGTGCAGCCCGAACTCGACCGCCTACATGCCGCCCAGGACCGCGTAACGGCACTCCACAGCCCCGTACAGCACATGGGACAGACCTGGTGCGGCGAGTGCTCCGTACGCCGCTCCACCGGCCCCAGGGCCGAGGAGTGGGTGGCGTTCATCCCGCACCCCTGCCCGACCATCGAAGCCCTCAACGGGAAGGAGAGCTGACCGTGGGTGCCCTCAACCTCGTCCCCGACCAGAAGCCCATCGACGATCCGAAGCACAAGACGGGCGGCGGTGGCGGCGACGGACGCAGCTTCGCCGACTTCGCCCACCGCATCTACCAGGACGACCGCGCCGACGCCGACAGTCGCCGCCTCCTCCTCGCCTTCGCCTACGTCATCACGATGCAACCCACCGACAGCGCCAAGGAGCAGTGGCGCAGCGTACGGAAGGCACTTGGCCGCAGCGAACGCCACCGCTACACCAGCCTGCTGAACGAGCTGATCGAGCACGACCGGCCCCGATACGGGCCCCCGGAGGAGCGGTACGGCGGCTACGACCCGTCCACGCGGCGCTGCGTCGGCCCGCGCCTGCGCCCGTACAAGGAACGCCCCTACAAGGCCGAACAGATGACCCTGCCCGGCCGGGTCGCCCAGCAGAAGCGCGAAGAGGAAGACTTCCGGAACACCGACAGCGTGTGCGGCGCCCCTGGTAAGCACCGCGTCCTCGAGCTGCTCCCCGGGACCGGTTGGCACAAGTACTACTGGTTCTGCCAGCGCCACCAGCCGCACGCGGTACGTGTGCGCGAGCAGGTGAAGGCGCAGAACGCAGCGGCACCCGAGCCGATCCCCAACGCAGGCGGGCTGTTGGCCTGCTACTTCGAAGCGGACTGGGTGGGCATCTACCGACATTACGCATGGGACGGCTGGGAGCCGCCCGTGTACGGGGTGCGCGCGGACGACTGGCCGGTCCCCGGCAAGCAGCCCGTTCCGCAGCGTGCCCGGCTTCGGCTGGTCGCAAGCACGGACGCCTTGGAGGGCTCGTGACGGATCTGGTGGTCCACATCGAGCGTCTGGCGAAGACCCTTGCCACGTCCACACCCGCCCCGCTCCCGGGCCAGCAGGCCCTGGACGTCGCCACCGTCCACGACCACCACTACGAAGGCGCAGGCGGGCCCTGTGAGGCCGACACGTTCGGCGTCCTGTGCAGGGAGTACCGCGACGCCCACAAGCTCATCGACAAGGAGTCCGCGTGACCAACCCAGTAGAGAAGTGCGGGCCGGCCTGCTCCGAGCAGCACACGTACACGCTCGGCACCTGCGCCCTGTCCTGCACCGAGATGCACGGGAGCGTCGCGCACCCCGCATGGGCCGTGGCGTGCCCGCACCGGCGCTGTCAGGCCCCGGCGAACCGGCCGTGTCGTCGGGCGGACGGAAGCCCGTCCAGCGTCGTCCACCAGGATCGTTGCGAGGACCTGGACCGGCACCGGAAGACGAAGCAGCCACCCGTGGATGACGCTCCGGAGCCGGACCGCGAGGCGCTCCTGGCCGAGCAACTGTCCCGCGAGTACGACTTCCTCCCGCTGTCCGAGCTCGAGCAGGAAGAGCCTGAGCGTGCGCAGGAGCACCGGGACGCCGCACGCAACCTCGCCAAGTGGATCGAGGAGTGCCCGCGGGAGGAGCGGCATGCAGCGTTCGGCCGCGGCTTCGACAAGGGCAAGGAACGCCAGAAGGTCCGCACCGCAGCCGACATGCGGCGCCTCGAGGTCGAGGTGGCCGAGCTACGCCAGGACCGCGATCCCGAGGGCCTGCGCTCCCGTATCCGGGATCTCGAGTACGTCACCCGCGGCTACTCCCGCATCGTCACCGGCGGATCAGACCTCCGCAGCGACCTGGCAGACGCCCTGAAACGCCTCGCCGAGGCCCAGCGGGAGCTCGCTGAGCTGAAGGGCGTGCAGCCGTCCAACGCGACGAGCAACTTGCCGTCCTAGGCCTCGGACTCCCCGGCCGGCGCCCCTCCGTCTGACGGTCAGGCGGCCTGCTCGAGCGTCACGTCCCGTTCCGGGGAGGTCGCCCAGCGGAACGTCAGCTGGGCGATCGGCGCGTTCGGCAGATTCCACGCCGTGCGGATCGCGTCCAGTTCGCGCTGCAGGGTCCGCTTCGAGATCTTCAGGGCTCGTGCCGCGCCCTCCTGCGTCTCCCCCTCGGACAGGGCCCGCAGAACAGCGCGCTGCGCCTCAGACAGGCGCCTCTCCCCCGCCGGCGCAACATAAGGGCTGATACCGCCCCTGACGCGGCGTTCCCCATGCCAGACGCGGCCACGACGCCACTCCTGCTCGAAAGCATGCGCGCAGAACGCGACCATCGCCCGATCCGTGATGATCCACGCCGCGTGCGGCGGCGCATCCTCCATCACATAGTTCGCGATCACAGCCACCTTGCGGTCGACGACGATGACCCGCTCGAACGGATCCGCCAACGTACGGAAGTGCGCGCCCCGCCCCGCCATCGTCGACGCCCACTCGCACGTCACCGGATCGTCCCGCACCGCATCCAGATACAGGGTGCGGAACTGCACCCCCCGCCCGAGCGCGGCCGTGTCGCGGGCGATCCCGAGCTCCATCTGCTCCCGTCGGCGCGGCCCCAACGGGTGCGCTCCCAAAAGTTCCTGCCGGGCCCCAGCGAGGATCTCCCCGATGCGTGCGTTGACCTGCGCGACGTCGGCAATGAACTCGGAGCCGCGGCCGGCCCGCCACTGCGACCGCTCGAACGCGAGCGTCAGATCGTCGACGGCAGCCGGGACGGTCGCCATCCGCTCAACCTCGGCCGCCATGTTCGTCAGCGCGTCCTTGAGGACGGCCCAGCCGGCGGCCTGCGGCGGCAGTACCACCGGCTTCCCACCGGCCTGAGTGTCGCTGTCGTCGATGAGGCGCCACGACCGCAGCTCCTCCAACGCCTCCGCGCTACCGGGCCTGACCGGTCCCCCGTTCGCGAGCCGCTCATACTCGTCGACCGCGGCAGGCGAAACCGTCTGCGCCGGCATCGGACGGCCCTGCTTACCCGGGCCCGTCACACCCTCTCCCACCCTTGCCCCCGAATTGGTCAACGCTGGCTATCCGTCCGCCTGTTGGCGTCTGTGTGCCAGGCACCTATATGCCACCCGTGTTCGATTGAACGGCGGTGGCTGATACTCCAGATTAAGGCCGTGGCGTCTCCCGGCTCCCCCTGAAACTGTCTCCCCACCAGCACCACCGGCCACCAGCAACAGGCCCTGGTGCGGGCGGGGTTCGCGGCAGACAGAGGCAGAGGGAACAGCAGCCGGGAGAGCCCACATACTCCCCTCACGACCATCGTGAGACTGGAAGGACCACAAGATGAACCGCCGACGCTTCTGCCGCCTCATCGCCGCACTGTCCCTCGCCGCTGCTGCGGCCATCACGCCGCTCGCCGTCGCCCACCACGACGGTGCGACGGACACGCGCGCCGACTCGGTGTGGGGAGTCCTGCCGATCGACACGCCCGCCGTTCCGGCCCCGGTCGCCATCACGCCGCGGGACTCCGTCTGGGGCTAACCCCCCGCATCTGCCTGGTACGGCCCGCACAGGACGCCCGAGGGGGGGGAAGCCTTGCGCAGGCCGTACCAGGCTTTTCTATGCCCCCACGTCGGGCCGCGCGCCCGGCTTCGTCTCCACGATCTCCACGTCCGTGCAGCCCTCGCCCTCGAGCCGCTCCTTGCGGTGCTCGGCGCTCCTCTGGTCGTAGCTGACCACCGACACCCGCTTCCGCCCGTCGGCATCCACCCACGTGACCCAATAGCTCTTCATGTGGATCACTATCGCCGCCACCACTGACAATCCCCCGCCAGCCCCGGCCAGTAGGGGCGTACGGTCGCGTTGTCAGTGCCCTGTGCCACCCTGGCGTTGCCCGGCGGCGCCCTCACGAAGCCGATGCCGCCGCCGGGAACCGGCCGAAATCCTTCCGTCCCTGACCTCAGTGCCGCTACCTTCGAATCATCGTCAATGCAGGGAGGGCACTGTGGACTTCAGATTGCTCCATGCCCTCACAGGCGTCGTGAAAGAGTTCCGCCGCACCATGAAAGCGGTCAAGCGGGCGGCGGAAATCGAGGCGATCCTCAGATCCGTGCCCGACAACCTGCCACCGCCGCATGAGGTCCTCGAGAGCTATTCCCGCCCCTCTCCGAACGGAGAGGTCGAGATGGTGTCGGAGGAGGGGCCCAAGCTCCGAGCGGCCGAGGGAACGGTCTACCCCCCGCGGCAAAGGGCGCGCCAGGAAGCGGCCGACCTCCTTGCGCAGAGAGACCAGGAACCGCTCACCGACCGTGAGGCAGCCGAGGTCGCCCCGGCCTCTGGCGCAACCCTCGATCACGCCCTGGCGCGACTCTTCCTGCGGCTCGGTCCCCCGCCCGATCCCACCGAACTCGACTACGCACCCGCCTCGAGCGGCGATGGAGGGGCCAAGCAGTGAGCCCGGAAGACCACGGCCCCCTGCCCGCCCCGCAGGCCCCTATCGAAGGCCCCATCGACCCGGTGCTGTCCGCGGGCGTGGACATCGCCATGAAGTGGGGCGCCGTCCTGGGCCCCGAAAAGCTTCAGATCGCCCTCAAGGCGCTGGAGCCGCAACTCAAGCGGGACCACCAAGCGTTGATGAAGCGCCTCGATATGCAGGCAGAGGCAGCCGCCCGCGCCGACGCTGCCGTCACGGCAGCGGCCGAACACGAGGCACAGGAGAAGCGGGAGCAGCGCAAGCACACCCGGCACATGGCCGGGCTCACCGTCGGAGCGGTGGTGGCGGTCGCGATGCTAGGCGCCGGCGTGTACGTCGCGAACACCGACGCCTGGTGGCTGGCGATCGTGCTGTGCGGGCCCAGCCTGCTCGCGCTCGCTAAAATCTTTGTCCTTCGGCGTAGTGACCCCGGCGACATGCAGGCCGTCACTGCCGCCGCCCGCAGCGCCACGAACGCCGCCTCGCAGGCCCAGCCGCCACCCCCGGTCCCCTGACAGCACCTGCGCGAGCCCGCTACCGTGGAGCCCGCACCCTTCCCACGGAGGCCCCTCATGGCGCACCTCGTCTTCGACCCCGACGAGCAGAACGCCCTGCGCGCCGACGCCCGCGAACACGCCATCACTGACCCCGGTGTCGCCTACGTCCTCGAGCGCCTCGCCGCCGAAGGCGTCGACCTCGAGCAGTGCGCCGACTGGGAAGACCTCCGTCTCCAGGCCGGCCTCCCCGCCCGCGACGCCAGCGCCGCCTAGTGGGCAAGCACTCCCCGCGCCGGGCCCGCGTCGTCTTCTACGACGTCGCCCGTGAACAGATCCAGACCATGCCCCAGGCCGACCTGGACCGCCTCGACGCTGTCCTGGACGTGATCGCCGCCGACCCCACCGTCGGCACCGCGACCAAGCACGGTTCCGTCCGCGAGTACCAGCGCGCAGGGGTACGGGTCATCTACATCCCGACCGCCTTGGGCACCCTCGTCCTCGTCGCGTACGTCGAGGCCTGACCTTTCCGCGAACCGCCTCCGCTGCCTCATCTGGCCTGGCAGACTCGCGTGTATCCCGGCGTGACGGCGTGTACGGCCTGCACCGTGCACGAAACAGCCGGCCCGTGGCCCGGTTCCCCTCCCGTGAGAGACCGGGCCACACGGCTGCCCGGAACCCTTGTCAGTTACTGGGTGCAAGGCTGGGCCAGGGCGTTCCTCGACCGTCGGCGGCCGAGGGACGCTTTCTTTTCAGGGGCCGTCCCGATGGCGACCGGCCGCGGGCCTGTGGTCGTCAACGCCGTCCCGCATGGGCCACCTGGCGTCTGCCATGAGAGCCGGACGATTGAAAGACGCACGTCACCCATTCCTTCGGCACCACGTGGAGGTACCAATGCTTCGGCGCTGCACATTCACGGATGGACCCCAAGGAGGAGGTCAGGTGCCGGAGGGAAATGAACGTCATGCCTACAACGAGGAGCGCCAGCGCGTAGAGAGCGATCTGGAAGCTGTGCAGGAGGAGGTGGGGAACCTTCCGCAGGTAGACACGGACGTTCTCGAGGACTTGCAGAAGCGCGTCGAGGTCGCGCGTAAGAGCATCCTTGGTGCACTGGAGGCCATCCCAGACGCCACAGATCAGGAGCAAAAGCATCTCGCCGCTCAGGCGGTCAGCGCCATTGCCATGATCGAGGCGGACATCGCAGCAGTTGTGATAAGCGCAGATGACGATGGTCAGAACGGCGACTGCGAAGGCACAGAATTCGTCGACGGCGACACCATTGCAAATGGCCGCAGCCAGTTGAGCCGCCGGTTCTTCAGACGCATCCAGCCGAAGATGCTGTCCGTCACGAGGCGAGTGTGGAACATGCTCTCCAAGTACCTATCTCTGCAGTCGTGGTCGATCGGAGGCGAAATCAGCGCCGGAATTCCGGCCCTGGCCATGGGCAAGGTCACCGTGACGCTAACTTTTGGGCCGTAGGACCGCCGGGGAACGCTCTTGCGCATGCTGGCCCAGGGGCCGCGTCCTAGGCTGGAGGTCCGCCAGGGGGGCCTGGAGGCCACCAATGCCCCACGCCATTTGGTCCGGCGCGATCAGCTTTGGCCTGGTCACGATCCCTATCCGCGTAACTGCGGCGACCGAGGACCACAGCATCCGATTCCACCAGTACCACCTGGAAGATCAGGGGCGGATCCGCACCCGTAAGTTCTGCGAAATTGAAGAGCGCGAGGTCTCTGCGGACGAGATCGGGAAGGGCTACGAAGTCTCCAAGGACACGTTGATCGCGATCACCGATGAGGACCTGGCCGGCCTGCCGCTCCCCACGGCGAAAGCGATCGAGATCGAGGCCTTCGTCCCCTACGAGTCCATCGACCCCATCCGCATCGGGCAGGGGTACTTCCTCGAACCGGACGGCCAGGTCGCGAACAAGCCGTACACGCTGCTCCGGCAGGCCCTCGAGCGGAACAGCAAGGCGGCGGTCGCGAAGTTCGCGTGGCACGGACGGGAGCGGCTCGGTCTGCTCCGCATCAAAGACAACGCGATCATCCTGCACGCGATGCGCTGGCCCGACGAGATCCGCTCCCCGGAGAGCCTGGTCCCCGCCCCGGTCGAACTCACCGAGGACGAGATTGCCAAGGCCTTGGCGCTCATGGACGCGCTGGCCACCGACGACATCCCCGAAGACGTCGCCGTCGACCGGTACACGGAGGCGATCTCCGACCTGATCACCGCAAAGGAGAAGGGCAAGGAGCCGCCACACGCCGCAGAGAGTGAGGCGCCGGGCGGGGCGGTCGTCGACCTGATGGCCGCACTCCAGGAGTCCGTGCAGAAGGCGAAGGCCTCCCGCGGCGAGAGCGGCGAGCACGCGACCGTGCACGAGCTACCGAAGAAGAAGGCCGCGGCCAAGAAGCCTGCCGCGAAGAAGACAGCCTCCAAGAAGACCGTGGCGAAGAAGACAGCCAAGAAGGCGCCGGCGAAGAAGACGCGGCGCAGCGCCTAGGACGGCAGCCCGAGGCCGGGCATCGGATTGCAGATGGCGCAGGGCTCGATGGGCGTGCCTTCGTCCTGGAGGGCGATGACCGCGTCGTCGCGGGTGATGAAGCCCATCTGGTTCTTGTAGAGGTTGCAGCCGCCGCGGTGGAGTTTCGCGTCGCGGCCTGCCCGCTTCGGCTCGATCTTGAAACTGAGTTCGGCGTGGGCCCGCTCCCGGCGCCGCCGTTCCTCCTCGATCGCCTGCTCCGTCTCGCGGATCTTCCGCCGGGTATCGCTCAGCTGCCACTCCAGCCACTCCTCGAGAGCGGTGAGCTTGGCGAGACGTTCAGACAACGAAAGATCGGACATACGTTCGAGTCTAGCGGTGTGGCCTGCGAAAACAAGAAAGCGGCCCGCCGCTCCCTGGTGGGAAGCGACGGGCCGCATACCGTCCGAGGACGTCCTGATCTGGTCATGGGCGCAGCACGAAGCACCGCACCCCACCCGGCGCCAGGTCGAACCAGACCCCGCTCCCCCACCCCACCAACAGGCCGGCCACCTCCTCACCGGTGATGCCGATATGCCGCCGCGCCGACAGGCGGTCCGCGAGCGACGTCGTCACCACCCACACCCCGCCCGGCCGCAGCAGACGCCGCACCCGCTCCGCGACCGCCGCTTTGTCCGTGAAGAACGCGAACACCAACCGCATCGTCACCACGTCGAACCCGCCCTCCGGCAGCACGATCACGGCTTCCTCGTCGGCGAAGTCGACCTGCCGCACGGCGAGCCCTGCCACCAGGTCCTGGTAGCGGTCGCGGACCGCGGCCACCGAGGAGGCGGCCCAGTCCACGGCCGTCACGTCGAAGCCAAGCTCGGCCAGGCGCGCGGCGTACCCGCCGAGCCCGCACCCCACATCGAGCAGTGCCCCGCCCGCGGCCGGCAGGTGCCCCGCCAGAAGCCGCATCTCCCGCTCGTCGGCCGCCAGGAAACCCGCCCCAGCGGCGAACAATTCCTCCCACTGGTCGCGGGGCACTGTCGTCGTGTCGGTCACGATGGTCATCGCCGTCCCGGGTTCTGGTAGGCGGGAAGCGCCCGCGCCACGCGTTCGGCCAATACGCCTGCCGCATGCGGATCCTGTCCGGATCCTGCGGCGCGCAGCGTGGACATCATCCAGTCCGGATCCAGCACGTACACCGGCTGCGGCGTGCCGGGAAGCGTCACGTCCAGGTGCCCGCCGACTACCCGGGACCCGTGCACCACGAGGAGCGGCACCACGCTCCCGCCGGGCACGCCGACCGCGGCCGCGACCCTGCGCGCATACCCTGAGTGAGTGTTTGAGATCCCTGGTCGTGGGGCGTCTGCGTTCGTACATGTGGGCCCCTTCAGGCGTGGGTTCGTGCGGGCTGGCTGGTCAGGTGCCAGGCCCGGTCGTCGTCCGGGCACCGGTAGACGCGGCACTCGGCACGCCGCTCCTGGTGATGCACGGCCCGCCGTATCCGCGTATCCAGCAGGGCGTCCTTGGCGCGGGCCTCCGTGGCGTGCCGGATCTTCTTGCAGCCGCACTTCGACTGGACCCATCGGCCCGACCGCACCGTGCGGGTACGGGCGAACTCGCCGAACGGGACACGGTTCACGGACAGCCAGCCCCTCGGGGACACCCCGGGCGGTTTCAGGACGTACAGGTGAGCCTTCCCAGAGCGGGAACGGCCCACAGCGCCAGCGGTCACCATGGCGACCGCTCCGGACGGATGGAACGCCTCGAGACGGGCGCGGGCCACGGTGGCGGATATCTGGACCTGCCAGCCGTGCTCACGCAGGAGCGGCGCCCATTCATCGACGCGCTCGCGGGGCGTGAGGTCGACGTCGGGCTGCATGCTGGTCGTGATTTCGGGCATGAGGGCTCCACAGAACGGGATGTGACGGTGGGTTAAGGGATACGGGGCTGCACCCGCGGCTTGCGGGTCTCAGCCCCGAGGGCGGGAAGACATCCGGGCAACAGTCATCACGCTGCGTTGCTACTCATGGCCTTCCGAGCGGCCCGACGATCCGCGCGATAGGCGAGCTCGCCCTCCCAGCACGCCTCACACGGCTCTTCACCGCGGTACTTGTGCGCAGCGAACCCGGCATGGTCACCGTGTCGACGGGTCGGGTCGAGGACCCTCAGCTGAACAGCGATGAACACGGCCTGCGTGTTCGTCTTCGCGCCCAGCTTCTTCCTCAGCCGTTCCCCGATGGAGCGTGCACCGCTTTGCTCGTAGTGCCAGGCCCGGGCGATGTCCTGGATGCTCTCCCCGCGGGCAAGGCGTTCCAGGTACTCGACTTCTCGTTGCGTCAGGGACGGGCCGGGACCGCCGCTCGAGGGCACCGTGCTCATGCAATCCCCCCAGATGGCGTGGAGACGACGTACGGGACGTCGCTCGGTATACGGATGTCGGCGGGGGTGATCAGGCCCAGGCGCTGGGCAACCGCGACAGCCTGCGTCCGGTCGGACGCCTTCAACTTCCGCAGGACCCGGCGAAGGTGCGTCTTCACCGTCTCCTCGCCGATCCCCAGCGCCTGGCCGATGGCGCTGTTCGTGTTGCCGTTCGCGGCGAGGACCAGGACCTGCCGCTCCCGATGCGTGATGTAGGTCCGCCGGGCAGCGCCGTAGGGAAGGCTGCGGAGCGTGTCCAGGGAGGGGCTGGGCCCGCCACCGTGCGGCGACGGGCCCACCTGCACCGGGGCGGTCATACGGTGCTCCCCTGGGAGGTCAGGTACGCCGTGCGCTTCTGCGCCACCTGCTCGCCGAGCCCACCGCGACGGCACAGGAACCGGCCGCCCGCGTACTCGATCGCGTCGATGGCCTTCCAGATCACGGCCTCGTCCTGGAGGGCGGCAGGGCTACCCGTCCAGTCCGTCAGGCCTTGGAGGGCGGTGGCCGCGTCCTGCGCCTCCCGGAAGTCGTCGAACTCGCCCAGTGCGTTCGTTGACTGGTGGTGGGTGAGCCGCCAGTCGTCGCCGAAGATGCCCTGGTCGTGAACGATCAGGCCGGGCGTGGCGGTGGGGTGCGCGGTGACGGTCATGCTGGCGCCAGCGCCGAGGTCGATGGTGATGGAGTCGGTCACGGGTCAGCTCTCCTTGATGTCGGGGAAGAGGGCCTGCGCACGGCCGTGCGGGCAGGGCTTGTTGGAGCAGAACCAGAAGTGCTCGTGGCAGTCCCCGTCGCTGTTGATCCGGCACGGGTCCTTGTGGGCCAGGTCGCGCACGAGCTGCCGCAGTTCAGCGAGCTCGGCAGGGTTCGCCGGGTTGTCAGGGCACGGGAACGGGACCGTGTACGCGTACGTGTCGCCCTCGCGCAGAGAGCAGCCCCCACAGATCTGCGTGCCGTCCTGCAGCGTCACCGGCTCATGCTTCGCGTCACGCGCCGCGTACTCGGCGTCGATCCACGCCTGCGCCGGGAAGCCCAGCTGTTCGGCGTGCCCGTACGGATCCGTCATATCCGGGAACTCACCCTCCTCCGCAAGCTCCGCAGCGAACGCCTGCACCCCGTCGGGGTCGACGACGGCGAGACGCTCCAGGAGCCGGTGCGCGGCCCACGCCGCTCCGGTCCCTGCCGCATAGGCCCACATGCGGGCAGGTGTCGGGGCGCGCCCGATGCGCATGCCCAGGCGGATGTGCGCGTTCAGTGTGAACTCGTGCAGGTCGCGGACGTGGTCCTCGGACGGCGTGGTGCTGCCGGTGTCGGTCATGCGGTGGTCTCCTTCGGGGTCTTGTTGCGGCGGCCGAACGGGAGCCGGCCGGACGGGCGGGAAAGAACACGACGCGGCACCGAGGGACGCGCAGGACTGGCAATGGCCACGGCCTCGGGGTGCCACAGCTCGATCCACACGCCGTACTTGCGCCACACGCAGGTGGTACGGGCCGGGATGCTGTAGTCGAACGCGGGCCGCTGGTCGCCGGGCTGACCAAGGATCAGCAGGTTCTGGGCGGCGAACATCCGCAGCGCGGCCGCGGCGTCAGCCCCGACGACTTTCACGCTCAGGCGCGGCGCAGCGTCCGCGGGGCCGACTCGCCAGGAGGGCACGATCGCCTTGAAGCGGTGGTCGTTGGTGAACGCGTACCAGGCGCGTTGCGCGTACTCCTTGGCGTGGATGAGGTCGGAAGCGGTCTCGGTCATGGGGTGAGGGCGCCTTTCAGGCGTGGGCGTGGTCGGCGTCGCCGCCGGTGAACAGGTCGTGCAGGGCGTCGAGGGCGGCCATCAGGTAGTGCCAGGCCGACGGATCGCGTGGGCGGTCTCCTCGACGGCGTCTTCGGCGTCCATGCGGAACACGGCGACGCCGGTGGCGAGGACCGTGGCGGTGAAGACGGCGAGGCCGAGGCCGGCCTGCCACAACAGGCCCAGCCCGACCGAGCCGAGGACCTGCGCGAGGGAGTAGGCGGCGACCACGCCGAGGACGGCGAGAACAGTTCCGCGGATCGCGTGCCATACGTGCCGGGCGTACTTGGCCATAGCCGGGGCCTCCGGAAGTTGGGAAGGGGTAGGGCCGCGCCCCGAGGGGGCGGGGCGCGGCCCGGGGCCTCCCTGGGGGCGTGGGAGGCGGTCGGTGGCCTACTGGCCGTAGTGGTCGGACGGATCGTCCGAAGGGCCTTGCAGGCTGAGGCAGTTGGGTTCGTGGTCGATGTCGCCGGGCTGTGCGCTGCAGTCGCAGTTCACGCGGCGGCCAGGGCGCGCTCAAGGCGGGCGATGGCGTCCAGCGCGGCTGTCGGGAGGGGCTCCGTGCCCGCCTCCTGGTCGTCGAGGTCCTCGTGTTCGGGCTGGCGGGTGACGGTGAGTTCGGAGATGACAGACACCGGGTCCCCCTGGGGATTGGGTGGTTGGGATGCCTCCACTCTAAGCCATAACTCATGGCGCCGCAATGCCTTACGCGGAAACGAGTGAGGGGTCTGACCCGAAAGCCAGACCCCTCAACTCGCCATCGCGACAAGGTCAGAAAGGAGCGTCGTCACCCGCACCCCACGAGCCAGCCGCCTGCCCCGCCTGCCCCGCCTGCTGCGCAGCCGACGTCCAAGGATCCCCCGACCCCGCCGCCTGCTGCTGCGCCTGCCCGTACCCCTGCTGACCGCCGCCCTTGCTGGCCTTCGTCACCTTCGCCGTCGCGGACTTGAGGATTACCGCGACTTCTTCGGCATCGGGCTCATACACGGTCCGCTTGACGCCCTCACGGTCCTCGTGCGACCGCTGCTTCAGCCGGCCCTGCACCATCACCCGCATCCCCTCCTGAAGGGTCTCGGCACAGTGCTCTGCCTGCTGACGCCACACCGAGCAGGTGAGGAACAAGGACTCGCCGTCTTCCCAAGCGTCCTTCTGCTTGTTGAACGACCGCGGCGTCGACGCTCGTCCAACGCAGCTCAGGGTCCTCAACGACGTTGCAGATCAGGTTGATCACGGTCTCTCCAGCGATCAGGCTGCACTCCTGTTCCGTTCGACGGCCCGAGCCCTACGGCGCGAACCAGGTATGTGTATGGGTCCGCCGACGTGCTTCCACGCTCGGCCAATGAGAGCGGCGTAGACGCTCCCCTCTGAAACCCCGAACTCGGCGGCGAGCGCCGCACGCTTCTCACCAGCAGCGAAGCGCTCTCGAATGTTGAGGACTGCCGCCTCGGCGAGGAGCGCCATGCTGTGCCGGCTGCCACGATGGGCACGGTCGCGCTGCCACATGTCATCCACGTTCTGCTGGCGTGTCCCGTAGTAGACGTGGTTGGGATTGCAGCACGGCGGGTTGTCGCATCGATGACACCCCTCTTTGCCGGGCGGACATAGCTCCCCAGTAGCCAGTTCCACAGCGAACGTGTGCGCCCGGACCCTTCCGCGCTCAGGCGAGATGTGGAACTCGCCGTACCCCTTGGGATCCTTCGGAGGCTTCCATGGCCAGCACGCGGTGGGTCCTCCTGAGCGGTCCACCTTGAACCAGAACCGCTCTTCAACGGTGAGCCGGCTTAACCCAGGGGCCACGCCTCTCTGGTCGCGCGGGGTCGCTCGATACCAAGCGATGTAGTGCTTGCGGCACATCCCCCGCGCGACGAAGGGAGCGGCACAATCGGGGAGGTCACAGGTGTCGTTAGGCCTGCGGCTTTGCTTCTTTGGGGTCGGCAGGCTCATGCTGCCGCTCCCATCTCGTTCTTCGTCAGTTCCTTATTGCGCAGGGCCCAGCGACGCCGCCACGGCGCGGGCCGGCCCTCGGTCTTGCAGGCCCGGACGTGCCGGAACCAGGCCTGTTCGGCTGCGGCTTCGGTCGTCTCGAGTCGCTCCGCGATCTGAGCAGGGGACAGTTCCGACCACTCGAAGAGGTGCACGAGGGCCTTCTTGCGGTCCGTGGCCCCGAGGACGACGGCCTCGCCCAGTAGCCACCGGTCCACCAAGTTCTCGCCCTCCGACGCCACCGGCTGCGGTGCGTCAATGCGCGGGACCGCCTGCGGGTCGTCGATCGTGTCGTCGTCCCATGCCAGTGCAGAGCGAAGGCCAGCCCGCTGAGCGTCCGCCTGTACCCGGGACACCGCGTGCAGGGATATGCCGTGCTCCAGCGGGTCCTCGTTCCACCAAGCGTCGTACATCTCGGCGACCTTGCGGGCCAGCCGCGCGGTGACCCGCTCGCGGCCTGCCGCCTTACGGAAGTGCTCTTCCCTGCAGCCAACCCGCTCGGCCATCACGCGCCGCGGCCAGCCACGCACGGCCAGCGCCTCGACGCGCCGGCGTGTGCCAGTGGCGTCGATCCGTGCCGCGTCGGGGAAGTCGTTGAGGGATGGCCAGTAGGACAGCACCAGTTCTGCGGTCTCCCGGCGGACTTGGCGCCCAGGGCCATAGTCGCCACGCCCCCACATGAGGTGCTGAAGGGAGGAGTTCTGGGCGAGGCCCAGACGTTCGCTGATCGCCATGAACGGCATGCCTGCGGCGTTGATCTGGCGCAGGTGCTCGCGCACGGGCTCGGCGTCGACAAACGGCTCCCACTGGCCGTAGCTGATGAGCCTGCGGCGGCGGACCTGCCACCGGGCGCTGGCCGCGCGCTGGGCTTCGGTCTTGGTACTCATGCCGAGGCCTCCTCGCCGACAGCAGCGAGCGCGTCCCGCTCGAACTGCATCTTGCGGATCGCCCGCGAGGTGGTCATGAGTTGGCTCCGGGAAGGTGTACCGGCGGATGATCGCGCCGGGCTCTGCGAGGGCTCCGGTATTGGTAGATGAGGAGGAGGGCGCTGCTGGTGAGGCGGAGGGCGCCTCTGATGGCCGCCTGCCCGGTCACCGCTCCCCCACCGCCTGGGCCTGGTCGGTGTGGGCGAGTTCGGTTTCGGCGGCGGTGACGGCGGCCTGCTCCATGCGGATCTCGAGGACGCGGTCGGCGTAGCCGAAGGCGAAGGCGAGGTGGCCGTGTTCGGCGTGGAGGGAGGCGCGGACGGCGAGCTCGTCGACGGTGAGGGTGTGGGAGTCGTCGTAGGCGTCGGCGCGGCCGTTGGCGTAGTGGGGGTCGTGGGCGAAGCTGCCGCCGATGGGGGCGAGGTTCTGGATGCTCATGGCGTGGGTCCGTTCTGGTCTGTGGGGGTCAGGCGAGGGCGTTGACGAGCTCGTGGGGGATGTGCTCGTCGCCCAGAGCGGAGGCGTGGACGGTCGTGGTAGTGCCGTCGCCGCGGGGCTCGGTGCTGGTGCGCAAGGTCCAGTGGGCGGCGTCGCCGCGGGTGGTGAGGCGGCCGGCGGGGAGTCCGCGGAGGCCTGCGGTGGCGGCGGCGAGCTCGGCGTCGGCGCGGCTGAGGGTTGCGGTCATGGCGGGCTCCCCTGCTGGCGGGTCTGTGAGGTGCGAGGCGGGACACCCGGGAGCGGCGGCGTCACGGTCCGGCCGCTCCCGGGGAGCTGGGGGTTAGTCGAGGTCCGCGGCGGGTGCCGGTCAGCGCACAGGGGGCACTGGCGGATCGGCAGGTTGAACCCCTGGGACTGTTCGATGGTTCGGGCGTCGGGTCGGCGTTGTCGAAGACTGCCCGGCAGACGCAGGTGCAGGTGCAGTGGAGGACTTCGCCGCCGTAGGCGATGTCGAGGCTGGCGACACCGAGCATGAGGGCGTTGTATTCGCCGGAGTCGTTGGTGTTGCCGGCTAGTTCGACGACGCGGTCGAGGCGGGTCTGCTGGGCCGGGGTGAGGTCGCGGTACTCGACGCTGGGGCGGTTTTGGGTGCGCGTCATCACGGCCACGGCTGGCTCCCGTTCACAACTGGGGTTCTCCCCGGGGCCTTTGGGGCCTTCTCCGGGGTTGATGGGTCAACCGTAACTCATAACTCATTGCGGCACAATGGGTTGCATGAGGATGTGCGGGCATGGAAAAACCCCCGCCCTGGCGGACGGGGGTTCATCTGGCGCGCCGCCAGTCTCCGAACACGCGACGGGCGTGGAGCTCGAGAATCTCGCTGTCTGAATACTCCACGTACTGGCCCCGCCTGACCTCCTGAATGCCCGCCTCCTTGACCCACCGGCGCAGGGTGGACTCGGGGACCGGGTAGTCCGTCTCGGCGAAGAGGGCCGCGGCCTCCTTCAAGGTCACGGGGTCTTCCGCGACGCGAGGGGTCGGGCTCGGGTGAAGCGCGGCTATGGCCATGATGCGGCCTCCCATGATCGACGGCTTGCAGTTCGCAGCTGCTGCAGCCAGTCGGTAGTGCCGTCCCAGTTTTCACAACGAATCGTTGGCCAAAGGTGTCAGGTTCCGGCCGGGCCTGATAGCGACGACCGCGCTCACGGGGGTGTGACATGCAAAACGCCCCTGCCGTAGCGGGGCGTGGGCCGGGCGGGCATGTCCGTCTGATGACGGGGTTGTAGGCCGCAACCCCGCCACGCGGGAAGGCTGTTGCCCGACCTGCAGCGGCGCGGGAGGACGCGGGGGCTGCGAATCCCGCCCGGGGGTCACGGCGCCCCGCCGCCACAAACCCCGCGTGGTGGGGCATGCGGCACCCCAACAGTCGGGACCAGGTACCTGTAAGCGGAACCCGGCAGTCACGTATTCACTCGTAGGAGTGACGAAGAAATCCCTGCATGACGCCTGTTTTCGACCGACCGTGACCGGAAACGAAACAAGGGCCCCGCTCCCCCACCGTGAGGCGGGAAGGCGGGGCCAGTGCAGCAGTGGGGCTCAGTCCGTCGGTCGCGTCCGCTGCTTCGTCGCGACAAGGATGTCGACCATCTTGAAGAACTCCTCGTCCGTTTCCATCTTCCGGATCAGGAGGTTCGCGCTCAGGGCTCCGTTGTCGTAGGGGAAGTCGTTGCCCTCAACTGCCGAGATCTCAGCATCCAGGTTCGGCTCCTTGTGCGTCCGGGGTTCAGGGACGTCGTGAGGCGTCTTCGCAGGGGACGACGTCGGCGCTGGCGGCCTGGCGATGTCCGTGCTGGGCGCAGGGCGCTCACCGTTGTTCTTTACCGCGGTAAAGACGGGCTGCGGCTGAGACTGCCCGGTCAGGGCAGTCGACCCCGTCTCCGGATTCTTTACCGCGGTAAAGACGGGAGTGAGTGGTGCCTCCTGACGAGGCCCATCGTGAGGAACCTCAGCGGGCCCGAGCTTCGTCTGATCCTCATCGGCACGGGCACGCAGCCGCGCTTCCCAGGCACTGGCCTGTTCATCCACTGGCAGCTTGGCCAGTCGCCGGGTCTCGCGTACGGGTAGTACGCCCGCGCTGACGAGCTCCTGCAGCTCGGGAGCGAGCTTGAGCAGGTACAGCTGCTGGGTGACCCAGCCTGCCGATTTGCTGTAGTGCTCGGCGACCTTGGCTTTGCCTCCGAGCTGGTCGACCATCGTCTGGATGCCGATGGCCTGCTCGACTGGGTCGAGGTCCTCGCGGTCGTTGTTCTCCGACAGGACCGCGTCTAGGAACGTGGCCCTGGTTTCCGCGATGGTGTCGTCGACGATGACCTCGAGGGTCTCCATGCCTGCGGCCTGTGAGCCGCGGTAGCGGCGCTCCCCGTTGGCGATGACGTACCGGTGGGTGCCGACGGCGTCGGCCTCGCCCTCCCACAGCTTCAGGTAGGCCTCGCGGGTCACAGCGACGGCCGGCTGGAGCTGCTTCGTCTTCAGCTTGAGGCCGAAGTCCTTCAAGTCGTCGTCCGTACCGAAGTTGCGGCGTGGGTTGAACCGGGTCGGCACGAGCTGCTCGAGGGGAAGGGTGCGCAGCCGGCTGTCGACCGCGCCGGTCGTGGGGACACCGGTGGCGTCAGCCATGGCCTGGCGGCGGGCGCTGACGCCTGTCGTGCTGCTGCCACCGAAACGGCCCGCGCCCAGCTGATCCCTCTTGCTCACGAGATCTCCCGGGCCAGGGCCCGCATGCCCACGGCGTTCGGACTGGTGGGGGCATACGACAGCAGCGGCCGCTTCGTGCGGACGGCCTCGCGCTGCTCCTTGCGGTCGCTGATGATGGCAACGACCCGCGGATCCTTTATCTCCATCCAGCCTTCGAGCGACGAGGTCGCGATGTAGCCGCGGCGCGCGTCGTACAGGTTCACGACGAGGCCGAGGTAGTCCATGACCAGGCCAAGGTCGTTGCGCAGGTCCTCGATCTGGTTGGTGAGCAGGTCGTAGGCGTCGGCCGAACTGTCCTCAGCCTGGACGACGACGAGGACCCCGGACTGCCCGGGGACTTCCCCGTCGCGTCGGCGGCCGTAGTAGGCCGCGGCGTCCATGCTCAGTCCAAGGCTCGGGGGGCAGTCCACGACGACGACGTCGTAGTCGGCCTCCAGTGGTGCGAGCGCCCGCTCGAGGGCGGCCTCCCGGGCCCGGACCGAGGACAGGCGCACGTCGAGCAGGAACGCGTCGTTGCAGGCGGGCAGGAGGTGCAGGCGCCCGCCGAAGTTGTCGTCGTCGACGGACACGATGAGGTCCCGCAGGTCACCCTTGGGGGAGCCGCCCATGTGGTTGGTGAGGCTGTCGCCGTCCATCGGCAGTTTCTCGGCACCGAGCTGGGTGGTGAGGTGGCACTGGGGGTCGAAGTCGACTAGCAGGACCCTCAGTCCGAGGCCCGGGAGGTTCTCCACATCGAGCGGGTCGCCCTCACCGTCGCTGCCAGCGGAGAGCTGCTTGGCGATCTGGACCGGGCGGAGCGTGTTGGGGTCTTCGGCCAAGGCCTCACCAAGTCCGGCGGTGGCGGCCGTCTTGCCGACCCCGCCCTTCTGGTTGCAGACGATCAGACGGCGGGTGATGGCGGGCCGCTCGATGTCCGGGGTGGGGTGGGTGTCGAGCCACAACTGGACGGCCTGCGCGAGGCCTTGAGTGAGGGACACACTGCGGGTCTTGGTGACCGTCTTGAACGTGTCCCACTGGCCGTCGGGGAGGAAAGTGGAGAACGAGTCGGCGCCGGCGGTGTCAACCGTGTCCGGGCTGGCAGCCAACGCGTTCCAGGCGCTGATGCCTTCCTCGACTGCGATCTGGATGTCGACGCCTCGCTGGGCGGTGCGGACTTTGAGGTTCTGCCGGAGCCAGCCCGGCAGCTTTGAGACGACCTTTTCCCGGTCGCCGGAGGTGGCTGGAGAACTCATGCGTGACACCTTACTAACGTCGTAGATCAAGTCACGTCCCGACACGTTAGTTTTCCGGCGCCTCATTCTTTACCGCGGTAAAGCCCTGGCCGGACGAAGTAACTGATACCTCCTCAAACCTGCCGCACAGTGCAGAGCTGAGGCCGAACCGCACCCGGCATCCGAGTCAGCGGGAGGCCGGGTTCTTTACCGCGGTAAAGAACTCCTCATCCTCGTCCTCGCTGGCGTACGGGCCGTCGGCGTAGACAGGCTCTTGGAACAGGCCCTGGTGCGGAACGCGTTCGCGGGCGGGCCGTGCGATCGTCGTGGGCTGCTGGCGGGGGACAGGCGGCATCTGGGGCTCTCTTTCAGGCGGCGGTTATGTACGGGCGGAGGGCGCGGATGTTGGCGTCCAGCCACGCCCGCTCGAGGTCTTCCTGGGCGCGGTGCCAGGCCTCGCGCTCCTTCGGGGTGAGGGTGCGTGGGTCGTCGGCGGATGCTGGCTCGGCCACGGCGGCTCCGATCTGTTGGTGCGGTGATCGACATTCACGGTGCTACAGATCTGCAGGAGTGTTGCCCGTGCTCAAGCGGGCTCGGTTTTACGGCCGTAAAACTCCCGGGCCGTCAGGCGACGTCGAAGGCGCGGCGGGCGGGAGTGTCCCCGCCGGCATGCTTGCGGGCGATGGCGGCGCGGCGGATGGCTTCGCCGCGGTCGGGGGACTTGGCGGTGAGGTTCTCGAGCTCGGTGAAGGCGTCCGCGGGCTCCCGGTTCGCCGGGTTCTTCAAAACGGCGTTTTGACGCTCGAGGGCTTCCCGGAGCAGCGGGACGGTGGGGGTGTGCTCGGGCCGGTGGGCGAGGGCGAGCTCGAGGTTGTGCCGGTAGCCGGGGGATGCGGTCTCCCGGGTACGTACCGGTGCCTCCGGCCGCGGAGTCTCCTGCGGGGCGGCCATCGTGCTGGTGGTCGGCGCTCCGACGGGCAGGACACGGATGCTGCGGATGACGTCGCGGCCCATCTTGTCGTTGATCTGCTTGGCGAGCTGTCCGCCGAGGAGGCGGAGTTGCGCGGCGTAGGCCTGGGTGGCGGGGCGCAGGTCCAGGCGGCCGCGGTCGGCGTCGTAGGCGATGGGCTGCACGGCCATGGCGTACTGCGGGCACAGGTCCGTCCACCTGTCGATGACGCTCCCTCCGTCGATGCCCGTCTTCCAGGAGGCGTCGGTCCCCAGCTGCTTGATGACGGCACCCAGGCCGACGGGGTCACGTCCGTCGCCGGGGCGCAGTCGGCGGCGTGTGAGGCTGCGGTCGGTTCGGGCGCCGCGGGCGGGGCTGGACGCGGTGGCTTTGTAGTTGGCGAGGGCCTGGCGGGCGAGGTCGACGCCGGAGGCCTGAGGCGTGCTGGTCATGTTCGGCTCCTTGCGCTCAGAAGGCGGCGGCGAGGGTGCGGCGGGCAGCGATGGACTTGAGGGCGAGGGCCTGGTCGACGAGCCGGCTGGTGTACAGGCGCCGGGCGTCCCGCTCACCGAGCAGCTCGATCGCGGAGAAGATCAGGTCCGGGTCGGCCATGGCGTCGGCGCGCATAGCGTTGATCTCGTCGGGGGTGAGGTCAACGAGGGCCAGCGGGCTCTCCCCCACCGGCGTGGTGTAGGCGGCCAGGCGGTCCTGGATGGCGGCGAACGCCTCGTCCATGGCACGCCGGGCGGCGAGGCTCTTGGGTCCTTCGCCCAGGTCGCTGAACTCGGCGTCGGCGTGCCGGGCCTGCTCCTGGACGCGGGAGTCCTGCCAGGCCTGTACGGCGGTCTGGCGGCGCTCCGAGGTGGTGAACAGCAGATGCAGGCTTCCGAGACGGTCAGCGAGGAGCCCGGACGGACGGCGCACCATGGCGGCGACGATGGGGCGCTCCTGCTCGGCGATGGCCTGCACCTCGAGGGCCGTCCAACTGGCATCAGCACAGTCGCGAACGATCCACGCGATCCGCGGCACGGACGCGCCCCTCAGCCACGGCACCAGCTGGATTAGTTCCCTCGCGAGCTGGTAGCGGCGGCCGATCTTGTTCAGCTTCTTCGGCCCGCGGTTGGACTTCTTCTGGGTGGGGGACTTCGCTTCCCCGCTTGCGAGCTTGCTCTCAGGGGGGGAGTAAGTGTTAGCCGCAGAAGAAGACGCTGAGGTACCACCCTGCATTGGGGTGCAATGGGACTTGGAGCTGGAAGCCCGCTTGGGGGAGCGGCGGCGGACCTTCCGGGCGGCCTTCTTCGCCAGCTTCCCGAGCGTGCTCCGGTGCTCCTCGGCAGCGCCGACCGGGACACGCTTGTAGGTGGCGTCGTCCTCGTTGCGGAGCTTGGTGCGGATGCCGAGTGTCTCGTCGAACTCGACCGGGATGACCCGCTCGAACACCGAGGCCTGGTTCGGCTGGCCCGACAGGCGGGTGCCCTTGACGCGGTACACGAGCAGTCCGGCCTCCCTCAGCATGCCCAGGTGGTACTGGACGGTGCGCTCCGACAGCTTCAACTTCCGCATCAGGTACTCGATCCCGGGACGGCACACGGACAGCTTGGAGATCTCCTGGGCGATGAGCAGCGTGGTGGGACCCCACTTGGGGCCGTGCTGCCGCGCCGGCCAGTACAGCCCGGACCCGGCGACCCAGTGGACGGCCTGCATCCACGAGTGCGCACAGGTGGCGATGCGCCCGGCCGTGGAGGACAGCCACTGGTGTACTGCGTCCACGCAGAGCCGTTCTCCACGACCGGAGCGACGATCGTACCCGTACGTGCGTTCGATTTTGGGGGTTGGGGTGTGCGCGTCGTGAGTGGGTTCGGTGCCCTCAACATCACCCGAGCGAGGGGATATAAGGCGCGAATCGCTCGTACGGGGGCGTGGAAGCTGACAAGGGGATGCAGCGTGCTGCACTATGTACCTGCCTTCGAAAGTGGGCCGGACAGCACAAAGCCCGGCTTGGTGGTGAAGGGGTTCGTGGAGAACCTGTAGTTCGCTCGAATCGACCGGGTGCCAACCGGAAGAGACGGGCCTTAGCTCGGTCGCCAAACCGAGCCGTAGGAAGTGGCCGCGCACGGTGCGCCAACACCAGCGGCCAGCGGTGGAGGAAGTGCCCCCGCCAAGGGGCCCAGGACCTCCCGCTCAGGAAGTCGCTACGTCATCTGATCTCCCTCAATGGGTGAGGTCTGTCCCGGTGCGGTGCGCACGACCAGGAACGTGGTCGTCTCTGCGACAACGCGCATCGGAGTCTCAGGGAAACGGGCCTTCAACTGGCCCATCCTCAGCTCGGCTTCGGCGACGGTGGCCTTGGCGCTCGACATGCTCACCCACTCGCCGAACTGCTCCCAGCCCTCGACTCGGTAGGCCTGCCGAGTCCGGTGCTTCATCCAGCCGGGGCACGTCGACGGGTCGGCCGCGAAGGCGGCTGGGTCGCAGTGCTCGCAGGAGTCGCCGGGCGCGTGCAGGGTCGGGTCGACGGCAGGGGCCGAGTTCTGCTCGGCCGGCCCGCTCATCGCGCGGTGATGGTCGTGGTGACAGGGCCCACGTGCGTCGCCGGTGTGATGTTCACGGCCGACTGCTGGGTCCCACTGTCTGATCGCCCGGGTGTCCGGGTACGCTTCGCCATAGAGCTGGCACCTTCATTCGTTCGCAACGGGTGGTGTCGGCGGGCCCCGCGTCCTGATGCGGCAAACATCAGGACTCCCACTGAGAGTGGAAGCGGGGCCTTTTGACGTGTCTGGGGTGCCCCATCCGGCCCACCCGCAAAGGGTGAATCGTGTGGCGCATAGCGCAGCCTACCGGGAAGCCCCGCCGATCCGCTTCGAGCTTCCCCAACGTGTCGTGTGGCGCTCTTGACTGACCGCATGTCAGTGAACCCGCCCGTCGGAATCTCCGTCAGCCGGGTGCTCCTGTACTGCGATTGACAGGGCGCGCTGCACCTGCCCCGCCATCGCCGCGAACCCGGCCTCCGCGAGCTGGCGTTGCAGCCGAGCCAGCGTGTCCCGGTGGAAGCGCGGCGCTCCCGCCATCTGGCCGGCCCGGTAGTGCACGGCCGCGGACCGGTCCCAGATTTCCTGCACCACTGCCGGGTCCACGCCGGGGAACAGGTCCCGCGCCAGCTTTCGCGGCGTACCGACCGTGTCGAGTTGCGCGGCCACGATGAGGCCCCGCAGATGCTCGGCGGTGTTCGTGGCGCGACCGCCGAGGACCATGTCCGTCTGGGCCGTCTTGAACGCCGCAGCGTCCGCGTCCAAGTCCGTCGTGGCGGTGTTGGGGGAGTGGCGGGTGGTCACGCGGCAGCCTCCAGGTGCGAAATGGGTTCGAGGGAAACGATGTTGTCGGGGGAGGGGATCGTCGGATCCCACAGGGACAGCTGCACGGGCCGGAGGCGGCCCACTGTCGTGGAGCTGTCCCTCGAGGCGGCCCGGCGGCGCCGCTTCACTGTCGTGGCCGGCGTGGGAGATGCCGCGGGCCGGCCCGGGGGCGGGATCGCCGGAACGTCCTTGCCTTCCTCCACCAGCTCATCCCGTCCAGCAGGCCCCGGTCGGCGGCCGTCGCCAGCAGATCTCCGCGCGAAGCATTCCGGGGCAGGCCCAACAGGCGCACCAGGTGCGAGCGCTGCCAGTTCGCCGTCTGTACATCCATGCCCGCCGCCGCGCGACCTCGATCGGGTCACTGTGCGCCGCGAGCGCCTTGAGCACGGCCTGCTTCTGTGCGACAGCAGTTGATCCCGGCATACAAACCCGATGCGCACAGCAGCAGCAGCAGCGCGGCGAGCGGCAAGAGGATGTTCACGGCGGACCTCGATTCAGGCAAGGGCGTAGCCCTGTACGGCGGGTGAGGTGGGGTGAAGCGGGTCCGGTGGGGCGGACAGCAGATGGCCCCGCCGGGTGTCATGCGGCGTTTGTGCTGCCCATGAGGCGGTAGCGGCGATCCTGCCGGTTGTTGGCCGCCTTGCACGCGGCACACGGCTCCTCGCCGTCCGCGCGGTGCCGCTTGTACGCGGCGCGGGTCCCGCACGGCTTCAGCCTGCGTCCGGGCTCCGTGCGGCGGATGGCAGCAGGGGTCTCGCCGCGCAGCTCCGCGACGATGTTGCGCACGCTCGACTCGCTCAGCTTCAGGCGGCGAGCCATATCGGACTCCGGCACGTTGAACTGGATGAGGTGGGCGATCTCCTCGCGGCGCACGGCCGCCAACTCGTCTCTGCTCAGCCGGGTCTGTCCTTCTGGGGCGGCCCACGGTGTGGCAGCGGGATCGTCGATGGTGTCGTCGTCCCACGCCCCGACCGGCGCCCACTCAGCCCGCGACGCGTGGTTGAGGGCCCGGCTGTACGCCTGGTTGTCGACGCCATGGGTGCGCGGGTCCTGCTTCCACCGCTCGTCGTACAGGGCCTGCACCGCGAGCGCCCGCCGCGCCAGCACATGCGGACGGGCCAGCATGGCGCCGAAGTTGGCCGCCGTCATGCCTAAAGCCACGGCCAGGTGATGCTGCGGCCAGCCGCGCGCAACCAGCGCCTGGATCCGGCGCCGTGTACCGATCGGGTTCACGAGCGTGTTCGACGCCAGGTTCTCCAGCACCGGCTCGATCTCCAGCACGGCGGCGGCGAGCGCGGGGCGCACCTTCTCCTGAGGGCCTGTTCCACGCTCGGGGCGGCCGACGAGCAGGGCCTGGAGCCGCTTGCGGTCCACCCCCGAAGCGGAGGCGATGGCCCGCAGGCCCATGCCGCAGGACTGCAGCGTGCGCACGTGGACGCGGACCGGCTCGGCGTCGACCCAGGGCCGCCACGTCCCCGCGATGATGGCCTTGGCGCGGTTCTCGTCGTACCCACTACGCGCGAACCCGCAGACGTAGCAGCGGCAGCCGTCCAGCCGGTACCGCGCGTACCCGTGCCCCCGCTCCCCGGACATCAGGCGGCGCTCCCTTCGGTGTTGGCGGCCGCGCGGCGGATTTCCTTGCCGCGCTCCTGGATGTACGGGCCGAGGGTGGTCGCGGCGCCGTTCGAGTCGAGCAGCGGTGCGCCTTCCAGCCGGCGGGCCCGGACCCTCGCCATGAGCGCGCCCAGGTCTTCGAACGAGGCGTCCGTACGCAGGGCCTCGCTGATGAGGTCCTCGACCGGTTCGACGGCCGTGCCGTCCTGCAGCCAGTCCTTGATCTGCTGCCCGAACTCGATACCGGGGAGCCGCACGACGGCGCCGGTCAGCGGGCGCGCTCGGGACTTCGTCACCACGAGGGTGTTCTCCCAGTCCATCGAGCCGACGATGTCGAACTCGTACTCCAGACCCTCACGCTGCTCCGGCTTCATGCCGACCTTCTTCGGGACCTGCTTGCCCCGGTCGTTGGTCTCCAGCACGTAGTCCGTCTTCGCGCGCATCGTGACGATGACGTGCCCCGGATAGGCGACCAGCACGTCGACCATCCGGCACTCCATGGGGCGGGCCTCCTTCCACCCGCCGAAGGAGTTCCCGCCGAAGCCCTTCTTCGCCGCGTGGTCGACCTGCTCGAGCATGCCCCCCGACAGATCGTCGGGCGAGTAGTAGGCCAACTCCAGGACGTCGAACGCGAACTCGTTGGCGTACTTGCGGGCCGAGCCCCGCTCAGTGTCGATGACCGCGATCCGTGAAACGAGCGCAGTGGCGATGGTCAGGGCGGTGAATGTCTTGCCCGACCCGGACGGGCCGTCCAGCGCCACGCGGGCCCTGGACTGCTCCTTGGTGGCGGGTGCGAACTGGAAACGGGTGTGCGAGGTCGGGCCGCCCGCTTTCGCGGCAGCCTGGATGCCCTGGGGCATGGGTTTCTCCTATGGGGTTTTCGCGGTGCGGGGCGGCCCACTGATCCGGGGCCGGCATCCCGCCCCGGATCAGTCGTTCAACTCGTTCTCAAGACCGAACTCCTGGACCAGCCAGGCCAGCGCGATCGACGGTGCGGTCACCTTGTAGCCCAGGCCCTCCACGAGGTCCGGGAGTCTGTCCCGCAGTTCCTGCAGCAGCGCGGCGTCGACCGGAACGTTGAGGTTGACCTTGCGGATGTTGGAGCCGCGGCGGGCCTTCGGGATGTGCGGCGGGTTCCACTTGCCGTCCAGGACCCTGCGTACTCCGTCGGCCAGGACCTCGCTCAGGTCGGAACCGGTCCGCTCGGCTTCGCTTTGGATACGGGCTCGCAGCGGCTCCGCCACGGAGATCGCGAGGTTCTGCTCGTCGCCGCTGCGGGCGCGGTCGACGACGAGCATCCGGTAGCCGTGGGGGGCGAGCAGCTGGTCGAGGGTGTCGGCGATCTGCGGGTCACCGCCGGCGCGGAGCTTCGACGCAGCCAACTCAAGGTGGGCGCGGGTGCGTTCGACGTCTCGCTTGGTGGTGCGGGCCACGTGGGGTCCTCTCGGCGGGGAGCGCCGCTCGGACCGGGGACGGTTCGGCGGGCGTGTAGGGGGGTTGACCACGCCAGTGTCCTCCATATCTCGATTCCACGCCATGGTCTATGGCTGTGGTCCAACACCAGAACCGTAACCCATTTCGTCTTACGCTGCAATGACTTATGATTTAACCTGGAGCCACACCAAACAACCCGCGGGGGCAGCCGCACGTCGCCTGATTGTCTGCAACCAGAAGGGCGGGGTCGGCAAGACCGCCGCCGCTGCCGGACTCGGCGAGGAACTGGCCGAAGATCCCAACGCGCTCCGCCCGGTTCAGATCGCCAAACAGCTCGCCGTCGCTAGCGATACTGAGGGCGAGGTGAGGCCAATGCGCCCCGGTGGTTCCCGGCCACGGCGTACGCCATCGCGGCCTCGAGGTGCTGCTGGTCGGGGTCGCGCTCACTCAGCGTGCCACCGATCGTGCCCGTCCGTGGCAGTGAGCATGTGGAGGCGGCGGGGCTGGGGTTCGGTGTCTCGTATGCAGGTGTGCGCGGGGTGGTGCGGTCGGGCGCCGGTGCGTGCGGGGAGTGCGGCGGCGAGCTGATGCGCCCGTGTCGCCCGCGGCGTGCCGCATATATGCGCCCGGGTGCGACGGGAACCTGATCGATACCGTTCAACACCTGATCAGATTAGCGAAAGCGAACGAGTAGGAACCGCAACTGTCCCATTAACGGACTGTAGTGATGGTGTCTCGGATGCGTGAACGGTACGTTCGGCGCGAGCACGAGCAGCCCCGGCCCGGACGCCACATCTGAACCAGGGCTGTCTCGCATCCGGTGGACCTACTGATCAAGGAGGGGCTTGTGCCTCCCGACCACACACTCAGCCAGTCACTTAGGGGTGCCTGGCTGAGGGGACCCGAAGCTAGCATCCCTCGCAGGGGCTGGGGTAAACCCCGCGAGATGCGTGACAAGGCTGTCAACATGCAGCTCGGGCCGTTCATTGCGGTGCCTTTCGTGGGCGTCGTCCTCATCTTCCGCCCCGAGGCCGGCGAACTGGCGCTGGCCTCGCTGCCGTTGCTGATCGCCGCCCTGCGCCACTCTTACGTGCGCTACCGGCGCCTTTCCGTCAACTGAGGCGCGGACGGGCAGTGGGCCGCCGCGACGCGCCGGCCCGCCGCCCGACCCCGCGCTTTACCTGCCGCCCGTCACCGATGGCCAGCAGGCGCGCGGACCGCTCCCTTCCGAGTTGCGGAACCCCCCAATTCCACCCCGGATTTCCGGTAGCACACCCCCGAAAGGGACTACGCCCCATGACCCCCACGGACCAGGTACTCGTTCCGTGCGCCAACCCGGCCTGCACCAACAAGGTCGCCCCGGCCGCCAAACGCGGCCGGCCACGGCAGTACTGCACCGACGCCTGCGGACGCGCCTACCGCAAGCGGCACCCCGACCATCCCGGGGCGGCCGACTACGACGCCTACGCCGCGCAGGTCGCCGACGACTGCGCCCAGCGCATCCACACCGTCGTCACCCTGCTGCAGACCGGCGAACCCCTGGGCGCGCTGCAGCAGATGGTCGACCTCGACCTCGACCTGCGCGACCTCACCGCGGCCGCCGTCCAGCAGGCCCGCGGGCGAAAGAAGAAGGCCGCCGACATTGCGCGCGCCCTGCACGTCAGCGCCGACAAGGTCAGCCGCGACTGGTCCGTGGAGGCCACCGCCCGCCGCCGCAGGCTGCGCCAGGAGCGCCTCCAGCCGCCCAATCCGCCCGCACCTCCCGGCCCCCGCGCCATCACCCACCAGCGGCCGCCCCGCCCCGCCTCACCCCCGGGCCCCGCCCAGGACACCACCAGCAGTACGGGCAGCCCGCCCACCGCCGAACCCGAGGAGAGCACCGACATCATCGCCACGGCCAACACCGCAACCAACACGGACACCGAGCACGGCGACCGCGCCGATGCGACCCTCGCCCGCGCCCTGTCCCAACTCCACCGCACCAGCGGCAAGACACTGCGCAGCCTCGGCAAGGAAGCAGGCGTGTCCGCCTCCTACATCTCCCGGGTCCTCGCCGGGCAGCGCCTACCCTCATGGAAGGTCACCCGGCTCATGGCTCTCGCCTGCGACGCCGACCCGGACGACCTGCGGCCCCTGTGGAACGCCGCGCGCGGCCTGCGCCCCGCCGAGCCCACCAGCCTCTCCGCGGCGCTGCGCGGCCTGCTCCTGGCTGACGCCAACCCCAGCTTCGGCCTCATCAGCGCGCGCACCGACAACGCCCTGACGGCCGACGAGATCCGCTCCGTCCTGGACGGCTCCCACATCCCCGACTGGTACAGCGTCGGCCGCCTCGTCAACGCCCTCCACGGCCAGCCCGAGACCATCCGCCCGCTGTGGAGGGCGGCCCGCCCCGCCGCCGGGGAGACCACGCCCGCCCCGGGCCGGGCCAACGGCATGTCACCGCTGCTCGCCGAGGCCTTCGGGTGACCACGGCAGCAGTGTTACGCACGATCCGGCCGGCTGCCCCACGGCCACCGTGCCGGAGCGCGGCCCAACCCGCGCTGGCGGAACCGCCGTTGCCGGTACGGGTCGCGCTGCCGCCCGCCTTCGAGGCCCTTTGCGCACTGCACCACGCCTGCTACCTCGGCTACGCCCGAGCACACCTCGACCCGGATACGGCGCAGCAGGCCGTCGCCTCCGCGCTCGGGCACCTCGTCACCAACTGGCCCTACGTCGTCAGCCGTCGCAGCCCGGCCTCCTACGCCTGGGGGCAGGTTGTGGCCTGCACCGGCAGCCGCACTCGCCCCCTCGCGCTGCACACCGACTCGGGCCCGCAGTACGACGCGGTCGTCCTGCACCACGCACTGGGCTACCCGCTCGCGACCGTCGCTGCCGCCACTGGCCACCACACCGCCAAGGTCGACTACCTCGTTCGCAGCTGGCTTCCGGTCCCGTGACCTCGGCTCGGATGCCGGTGTCTGTGATGATGCGGTGCCCCGTGGGAGTGTTGATGTCGTTGGACAACGCTGCTGCTGAAAGTCTGTGAGATCACCTTCCGCTACCTAACGGATGTCCCAGTGCCTCTCGAGATGCTGGGACATACCTGAGAGCTGGGAGCGGGACATGCCCTGAATGTCTGATACGCCTAGGACGTTGAGGCGTCGCTTCCCAGGTGACAGCGAATCTGTGAGGCGAGCTGGGACATGGGGACAGATCCGTGAACCGCACCCCGGCGTGATGCGAATAATGACGCCGCAGTCTTGTATGCCTTGAAGAACAGCAAAGTGCCCAAGATCTGGTCTCACTGATGCTGGTCTGCGGGGGGATCGAGGCCAGTGACCGGCCTGGATATGTCACGACCGACACCACCTCAATGACCATCACCGGGAACATCACGTCCCAGGGTCCTGTCACGACGATCCGAGCCCCTGTCTCACGGGTTGAGGCAGGGGCCTCTGGACTGTGGGAGGGGCTACCTGGCGAGTGTCACCTTCACTGGAGCGTTCGGGCATCGGGTCGCGTTCTCCGCGAGTGCCGCCGCCTCCGACGGGTCGATCGCCAACTGCCACCTCACCTTCACCACGACCCAGTCCCGCACGTACTCGCAGCGGTCACCCTCGGCCGGCGGCATCCACGTCGACGGGTCCTGGTCGGCCTTGCTTCGATTCGACTTCGCCGACACGGCAATCAGTGCCCGGTCGTCGCCCAAGTCGTTGGCGTACGCCTGGCGTTCGGCCGCGGTCCAATCCGAGGCGCCGGAGTCCCACGCCTCGGCGAGCGGAACTCGGTGGTCTACGTCGAGGCCGCTCGCACCGTCGATGTACTGGTCGTCGTACTCGGAGTACCAGCGCCCGCCGGTCAACTTGCACTTCGGGCCTTGTTCCGGAGTCATGAACGCCTCGGCCTTAAGTACCTCGGCCCTCGTGTTGCAGCCGTCTTTGTCCGCGTCGATCCAGTGCTTGAAACTGCTGCGCTGGTAGCCGGTGCGGTCTTCGTCCCTGACTGGGAGCGCCTTGAGGGCGTACTGGAGCGGGGTGGTGATGACGTCACCGGGGCTGCCGAACGGGCCGGGCGCGGCGGCCTGGGCGGTGGCGGTGGGGATCGCGAGCGTGGTGATGGCGGTAAGCACGGTGGCGGCGCGGGCGAAGGTTCGCACGGGACTCCTCGAAGATCGCGAACAGGTTGTGATCTTCGTAGCGAGCCTGGGGCGGGCGACGTGCCGTGCGCGGCATTCGTGTCACCCGTGCGAGCGGTAAGTCGGATCGTCACGGCAGGGTCCTAAGATCCGCTCGTGGCACACACCTTCGATGAACTGGTTGAGAGACAGCAGGCGGCGAATGCTGCGCACCGCGAGGTCCTGCGCCTACGTGACGAGTACGGCCCGCCAACCGCGGGGGGCTGGGCTGAAACACAGACGGCGACGTACGACACGGCATGGCGCGACTGGCGGGACCTGGCCCGGGACACGCAGGCCGCGGTCACGGAGTACGCGAAGGAGCAAGGCGTTCCTCGGCATGAAGCCGAGCAGGATGTGAAGACAAAGGCCCGGAGCGGCGCCTGAGTTGACGGCAGCTGCGCCGCGCTGTCAGGCCACGCCTTGAGTTCGATCCACGACTCGTCCGCAGCCTGCTCGGCCAGTGTGATCCGGGAGCCTGGAGTGCTGCCGTAGCTGCCGATCCGGGCCTCGCGGGCATGCTCGCTGCGGACATGGACGGAGAGGCCCGTCAGGTGTGTAGGTCAGGGTGATCCGCAGTTCATGACGTCACGAGCTCACGCATGCGACCGCGGTAAGTCCTCACCACAGCATCGCGCACACCCTCTGTAGGAACATCTGTCCTGCAATCTGTCAGCTGATCTGTTCCACTATCTGCCGGTACGGGTCTCGCCCATTCCAACGATTCCAGCAGGTCAGGGCCCCTCTTCTAGCCCGGTGCGGCCTCTGACAACCCCTCTCACGCACCCTCCGCACGCCAGAAGCCCAGGGAATGAAGGGGGAGGGCGGGGCGGGCGGACGGGTGCGGGGTCTACTGCGCCGGATCTAGTTGCGCGCCGTGCGGGGCCGTCGCGCCGCACGCCGCCGAAAGGGGCGGCGTGGTGAGTGGGGCGGCGACGTTGGAGCGGCATGCTCGAGCGGTGCGTCACTCCGAGCCTGACGCTGCGGCGGCCTGACGAGCTTAGGAGGCCGCTAGGCCCCGTCCGGCTCTCTCGCCGCCTTGATCGCCACGCCCGTCAACCTTCGTCGGCCAGGTCGAGGACTGAGCGGGCCCCGCCGGAACGCGCTCTCCGCGACCGGCACGAAACATAAGCGCACCAGGCCCTACACCCCGCGCACGAACGGGAAGGTCGAGCGCTACAACGGGACGCTCGCCCGCGAGTGGGCGTATGTCCGCGACTACATGTCCGAACATGAACGGGCCGCCGAGTGCGGCGTGTGGCCGGTCGTGGTTGTAGTAGTTCACGAATTCAGCGAGGGCGACGCGTCGCTGGGAGCGACTACAGACTCGTCTTCGATCAGCTGCCCGAACCGCCCGGCGATATCCCGCAGCAACTCTCGTTCCAGGACTTCGTGTAACCAACGTCCCAAGACAGCACACCTAGGGCACCTCGCGCCCTGCCCAGCCCGCCGGCACGAGGGTGGCGGCCACGCGGCCGCTGCATCCAGATGGACAGTGCCGCGCCCTCCTCAGCTGTAGACCTCAGCGATGAGGCCTTATACGCCCGCGTACTCGACGAGTTCACGCACAGCGGGATGGTGGCGGTGCTGCTGGAGCCGTCCCAGGAGTGCGGTGCCCAGTTCGAGACAGCGATTTGCTTTGGTGGCCCGAGCGGTGTCGAGCGCGGTGCGGGCGTGGGCGGCGGCCTGGGGGATGTCGTGGGCGGCGAGGGCGGCGTCGGCGCGGTAGACGGTGAACACAGCGCGGGTGCGGTCGCGTTCGTCGTTGAGGAGGTCGAGTCCGTTGTCGATTGCGGCGGCCGCGGTGGCGGGCTGGCCGAGGTCGAGGTGGCAGCGGCCGGCGTCTGCTTCGAGGTCGGCGGGGGACATCCAGGACACCCAGGTGGGTGTCGTGTCGGGCTGGGCGTGGTCGAGTTCGCGGGTGGCGGACGTGAGGGCGCGGTGGGTTCCGGTGCGGTCGCCGAGGACGGCCAGTGCGCGGGCGGTGCGCACGTGAAGGAGGGCGCGGGCGGCGGGGGAGTGGGTGCGGGAGCGGGCGAATGCGAGGATGTCGACGGCCTCGCTCGGGAAGGCCCGCCATGTTGCCTGGTAGGCGAGGTCGGCGAGGATGCCGGCGCCGAGGTCGCGGTCGCCGGCGAGGTAGGCGGCGTGTACGGCGGTGTGCCAGCGTGCTTGTGCGAGGCCGTGGTGGCCGTTGTCGAATTCGTTCCAGCCGGCGCTCTGTCCGAGCTGTGCTGCCATGGAGTGGAGGCGGATCTCGGTGGGCTGGTCGTAGCGGGCGTTGTCGAGGAGCTCGTGCACGGCGCTGCGGTGGGCCTCGATCAGCAGCGCGGCGACTTTCTGGTGGTGCGCGCTCATGGCGCGAAGTTCGTCGGTCCTTTGTTCCAGCCAGTTCAGGAGGTCCTCGTCGAGGCGGCCGCCGTCGAGCGCGGTGTCGAGGCTTACGGCCTGGGCCGGGGTGGCGTGGGTCCAGTGCTGGGCCAGGGCGACGAGTGCGGCGCCGGAGTAGATGAGGAAGGCGCGGCGGTCGTGCGGCACGTAGGTCTCCAGGAGGACGGCGTGGCTGTCGGTGGTGGTGAAGGGCCTGGGCTGTGCGTGGACGGGCAGCCACCAGGGCCAGCCCAGTCGCTCGACTTCCGCGTGCGGGATGCCGAGCACATCGGCGATCAGGTACTGGGAGTCCTCGGACGGCTCGACGCCGCCTGTTTCCCACTTCCAGATCCGGTTGCGGTCGACGCCCGAGCGGCGGCCGCGAGCGCGCGCTGCCCGCCTTATCCGCATCGCGAGGTCGTCCATCGACCAGTTGTGTTCGTCGCGTACGGCGGCGAGCGGGTGGTTGATCAGCCGCATCACGGGCGTCCTGTCTGCTCGTCCGGCACTCCTGAACTCCACGATCGGGGGCGGGCGTTGGGGTGAACAAGCCCACCTCAGGGAAGTTTGCCCGGCTAGGGCAGGGGAGTGCTACTGGCCCGGTTATCCACGGTGGGTACCCACCTGGGCCTTACGAGGCGTCGGGCCACGCCGGAAGGCTGGCGCTGCCGCAGGCGGTGTCGAGTCCTTAGCGTGGAGCGCTGGTCGCGTGCAAGGCCAGTGCGGGCGCAAAGCGGGATGGACTCGTATGAACTGCATGGACATCGAGGGTTGCGGAGCTAACCCTCGGGTGATCCAAGGTCTGCGGTGCTGTCCGCCAAAGTCGAGCCGGCCTAGGGGCTGGAGAGCTGGATGGCTTCATCAGATGTGCGTGCCGCGCACGCCCGAACCGAAGGACCACACCCGATGTCCCTGTCCCAGCTGGTGCTTGTTCTCCTGCTCGTCATCGTGACGCTCGCGCTCGCTGTAGGCGCCGCGGTGGCGGTGCACCGCAGGCCCACCATGCAGGCGCCGATGACGGTCGCCTTCGGTGCCGTGTCCGTGGTCGCGGTCGTGCTCGGGGTGCTCGTGGCCGCCACCCGCTGACCGGTCTGCCGCTCGTTGCTGGAGCCGCCGGGGCGAGCGGCAGCGTCGAACGGCCTGTCAAATATGGGCCGTTGGACTTCCCGGATGTGACATCGCTCACGGGCAAAATACTCCATCAGTGAACGACCTAACAGAATGCGGGCGCCATTTTGTCTGTTTTGCTCTCGAGGGGTTAAGGCCTCGTTCTACCTCTTCCGTCGCTTATTCGACGCGTGCCCTGTGGCACTCCTGAGGTGAAGGAAACGCCCATGTCCCTGTCCCAGTCTGTGATCACTCTGCAGATGGTCTTGATGGTTCTGGCCCTCGCGGTGACCAGTGCCGTGGCGGTCCATCGACGGCCGTCTTTGCAGGCACCCCTAACCGTGGCGTTCGGTGCCGTGACCGTGGTCGCGGCCGTGCTCGGAACGCTTGTGGCCGCCTCCCGCTGACGCGCTCCTTCTGCTCGTCGCTGTGGCCGGGTGGTGGGCCGGCGGATGACTCCTCCGGCCCACCTGGAGGCCTCGACCTGCCGGCGCTGAACGCAGGCCCCGGTCCACGCGACCGGGGCCTTTTCGCTGCCGCCTCCGGGGCACACAGCGGGCACACACTCCTCCCATTCCGGGCAGGGCCGCAGGTTGGTGTGCTGTGGGGCCCGAGCACCCCAGAGGACGTGATGACGACGACAGCCGTACGGCAGTCCCTCGCGGACAGGCTCCGCGACCAGGACGTCATGGACGAACGAATCAAGGTCCATCCGCGCCCTCGAGCCTCGCCGCGACGCGTCGGTGCCCTCCGCAGGATCGCTGCAGTCCGTCTTCGGTACGGCGGTTTGGACGAACTGCGCGACGAGGTGATGCTCGTGGTCTCCGAGCTCGCCACCAACGCCCTGCAGCACACCAGCACGGCGGAGGTCCGGGTACAGATCGCCCTCCAGGACGGCTTCCTGCGCATCACCGTCATTGACGGGATGCCGGGGTCCGCAGTCCTCCAGCGCGTCGCCAAAACCGCCGAGCGGGGACGCGGTCTATGCCTGGTCGCGGCCGTGGCATCGGAGTGCGGAGATAACTGGGGGACGAGCGCGGCCGGCGCCGAGACCTGGTGCCGCCTCGCCGTGTCCGGGAAAGGGCCATGATGATGGCCGCCGCCGTCGAACCCGGTTCGGCGCATACCGTGCCGCTCAACGGAATCGGCGCGCACGGTGTGTACGTCGTTGAGCAGCCCGACGCGCCGCTCCCGTACGGCCACCCGCATCTCCCAACGTTCCTGGCCTCGCAGATGGTCCGCCGACTCGAGCCCTTCCGGGGCGTGGGCCGTGGCCGGGGCGAGGTCGTCCCGGAGCTGGCTACCGGAGGCAAGCGGATCATCGTCCGCCTGCCCCTGGTCCCCGCCGAGAACCCCAAGAGAGAAGGAAGCTCCGCGTGTTCATCGACATCCCGAGCAAACTCGAAGCCGCTCTCATCGACCGTTCTCTCCCGCCCTGGGAACTGGACGGCTCGTTCCTGGCACAGTCCACCATCGCGCGGTACCGGACCGAGCTGACAACCACCCCGCGGTTCGAGGAAACCGCTGCGATCCTGCGCCACGCGCTGACCCGGGAGGACGGCGGATACGCCGTGCTGCGCCTGGGAAACCTCGCCAAGGCACTGGGGGCCGACGACCGGTTCCGGCGGCTGGCGACGGCCTTCGCGGCCGAAGTGGCGCTCCCCTTCTCACCCTTCCCTCGGTGGCCCCTATGGAAGGACATCGGGGTCAAGGTCGACAAGGACCCCGGGCGCTCCAGCGGCATCGGGTACAACGCGTTCCACATGGACCTGGTGAACGCGACCCGGCCCCCGGACTACACCACGCTTTTGTGTGTCCGCGCCGACCCGCTCGGCGGCGGCCCCAGCATCCTCTCCGACGCCCACGCCGCGGTGGCCCGGCTGTCGGAGAACAGCCGCGCCCTCCTGACCGAGACGGCCTACCACTATGGGACCTTCTTCGACCTGTTCGGCGTGGGCGAGGAGCACAAGCCGTTCCCGATCCTGGACGGCTCCGACCCGGGTGAGGGGTTCGTCCGGTTCACCGCCAAGATGCTGGAGCGGTCCCAGCTCGGCCAGGCGCACGCCGACGCCGCCAGGGAACTCGCCCAGGAGCTCGTCCGGGGCCAGGTCTCCTTCATGCTCCAGCCCGGGGACTACCTCATCGTGAACCAGCGCCGCTTCCTGCACGGTCGGGAGGCGCTCCACAGCTGTCAGGAGACCGTCCCGGTCTCCGACCGGCGGCTGCTCCTTCAGCTCTTCCTGCGCGCGGGGGCCGGCGACGGCTCGGCCGCGTAGTCGGCCGACGGCACCGGTGGCCTACCAAGTCCCGCCCCCGAGGGAAGCCCTTGAGCATCGCGCACGGTCACGGGGCGGGGCCCGGTCGGGCACCCCCGGAAACGGTCGCGCACACGGCTCCCCAGGCCGGTGCGCGGGGCTAGATGCGAGAGTTGCGCAGCGACTGCCACACAGCGCCGGCCAGCGCCCGCGTTGCCCGCGGGACCGACAGATGCTCGTGCTCGCGGTACAGGGTCCAGTTGTATTGCACGAGCGACAGCTTGTTGGAGGACAGCGATCCCGCCTGGTGGGCCCTGTACACCGCAAGCGGTTCAGCCAGGCCCCGGGCGTCAGCGCCGTCCCGCATGATGCTCAGCCAGAGGGCGTAGTCCTGGCGCTTGCGCATCTCCGGCATCAGCCTCGTGCCCAGGACCTTGCGGTCGTACATGGCGGTGAGAGCACCGATGTGGTCCTGGACCAGCATCGCGCGGTAGTCCACGTGCTCCCGTGCACGGATCACCCGCCCGTTCGGGACCCAGTCGGTGCTTTCGCCGTCGTAGTCGGCGTCCATCTTGAAGTACGAGGTGAACGTCAAAGGCGCAGTGGCCTCCGCAGCGTAGGCGAGCTGCTTCTCAGTCTTCTCCGGAAGCCACATGTCGTCGCTGTCGAGGAAGGCCACGTAGTCCCCGCGGGCCCGCTCGATCGCCCGGTTGCGGGCCCGGCCCGCACCGCCCTGCTCGGGCGCCGACTCCGGCAGGACGCGCTTGTCCTGCGCGGCGAACTCGCGGAGCAGGTCCATGGAGCCATCGGAGGACTGGTCATCGGTGACCAGCAGCTCCAGGTCGCTGTGGGTCTGCGTGAGCACCGATCGGACGGCTGCGCCGAGGGTGGCTGCCGAGTTGTACACGGGCATCACGACAGACACCAGGGGCACAGCGCTTCTCCTTGCCAGACCAGGAACGACGGTCCATTCAAGCACCGCAATCGAGTAGGAGCTGACATGCAGATAGTTGTCGCTGGTCAGGGCTACGTAGGGCTTCCCCTGGCCGTACGCGCCGCCGAGGTGGGCCACCATGTGGTCGGCTACGACGTAGACCCGCACCGCGTCCAGCAGCTCGCAGCCGGCCAGTCCTACGTGCCGGATGTGAACTCCTCTCGGCTGCGCACAGTGCTGGACTCCGGGGCCTACTCCGCGACCGCCGACGCTCCCGCGCTGGCCGGCTTCGACATCGCGGTGATCACCGTGCCGACCCCGCTGCGGGACGGCGTGCCCGACCTGACCTACATCGAGTCCTGCGCCCGGACCCTGGGCGAGCACCTTCGCCCCGGCGCGACCGTTGTACTGGAGTCCACGAGCTATCCCGGCACCACCGAGGAGCTGCTGCTGCCGATCCTGGAAGAGGTGTCGGGCCTCAAGGGCGGGGTGGACTTCCTGGCCGGATTCAGTCCCGAGCGGATCGGAAACAAGCGGTGGTCGTTCGACAGGACGCCGAAATTGGTGTCCGGAATCGACGCCAAATCACTCGATGTGATCAGGGGTTTCTACGACGGCATCTTTCAGACCACGGTGCCGGTGTCCGGGACGAAGGTCGCCGAGCTGGCCAAGCTGATCGAGAACACCTTCCGGTTCGTCAACATCTCCATGGTCAACGAGATGGCGATGCTGGCCGCTACCCTCGGCGTGAACATCTGGGAGGCGATCGACGCCGCCGCGACCAAGCCCTTCGGATTCACGCGGTTCACCCCGGGGCCGGGAGTCGGCGGGCACTGCCTGCCCGTCGACCCGATGTTCCTCTCGTGGAAGGCCCAGCAGGAGCTTGGCGTCCCTTTCCGGTTCGCGGAACTCGCCGCCGACGTGAACCGGCAGATGCCCGACTACGTCGTCCGGCGTCTCGTGGAAGCACTCGACAAGCGCGGCCTGCCCGTCAGCGGATCTCGGATCCTGTTGCTCGGCCTGACCTACAAGTACAACGCCACCGACCTTCGCAATTCACCTTCGGCACGTGTCGCCGAACTTCTCATCGGCCTCGGCGCCGAAGTCCGCGGCGCCGACCCCAACATCCCGGACGGCGACGACACCAAGCTGAACGTGCCCCGGGTCGATGCGAGTCCGGAGGAGGTCGCGGCTGCTGATGCCGTGGTGCTCCTCATAGACCACCCCCGATTCGACCTCCCGATGATCGAGAAGCACGCGCCCTACGTTCTCGACTGCCGAAATCGCATGTCCGGAGCGAACGTCGAGGTTCTGTAGCTCCTCGAACTCCCCCCGGCCCGCTTCCGATCCTCCACCCCAGGAGTTCTCTTGCGCGACGAATGGGAGCACGCCCACACGGACTACACCGTGCCCGCGCAGCGCCGCAGTCCTGCCTCGCTGGCCGAAAACGAGAGTGACTGGCGCCTCTACCTGGAACGCTCAACCCCCAACGGCTGGCTGATACAGAACAACGCGATGACCGTAGCGCTCGTCAGCGGACAGCCGATGTACCTGCTGCACACCACCAAGGACATCGACGCCATCCGCACCAGCGGGGAGCTGCACGTCTCCACCGGATGCCTGGTCGGAGCCCTGTACTGCTCGCCTCTCGCCTGTCAGCGCGAGGGACTGCGCCCACACAACCTCGGCGCCTACCTGATCCGGACGAAACCCTCCACCACGCCCATGATCTTCGAGGTCACCCCGGATGCGCCGATCCCGCCCAAGGGCATCGACTACCTGCATCTCGGTGCCATCCACCTGCGTACCTACGAGCGCTACCAGAGCTTCCTCACCCCGGCCGAGAACAACCGGCTCAACCGCGCCGTGCTCGCCGGCGTGCGCTCCGCGGCCGTGTTCCTCGACGTCGCCCTGCGCAACGCCGCCGGCCATGCCACTCCGGCACCTGAGTTCATCGACCAGTTGTCTGACGCCGTGACCCACGTGCCGTTCCTCGGCTACCTGTACTTCGAGGTTCTGTCCGAGTACCTGATGCTCCACTCCGCTACTTCGGAGACCAAGACCTATTCCCAGGCCGGAGAGCTGAACAACTGGCTCTACAAACGACTCGCCTTCGCCGCCGTCGACGGCATGGACCAGCTGTTCGACCTGGCCCGTTTCGCACCGCGCCATCACTGGCTCGTCCAGCTCATCGAAGGACTAGAACCGGCTCTCGGCCCGGGAGTCGCCGAGTACGTCCGGCGACGGCTGTCCCACCTGTTCGCCCGGACGGCACTGCACCCGTCCCAAGACGCGGCGTCAGTCACCTTCCAGGGCGCTGATCTCAGCACGCTCCGGCACGCCGCGCCGGGACTGATCGGCCAGATGATCTTCCGTGAGATCCGGTACATGCCGCGCTACCAGCAGCTCTACCACTGCTTCGAGAAAGCCAAGGCCCTTGAGGCATGGGACTACTGGAACAACGAGGGCATACCCACACCCTTCAATGGAATCCTCCCCAAGGGCGAGATAGGGATACATCCTGTCTACCCCAGGTCGGCAGTCAGAGCATGGACGGCAGAAGTGGACAGCAAGGGCTACTTACATCCGGCCAAGGAGGTCACGGCCGGCTTCGCGCCGCACCTGGCGTCATGGTGGGCGCCGCCTCGTCAGAGCGGGAGGAACATCACCACCGCTGACTCACGGGTCGAGGTGGCCCGGGGAGCCCGGTCTCCGCTCCCCATCCACCGGTCGTCCAACAAGGGGATCTCCGCATGACCACCAACGTCCTGAACATCGTGACCGGCATCAACCGCATCTCCGTGCCTTCGTCTGGGAGCATGATCCTCGTCAACGATCTCTACGGCGCGATGCCTGACACCCATACGACCTTCCTGGGCAGGGCGCCGGTCGATCAGGCTTGGAAGGCCGCGTTTGATCAGCTGATCACCCTCTCCACGACGAAGCGCCCTCAAGGTCCCGACTTCGACCGCTACGTTGACGAGTTGACGCGTGAGGTCGGTGGGTTCATCGAGAGGATCCAGCCGGACGCCATTCACGCCCAGTACCTCGGGTTTGCCCTCAGCTTGGCCTTCACCCGAACCGCCGGCAACATCCCGATCATCGCCATCGCCCACGGCCCCGACGTGATGATGGCCGAGCGCAGCGCATCAGAACGCGAGGCCATGAATGAAGTTGCTGCCTCCAGCGCCGCGATCGTCGCCCCGACCACCGCCCTCGCCGACCGCATCGACCGTCTCACTGGACGCCGATTCACCGATCGACTCACCGTCATCCCGTGGGGCATCCGTTTGAACGATGCGTGGGTACGCGATCAACCGCCTGCCGGAACCGGACCGCTGTCTCTGGTGCACGCCGGTCGCCTGGACGACAACAAATCCACGATCACCGCAGTCGAAGCCCTCGCGTTAACCGATCAGCCGCACCACTTGACCGTGATCGGCGAAGGAACCCTACGGAAGTATCTGGAACAGCGGGCTATCGCACTCGGGCTGCGGGACCGGATTCAGTTCGAGCCGTTCCTGCCCCGCGCCGAACTGTGGCGCCGCCTACCGAACTTCGACGCCTTCGTCTTCACGACCAGGGGCCTGGAAGCATTCGGGCTCGTCCTCATTGAGGCCCAAGCCCACGGACTCCCGGTTGCCTACTCCGAGCTTCCCGGTGTGAGGGAAATCCTCGGGAGCGCTGGCGTTCCCTACACTCCTGGCGACCCGCGCTCGCTGGCCGTGGCCCTAGACGAGCTGGGCCGGGACTTCCACCGGCGCAAGGCCCTGACCAAGGCGGCTCTCAATAACGCGCGCCGATACGACATCACTACCACCGGCCGCCAGCTACGCGAACTGACGCTCCGAGTTACCTGCTAACCCTGGTTTGCGAGACCGGCCGCGGGACTGGCGAGGTCGTGAGTTCAGGTGTCCCGCATTCCGGCTTCGCCTTCGACCGCGATGGCGGGCTCGGCCTGCGCGGAGCCTCGCCCTCGAGGTCCGCGACCGCGTGGGCGAGACCGCGCGGTGTCGCGCTACACCGGCAGTCCGGCGCCGCGGATCACTGAGTGGGCGGCTGCTCACGCAGATCTACACCCCGCGAATTTGACCCGGCGATCTTGGCCCGTACTCCGTTGGACCTGGACGAGTTGATCGAGCACTGGACCCCCGCCGACCCTGCAAGCACGCATCGATGGTCCCCCAACCCCGGCGAATCTCCGGGAGCGGGCTGTAAGGACGCTTCTGCTACGGCATCCTGATCAACTATGTCGACTCCAGAACCGCTCTCGGCCGACAACAAGACGGGCAAGAGGTCGTTGTGGAAGCGCTACCCCCTCCTAGCTGCCCTCATCCTCGACGACTTCGCGATGCGCCAGCTGTCCGCGGCCCAGGCGGATGACCTCTATGAGCTGATCAGCGAGCGGTAGGGCCGGTCGCTGATCATCACCAGCAACCGGGCGCTCAGCGACTGGTATCCCCTCTACCCCAACCCCGTCGTCGCCGAGTCGCTCCTGGACCGGCTCATCAACACCAGCCACCAGGTGATCATGAACGGGCCCAGCTACCGCCCGAACAAGCGGCCCAGGAACACGACCGACAAGGTGCACTAGGGTCCGCCGTCGCGGCTTCCCTTGCTGGCGTCTCAGCACCACGAGCTGGCTTGTCAGAGGCATCCGCTAGCTTGCTGACCATGGGAAACTCAGGCGGATCATTGAGGACCCGATCCACGGGGGAACTGCACCAGCTCATGCGGGCAGCCGGGTTCACGGGCATTGAAGACACAGAGGCGTTGGCGGAGGGCTGGCAGGTGACGGACTTCGCCGACGCCGGACGGCGCAGCCTCGCGAACCTCGTCCAGAGCACAGGGACACCGGCAGTCATGGTGTCCTTCCTGGACAGCGACGTGGGGTTCGTCGAGGCAGTCACGCCGGACGGCAGCAGCTGGGAGGGCCTGCTCAACCGCGAGACGGCGAAGAGCTACGAGATCCCTCTGGAGCACTTCCCCATCGAACCCGCCATCGCCGGCGCACTCGCCTGGTCGGCCGCCGCCGGACTGACTCCCGACGAGGAAGCCATCCGGCAGACGCTCACCGGGTCGGATCTGTTCGCGGAACAGCTCTCCTCAGCCCTCTTGGTCGCCCTGGGACTACCCGGCGCAACCTAGCCCTCCCAAGCCAGCACCTGGGGCAGGTCGGGGCAGTTGGTCTACTTCTGGGCGGCACGTCGGCCGTGAGTTCAGCGTGACTGAGGTGCCTTCACTGGGAACCCACGGCGTCTTGGGCAGCCAGGCATGAAAGTGCGGTGGGTCCGTTGCCGCTGAATCGGCAGGTCCTTCACCACTGGGTTCACTCGGCGCGCTGTCCGACACGGAGGACGCTCAGGTAACGGCGTGATGCTCGGTCGCCCATCCGCGTGCGGATGCGCTCGGCGATTGCGTCGAGCAGGGGCTCACGGACGTCGCGGTCAAGCCTCCGATACAGCGACAACGAGCGAAGGTGATCGGCAAAGCCGTCCCCGTTGAACCACTGAACGGTCGAGTACCAGCGGACGATCGTTGGGCCGAACAATCCGCCGGGATCGTCGACCAGTCCCCAGCCCTCGTCGGTGGTGCCCACCTCGTCCTCCAGGGGCGGATGACCCCAACCGGGGTTCCCGGGGCAGAACCGCTCGTGGAGATCGGCGGTCTCGGCATACACCTCCGGCTCTCCCGGCCGGCGGACAACGACGTTGCCGAGCAGTGCCATCCAGCCTGCGGGATAGAGCACGTCGTGCGCTCGCTGCCAGCCAATCGACGGATCGACCCAGTGCCACGACGACGCAGCCACGAGAACATCGAAGCGTCGACCGCGGTCGTCCCACTCCTCGAACATCGACGTCTTGACTTCGACGTTGTGGAAGGAGGCGATCCGTTGGCGAGCGAGTGCGGCCATGTCTGCGCCCGGCTCGATGGCGGTCACTGAGCATCCGAGCGCGGCCAGCGAGCGCGTCGCCTGACCGGTACCGCAGCCCACCTCCAGCACCGACGACCGTTCGCCCATGCCGGTGATGGAGCCAAGGTCCGCGAACAACTCGTCGGGGTATCCAGGCCGGACCCGGTCGTAGAGCTCCGGCACCTCGTTGAACACTCGGCCGAGGTCGTGTCGGTTCGGGCGCATCTTCGGATCATCAGTCACGAACGCACAAGCTATGAGGCTCGTCGACGGGGACGCCACTGGTTTAACGGCAGCTCCTCGACAGCAGCCGTGCCGGTCCTTTCTGTCTGCTTCGCCAGCATCGTTCGGTCGGGGATCCCCTTCCGGGCAGCCGTCAAGAGGGCCCGTTCTCCCTTTCGACCGCATCTCGGCGGACTCCCGTCTGGTCGTCAAGCAGGCTCTGGGCGATGGTCGCGTAGTTGCTCGCGGTGGTGTGGGACAGGTTGAAGACCAAGGTGAGATGCAGCGGGTCGGCCCCGACGGTCAGTGCCTCGTGAAGTACCCGGTCGCCGCGGATGCGTTCGAGGTAGACGCCCTGGTGCAGTAGGTGCCGCTTGAGGTATTCAGGGCTGACGGGCCCGGTTCCCAGGGCTGTCTTCGCGTTGATCAGGACGTGCCGGTTGGGGGTCTTTGGCCAGGTGGCCCGGCGCTGGTCGAGCCAGGCCAGCAGGGTCTGGTAAGGCAGTTCGCCGAGCCGTTGGCCGTGTCCGGCGATGGTGATCCTGCGGTTGGGCAGGCCGAGGTCGTCCAGGGTGAGGCTGCGGATAGCTGTGGCGCGTGCGGCGTGGACGGCAGCCAGGGCAACGATCAGCCGTTGCGCCGGGGTGACGGCGATCTGCACAGGGGCTCATGCCGCGAGTGTGATTCTACGTTCTCTCTGGTGTTGCTGTTCGAATTCGGTAGGTGAGAGGTAGTTGAGGGCGCTGTGGCGCCTGCGGGAGTTGTAGTAGGTGAGCCACTGGAAGATCTCCAGCCTCGCCTGACGCATTGTCGAGAAGAGCCTCTCGTGCATCGTTTCCCTCTTGAGTCCCTGCCAGAACGACTCGGCCAGGGCGTTGTCGTAACTCGAGCCGACCCGGCCCATGCTCCTGTGTATCCCGAAACCGTCGCAGACCTGCGCGAACGCGGCCGACGTGTACTGGGCGCCCCTGTCCGCATGGAAGATCACTCCGGCGACGTTTCCGCCGCGGGCAGCCACCGCCATCTTGAGGGCGTCGATGGCCAGTTCGGCTCGCATGTGCGAGGCCATCGAGTAGCCGAGCACCCGGCGTGAACAGATGTCGATCACGCAGGCGAGATACAGCCACGTCCCGCCGACCTGCACGTATGTGATGTCCCCGCACCACTTCTCGTTCAACTTCCCAGCAGAGAAGTCGCGTTGGACGAGATCCGGGGCCGGCGGCGCGAGCCGGTCCGGGATCGTGGTGCGCTTGCGGCGCCGCAGGTGACGTCCCTCGATGCGGTGCCGTCGCATCAGGCGCTCGACGCGCTTGCGGTTGACGGTGTGCCCGAAGCCCCGCAGCTCGGCGTGGACCCGGCGGACCCCGTACGTCCCCTTGTGCCCGGTGTGGACCTCCCGGATCTCCGCGAGCAGCGCGGCGTCGGTATCCTGCCGCTCGGCGCGGGCCTGCGCACCGGCGAGCCACCGGTAGTAGCCCGAGCGTGAGACCTGAAGCACCCGGCATATCCGCTGAACGCCGAACTCGACACGATGCGTGGAGATGAAGTCCCAGCGGCGGGTCTTCACTTCACCTCCCGGGCAAAATACGCGACCGCCCGACGCAGGATCTCCCGCTCGAGTTCCCACTCCTTCTCCGCCTTGCGCAGCCGGCCGTTCTCCGCGCGCAGCCGGGCCAACTCCTCGTCCCGGCTCTCCGCGCTCTGTTCGCCACGGCCGTGATCACGGCCCGCGTGCTCGTCGGCCTGGCGCACCCAGCTCCGCAGCGTCTCGCCGGTAACCCCGACGTCCGCCGCGACCGCCGCATACGTGCGTTTCCCGCCCGCCGCGCGGTACAGCGCGACGGCATCGTTCCTGAACTCCGCCGGATACGGAGACTTACGTCCCACCAGGACACCCTTCCTCGGATCCACAAGATCCATTGTCAGAGTGTCCACACCGCCGGGGTCACCTCATCTGGTGCCATCCCCGCACAGCGCAGCACGGACCACAGCAACGTCCGCAGCGGGGATGACGAGTTCCCAGTAGCGATCAGCGGCTTGCAGGGACAGCAGACGGAACACTTCCTTGTCGACTGCGGCACTTCCTGGGCCGGCGACCGGGCCCGCCCCGTGAACGTGGAGCGGAGCGATCAAGGCGACGTCTTCGCCGGATCTTCCGAGAACTCGAAACGGCCGCCACACCACTGGCGACGCTGCGGCAGGATCCAGAATCAGCGACCCCTGCCGGAAACGGTGGCCGTCACGGACGAACGCGGAGACCTCGCGAGCCTCTCCAGCGTTCAACGCTACGACGTCCGCCTCGGCGTGAGGTCGAACGTCTCCTGTGAGCTGTTCGATGAGGCGACTCGGATGCCGGAGCAGATCTGTGAAGGACTGCGTCCCTGCGGCCCGTCGTGCCTTTCGTTCCACCGTTGCCCCCTGCATCGCGGTCGCATTCAGGGTAGCGGCGAGGCGTGCGGGATTGCCTCCCCAACAACTTTCGGAACAGGCCCTAACCCTTCAGGTCGCCGTGTCCCACCCGGTCAAACATCAGTGGCAGGGAACTACCGGTCGTCAAACTTCAGTGGCACCGGACATGTTCGCCCCCTGGCGGCCGTGGTCGGCCATATGAACGACTCCAGTGCTCCGACACGCCTCGACATGCTGCGCTTCCTGGAGCGCGTGCAGCTCGGAGACCTGGACCGCACTCGCCGATGGATCGCTGCCGAGGAACGCCGCGAGGCAGAACGCCAACGTGGCGCGCAGGCCCAGGCGCCAGCTGTTTTCTTGAGTCCCTTCGTCATGGCAACGGGGAGCGAGCGGCTGATGATCCTGATTGGTGGAGTCGGCCACTTGGCAACCACTTGGCACTACCGCACCTCGAACGGGCCAGTCTGGCGCCGCCTGTCAGGGTGGTCCCCAGGGGCGGTCTGATGTCCGCCGGCTTCCCGCCGCGGGCGCCTTCCGCCTCCTGCGGTCCCCAGGGGCGGTCTGATGTCCGACGCGGTAACTCGATATCGCGTCGGAGTATCGTCGTGCCAGAATCCGGCGCATGTCAGTTCGATACCCGCGCCCTCTGCGCCCCGGCGACCGTGTAGGCACCACTTCTCCCTCGAGCGGAGTCGCGAAGGAGATGCGCGAGCGCCTCGATGTGGCGATTCACGATGTGGAGGCGCGAGGGTACGAGGTCGTCGTCGGCCAATGTATGGACGGTTCTGGCCATGTGAGCGCTCCTGCCGCTGACCGCGCGCGAGCTGATGGCGATGCTGACGGATCCCGACATCAGGGCCGTGGTCCCGCCGTGGGGCGGAGAGACAGCAATCGATCTACTGCCCCTGCTCGACTGGGACCACTTGCGTGAGGCCGAACCAACTTGGCTCGTTGGCTACTCGGACCTGTCGACCATCCTCACGCCGCTCACTCTCCTCACCGGCACGGCGACCGTGCATGGCAACTGCCTTATGGAGACTCCCTACCGAGTGCCCGAAGGCCTCTCCTCGTGGCTCGACATCACCGCCGCGCCACTGGGGCACCGGTTCACCCAGACTCCGCCCGAACGCCACCGAGCTGCGGGCCGGGACGACTTCCGGGCCCATCCGGAGGTACGCGAGTTCACCCTCGACACCCCCGGAAGGTGGACCAGGCTGGACGGCGACGGCGACGTAGAGGTCGAAGGCCGCCTCATCGGAGGCTGCATCGAGACGCTGTGCAATCTTGCGGGAACGCCCTACGGGGACACCACGGCATTCGCCCGCGCGCACGCGCCGGAAGGACTGCTCGTGTATATCGAAGCAGGAGAAGACAATGCCTTCACGATCTGCCGGAACCTGCACGGGATGAGGCTGGCGGGCTTCTTCGACAAGGCCAACTCGGTCATCGTCGGTCGGACCTCCGCGCCCGGCGGCGGCTCCCTCACACAGCATCAGGCCGTGCTGGACGCGCTCGGGGTGCTGGACGTGCCGATCATCGCCGATGTCGAGTGCGGTCACGTCCCGCCGTACCTGCCCATCGTCAACGGAGCGCGCGGCCGGATCGTACACACCTCGACCCGCAGCGAACTCACCCAAACCCTGGACTGACTCGCCCGGGAGATGACCCGGACGTCCCTCACCAGGCATGGCGTGAAGCAAGCAGACATGGCCACTGAAGTGCGAAAAGACGGGAGTTAGTTCGGTCAACACGACACGTCGGCGGCTTCCACATGGCAGGCAAACGATCTCGCGGCGTGGAGCGGGATCAGGCGTTGCGGGCCGTGGCCGAGGGCGTCGACGCCTGCCCGCACTTCCCTATTAAATCTTCGTGTTGCAGCCTGTTGTGTTGCGCGAATCGTGAACGTCCTCGAAGTCGAGAACGAACAGCTCCGCAGCGAGCAGAACCGCACCCGCGTCCCCGTAGTTCCGCTGCCGACTGGCCGCAGATCTTCAGACTGAATAGGCAGGCCGAAGAACAGCAATCAGAGTTACAGGCAGTAACCGATCCCCCGTCATCCTGCGCTGAACTTCGAGGCCCAACACGGAGCACATGCAACACATTCGGACTTGACAGGGAACCCCACTGCCGACCCGACACCGAGCGCGGAATTCTGGAGTAGGCGGAGTAGGCCAGCGGGCGGCCACGGCCTGGCCACCTGGCGGCGTGGAGTATCCCGCGGCTGTCGCGCTCGCCGAGGCCGTTCCGACGCTGCCCAAGGGGCCAGGCTGGTGGTACGAGGTGAAGTTCGACGGTTCTCCAGACCCTTCAAAGGTGTCTCATTCGAGTGAGCCTCGGAGCCTCCCCGGAGCCAGCTGAATGATGATCCGGTTGGTCGGACGGAAGGTTCTTCGGAACACCGGCGTCGATCCTCGCCGGCATCTCACGCGTACGTCTCGGGCAGGGCAACAACGCCAGGCGGGGTGTCGGAGTAGAAACGGCCTCACCGCTACCCCCGCCGACGCCCCAGAACGGATGAGTAGGACGGGACCCCGTCGTTTGCTCGTGACCCAGATTCAAGATGATCGGATGCCTGATCACTGACATGTCGGCCGGCGCGCGTGGGCCGACCGAGGGTGACGCCCGCCAGGACCAAAGCCAGTCCGCACAGTTGCTGAAACGTCAGCACTTCCCCGGCGAGCGCCGTACCGAACAGCACGCCCGTGACGGGGTTGAGGAGCCCGATCAGCCCCACGGTGCCTGCGGGCAGGTGTCGCAGTCCGGTGAACCAGGCGGTGAAGGCCAGCGCGGTGGCTACCAAGGCGACGTAGCAGAAGGCGAGGAGAGTGGGCGTGGAGAGCGTGGGTGGAGTGCCCTCCACAACTACGGCGACCGGCAGCAGGAAGAGACCTCCGGCGGTGAGCTGCCAGGCGGTCGTGGCGATCAGGTCGGCGTCGCCGCTCCACCGCTTAGCCAGGATATGACCGAAGGAGGACACGAGCACGGCCGCCACAGAGACAAGTATTCCCGGCACGCTGGTCGCGACTACCCCCGTGAGCAGCATGAGACATACGCCGGCGAGACCGATCACGGCACCGGCCAGGTGCGCGCTCCGGGGCCGCTCGGCCACCAGAGGCCATGCCATGAACATCATCGTCAGTGGAGACACCGCCATGACGGTCGAGGCGACGCTCGTGGGTAGCAACTGGGAGGAAGCGTAAACAAGGACGAAGAACACGCTCACGTTGACCAGGCCCAGTACGGCGGATCGCCACCACCATGCACCGCGGGGTCGGCGCCTGCAAAAGGCCAGCAGGGCGAGGCCGGCAGGCAGCGCCCGCAGTGCAGCCCCGTACAACGGGCGATCCACCGGCAGGAATTCACGGGTGACGAAGTAGTTGGCCCCCCAGGCCACCGGCGCGACTGCGGTCAGCGCCACCCAACGCGCGTTAGCTTCCATGGAAGACAATATAGCTTCCTGGGAAGCTAACATGGTGGTCATGGAAGACCGGCAACCGATGGACCGCGTAGCCCGTATCCAGGACGAGTGGCGTCGCGAACGCCCCGAGCTCGACGTCACGCCACAAGGAGTGATCGGCCGACTGCACCGCCTGGCAGACCGCCTCAGTGAAGAACTCCGCCTCGTCTACGGCCGCTACGGCCTGAGCGAGGGGGAATTCGACGTCCTGTGCGCCCTGAGGCGCGCGGGCGAGCCGTATGAACGGGCACCGGGCGAGCTCGCCGCGCACACCATGGTCACCACCGGCGCGATGACGAAGAGAATCAATCGCCTGGAGCGCGCCGGACTCGTCACCCGCCGCCGGTCCGACGACGACCAACGGGGCCGGATCGTCGCCCTCACCAGACCCGGGCTGGAACTCATCGACCGCGCGTTCACCGACCACATGCACAACGAGCGGCGTCTGCTGGATCTCCTGGCGCCCGCGGAGGCTTCGGGACTCGAAACACTGCTGATGTCGTGGCTCTCCCGCATGGAGCATCCGCGCCCTGCCGACGGCGACTGACCGACCGCCTCTCCCGACTGCGCCCAGCACTTGGGAACGTGACCGAGCGCTTCGACCGGACGCTTCGGGCGCATCAGTCGGCCGACAACGGCCCAAGAAGGATCACGCCGAGATGATGGATCACCTGTCTCCCGAATCACCGACCGTGGAGCGACTCACGCATTACACGAGGGCCGAGCAGAATGAAATCCTCGGCGACCGCACCGACCCGTTCGGTGTGGCGGACACCGGCTTGGTCTGGCTGCCCAAGTAAGACCACTTCGGCGTCAGAATGGGCGACCGACTTGTCACACATACCGGCCTGCTGCGACTGCCCATAGCGATCGGCCGTATCCGTACCGAGGTCGAGGGCGTCGGCGGCGTAGCCGTTGCCCCCGACGTACGCGGAAACGGGCTCGCACGGCTTGCCCTCGTACCTCTCTACCAACGACTCGGATAGCGAGTACTGGATCAGGATGTCCAAGTTCAGCAACATGAAGGACCCGTGACCACGCCGCTGCGAACCATGTGGACGCCCTTGCATCATGGTGTGCAGTGGCCGACCGGAGCAGTACGTCTGCTCTCGCTTCCCATGTGACGCATGCCCCCAGTGGGCGCCGTCGCATACTCCTCCCACCGGACATGACCCCAAGGCATTCGCAGGTCGGCACCGTGCTCTCGTTGTGATGGGCCTCTTCGCTGACGAATTTGCCCAACTTCACTCGATGGGCGAACTTTGACGCCTTACTCAGGCCATCCACTTCGGGGGCCATGCCTGTCTCATGAGACATACCGACGTCTGGAGAACGACGGCCACCGCACCGTCATGTGGCGAGACGCCGAAACCGTCCGGCTGCAGGCCCGGTCCGGCCGGGCGGTCACCTCGGCATCCACCCCGGGGTCGCGGTGAAGTACGTACAGACCGCGCACCCGGACAAGGCCCTGCCCCGCATCCGCTGACCGGGCGACACCGCCCGGCGCCGCTTACTCAAGGGGAAGGCGTCGCTCACGTCCTCGACGTGGTCCCTGCCGGAGCCGATACTCGCCACCCCCACCACCGATCCCACGCTCCACCCGCGGCACGCGGCCGAACCTGAAAGGCATTGAGCAAGTGCTCCCCGTGCCGGAGAGATCCGGGATCATGAAGCATGCTCCCGGATGACTGGCACCTCACCCAAGACGTTGACGACTTCCTCGCCCGAGCCGGGGACTTCCTGCGCTCGCGCCCCGCCCTGCACAACACGCCGCTGACGGACATCGAGAAACTGCGGATACGCGGGGCGGCCGAACCCGACGCCGCAGCCCCCGTCTTCGGCCGACTGCAGTCAGGAGGTGAAGTCCACGCGGTCTTCTATCTCACTCCGGGCGGCCGCCTGGGCCTCACCCCTCTCTCTGTCGAGCAGACCGACGCCCTCGCCGCTCACCTGGCCGGCCTCGGCCACTCGCCCTCCCACGTCATCGCGGACCGCGAAACTGCCGGCGCTTTCGCCGAGTCATGGCAACGGCACACGGGCGCGGCGCCGGTACCGCCTTTCTGGCGGACGCATCTCTACCGTCTCGGCACGCTCACCCCACCGCAGCCGCGCCCGGAGGGCCGGGGGCGCATCACGGCCGGGCAGGACCGTGAGCAAGTCGTTCACTGGTGCCGTGAGTTCTGTGTCGACGTCGGGGAGCAGCCCTCCATCGACTTGATTGACGCCGGCTCCTGGGACGACTCGCGTTTCGGCGACAGGCATTTCATGTTCTGGGAGACCCCGGACGGCACCCCCGTCGCGATGGCGGCCGCGACCTCGGTGGTCGGCGGCATGGTCCGGGTGGACCCCGTCTACACCCCGGCCCACCTCCGAGGCCGCGGCTACGCGGGCGCCGTGACGGTCGAGGCGAGCCGGGCAGCACTGGCCGCGGGTGCGACTGACGTCGTCCTGTTCACGGACCCGGACAACCCCACCAGCAATGCCCTCTACCAGCGCATCGGGTACGTCCACGTCGCCGACTTCGCCGGGTACAAGTTCTACGACGCACCACAAGCCAGGTGAGGGACATGACCGACACAAACGCACCTGCCACCAGGACCGGCTGACCCAAGTGGTTGCGCGCAAGGTGATCAGCGCCCTGGTCGGTGACGGTCAGTCCTGCTCGCCGTCGTCGTTCTCGCCATCGGTGTGCGATTACGCAGCTGCCGCAGGCCGGCCGGGTGAAGGCGTAGCGGCCGAAGAGGTGGTTCCCGCTCAAGTGTCCGTTCCCGGTGTATCTGCGGTTTCCCGCGGGTCTGCGATGTGAAGTGAGCGAGTCCCGGGCGACCTGCGCAGCAAGCTGCGCCAGCGGGGCCACTGCCCGCGACGTTCGGCCGCGACACAGCGGTGCCCTGTCTACCCAACCGAGTTGTTTGACCTCCGACCCCAGCGAACTCGTCGCCCTATGGTTGGCTGATGCCTGCACACCAAATTGACCGACCGGCCGATCTCGACGTGGTCCGCGAGTCCTATGACCGTGTGGCCGACAACTACGCCGAGATGGTGGCGACGACAGGAATGGGCGATATCCGTCGCCATCCCTGGCTCCAGGCATCGATCGACGCTTTCGCCGACACCGTGAGCGAACTCGGGCCTGTCCTCGACGTTGGCTGCGGGCCCGGAACGGTGACCGCCTACCTCGCCGAACGCGGACTCGACGTGTCCGGAGTCGATCTCTCGCCCGGCATGATCGAAAATGCCCGCCGTCTGTATCCGCACTGCCGCTTCAGCGTCGCCTCCGCCACCGACCTCAGCCTCGAAGAGGCGTCCCTCGGCGGCGTACTCGGGTGGTGGTCACTGTTCAACCTCCCGCGCGGCGTCCTTCCTCAGGTCCTCGCCCTGTTCGCGCGGGCCCTGAAGCCGGGCGGACACTTCATCACTGGAACGCACGTCGGCGACGAGGACGCGGTGCGTACGGAGGCCTACGGAGGTGTGTCCGTCCGCTGGACGACGCACAAATGGCGGCCTGAACAGTTCGTCGGCTTGATCGAGCAGGCCGGACTGTGCCCTGTCGCCGAACTTCGGCTCCCGGCAGATGAGTTCAGCGGGCCGGGTCTGGTCGTCATGGCCGAGCGCCCCGCCTGAGGATTAGGCGCCGGAGGCAGCACAGGGGCTCATGGCCTGGCGCCTACCGCTGGCAGAACAGCGTTGGGTGTTTCTACAGCGTGGGGAACCATGAAGCATGCAACCCGATGAATGGCACCTCACTGGAGACCTCGACGACTTTCTCGGCCGGGCCGGAGACTTCCTGCGCTCACGACCCGGCCTCCACGTCATACAGCTGACCGTGGCCGAAAGGCCCCGGCCCGGCCCAGGCAGCTCGCCGTCCGGCTGCCGGACGGCCGGATCGCGCTTACCCAGACCCTCACGACCGCGCTCGCCGCACAGATCGCCCCGCTGCTCACGGACGCGGGACCGCCCCGCCCCGCCGCGCCCGGACCGCATCCGGCGACACGTACGCCACGCTCCCGCACGGCCTGGTCGTGGAGGTCGCGGCGGGACCACGCGGCACGCGGTGGTCTTGTTCAGCCTTCTGAACACCTGGCTTCCCAGCGATATGCCGCAGGGCCTGTTCCGGGCTTTACTGGAACAGGCCCACGCCTAAGGGCTTGCAGATCATTAACACGTCGTCTTGATCTTGTTGATGGATGTGCCGGCTTGGTCGTGGACCCGAGCCTGCAGGGCCGCGAGGGCGACAGGTGGGGACGTCGCGGGCGGGATGACGATGCCGTGCGACTTGAGCAACCGCCTGTTCTTCAAGATCGTGCGATGCATGGCGGTGCGGCTGCTCGCGAACAGAACTGCGAGGGGTTCCGCGGCCAGGGCGACTCGCAGATGGAGCACGGTGGCCAGGACTTGTTCGGGGAAGGAGAGCCGAGGCGGGCGGCCGCGTCGGGTATCGCCGTCGGGGGCCAACATCTCGGTGAGGTCGTCCAGTTGTTGCCGAGACATGCCGGTCAGCGCGGGATCCGACAGCAGGGCCTGGTCCCACTCCGTCTCGGATGCGTCCGGGGTTCGGGCTGCCGGGACGGCGGGGCGGGGCTGGGGGTGAAGGGCATAGTTCCAGTCGCCGTGGAAGGCGTGTCGGGTCAGCGGCAGAGCGGCCATCTCCGCGTCACCAATGCGGACTCCGGTCGGGTAGGCGTTGGTGTCGAGTGCGGCTTCCACCCGCAGCCCGGTGCGCGTGGTGGTCGCCGCGATGGTCTGCAGGATGACTTCATGGCTGGTCAACGGGCGCCCGCGCCAGCTCATGGTGATGTGGGAGAAGAGCCGGTGCTCAATTTTGTTCCACTTCGATGTGCCGGGCGGCAGGTGACACACGGTGATGGTCAGCCCGGTTTCAGCGGCGAACTGGGCGAGTTCGAGTTTCCAGGCCCGGGTGCGGTGGCCGTTGGAGCCTCCCGCGTCGGCGGTGATCAGCAGTCGTGCCGCCTGCGGGTAGGCAGCCTTGCCCTGGCCGTGCCACCAACGGCGGATCGATTCCACGGCGAACGCGGCGGTGTCGTGATCGATGCCGACGTTGACCCAGCCGGTGTTCGCCGCCAGATCGTAGATCCCGTAGGGGACGGCTTTGCCCAGTTGCGGGTCGGCGAAGTCATGCACGTTCACCGGCACCGGCTCACCCATCGGCTGCCACTGGCGGCCGTTGTTCTTGAACTCGCCGATGAGTTCCTTCTTCTTGGTGTCCACGCTGATCACCGGCTGGCCACTGTCCCGGTGCTCACGGGCCTGTTCGTTGAGATAACGGAACTGGGCATCGCGGTCGGGGTGCTGCGTGCCCTCGATGGTCTTGGCGTTGGCCTGCAGGCTGAAGCCCTCTTCCCGCAGCAGGTCGGCAACAGTGTCGGCGCTGACCTGGTGTCCGGCGCGGGTTAGTTCCCTCGCGAGGGTGCGGGTGGACTTCACTGTCCACCGCAGCGGCGACATCGGGTCACCCCGTACATCCGGCTCAACCAACGCCAACAGCGCCGACCGCAGCCCCGGATTCAGATCCACGACCCGCTTGCGACCCCCGCCCGGACGCCGCACCCGCCCCAAAGGCGCCTCACCCGCCTCAAGTTCGAACACGCCTTTGCGAACCGTCGTCTCGCTGACCGCAGCCGCCTGGGCGACAGCTCGGACACCGCCGTGTCCCAGCCCCCGGGCCTCCGCAGCCATCAACAGCCGTCGCTGCCGCTCGTCCAGATGCGGCAGCAACACCGCGAACTTCACAGCGAGTTGGGTACGAGTCTCATCCGGGATGCGCATACCACGCCAACGAGATTCAGGACGGGAAGCAACACCTTGATTCCCTGCAAGCCCTAAGGGGTGTCCCGTAAATGATCTTCGAGTCGAGTTGGATGCGGGTGTTCGCGGTGAGAACTGTTCCCCTATCCGGCGAGGTTGAGGTTGTGTAGGCGGGCAATGCCGAGCATGGCGTGGTGCACGCCGTCGCCCTTCAACCTGCAGTCGCGGAGGATTTTCCAGGTCTTCATGCGGGCGAAGACGTGCTCGACTCGGGCCCGGACTTGCTTGTGCGAGCGGTTGTGCTGCTTCTTCCAGTCGGGCAGTTCCTCGCCGGCATTGCGGCGATGGGGCATCACGAGTCCAGTGCCGGGATAGCCGCCGTCCGCGATGGTCATCGCGCGGCCGACGGCGGCCTTGGCGCCAGACTCCTCCCACGCCTTGCAGTCGTTGCGGTTGCCCGGCAGGGGCCGCCCAACCGCGACGACCTGGCGGGTGTCGGCGTCGATGACAACCTGGTGGTTGGTGGAGTAGCGGTAATTCTTGGACTGTTCGGCGATGCTGTGATCGCGGGTGGGCACGAGCGTGCCGTCCACGATGAGCACGGCGTCCTTGGTGAAGCGCCGCCTGGGCTGCAGCGCCAGGAGTGGACCGAGCTGGTCGATGATGCGGTCCGCTGCAGACTTCGACACCCCGAACAGCGAAGCGAGCTGGCGCATCGTCAGGTTCGTGCGCCAGTAGACGATGACGAGCATGGCCCGGTCTTCCAGAGGAAGACTCCACGGCCGTCCCTTGCGGACCGCATCCGCATCTTGCCGCCGCAGCAGTGTCACCACCTTCCTGAAAGAGCGTGGGCTCAGCCCGGTGAACGGGGTTATCCAGGACGACTCCGACGCCGTGATCACACCTGCCACACCAACATCATCTCGTTCGTGGCCGGCAGCTACGAGACGCCCTTGGATACGGCTCGGACGAGGCGACAACAGCCATCGCGGGAACGGGCCAGCTGGGGTCGGCCGGGACGGGCCGTGCTCAGCTGCCCGAACCGCCGAGGAGAACCGTGCATTCCGATCGGAGCCAAGATCGCTCGGCTAGCATCTCGGACGCATCGCCGCGGGCGAGGAAGGTTGCCCATGGTTCGTGGCCCTGCCGGCCGAGTTGTTCGATGCGCTCTGCCTCGCGGGACTGGACGGCCTCCAGGGCATCTAGTACGTCTGCCGGCCGTGCCCCGTAGGCGGCGCAAAGGGCGTCGAGGCGGTCCCGAAGGGTGTGCTCACCGGCGATCGAGGCTCTTCGCTGCTGCTCGACGGGGCGCAGCGGCACGGCGTACCAGGCCAGTTGCGCGAGGTCGTCGAGGGCGTGGCCGGGCGCTGCGAAGTCCCAGTCGATGAAACCGGCCAGGCGGTCGCCGTTCCAGATGGAGTTCCATGGACCGAGGTCTCCATGCCTGATGATCATGCCGGGACTCCAGGCGTCCTCCTGGCCCTGCCATCGTGCGTCTGCCGGCGGCTGGAAGTCCCGGACAGCGTCGTGGTACTCGCGTAGCCAGCACCCCAGTTCGCTGATTCCGAGGGTCGACCGCAGAGCCGACGGCCAAGGCGAAAACGCGGGTTCGCCGTGCACCAGCGACAGCACCTCATCGGTGCCGTCAGTGCCAAGGACCCGCGGAGCCCGAGTGAAGCCTGCCGTTTCCAGGTGGGTCAACAAGGCGTGTACCGCGGACGTCCACTCGCCGATGGGCCGGCGGATCGTCTCTCCGATCCGCCGCACCGTGGTCACGCTGCCCTTGTCCGTAGCGCCATCCGCGATCATTGGGTCAGCGTAGCCCTGCCGCCCACATCAGCGTCATGGATACCGGCGCCCACAACAGTCAGCGCGACAGCACCAACCAGACCTTCTGGGTTGCACTCCCCACGGACGCTGCCAGTTACGGGACAGCCTTTGCCTCCGCTGGCAGAGTACGGCAGCTTTCGGTTGGTCTCCTCCGGATCTGGAGGCCGGTCCTGCTAGGGGAAGCGGCGGCTGCTTGGAGTCGAAGTACGCCACTACGGCGAACAGCAAGCTCACATCTTGTTTTGCCACATCACTGTGGCTGTCAGGGGTGAAAAGTCGGAGAGATAACAGTTGGCGTGAACCCATGCTTTCTTGACACCATGTCCACATGGTAGGCGAATCTGAAGAGCTTCGAATTCATCACGCCAACGTGGGCTTTCAGGACCCAGAACGACCTATTCCCCTCAATTCCGGGGAATCGCGCCCTCCTCAATTCTAGGGAAGCCGAGTCCACCGCGACGAGACCTTCCTCGTCCTCGACAAGCTCGAAAGAAGCTGGAGTTACGGTAGCTGTAAAATCCAGTAGAGGATTTTCCCCATCTGCGAAGAGCTGCACGGAGTTGTCGGATACGGGCAGAAACGTCTCAACCGTTACATGGGTCGACTGCGGACCCCCTACCTGCAGGGACGCAACCCACCCCGTATAGACCTCCACCATGCCAGGAGATTCCTCGGGTCCGGTTGTCACCCCGCCGTAGTACATGTAACCCGGGAATTTTACGTCGCTGATCATTGCCTGGGATACCGTCATTTCTCCTGCTCCTCAATGCGGACGAGGCGATGGCCTATGAAATCAGCAGTAGGCACCACGTGAGTCCGGGGGGCGGTGCCATTCGATGTGGCTAGGCGATGCGACGTCAGAGAACTCCGCCGTCGCAGATGTTCGGACGCACCTTACTGGGGCGTCGTCAGGTGTACCCGATTGAGGCGTCAACGATTCAGGGTAGACCAGCAAGTGACAAGTTGACACAGTAACGATCAGCGTCAACAGTTGTTCACTTTCCTGTTTCAGATTACCCCTGACTTCGCTTCCTCGCAGTCCAATGAAATTCCACCTGCGTCTAGACACGAGACCATTAATGGTGGGGGTTCTTGGCGGGATGACGGCTGACGGTGGGTTCGCTACGCCGGAGGTATGAGGTCGTGGTGGCGGCGGGCTGGACGGCGTGGGGGCCGAACCGGGCGCGGGCTGCTTCGTCAAGGACACCCGCGGGGAGAAGTCCGGTCGCGACGCGATCGACGGCAAGCCGCGTCCGCCGTACGTGGAACCGCTCAAGTGCTTCGAGTGCGGCGTCGACGTCCACGTCCGGCACGGCAACGCGGATGACCCGGACTCCAAGTCGTCGCACTACGTCAGGAAACCCGGCAAGGACCACTGCCCGCGCTGCTCGTACGACCTGGAGCGCTGCGGCAAAGAGCTCGTGGACTCCTCCACCAATACGGTCGTGCGCACGGACGGGCAGTGGCGGCTGATCTGCCCGCCCCTCGGACGCCCCGGCACGCGCGGCGCCGGCAAGGGCGCCCCGGGCCCGCCGGCCGACCGCCGCGCCTCCGGATCGGGTACGGCGAAGACCAGTGAGGAGGCGGGGTAGGCGATCGCATCCGCGCGGCGGATCGTGCGGCTCCTGGAGGCCTTCGAACAGGATCCGGACGCCGTCGCCGAGTTCGCCGCCACCCTTCCCGGTGGTCGGCGCAACATCGAATGGCCGGAGTTCTGCCGCGGCCGTGCCGACGTCCACCAGCTTGCCCAGACCCTCATCGACCGCAGCCAGGCAGTAACCGCGATCCCGCACGCCGTGTGGGGGACGGTGTCGGCGGCATCCGCGGTCGACGGCAGGTCCGGCGACCGCAGTTACGTGGTCAAGTACGTCGCCCGTCGCCCGCCGCCCCGTCCTCGTCGCCGGCCGCCGCCTGCCGCTGCAGGTGACCATCCGCAGCAAGAACGCAGACTGGATCGGCGTCACCAGCCGCTCGGGGCTTTCTCTCGGCCACGGCTATTGGAGGCTCTTCCCCGAACCCGAGAAGATCAGAGGCCGGATCGAGCTGCAGTTGTGCGTCAACGAGCCGTGGCAGGTGGCCCGCTGGGACACCGACGGCACCACCCAGACCTTCCCCGCGCCACCGGCGCGCCCCGTCCCGCCGCCCTCGCCTAGGAGTGCGCAGCCCGAACCGTCAACTCTCACAGGAGTAAGCGGAGATAGCCGAGGGGCCGATTCCTCGCCCAGCGATCCGCCGTCGCCGCCCACGAGCCCGGCAGGCGGCGAGCTCTCCGCTCCGCCGCGGTCCACGCCTCAGGCGGAGCCGGCCGACGCAACCGAGGCAGTCCGGCCGAGCGCACCATCGGATCGGGACGAAGCGAGCGTCACCTTGTTGGCCGCTCCGGATCCATGCGTGCCGCCTGTGGCCTTGGTGCCGCCGAAGCCGTCCTCACCTCCGCAGCCCTCGTCTCCACCGCTCCCACCACGTCGCCGCCGGCCGCGGCTGGCCGACTGGCTCGGTCGCCGCAAGAAACGCCGATGAGCCGCACGCACTCGGCTCGCGACGCGTTCCCCGAGACAGAAACCGTCCCGGACAAGAGCATGTGGCAGGGGATCGCCGAACCGCGTGGGCGGGCCCGCCTGGCCCGACATCCGGGAGGAACGCCGCTACGCCATGGGCGACCTGGACGATGACCGGCACCTCCCCGGCTGAGGCCGTCTGGTCGCTTATCGGCCAAAGCGGGTGGGGAACCGGGCAGGGCCCGGGGGATACGGCATGCCGCTCGTGCGACCGTCCCATGCTCTGTCGCGGGGGCCGCAGCGGCCCCGTCACGGAACGGCGAGGAGCAGGTATGGGCGTGAACAGGACCCGGCACCGGGCGTCTGGCTCGGCTACAGGGACAGCGTGCGCGGGCCCGCGCTGGACTGGCGCACCGGCCTCGGTGTGATCCGCATCGTGCACAGCGACGACCGCAGGGCTGCCACTGACGTCGCCTCCGCCATCGCCAGCAGTGGCAACAGGGACGGCGTCGTGACCGTCTGCGCCCTGTACGGGGACATGGGCAGTTCCGGACCGGCCGCTGGTGGCCGCCGAGGGCTACCGACGAAATGGGCCGCCCCAGGTGACGAGACGCAGTCGGTTTGGCGGGCCCCATCGGTGCGGAGTGCGTTCACGTCAGCGACAACGCTCAGGGGCGGGAACGTGGGCACCCCTGCGCGGGAATCCAGCGCGACGCAAGCCACGTACCGGCTGGTCAACGAATTCCGTCGGTTGCCCACATTGGCTGTGCCGGGCAGGTGCGTAGGTGCTGGGCAGTCGACGCGTAGAGGTCAGGAGCGGCAGACTCGAAGGCAACGCAGAGAAGGACGGCAGCACGATGAGCCACCTGCATGAGCCGGAGCGGGTACCGCGCAACGCGGAGGGCATCGCGGCCGCGCTCTCCGGCGAGGGCTGCATGGAGTTCTACCGCGAGTTCCTGGCGGCCGCGCCCGAACAGGCCGAGGGCGTGCTGCGCCGCTGGTGGTTCGTGGCCATGCTCGACACCGACCCGGCGGGGGAACATCTGACCCAGGACGCGCTCGCCGGCCGCCTTCCGTCGGTGAGCGTCGACGAGGTGATGACCCGCTGCCAGGCGTCGGGGCTGCCTGTTGAATGAGCCGCCCGGGAGCCAAAAGGCTGGCCGTGCCTGGTGCCCCAAAGAGGTCACCAAGCGGATGATGGACACGTCGCTGCCCAGTGACACCTTCGGAGCGATCGTCGCGGCCACGGTCGTCATCAACCAGACGCGCGCAGTGCCGGGCGTACCGCATCGTCGCGGTACCCGCAGCAGCACCGGGAAGAACGGCGAGCTCGGACTCGCCGAGTAGTCATCGTCGCCGACGCTGACGAACGCACATCATGCTCACCCGCATCCAGCTGAACTGACGCCTGGACCAGGCTCTCGAGGTCGAGGGCGGCGAGTACCTACATGGCCTGGGTAGATCGAATGAAGCGGTCTGCAAGCGGGCTACACTGCTGCGCGACGGCCGTCGTGGTGTCGGCCCGGTGAACTCCGCCTCTCCCGTGGACGCGGCGGAGTGATGAGCCCCAGGTGCCTGCGCATCAACACCAACATCTTTCCTCGACGGCCATGTGTACCCAACGGCAGAGGCGGGGCCACGGGACCGCTGTGCCGGAACGGAACGCTCGTGGTCCGCAATCACGCTCGCAAGACCGACGCCCGTCGCGCAGTCACAGCTGAGACATCGCACCGTCAGGCGCTGGCCAGTGCCCGGGGCAAGCGGAGAATCCCCACCGGCCTCAGGGGCCTGGACACGCTGCTGCGGGGCGGAGCGCGTCCGGGGCGGCTGACCGTGGTGGCCGCCCGCACAGCGATGGGGAAGTCAAAGCTCGCTCTGGCCATGGCCCGTAACTGCGCCATTCGTGAAGGGAGGCCGGCCCTGATCGCTTCGCTGGAGATGGGACGTCGCGAGCTGTGGGAGCGGCTGATGGCCGCGGAGAGCGGCGTGCCGGGCGAGCTCATCAGCTATCGGAAGTACTCCGACGAACAGTTCCAGCACCTGCGCGCCACGGCCCTGGAGCTGGACCGCCGCCAAGTGCCGCTCGATCTCGGCGGTGACGGGTCCGTGCCCACGGTCGACGACATCACAGCCGAGTGCGAGCGTGCCCACCACCGCTACGGACAACTCGACCTGGTGGTGGTGGACTACCTCGGCCTCATGGACTCGGCGCGACGACTCGACGCCCACCGAGTCGTCGACCGACCTGTTGAGATCGCGGAGATCGTCACGGCCCTGCAGGATGTGGCACGCCGTTTCCGGGCGGCGGTGGTCGTGGTGGAGCAGCTCACCCGGGCGGTCGCGGAGAGGGACGACCACCGGCCGCGGCCGGACGACATGTGTCATGCCGAGCAGCTTCTGGGCCGCGTGGAAGCGGTGATCTTGCTTCACCGAGACGAGTACTACGCCGACCGGGAACATGGCACGGCGTATGACCGCTCGCCCGATCCTCAGCTCTACCCGGAGCACTGGTTCCCCCGCCGTGGGCTGCCCGAACCGGTGGTGCAGCAAGGGGAGCTGCATGTGGCCTTGCACCGCAACGGGCCGACAGGCATCGTGCCGGTCGGCGTGGATCTGAGCCGGTCCCGCTTCTTCGACCTGCCGGCCAAACCCGAGTAGGCACTTCGTGAGGTCTGGCGTCCGCCACAGTGCATCGGGCCGGTGTTCCGGAGGCGGGCCACGACCGAGTCCTGCTCAGGCGCGCTGGTAGAGGAGGGATACGGGGGTGCCGGGTCCGGGGTGGACTTCTAGGTTGCCGGCGGAGTTGATGAGGGCTCGGCGTCCGGGGTAGGCGCGTTCGGCGCAGAGCCGGTCTCGGTCGTCGAAGTCGCCGGTGAAGTAGAGCACGCCGTCGATGAGTTCGCCGTTGTGGGAGCTGGTGGGCCAGCGGGCGAGCAGGGCCTCGACCGTCATGGGTTCATCGGGCGGCGGCAGGTCAGGGCCGGTGATCGTGATTCTCCGTTCAGGCGTGGCAGTCAGGATTGAGGGGGCGTCTCGGGACTGCCGCATCCAATCGCGCGCATAGGACGCACTGCGCGGATTCGTTGGCGTCCGTTGGGGCGGTCCTCGCGCCAATGAACCAGTGAGCAGGGTGTGACGGGACCCGTGGGGAGGGCTTCAAGGCCACGGCCTTCATGCCGCCGCTCGGGTCAGCCAGTCGATCTCGGCGGTGAGTTCTTCGCCCCTGCTGGTCGCACGCGCATCCTGCGTACGCTTCTTGTGGAACTTCGCTGGTTGAGCGGACTTGCTGGTACACGGCTCTTGCTGGCGCGCTCCGCAGTGCCGGCAGTCAGTGATCAGAGTCAGCTGCTCAAGTTCGGCGACGTAGTCGGAGTGCTTCGACTCTCGGTGTGTGGCGCAGGGGAAGGCGCTCTCCGGGGTTCGACATGGGGCGGCGTCACCGGTGCGGTATCCGCAGCGTTCGTCGTCGCGCGGGTCGTGATGCTGGCAGCGGTCGCTGCCCCGGCGCCGTTCGAAGGGGCATCGAAGACCGGCGGAGTTCTTCACCCAGCGGTAGTCGTCGAGTTCCTCGTCGAGTACGGCGATGCAACGGTCGGGGAAGGGATCATCCACGCCGTCGGGCAGCGGCCACTGGTGTTCGCGGCACCGTTGGCCCGGATCGGAAACAGGCTTTCCGCACATGCCCCACGCAGGACTGGAATTGGAGTAGCGATCCCGGCGGGGCGAGGACCAGTAGCACACCGGCTGCAGCACGGCCGCAAACTCATCCTGCAGCTTCCGTGCCCGGGGGCCGGGCACGGACTCGAACAGGGAGAGCGCCTCGTGCAGGGACTGGGCAGAGATGTCGACGCGGCGCGCCGCGCCGTTGCGCTTGCGCGCGATGACCTGTGGCCGCTTCGGCGGCGTGGGAATGGTGGAGCCCATGGACGCGATTTCTACCGCAGAGGGGTGGCATCCACGCGAAGTACGCGCCGATGCCACCGCCGCTGCATAGAACAGCGCCGGAACGCTGTGGCAGCGATCTTACGCGCGCAGGCACGACAGCCTGGTGCAGACGGAGCGTGTTGTCTGCAAGGCCTTCAACTCCGGGTGTGAGCAGGTGATATGCCGGATCACCCTCGTCGGTCCAAGCCGGGCGAAGGGCTCGGCCGTTGCGGTGAAGCGGGACCGGGCGCGGGATCAAGATCCGCAATGATGCGCCCATGCTGCACAGCGAGCTCGCCTCCCACCTGGTCCATCAGGCTGGTCTGGTCGACGACACGGAGCGGCGGGTCCGGGAGGCCGGGCCCGCCGAAAAGCTCACCCGCATCCGTATGGCAGCCATGGCCCGGCACCGCGCCTACTCGGCCTTGGTCGAGGCGTGCGGCGTGTTGCAGGCCTGGCCTTGCGAGGAGCGCGTCGGCACCAATGGCGTGAACGGGGCCATGTCCATCCTGGCCGTCTGCCAAGGCTCGCAGATCCGTGGCTTGCTGCCGCTGCTGACGCACGCCGTCGAGAGTAAGCGCCTCTCGGGCGTCTATCTGGCGGAGGCGACCGACCGGCTGTGTCACGCCGAGCAGCGTCCCCAGCTCTACGGAACGATCGACGACTATCCGGTCGCCGATGCGTCCCGCTTGGACGCGCTGCGTATCAAGGTCGGGCTTCCCCCGGTCAACCCCATGGTCAAGGCGGCGACCGTGCCGCCCCCGGATCCTGCGCCCTCGCTCCAGCAGTTGCCTGACGAACTGGCCGCGCTCAAGGGGGTGCTGACCGACCTGCCGCCGGTGGCGTCGATGCCCCGCGTCGTGCGCCCCACGGTCGGCAGCAACGACTCCTGGGGATGTGCGTACTGCTGCGGTCAGGCTCCTCCCGGCTCCACCGAACTCGATATCCGCGGCAAAGTCTGGCGTATCTGCCAGTTGTGCGAGGCTGTCGACGACACCCCGCAGAACCGTCTGCTGGACGTCCTGCTCACCGTGGGCGGCGTCAGTGAACCGGCCGCTCGGGCCACAGCCGACATGGCGGGCCGCCAGGGGTGGCGCGTTCCTCTGCGATACGAGGGCATCCGAGCTCGTCCCAACCACCGACCGCAGCCCCGCTGGGCCCACATGCCAGCCGAAGCCGTCGCCAAACTCGTCGCCCACGCCGAGCAACTCCGCCGCACCGAGCCGCCGTTGCCCACACCTCCTGCAACGGTTGAACCGGCGGCGCCAGCACCAACGCACGTGCCAAGCCCCTCCACCGGCGACGCACCCTCGCCGCCTGCGACCGCGGTCTGGGATGGGCACACGTGGCGATCACCGCTGCTGCCGAACAAGAAGGCCCGTGAGGTACTGAGCTGGCCCGCCAGCACGCCTCTGACACGGCTCCAAGTCGTCCAGGCCCTCCAGGTTGCAGAAGGAAACCTCGACGGCAACGGCCTGGTGGTCCCCACTGTCGCCGACCTGGCCAAGGTATTCGCCAACCCACCGGTGTGGCTCCAGTCCTTCCACGAGCAGCGCGGGCAGGAACGCGCCGCTAATCATGCGCGCCAGACCCACGCGGCCCCGCCCCCGGCAGGGAGCCCGCCTCCTTATCTCTCCGCCCCCAGGCCACGGTCCGATGTTCCGCCGCCGCGTGACGCACACGGCCCGCGGCTCGCACCGCATCCGGAGATGCTCATCTCGCCCAAGGCCCAGAAGGTCCTCAACCAACCGCCGGCCACCCCGTTGAGGCCCGGGCAGGTCGCCAAGCTCCTGCAGACGGCTGTCACCACGGTGCAGAAGAACGGACTCACCGCGGTGACGGTGGGAGACCTCGTCACGGTGTTCCACGCCCCGCCCGCCTGGCTAATTGCCCTCCACCGCAAATACGCCCTGGAACGAGCCGCTAACCCACTCCACCCGTGAACGACCAGGCGAGGGGCGAGACGCCGGAACAGGGTAGAGGCCGCCGACTGGGCCGTGTTGGCGCGCGGTGCGGATGGAACCCGTCGGACCCAGTCGGCCGACTCCCAATCGATGAAGGACGCTCCCCGCCGCCCGCGCAGCTATTCCAGCGCCTTCCAGTCGGTGGGGGTACCCGACGTGATCCTGCGGACGATGACCTCGGTGAGCATGACCGTTCCTGACGGAGCGGATCACGCCGATCTCCTTCACTCGGACCGCTGAATCACGGCGAACGCCCACAGACGTTGCAGCAGGCCTGGCAGACTCGCGTGTATCCCGGCGTGACGGCGCGTATGGCCTGCACCATGCACGACCAGCCGGCCCGTGGCCCGGTTCCCTCCCGTGAAGAGACCGGGTTTCTTGGGGAGATCCGGCCCGTGTGCATCGGCCGGAGTCTCCTGGTCGAGGCGAGCCCTTCTCGCGCGTTCTGCGCTGGCCTTGAGGGCGGCCATGAGATCGACGGCGGCAGTGGCCGGAGCGGGTTGGGTCGTGGGTCCGGGGGTGCGGCCCTGAGATTTGGCGTCGATGTGATCCCAGCGCCGGGCGGCCGCCCGGCCCTGCCGGCTCGTTGACCGCCTACGATCACTGACCTCGTGGAATCGATCACCCAGTGGGACGCCGGACGTACATGCTCAACCATGTGTCTGTAGGCCGCTGCTGCAATTGGGTGCACATTTTCACCGATGTGCACCAGTACGGATAGGCGGGCGAAGGATCTTCCCTATTGTCGTTGCAGACGGTTGCTGCGGCGAAGGGTGCGTCATGTCGAGATTTCTCGTGCGAGATCTCATGATCACCGTGCTCCCACATCACTTTCTCACGCAGGACGACTGCGGCCAGACCAGTGTGTGCGGCGAGACCGGCGTCTGCGGCGCCACAGGTGCGTGTGGTGACACCGGCGTGTGCGGAGCAACCGGTACATGCGGGGAGACAGGCACCTGTGGCGAAACCGGGACCTGCGGACCGACCGGTTGCGGTGAGACGACGTGCGGCGAAACCGGCGTCTGCGGTGCCACGGGGACATGCGGGGCGACAGGAACGTGCGGTGAGACCGGGGCGTGCGGCGAGACCGGCGTCTGCGGTGCGACGGGTACGTGCGGTCCGACGGGTTGCGGGATGACCGACTCGTGTGGGATGACCGACTCATGTGGCATGACCGACTCATGTGGCATGACCGACTCATGTGGCATGACCGACTCATGTGGCATGACTGACTCCTGTGGCATGACCGACTCCTGCGGGGCCACGGGCTGCGGCATGACTGACTCCTGTGGGATGACTGATTCGTGCGGGATGACCGACTCATGCGGGATGACCGACTCATGTGGCATGACCGACTCGTGCGGCATGACGGACTCCTGCGGGATGACAGACTCCTGCGGGACCACCGGCGACGCGTGGAAGCAGGCGTACGAGATCTACGAGGAAGCGCTGCGTCCGGTCGTGATGGCACGGGCGCAGGTCGCCGCCATCAGGGCGCAGATCCGCCAGCATGAGGAGCCGATGCTGGCCTCGGTCGGCCAACTGCCGGCGCATAACTTCCAGGAGGTGGCGAGCCCGGCCCTCGGCAACGCGGTCGATGCCCGATACCTGGAAGCGCTGCTCTTGGACGCAGCCCGCGAGGTACGTCGCGAGCGCCCCGGATCGGTCGACGCTGGAGAGGAAGGCTAGGGACTTGGTTGCCTCGTCCGATCCAAGTCTTCTCGCTCACCCTATTCGGCTGCACCCGGAATACGCGCTCGTCGCCCTCGAAGCGCTCGGCTCCGATCAACGATCGGTGATCGAACGAGGTGGCGGTGCTGGCACCGCGGCGGTCCTGCTGCCCAGGCACGGTGACGGCCCGACGTACGGGTTGTCCGCAAGGGCACAACGTCTATTGGAGCGTGCCCTAGCCGCGGGGGAGGATCAAGGCAGTGCGGCGCTCGCCAGTGAGACGAAGGATCTTGCCACGTGGGTTCTAGACGGTGTCCTCGAAGTGCGAGTGGGCCATCTGTGGCGGTCCGGCCCACAGGCCGTGGAAAACCTCGCCCTGCCGACGCCTCCGTCGGCTGATAACGCCGCAGGTGCGCTCGGATCCCTGAGCCGGGCTGCACTGGACCACACGGCCTCCTTGCGGCTGCGCACCGTCGGTGACATGGCTCGGCGGCTGTACTGCTACCACCGCTGGCCCGCGAGCCCGTCGTGGTCACGCCGACTGGCCACGACGGCGGCCGTGCGCGCCTGGCTGGACGACCCTGAGACGGCGACCGCGTTGGCCCGCGACTGGGTGAGTGCTCCGCCGCCAACCGACAACGACCGGTGGCGCATCTTTCGCCACCGGAGCACCACAGCGAGGCTCGTGCCCGGCCCCCGATACAAGCTGTATGTGAGTCCTCGACCCGACAACCTGAGGGACGCGTTGGGGGTGGCTCTCGGGGCCTTCACGGAACACGAGGTGCCCGTATTCAAGGTTGCCGACGACCTGTACGGCGTGCTTCGCCCGGACAAACTGGTGGCGTACTTCAGCTCTCGATCCCAACTCGAATCTGTCGTTGACGAGTTGAGAAGGACCGCCGCCAGGCTGCCGGCCCAAGGGGTACCGTTCACCGCAGCTTGCACGCAGGACGGCCTGCTCTCTTGGGCCGTCGACCCTCCCCAGCGCGCCGACGCTCACGGCGGGGCCAGCAGTTGGCGCGGCTGGCTCGTCGGACGCATGGCGCAGGCGATGATCCAGGCCCAGGCAGAAGCGAGTTGGGGGCCAGGCTCAGCGGTTGACTATGTCCTACGGCGGTTGTGGCTGGATGGGGTCGATGCCGCGAGGTGGGCCCCCTTGGACACCGCGGGAGCCGACCGAGCGAGGATCCAGTGACAGCGTCCGTTACGACCCCAACGCTGCGATTTCCCAGCGACATGCAGATCCATCCAGTGGCCAGGCTCAGAGCAGACGTACGGCGCAGCCTCGAATGCGGCCCGGACGACTACGTGGTCACCCGCCCCACGGGCCGGGCTCGTTCCCTGCTCGTCGACCGGGACACAGCCGCGTTCATCACGGAGTTTCGACGTCCGTCCACCCTCGCCGGGGCGGTGTTGCGGCACGCGACTGCGACGGCGATCGATCCCGAACGACTCCTCGACCAGATCACCCCGCTGATCCGCCGACTGGTGAATCTCGGCCTCCTGGTGCCCGGAGACGCCGATACTGCACTGACGTTTCGGCTCGAGCGGGGTGATCGGCTGGGAGGCTGGACTGTCACTGGGCGCATCCAGACCCTGGAGGACAGCGAGGTCTATCGCGGCCTGGACGGTACGGGCCGCGAGGCCGCCATCAAAGTCGCGCGTCGGTCCGGCGACCTTGCGATCGCCGCGGCCCTCTCCCATGAGTCGTCGGTACTGGCCAAGCTCCACGGACTGCCCGTCGCCACCGTGCTGGAGGATGGGACTGATGCAGAGTGGCCCTACCTGGCCGTCGAGTGGGTGTCGGGCGACGACAGTCTCGTCGCCGCGAACAGGGCCCGGGGGGACAGCGCCCAGCTGGTGAAACTATGCATCGCTGTAGCGGACGCATTCGCACAACTGCACGAGCGAGGTGTGGTCCACGGGGACGTACACCCGAAGAACGTCATTGTGAGTACAGGCGGCGGTGTCACCCTGGTCGACTTCGGGCTGGCGCGGATCCTCGCAGAAGGCGCGGGACCTTCGCGCCAGGGCGTGGGGTACTTCTTCGAGCCGGAATACGCACGCGCAGCGCTCGGGACGGCGCCACTGCCGCCTGCCACCCCGGTGGGTGAGACGTACGCGGTCGCGGCCTTGTGCTATCTCCTACTGACCGGCTCCCACTATCTCGCATTTCCCCTCCAGCGGCGGGCCTTCCTGGAGGCCATTGTTCACGGCACGCCGACTCCTCTGCATGTATGCGGAGTTCATGACCGGCCGAGGCTTGAGCGGGCGCTGCGTGGGGCCCTGGCCAAGGAGCCTGACGCCCGCACCTCCTGCCGCATGCTCGCCGATGAGCTGGCGCAAGCCGAGCCCCCGCACGAGACATGTCCGACTCTGCTGGCGCGCGACGTCTGGACGCGCTACCGATCCAGCCGGAGTGCCGCCGAAGGTGTGCCACGACCACCCGCGAGGTCCGTCCATCATGGTTCCTCTGGTGTGGCCTATGCCCTCCTGCGGCTGGCTCAACTATCCGATGATCCCTCGACCTTGGCCGCCGCCGACCTCTGGCTGGCCTCGGAGCCCGGCACAGGGGCAGAGCCGTTCCGAAACCCGTCGATCGGCATGGACGATGACGCGATGGGCCGGGTATCCCTGCACTACGGGCCCTTCGGGCCGTCCATCGTCCGTGCTCTCATCGCCCATGCCCGCTGGGATCCCGCAGCGGTCAACGATGCCGTGCGCGATGTCGTTGCCGAGGCCGAAGCCGATAGTGACCGAGTCGACTTGGTCTCGGGCCTAGCCGGGGTACTCGTCGGACTGGCGCACCTCGCCGAGGCTTTGCCCGTGGATCGGCTCATCGAACGGGTCCCGCTTGTCGAAGCCGGTCACCGCATCGCCGAGCGACTCGCCGAACGCGATCCCCGGTCCCCACACAGTGAGTGGCCGATCGGCATGTCCCTCGGTGTGGCACACGGACTGGCCGGGTCTCTCTATGCCCGGTTGCGGTGGTCGGAAGCCACGCACTGCCTTCCTGGCGAGGGCATCGAGGACCAGCTCGCCCAGTTGGCCGGGTACGCCGAGACCGACGGCGAGCGGATGCGCTGGCCGGACCGTGTCGGGCACCCCGCGGACAAGGCACCGTTCGGCGCGGGCTGGTGCAACGGGGCAGCGGGGCACGCTCTACTTTTTTCCCTGGCGGCACGCGTCTACCCCTCGCGTGGCTTCGGTGACATCGCCGTGGCCGCATCTCATGAAGCGTGGCTGTCGCCCGACCTGCAACCCTCCCTGTGCTGCGGGCTAGCCGGTCGCACGTTCGCCGTGCTCGAAATGGCACGGCTGACTGGCGACGAGACATGGCGTGGTCGGGCGGAACGCATGGCCGAGGGCATCACGCTCCCGCACGACACGCCTGCGACGCCGACAGACAGCTTGTACAAGGGGGCGCTCGGTATCCACTTGCTACGCAAGGAACTTGAGTATGCGCAGGTGCCGGTGTTTCCGCTGTTCTCTCCGGAGGGTTGGGCGAAGCGGGACCGTATGAGTGAAGGTCTTTTCCGGGAAGGGACATCATGACATCGCAAGTCGAGTCCGCTCTCCCTACACTGCCTCTCGGCGTTCTCGAGCTGTCGAAAATTTCCAGCGGTTCGCCCGGGGAATCACTTAGGGGGATAGTCTCGCTCGCCCAGGGCGCCGAGCAGGCTGGCTACCGAAGATTCTGGGTGGCGGAACATCACGTTCGCGGTGCCGCTCACTCCTGTCCGGAAATCATGACCGCCATTGTCGCGGCCCGGACGTCGACCATCCGCGTCGGGTCTGGAGGTGTGCTGCTGAGGTACTACAGCCCACTGAAGGTCGCCGAGACGTTTCTGGCTCTAGAAGCGATGTTCCCGGGCCGCATCGATCTTGGCGTGGCCAAGGGGCCAGGCGTCACGGAATCCGCGGTGGCAGAGGCTCTCGTGTACGGCAACGCGTGGGAACTTGAGCCGCACGTCTTCGATCGTAAGGTCCACGATCTGGCTGAGATTCTGGCACCGCCGATCCAGGGTGGGCGGAGTCGAACTGGCCCGGTCGTCGCCCGGCCCGATGGCGTTCCCGCGCCACCGATCTGGTTGTTGGGCTCGGGACCGTCGGCTGTGTCACTCGCCGACCGGCTGGAACTGCCCTGCGCCGTAGCCGCCTTCACGAAAACGCCTGAAGACGCGCATCGGCTGTTCGAGAACCACGGACGATCTCCTGCAGGTGGTTCGAGCGCCACAGCACTCGCCGTGAGCGTGACGGTCGCCGAGTCGGATGCCGCAGCGTCGACCCGTGACAACCGCCTCGTCGCGGCTGGTTACCTGCCCGCCAACTTCACTGGAAATCCAGCGACGGTGGCTCGCCGAATCCACGAGTGCTTCACGTGGAGCAGCATCGAGGAAATCATCCTGACCACCTTCACAACCGACGTCGAGGAGAGGCGATTCACGTTCGCCTCGATCGCGGACGCTTTTCGAGCCCAGGGCTTTGTGGATCGGCTCCCGCTCGTAACCGTGGGTTAGGGGTCTTCTGGACCAAGTCGGATGAGGAGCGGTGCATGGTGGCCAACCTACGGCGTCGGCATGATTCAGGAGACACCCCCGCCGTGAGTAAGGCGTCGCACGAGCAAGCACTGCATCCGCACAGCGGCTGGCCGATTCCAGCCTCACGAGCCACGCGTCCTACTCGGCCCAGGACAAAGCGCTCGCCTCACCGATTCCCCCTCGGTGATGACCCGGGCCCCGATCGCGATGGACACCGCCGCCTGCCTGCGTCTCGACGGCGACCCCTCAACGGCGGCCGAGATGGCGGCGGCCATCTTCGAACGTCTCCCAGGCCCCTACCGCGACGGCCTGATCCGGTCCAGGGCCGAAGTCCTCCACCAGGCCCTAGGCGGCCGCCCCCGAGACCTCCTCGGCCAGGCTCTCGCCTGACGATCCAGCGAATCAGAGGGGCCGTGCACCGCCTCGACGGCTTCGGGGTAGGCCTCCTGCTTACGGCTGTGCGCCAGCCAGGGGAGGGAGACGCAACCCATATGGCGCTCTGAAGCCGGTCCGGAACAGCTGGGCATTTCACGGTGACGGCTCACCCTCATGCTGTGAGTACGCTTCGCGGCTGCTCAAGCCGGGGGTGAGGATCGTCGAACTGCAGTGGCGGCGGCCTGGATGACGTGGGGGCCGAACCGGGCGCGAGCTGTATCGGAGGCGGCCTCCAGTCGGCGGGCCTTGTCATCGCCGTCGTCAAACAGGAGTTGATGGTGCGCACCGTCTGCGGGCCCAAGCTGGTCGGCACGCAAGGAGAGTTGGCGAACGCGGGCCCGCTCGAGTCCGAGCCTGGTGTAGAGGTCGTAGGCGAGGGTGGATAGGGCTGGGGTGTGGTGGGTGGGTTCGGGCAGCGTGCGGCTGCGGATGGTGCGGGTGCGGTCGGCGTAGCGCACGGTGAGCGTCAGTCCCCGGCAGACCTCGCCTGTTGTGCGCAGGCGGGCGCCGAGTTCGTCGGCCAGGGCGAGCAGCTCCCGGCGGTGGGCGACCGGATCTAGTTCGTCGGCCTCGAAGGTGTGGCTGGTGCTGGTGGAGCGGACCAGGGCGCTGCGTTGTACGGGCCGGTCGTCCAGGCCGTGGGCGCGGGCGTGCAGCTCTCGGGCGGCGTGCGCGCCGAGCAGCCGAATGAGCGGGCCGGTAGGAGTGTCGGCGAGTTGGCCGATGGTGGTGATCCCGTACCGGTTGAGGGTTTTGGCGGTCGCGGGTCCGATGCCGGGGAGCGCGGCGAGAGGTCGCGGCCGCAGGAACGCGGACGCTGATGCGTCGTCGTCGGCGATGACGGTGATGTGACCGAACGGGGTGGCGGCTGTGGCCATGGCGGCGATGAGCGGGGAGAGGCCGCCGCCCACGGTGGCGCGCACGCCGAACAGCGCGATCGCCCGCAGCTGCAGGAGCTGGGCCAGTTCGTGGGGTGAGCGGTCGAACAGCCTCAGCGCGCCGGTGATGTCCAGGTCGACGCTGTGATCTTGAGGGTAGGGCTGATGTACCGGCGTGATGTCTTCGACAAGCACGAGGAGTTGCTCGAACAGCAGGTCCGGGTCCTGGAACTGGACGAGATGGAAATGGACGCGCAGGACCTGGCGGCGGCCGCGGCGTGCTGATGCCCGCTCCCCCTCGCGCAGGGCCTTAGGCGCCGGCACCGTGCTCATCCTGCCGACCCGGGGGACCGGTGGCCCAGACGGCGCAGGTCTGCCGATCGGCTCCCGGCGGGCTGGAGATCGGCCCAAGGGTGCAGTTCCGAGCCTGCAGTTCCGTCGGAGAGAGTCCGTGCGGCCGCGGGAGCGGGGGAGGCGTCCGGCTGGGCCGGCGTCGCTGCCGGCGTGGTACGGCCGAGGAGGTCGAGCGCGGCCTGCGGGCCGCGATCACGGCGCGCGGCCGCGACTGTTTCGAGGTCCCACGCCATCTCGCCGACCACGGTGCGGCGAGGGCCGCGGGCCTCCACGGAGCCGCGGACCAGGAGCAGCCCCGAGTGGAAGATCGTGTGCGCGCAGTCGGCGTGGGTGTCTTCGAAGAAGGCAAGGTCGACGAGCCCGGCCCCGTCCTCCAGCGTCACGAAGATGATCCGTTTCCCGGACGGGATGGGCGGGGTCTGAGTAGAGGCGCGCACGCCGGCGACGAGGACCTTCTGGCCCGGGATCATGCGCTGGAGGTGGGCGGCGTCGGTGGCGCCGAGCTCGCGCAGCAGCCGGTGGTGGTGCTCCATCAGGTGCTGGGAGACGTCGATCGACAGGACCTCGAGCTCGGCGCTCATGCGCTCCCGGCTCGACATTTCCTTCAGGCCGCTCGGCTCCGCGCTCACCAGGTCGCCGCCGAGCGCGAGCTGCCCATCAGCAGCGGTTCGGTTGCGGGCATGCCGGTGAAGCTCGCTGGCCTGGAGCAGCAGGTCCCGCCGCGTCAGCGTGCCCTTGACCTGGTCCAGGGCGCCGATCTGGATGAGCCGCTCAGCGATCGGAAGCGAGGGTCTGGCCCGCTGCCAGAAGTCCTGCAGGGACGTGTAGGGCTGGTGGGCGGCGATCCGGGCGGCCTCGGCCTCGCCCATCCCCTTCACCGTGGACAGCGCGAGCCGCACCCCCCACCCCCGGTCCGTTGCCTCGACCCGGTGTGCTTCCTGGGAGCGGCTCACATCGACGGCGAGGACGGGCACGCCGTGGCGGCGGGCATCGGCGACGATCACCCGCATCGGCCACATTCCCGGGTCGTGCTCCAGCAGCCCCGCGTACAGAGCAGCCGGATGGTGAGCCTTGAGCCAGGCGGACTGCACCGCCGGCACCGCGAACGCGACGGCATGCGCCCGGCAGAACCCGTAGGCCCCGAACTCCTTGACTACGTCCCACACTTCGCCGACGACTGCGTCGCCATAGCCTCGCTCGACGGCAGCCTTCTTGAACCACGTCTCCACGCCGGGCAGGCGCTCGGGGTCGGCGAGTGCGCGGCGAGCGACGTCGCCGGCGGCACGGTCGCAACCAGTCAGCCGGGCGATGATCGCGATGATCTGCTCGTGCCAGATGACGACGCCCATCGTGTCGTTGAGGATCGGTTCGAGGTCGGGGTGGGGGTAGTGCGGTGCGGCGCCGTGCCGGGCGGCGATGAACCGCGCGGGCATGCCGCCCTTGACCGGTCCGGGCCGGAAGAGGCTGATGTCGGCGATGACGTCCTGCATGTGCCGCGGCTGCAGACGCCCGATCAGGTCCATCTGGCCCGGCGACTCGATCTGGAAGCAGCCCAGGGTGTCGCTGCGGCGGATCATCTCGAACGTCGCTGCGTCGTCGAGGGGGACGTGGTCGGGGTTGTCGAGGTCGAGGAGTCTGCCGGTGGTGCGTCGGATCTCGTGGACGGCGTGCGCCATCGCGGACTGCATCCGCACCCCGAGCACATCGAGCTTGAGGAGCCCCAGGTCCTCGACATCCTCCTTGTCAGCTTGCAGCATCGAGTAGTCGCCGCCCGGGGTGGGCTGCACCGGCAGCCGGTCCAGCAGGGACGCATTCGAGATGATCACTCCGCACGGGTGCATGGCGTAGCCGCGCACGAGCGCGTCCAGCCCCTCGGCCAGCTCCCACAACGGTCCGAACTCATCAGCGCGGGCCGCGAGCTGGCGCAGCTCGGGCAGCTCGGCGAGCGCGGAGCGGATGTCACAGGCCCGGATGTGCGGAAACGACTTGGCGATCATGTCGACGGTCTGCGGTGCGATCCCCAGGGCGAGCCCGGTATCACGCAGGGCGTGCCGGGCGCGGTAGGTCTCGGGCATGCCGGTGACCGCGACCCGATCGTGCCCAAACCGCTCGAAGATCTTGTCGTAGACCTCGAGGCGGCGGGCGGACTCCACGTCGAGGTCGATGTCCGGCAGCGACGTCCGCCGCTCGGAGAGGAACCGCTCGAAGAGCAGGCGGTGGGTCAGCGGATTCGCCGTCGCCACGAAAAGGCTGTGATTGGCCATGGAGCCGGCGCCGGAGCCGCGCGCGGCAACCCGGATACCCATCGCCCGCACGTCCGCGACGACCTGGGCGACTGCAAGGAAGTAGCCCTCGAAACCGAGCCGGCCGATGACGTTGAGTTCATACTCCAGCTGCCTCACGGCAGCCGCATCGGAATCGAGGCCGCGGGCGGCCATGCCTGCCTCGCAGCGCTGGCGCAGCAGCCGCATCGCGCCGCCCCGAACCCGGTCGGCGCCCACCACGTGCGGCTCGGGAAAGTGCGGCCGCCCCATCCCCAAATCCTGCGCGGTCAAAGTGCAGGAGGCGGCCGTGCCCTCGGTCTCGGCGAGCAGCGCTGCCGCCCGCTCGGGCCCGCGGCCCGCGGCCTCGGCGATCCTCGCGGCGACCGCCGCCATCTCGCCGCCCCCCTTGAGCCACCGCTCGCCGCTGTCGACGTGACGCCGGTCGATCGGCCGCAGAAGCCGGGCAGCATCCAGCACGTCCGCAACGCGGTGCTGTGCCGGATCGGCGTACCGGACCGAGTTGGAGACCACCACCGGAACACCGAGCTCGTCCCCGAGCTGCACGGTCCGCGCCGCCAGCCGCAGCGACCCCGCCCCGGTCCCCGATCGGCCCAGGTAAACGGCCTCCAGCCGCAGGCCCTCCCGGGCGATCGCCTGCCACGGCGCGAGCAGCTGCTCCGCCAGATCCGGCCGGCCGGACATCAGCGCGGCCGCCGGTTCGGACGAAGGACCGAGCAGCACCACCAGGCCTTCACCGAGGTGCTCCTGCAGCACGGGCCAGGCCGCCACCGGCACCCCGTCTACGGGTGCGGCGTGCGCGGCCGACACGATCCGGCACAGCCTGGCCCACCCGCCCACGTCCTGCGCCAGCAGCGTCACACGCCACCGCGCCTCGAGTACATGAGCGCCGCCACGCACCGGCGTACGGCGCCGGCCGACCGGGGGATCGGGATCGGCGGCGGGAGCAACGGCGAGGTCCACGCCGAAGACCGGGCGCACGCCAGCGGCGGCCGCGGCCTTGGCGAAGCGCACCGTCCCTGCGACTGTGTCGCGGTCGGTCAGCGCGAGCGTGGTGAGGCCGCGCTCGGCGGCCCGGCGGACCAGGTCGTGGGGGAGCGAGCCGCCGTAGCGGGCCGAGTATCCGGAGACGACGTGCAGGTGAGAGAACCCGGAGGTCTTCACGCTTGCCACCTCCGATCACACGAGCCCCATTCAAGCCGCATGGCTTGTTCTGTCTCCAATATATCGAACAAAAATCGAACAGGGCGAGTCCTGGGTCCCGCGTTTCCTGAGACGTTGATCGATGTGACATAGCGCTCTTGTCCTGTCTCAGCGAAGTCTGGGCAGTCTCAAAGTTCTCTGGGTAACAGGGCGCGCGTCTCACGGAAGTCTGGGCAAGGGAGGCGGTGTCTCAATCTTCTCTGGGCACCTGTCACCGGTCCTCCTACGGTCGTCATGACGAGCGGATGGGTTCCCGAGAGGCTCCGATGGACGCGACAGGTGTAGCGGTACAGGAGATCGAGCTGGAGTACGTCAGCTCGGTCGGTGTGCGTGAGAGCGGTGCTCTCCAGAGCCTGTGGTCGGTTGCGTTCGAGGGGGTGCAGCCCGCACGTCGGTTTCCTGCTTTCCGTGGGCAGGGCAACTGGTGCGGCTGGTACTGGTCAGCGACCTGCGATGGGCATGTGGTTTCGAAGGACACCGACCGCGTTCTGGAGCTGACTGGCTCCGCCTGTTCCCCGTGAGGCACAGTTCGCAGCGGCCGCCGAGCCTTCGTTGCAGAGGCGGCTTCCAGCGGACCGCACTGCGCCGAGAGACCACGCTTCACCACCACCTTCGATCCGAGCGGCAGTCCACATCGCCCCCGCCGAGGTGCTTGTGGTGCCATGGCGTTGCGACCACACCAGTGCCGTTCTCGGAATCGGGGCCGGATCGGAGCCCACGTAAGCTCTCGATCGCAGAGAGGGTGGGGGTGCCAGATGTGGTGGAAGCGACGTCAAGACGAGAGCCCAACGATTCGATTGTCGACAGAGCAGTGGCCAGCATCATCGAATGAGCCTGGCCTGCTGACGCCGAAGCAGCGAGTCCGGGCTGTGGTCGACGCCATCACCGACGGCACCACAGCCCGGCCCGAGCAGCTTCAGGGACTGCCGGCCGAGGTCGTCCTGGCTGTCGAGCGTGATCAACAGGCTCCGATGGCAGATGCCTACCGAGAGTTCCTTTCTTTGATCGGCGGTGGCGCCGGGCGCTTCATGCAGGGGGAGGACGTCTATCACCCTCGCGTCCTTGGCCTGGGGACGGCTGCCCGCGAACTCCTCGAAGAGAACGAATCGACCTTCCACTTCGAGCCCACCGACCGCGTCTTCTCCATGCATCAGGGCTACCAGTTCGAGTTCATGCGAGGCACCGGACCTGATCCCGAGGTCTGGTCATACTCCGAGGGCGAGCACGCAGACGTTCCCCTCCGCAGTTACGCGTCCTTCATCGACTGGCTCCGCGCGACTGCCGAAGCAGAGGTACCTGCCTGGAAGCATCACGTCGAGACGGTGCGCGAGGAGATCAACGCCGACGGCAGTGTCACGTTGCGCTGGTAGGCAGTCCCAGGGGCACCTGCTGTCACTTTGCCTGGAGTGACGGGAAGGCGATGGATTCGTCGAAGGAGCCCCGGGCCTGGAGGCCGGGACAGCCCCTCCGGCGAGCCGGCTGCAGGGCAACCAACCGGTGGCGAGCCAGGCAAGATCTGCATCACGGTGCGTCAGAAAAGGTGGGTGCTCCCTGCCCGCGGAGAAGGCAGGATCTCAACATGGCGACCGAGATCGAAGGGATGGTCGAGTGCCGTCCCGGTGCCCGACTTTGGGGCCCTGATGACGAGGACTCTGATTGGCATGCCGCCATGGAGCTGTGGCTGCTGAACATCGGCAACGCGTACGACGCGCTGGCCTGCCTCTTCGGTATTCGCAACACCTACGGCTTTCAGCCGCTAGCCGCGGACCGGGGGCTGCCCGTGGATGCCTCCGAGGCCGTAGCCCGCGAGCACGCTTCCTGGGGGCTCAGCGACGTGCATGGCACTACGTGGATCACCTGGGGAGAGCTGCTTGCTGCCGACTGGCAGGGGACTGACATCTCCGGGAAGCGGACCCGGGAGCAGGCGGCCGGTGATGCTTCGCACTGGGGGCCCGCGTGGAGCGTGATGCGCACGCTGAGCGACCTGCATGGCGCGGCCAACGTGAGGCTCATCGTCTGGTTCTCCTGACGCTGGTCCCGCCGGGGCTGCGCACGGTGACTTGCCCACAGTTCTTCGAGACGTCGCTCCACCTGACGTCCCGCGCAACTGTGCGCACTGCAGGTCACAGACCTGGGTGTGCCCACAATTATCTGGGACAGGACACTCGTGGACGACCGCTCCCCGGAGGCCTCCAGCGGCTGGTGTCCTGTCTCAGCGAAGTCTGGGCAGTCTCAGGAAAGGCTGAGCAATCAAGGGCTGGCTGCAGAGATGATTCGGATCATGACGGGGTGGGTGTGGCCGGGCAGCGGAGATGATCCGACGCTTGAGAACGTTCAGCGTGCGTGGCCGGTCACTGTGGCGGCGTTGGCAACCGGTACGGCCATAACCGGCAGGATCATTGGGCGGCAGCCCTTCGGTGTCTTTGTTCTGATCGACGGCTTCCCCGACGCTGTGGGTTTGGCGGAGGTCCTAGGTACCCCGGTGGGAACTGTCCCGCCTCCATTGGGCCGCGTGATCAGCGGGCGAGTGGTCGGGCACGCAGATCACAATTGCCAGGTCAGAATCACGCTCGACAGTTGGGGCGGCGCCGAGACATGACGGCACCCCTGACGCCCGATGCTTGAGCTCGCCACGGCGCGCCAGCACTTCGCTCGCCCGGGCTGCGCATGGTGACTTGCCCACACTTCTGCGGGACAACGCACCGTCTGGCGTCTCACAGAAGTGTGGGCACTGCAGGTCACAGGCTCGCCGTGCCCACAGTTCTCTGAGACAGGACAGCTCTAGTTGGCTCTTGTCCTGTCTCAGCGAAGTGTGGGCAGTCTCGGAGTTCTCTGGGCAACTGGGGCCACGTCTCGCGAAAGTCTGAGCAAAGGACGCGGTGTCTCAGTCTTCTCTGGGCATCCCGACCTGGGAGATCACTGCCCTTTTTGATGGAGATCGTTGCCCGGAGTCAGCGGCGGGATGGTCCGCTCCGGGGCGTGTGCGGCAGGGAAGCCAGGGATGGGCAACGAATGAGGCGGGCTGCCCAGACGCAGACCTTTGGTGATCCGTTGATGCATCCGAGTCGGGTGGTGACCAGCCGTGGATCGTCAGCGGCGCATCCAGATCTTGCCACTGGTGTCCTCGTCGTACCCTTCGCAGCAGACGCCCACGGCAACGACCTGGGACGTGCCGGGGATGACAGCAAGGCCGGTGATTGAGTGGTCGGAGGCGACATGTTCGCTCGACCAGTTCTGGCCGTCGTAGTGGAAGACCAGATCGTCTCCGCTCGCGGAGAATGCGGAGACAAAGACCCCGCCATGCCCGTCGGCGGCGGCATTGACGAACTTCCCGGCGACGCCGGAGCCGACCACACTCACCCACCTGTGCCCGTCCCAGCGCACCGCGACAGGCCCGACGACGTCCCCCATACGACCCGTGCGGCCGACCGCCCAGAGCTGCGTCGGCGACTGTGCGGCGAGACCGCGCAGCTCTCCGGTTAGCCCCGCGACCGCGGGCGGCAGCGGCACCGTGCGCCACCTCCGCCCGTCCCAGTGCAGAGTTACCGGTCGGCCCCGGCCCTCGCCCACGGCCCAGACATCCCGAGGCGACAGGGCATGCATGGCATGCACGCACACCACCGACGGCAGGGCGACGGCCGACCAGCCCGCAGCCGTATGGTGCCGGAGGAACGAACGACAGGTGCCGTCACCGCCCCGCCGCCGAGCCGCCACCCACACGTCGCCGGGCCCCGCGACGGTTGCCGCATCCACCAAGGAGTTGGGCTCACGCCAGGCGGGTGTCCACTGGCTGCCGTTCCACCGCGCCGCTCGGGACTCCTGGCCGCCGGTCAGCCCCGCGGCACCGAAGACCCACACGCCACCCGGCCCCGAGGCTGCGACGACGCGCAGGCTATTTAGGCCGAGCTGCCCGGGTACCTCGACGCCCGTCCACGTCCCGCCGCGCCACCGCATGACAACCGGCTCGTTGTTCTCGTCTCCCACCGCCCATGCGTCTTGCGCGCCGGTAGCCACCACGCCGTACAGGTTCCCGGGGTTGCCGGTGTGGCCCACCGGCCGCCATGGCCCGGAGCCGGGGATCCGGCTCTGACGGGCCGGCGGACGCGTGCCCGTGTCCGCCGCACAACCACCGACCGTCATCGCCAGGACTGCGCTGAGCACAGCAATCACAAAGCGGCGCACTGGCCGCACCCCCCTCGTCGCCCCACCTGAAGCGGGATCGTACGAGAGCTGACAGCTTTCCTCAGCCAGAGCGTCCCCAGCCTTTTGCGCACTGCCCCCAGCGCGTTCGTGTGGTGATGGGGAGCGACGCACACTGCGGTGCCCACAGTTTTCTGAGAAAGCGCGTGGCACCGCGTCTCAGGCAACTCTGGGCACTGCAGGTCAGAGACTCGCCCTGCCCACACTTATCTGAGACAGGACAGCTCTCGAGTACGCCAATCGGCCCCTGAGCGCGATAGCTGGCTCCCAAGGCAGGGGGCCGGGAGGGGAACCGCCCGCGAATGGTTCCGGAGCCCGTCACTAGGCTTCAGCGCCATGACCAGCGATATCGGATTCACCTGCACATGCTGTGGGGCCCACCACCCCGAGCTGCCGATGAACTACACGGCCGAGGCCCCGGCCGTGTGGGATCCGGCCTTCGCCGACGCCGATGACTGCCTGCTCTCCTCGGACCAGTGCGTGGTCCGCGGGCAGCACTACTTCGTCAAGGGCCTGATCGAGATACCGGTCATCGACAGCGACGAGGTGTTCTCCTGGGGCGTCTGGGTCTCACTGAGCCGTGAGAACTTCTCCCGGACCGCAGATCTGTGGGACACCCCGGCCGCGAGGCCGAGAAGCCCTCCTTCGGCTGGCTCACCACCGACCTGCCGGTCTATCCGACCGCGACCCTCAACCTGAAGACGCACGTCCACACCCGCCCGGTCGGTGAGCGCCCCTTCGTCGAGCTCGAGCCCACCGACCATCCCCTCGCCGTCGAACAGCGCACGGGGATCACCCTTTACCGCGTGCGGGAGATCGCGGCGTCCGTGCTCCACGCCAGCGACGGCGAGCAGCAGTGACGGCTGACGACTCTGCAGCGCCAATCCCGGTCGGGCCCGTCGGCCTGAGCCGCAGAGCCCAGAAATTCGTCGAGGTAGACGGCATTCGTCTCCGCCGACAGAACATCCGGCGACACCGCGACGCGTGGATCGGGCATGGGATCCCCGCTGCGGAGATCGACCGGGCCGCAGCCTTCCAGGACCGCTGGGGCGGCCTCGCCCTCCCGCCGGCCCCGTTCTATGAGGGCGGCCCGCGCATCCTGGACGCCGACTGCCTCGAAGGGTCTGCCGCAGAGGGCTGGTCTTTCCCGGCGGGGGACTGCCGGGTGTCCATGGCCTACGGATTCATGATCGGCCCCGATGGGGCGTTCGGGATCGACGCCTACCGCTGGACGCCCCTGCATGCGAGCACAGACGGATGGGTGGAGTCCTTGGCGCTCGCCGCCCATGCCCGTCGCTGGGCCAAGACCATCACACAGATCACGGGCAAAGCCGCAGAGGCATTGGACCTCGGCGGCTACGAGCCGGTGCCTGAAGTGCAGGGTGTGACCGACGCCTGGTGGCGGGGCAAGGACTCGCTCATCGCCCTGTACCGAGGCGAGGCCGTGGGCCTTGACGCCCCGCAACGCCTTGAAGCTCACGTCTATGCCGGCCTCGACGAGTAGGGTCTCCACGGCGGCTGACCTGCGGGCACGGATCTGAGCGCCTACTTGGCCAGACGGGCCAACTACGACGCTCAGTCACACGTGCAGCTGTGACTGAGCGCTGTAGATGGCCCCTCTGGCCAACTACAGCGCTCAAAGGGCCTTGACCACTTGAGGCGACAGCCATTGGAGGAGCGAGCCGTTACCGCAAGCACTCAAAGCCGTTGGCAGGCCATGACCACTGCTAAGCGCACACTCGCTGTCCTGGCCGTTGCGGCAGCCTCCATCGTGGTAGCTGCCCCCGCTCACGCCGCCCCTGCCGACGCCAGCCCGCCTGCGAATCCCCTTGCGGGGTTGGCGCCTGTTCTTGGCGTCGTTACGGGGCTGCTGCCTATTGGTGCCGTTACGGGGATCCTGCCTGTGGGGAAGTAGGACCTGTCTGTTGGCGACCGCCAAGTCATCTCGGGACGGTCAGGCACGCGACGAGAGGCCAGCGTCCCGGCTCGTTTGTCAGTGCCTCGTGCCAGGCTGGTCGTGCCCGGCGGCGCCCTCACGAAGCCGATGCCGTCGCCGGGCACCACACATCCTTGCGCCCCGAGCCCTCGCCCAGGCAGGGACCGCCGATTTGCAGAGCGTACGAGCCGACTGACACCGCGCAGGTGTGCCCGCTACCGTGGACCTCACCTGATACTGAGATCTGGAAAGGGGGCCACGGTGAGCGGTCACGACTGGAGCATCGACACCATCGTCCACGCCCTGCCCTCCCCTGACATGCGCCAACAGGCTCTGCGCGAAGTCCACCTGGCACCCGTTGGCCAGCTCGACACCGTCGTCGCCAAATGGCAGAAGATCGCCGCACGGTGGGTTGAAGTCGAGGCGCCGAAGATCGAAGAAGCTAAGGCTTACTTCGAGAAGCATGGTGAAGCCCCCGCCCAGTTCAGCGACGAGACGAAGGACTCGCGGGCCGCGCATGTGGCGTGGCGTGAGCGCATGCACGAAGCAGCGCGCGAGCGCGGTGCCGCGTGAGCTGGCAGTTCGCCGTTACCGAGCACACCCAGCGGACTATCGACAGCCTCCCTTTCGAGGCGCAGCTCGCCCTCATTGTGCTGATCGACGCCCTGGAAATCGACCCGTACGCCGTGTCCGAGCCGTACGGCATCGACGACAAGGTGACGCGCGAGGCCCCGTTCGGTGACTATGGGCTGCTGGTCATGTTGGTCAATCCGCTCATGGAGCGGATCACGCCGTTGTCCTTCACCTGGACCGGCTGAATCCCGGCGAACGCTCACAGGTGCACGATCTGGCCTGGCAGACTCACGTGTAACCCGGCGTGACGGCGTGTACGGCCTGCACCGTGCGCGAAAGCCGGACTGTGGCTCGGTCTTCTCCCAACGGAGACTGGGCCACACAGCCGTCCAGGGCCCGATATCAGTGCCTGCTGCAAGCGGGGGACCGTGGGTTCCTCGACCGTCGCCGGCGAGAAACCCACTTGGCCAGGTCATTTCTGTAGGACGAAACAGCGCAGCCCGCCGGGCGCCAGGTCGTACCAAGCACCGCTGTCCCACCCCGCCAAGAGACCGCCGACGTCCTGGCCGGCCAGGGCGATGTGCGCTCGATCGGCCGGGAGGCGGTCTGCGAGCGGGGTCGTCACCACCCACGCACCGCCGGGCCGGAGTAAACGGCGTACCCGCCCGGCCACGGCCGGCCTGTCGTTCATGAACGCGTACACCAGCCGCATCGTCACCACGTCGAAGCTGCCCGAAGGCAGCTCAGCGACAGCGTCCGCATCCTCGAAGTCGACCCGGCGCGCCTCAAGATTCGGCTCCAGGCCCTCGTAGCGATCGCGGACGGCGGCAACAGAGGAGACCGCCCAGTCCACGGCGATGGTTGCGTAGCCGACTCGGGCCAGTTCCGCTGCATACCCGCCCAGCCCGCACCCCACATCCAGCGCCCGCGACCCGGCTGCAGGTGGCAGGTGTCTGGCGAGGAGGCTTATCTCGCCCGCGCCTGGGCGCAGGAACCCGTAGCCGGCAGCGAACCAGTCCGCCCAGTGCTGCATGCCGGCATTCACTGGTGCTCCCCTTCCTGGCAGCGCAGCAGGACCAGATTTGATGAGGGTGTGCGTCAGGCCGCTTCGGTGTCGGGGTATCGCACAGCTTTCTTCAGAGCAGCCTCAACCTCGTAGCGCGATCCGCTCTCGGCACGGCCGATCGCCGCATGTACCTCCACGGCGGCGTCCCGCGGAAGTCCTCCGAAGCGACCAGCTCGGCACGTCGCCATCCAGGCCGCACGCCGGTCATTCCACCGTGATGTGGAAGGCCCTGGCGTAGATGTTTTTGGGGACCCGGTGATCGTCTTCATGTACGAGGCGGTGTTCAGCATCTCGTCGCTCGCGATGATGAAGTTGTCGGTGCTGGCCTGCCGCCACTCCCAGAAGTCTCCGCAGTCCACGAAGCGCCACAAGCATCCGGCCCCGCTGTACGGGCGGACGTAGTTGCTGCCAGAGATGTCCAGCCAGTATTCGGCGTAGTGGCCGCCCGACGCCTGGATCTTGCACGTGAACGCGTCGGGGCGTTCCTGCGCCACGTTGTGGAATGTGAACCGCTGCGCGTAGTGCGGTGATCCTTTCTGGCCGAGGAGGTACGACGCGGTGCTCCGCGACGTGCTTTTGGCGTGTGCTGTAGTCGAAGGAGACCTTCTGGGAGTCGAGCAGACAGGTCAGGTATCCGGTGTCGCCGCTCTTGGGTGCCACGTGCGCCTCCTGCTTTCCGGTGATCAGGTCCGGGGAAGCTACCCGACGTCACCGCTGGTGGCTTCCGGACGGCAGCGGCGCGGCGCAGGGTGTCGCCCTAACGGGTTGGGTCCGTTCGTCCTCCGCGTGGACAGTCTTTGATCCGGAATTGCCCCCAGCGTGCGTTCCATTGGCCGTCGCCGGGCCCCCGGCGGTAGTGGCCGGAGCTCAGCGTTGACGGCTGTTCCATTGATCCCCGACGCCGGAGACCGCCCAGCCCACCGTGCTGACCGCGCTCGGCCTGGACACCGAGCCGGCCGCGCACCTCGCGGATCCACGGCTACCAGGTCCATCTGCGGCCTGTGGAGGACACGTCGGACCTCGCGCGCGTGCACGCTCTGTACGGGCCGGACGTGCCTGCCTGGCAGGTCCTCATCCCCGATGTGCTCGGCCGGTTTCCCGGCGACCCCGGGTACGTCGACTGGGGGCAGCCCACCCCGTAGCAGCCACCGGCGCTTGGCCGTAGCGTGAGGACATGAAGGATCTTGAACAGGACAAGGCCCAGCAGATCTACGAGTCGGGTCAGGTAAAGACGCTCGCGGAGCTGGCGGAGATCGCCTCTGAACGGCACCCCGGAGGGCCGGGCGCCCTGGGCTCCTCCTACGGCGAAGACGAGGAACAGCCAGACCGGTACGTGGTCACCGTCGACGTCGAGGACCGCGACGGTGTCCTGTGGGAGGTAGAGCTGGACGCGGTCACCGGCGGATTCATCTCGGAGACCTCCAGCAAAGACTGAGCCACGCCTCCAGGGCGCTGCGCGAAAGTGTCGGCCCCAGCGCGCGGTTGGCGTGGGGCGCGGGGCCGACAGGGGACGTCGGGGGCAGGACGTCCTGGCGTCGAGGCTAGGCCGAAGCGTTGTGCAAGGCGCGGCGGGGAAGCCCTTCGAGCGAGCCCTCTGCGGAGATCATCCGATGCCCGCTGCCGGGCCGCTCGCCCGGGGCCAGCTCACCCGCAGGTCAGCGACGGTCGACTGTCGGACCTCAGGATTACTCTCGAAGGCATGACCGACGCCCCCGACGATGCCCCGTTCGACCCGTACGCCTTCTCGCCCGACCTGATCAACGCCCAGCGGGCAGCGGTCGAGGCGTACCAGGCACTGCACGACTACCAGGCCACGCTCCCGTGGTCGCGGGAACCTCACGAGGGATGGGAAGAGGAGCAGCCCGCACACGGCGGCGCGCTCCGCGGCTACCACTCGTCCCGCCCCGTCACCGGCGGGTGGACCGTCGAGCAGTCGGCCGAGTACGACCGGCTGTGGGCGGAGCTCCGCAGGACGGCGACGGCCGTGTACGCGCACAAGCACTGGCAGCGGTGCGGCACCGACGCGCTGGCAGCGAGGCAAGCCCTCAAGCGGGAACCGGGCGCGCTCCCCACCACGGCACCGGCCGAAGGCCTGACGCAGGCCGCCATGGCAGAGGCCGTCTGAAGATCTTCGGCGGAAGCACTGTTCCGGGCGGGGCGAGCCGCGCATAGGTGGTGAGGGAGCCCATCAGGGGCGCCCCGTGCACGAGAGGCCGCCCCATGGCGCAGCGCACCATCCGCCACTACGAGTCGACGGTCCGCCTGCCCGGCATCGCCCCGTTCCGCCACCGCTTCACGAGTGACGCCCCGGCAGGCTCGCACGTCCAGGAGCTCGCCGCCGGCCACCGCGTCATCCTGACGCTCACTGACGCCCCGCTGAACCATGGGCGCTTCCACGCCGAGCACCGCAACTACCTGTAGCCGAACGCTCCGCGGCCCCGCCTACGACCGGCGGGGCCGCGGTCGGGGCATGTCGCCCTGCCGTTCCTCGTCGACGCCCCGCGACGGCTCCGAATCGCTCCCGTGCGCCCTGCGCAAACCGGGCTGCGGCCACCGGTACAGGCAGACCAAGACCCTCGTGTCCCCGAGGAGATCGACCTCGACCTGGTAGCGCACCGAGCTGTCCGCCCGGTCCTGCCGCGCCAGGACCGGCGCGTACCGCCACTGCCCGGCCGACCACACCCGCAGCGCCGGACGATCGCTCTTCGGCCACGTCCACACCACGGGCTCGTCAGTTCCTGCACCGCGAACGCCCACCGCCCCGTCGACGCGTCGGTCGACGACAGGCGCCGCGTCGCCACGTCGTCGTAGGACTCGCCCTCGATTGGCTGCGCCTCCTGCTCCGACAGCCACACCCGATACTCGCCGGCCGCGATCTCGCCCTGGTCGCCGACGTTCTGCCAGGCGGGCAGCCCCACCCAGTAACGCCACCCCAGCTCGGTTTGCTGGCGCGCGTGCAGGCGTCCCACGTCGTGCTGCCCGTCGGGCAGCACGACACGGATCCGGGGCAGCGCTTCACTCACTCAGCGATCGTAGGACGCGCCTGCCGCTGCCAGGCCACACGCCGAGGGGGAGGCGACACAAGACGCGCGGGTGCGGAGTATGCGCGGCCATCTGCCCCTCCGGCTGGAAGGCCACGCCATGACGAACTTCCCCGTGACCATGCTGAGCGACCGCACGGCCCGCCGGCTCGGGTGCGCCGCCGTCGGCGTCCTGGTGGTCGGCCTGGTCCTCCTGTTCGTGCTCCTGGCCCTCCACGCCGACGGTGACGACGACGGCTCCGGCCAGAGCTGCCCCGGGTACGCCGCGGGCACCGTGAACCCCGCAACGTGCCTGCCGTACGGGCACGGGCACGGAGCGGCCGCCGGGACCGGCAACTCCGGGAGCGGCGCCCGCAAGCCCGCCCCGCAGCAGCCCAAGATGCCCGCGCCGAAGGCACCGGCGCCCGCGGTGAAGGTCCCCGCGCCGCCGGTCCGGATGGGCAAGTGAGCGGCCAGCACGCGACGTAAGGCGCCCGGATCGGACACGGTCCGCGGTCCCACCACCGCAGGGAAGGAATCCCAGCTATGACCAGTGCGAGACCCTCAGGCCGTCTCGTCGCGCTCCTCGTCGGCGTCGCGCTCGTTGTGATCGGCGCGGTCCTCGCCGCCGTCGCCGTGTTCGGTGGCAGTGGCAGCTCCGGTCCGACGAGTCCCCCGGCGACGTCCCGCCCGCCGACGAGTCAGCCGCCGACATCCCGTCCGCCGACGACCGAGCCGCCGACGTCGCCTCCGCCTTGCTTCCGAGAGGGCATGTGGTCCGAAGGCGACACGAACTATCCCGGCATGCCGACCGAGGTGCCGACCGAGTCCAGCGCGCCGCCCAGTGATGAGCCGACGGAGCAGCCGACGACTTCGCCCTGTGACGGCACCGGGGGCGGCGACGTTGCAGGAACCGACGGCTGACCGGCCCGGCCTCTCGATCGGGTGAACATGCCCGTCCCGTCCGAACCTTGGGTGGGGCGGGCATCGTCTGTGCGGGCATGAACCGGCCTCACCACACGCAGCCCGGCGCGGTCAGCGTCACCATCGAAGGCGCCGACGAGGAGACCGTCCTCGCGTTCGCCCATGTCCTGTCGGCGTCCCACAACGTGACTGGCCCCGGCGAGCCATGGCGGATCCCCGGCCGGCCGGGAGTCCACGTTCAGGTGTACGGGCACCTCGAGCCGGGCGAACCCGACCCGCCCGCGTACTGCACGGAGATTCCCCCACAATGCGGCCCCGTTATCTGACCCGCGTAACGACGACCATCGCCGATGCAACCCGATGCCGGGCGCCGTCCTCGAGGAAGCCGATGGGTTCACACCCTTCCCGTGGCCCGGGTGATCGCGGAGTATCGGGCCCAGCGGACCGTCGGCTGGTCCTGCTCGGCGCCAGATTCAGGACTTCAACCGCCGCTTACGGACCCGGGCCGTCTTGCGGATCATTTTGGCGAACGGCCCGTTCAAGCCGATGGTGCGCTCTGTGCCGTCCTGGAACGTCAGCTCTACAGACACCATTTCGTGGCCCGCCTCCCGCCACTGCTTGATGTCCGACAGTGGGAGAACGAAGCTGTTCCCAGGGGACGTCCAGGCGAGGAGCCGGTCCCGCATCAGCAGCACGTCATAGTTTCCAGCCGGGTAGCGATCGGCTGAAGCATGTCCGGGCAGAGTCCCGGAAACGAGCAGGTTCCCCTTGGCCAGCGGCATTTCGCCGGACGAGGCAGCGAGCTGCATTAGTCCCTCGGTGGCATTGGGGCGGCCGAGCGCGGAAAGGACCTCGTCGACGAAAGTCGCCGCGGCCGCGAACTGGTGCATCTGGCCGCTCGACATGCGCACCTTCACATGGCGGATCTGTCCCCCCTCCTGGCGGAGGGTCGGCTCGAACTCGGCGATCCCATCCAGGGCAAACCGCGCCACTCGGCTCTCTTCTAGAAAGATGAAGAACACAGCCTGATCGGTCAGGACGTAATCGCCCTCCACCGGCAGGAACATTGCGTGTTCCCGGTAGTCGTCAGGCGATTCGTAGGATTCGAAGCCGCCTGCCGAGCTGGCCAGTGGAACATCGTCTGGATACAGGTGCGCGACCCGCTGGAATCGCGCCTGGAGTCTCTCTTGCATGAGCCGCTGAGCTGAAGCCATGTCCATGGTGCCCCCTGGGGTTGAAACGTGTTGGCGTGATCGTAAGAGCTGCGGCTGGGCCGCGACGACATGGTGTTCTTCCTGAACCGACTCCTTTTCCTTCACTCCGAGGGGGAGATCAGCTCGTCACAGCGGCTCAGCGCAGCCCGGACCGTTCGACGGATCATGAACCGGATGCGGGCTCTCGGGCTGACGCAGGCAGGCCAGCCTCTGCACGGGATCGCAGACGACTTCACACTGCGAGAAGAAGACATGCCAGACGAACCCGAGGACGACGAGGCGGGCAAAGACCTCCCGCCCGAGGTCATGCGGCACGTCTGCGACCATCTTCCGACGTTCGACACCACGGATCACCAGCACTTCCGCACCGTGGTCGAGATCATCATCGACACCGGCCGACGACCGACGGAGGTCTGCAAGCTGCCGCTGGACTGTCTCGAACGCGATGCGGACGGCAAGCCCGTGCTCGTCTATGACAACCGGAAGCTGCTAAGGCAAGGCAGACGCCTGCCCATCCCTGAGGCAACAGCCGCTGTGATCATTGCTGCCCAGGAACGGACCCGGGCCCGGTTCCCCAACGTCCCGTCGAGTGAACTCGTGCTGTTTCCCAGCATCCAGGCCAACCCGCACGGCAACAAGGCGATCTCTGCCATGAACGTGGCCGACCGGCACCGCCAATGGGTCACGAAGACGCTGCCAGACGTCCTGGTCCCACTGGTGGTCGACGTCGAGGGCGAACGGGTCACAAAGATGCTGCCGTTCGACAAGGCCAAGATTTTCCCCTACGCCTACCGGCACACATACGCCCAGCGGCACGCCGACGCGGGGGTTCCCATCGACACCCTCAACGAACTGATGGACCACCGCCTGTTCGACACCACCCAGCGCTACTACCGCGTTGGGGAGAAGCGGCGCCGGGAGGCCGTCGACAAGGTCACTGCCATGCAGTTCGACCGCCACGGCAACCGCGTCTGGCGCACGGCCAAGCAGCTCCTGGACTCCGAACACGCCCGCCGCGCGATCGGTGAAGTCGCCGTCCCCTACGGCGTCTGCACTGAGCCATCGAACGTCGCGGCCGGCGGCCACGACTGCCCGGTCCGTTTCCGTTGCGTTGGCTGCGGCCACTTCCGCACCGACGTCTCCTATCTGCCCGACCTGGAGGCCTACCTCGCGGATCTCTTGCGCACCCGCGAACGGTTGGCAGCCTTCGCTGACGCCGACGCCTGGGCGAAAGTGGAAGCAATGCCCTCGGACGAGGAAATCACCCGAGTTCGGCGCCTTGTCCAGCGCGTTCGCAACGACATGGGTGACCTCACGGACGAGGATCGCGCGCAGATCCAGGAGGCCATCAAGCTCGTCCGCCGCAGCCGCGGCGCGGTTTCGCTGGGCATGCCCCGAATCCGGCAGCCCCTTCCAGACATTCGGCCGGAGAGGTCAGCATGACGAACGACATGATCGACGGGCGGCGGGCGGACTCAGCTCGTCGCCGCCAGCGAGTCCTCTCCGCTCTCGATGTCGCACTGCGGGATGGGACGGACATCACCGTCGCGAGCGTCGCTCGGGCCGCCCGCGTTGACCGCACGTTCCTCTACCGGCACCGGGACCTGCTCGAACGTGTTCATGCGGCAGCATCCGCCCCACCCGCTGAGAGCCGCCAAGCCGCAGTCAGCCGAGCCTCTCTCCAAACAGATCTCGGCAACGCGTTGGAGCGAAACCGCCGCCTGACTGCGAGGGTCCGCCAGCTGGAGAAGCGGCTCTCAGAGTCGATGGGCGAGCAGGTCTGGGCCGACTCCGGTCTCAGCACGCCTGCCGACCTGGACCAACTTCAACGCCGGATCACCAACCTTGAGCAGGAAGTAGTCCACCTGCAAGCGCAGCTGAGTGAGCGCTCCGAGGAGCTGGAAGCGGCCCGGGGCGCGAATCGTGAGCTGACCCGAGCCCTGAACCACCGGGCTTGAACGCTTAGGCCACCGGCACGTCGGGCCCGGCGGCCTTCGGCCGCCGGGCCCGCACCACCTGCGACCGGGTTCTCCCGCCGGCTGCTGGACGCGTCCACGAGCGGCTTGCCTAGAATCCCGAAATGGCACCAACTAGTTATCTCTTGCAAGGGCCACGAGTGGCCATACGCCGCATCGACCGCCAGGACTACGCAGAGCTCAGCGTGCATCAACGGGAGAGTTCGGACATGCTCCGGCGCTGGTTGGGAGCTCGTGAGATGACCGTCGAGGCATTCGAGAGCTCCCTTGAGCGGTTCGAGCAGCCGACCCACGAGGGCTTCGTGATTTGCCTGCGTGACACCGGCGCAATCGTCGGTGGGGTCAACATCAACAACATTGTCCGAGGCACTCTCCAATGCGGGACCCTGGGTTATACGTCCTATGCGTCCACAACCGGCCGCGGTTACATGACCGAAGGTCTGGGGCTTGTGCTCCAGTTCGCCTTCGGCCATTTGGAACTGCACCGGCTGGAGGCGAATATCCAGCCGGACAACACCTCGTCACTGAACCTCATCAAGCGCCTGGGCTTCCAGCGCGAGGGCTACTCGGCCGCTTTCCAGTTCATCAACGACGAGTGGCAGGACCACGAGCGCTGGGCCATCACAGCTGAAGCGGACCAGACAACGAATCACCGGATCGAGCGATAGCACCACAGGTGTCGTGATGCATAGACTCAGCCACCAGGTCGCTGAGCTGCATCAACGTGAGACTAACTCCACGGCAACTCCTCCGACCCCCAGAGAACCCGCCAGGACCTCGACGACGACCAGGTCGTGCGGGACGGTGTTGTACGAGTCGCCCCCGGCGGTGTGAGCGCGGCGGGGCGGGCCGGAGCCGGCGAGCAGCGTTCCGAGGTGAGCGGCGAGCGGACCGGGCAGGGTCTGCGACAGGGCGATACGCCCGTCCGGCAGGCGCACGGCGAGCGCCCGCGGCCGCGACGCCGGGCCGGTGAAGCCGATGACCTCCGCATCGACGGTGTCGCTGTGCCGCAGCTTCAGCCACGACCTTTTCCCGCCCCGGTACGCCCCGTCGGCGCGCTTGCAGACGATTCCCTCAACACCTTGCTCGCGGAGCGCCTCGTACCAAAGCAGTGCAGTCTCCGGATCGTTCGTCCGTGGCGGGAAGCGGCTGGATCGGTGGGCCGATGCCCTCGAGGAGGTCCAGCATCAAAGCCCTGCGGTCGCTGTACGGGCGTGGGCGGACGTCGCCGAGGGTCGGATGCTGCAAGACGTCCCAGACCGCGTACGAAGCGGGCAGGCGGGCCGCCAACTCGCGTGCCCTGGCCGGGGATGAGGCGGCCCGGGACTGCGCCGCGGAAAAATCGATCCGGCCCTCGACCCACACCACGCATTCCCCGTCGAGGACCGTGCCGGGCGGCAGCGCCATCCCGGCGAGCGCAATGTCCATCCAGGCCGCGGTGACGGTGCGGCCTGAACGGGCCTGCAGGCGCACCGTATCGGCGTCGCGCCACAGGGCCGTTCTGTGGCCGTCCATTTTCGGCTCGTACCACCAGCCCTTGCCCGTCGGCAGGACCGTGACCGGCTGGGCCAGGGCGAGCTGCACCGGGAACTCCACGCCACCAGCCTCGGCACCCGGACGCCGCCGCGCGCGGTCGGCTGCGCCATCCGCCGCGAGACCGCCCCCGCCGGCCACTCGCCCCCGGGAAGCCTCCCCAGGCCGGGCCGTGTCCCGCTGGCCTGCACCGTTCCGGACGTAAGGGTTCCGCGGCCGCCAACCCGGCGACCCCACGCCACGGGCGGAAGGGAGCTGCGTGCAACCGCACGTCACCCAGGCACTCCACGACTGATACGGAGCTTGGACGGTCCACGAACGAGCCGCCCAAGCCGCCTTCACCGCGGCGTTCCCCGCCCTCACTCCCGCCGAGAAATGCCAGCGCTTCGGGCCGACCCTCCGCTGGGAGAAGGTCGGGGAGGGCACCGGCAAGGTCTGCTTGGACGACCACGGCCGCGCCACGATCGAGTTCGAGAAGGTCCCCAAGGCCGCGGTCGGCGCTGCCATGACCGAGTGCTGGGGGTCCGACTGGTTCGACGAAGGCGCGGGTGGATTCGCCGAGGCCGAGCCCGGCAGCTACCACTACGAGGACGAGCAGCCCTACGCGGGCCTGGTGCGCGAACAGTGCCCGGAGTTCCGCGAGCGTGACTTCCATTCGGCTTAGAGATCATCTCAATTGGTGAGTCTGCGGTAGCAGATGAGGGTGCAGGCGATGCTGGCGAAGGCCAGGAAGTGGATGGCTTGCCGCTCGTAGCGTCGGTGGAGACGTCGGCAGCCGGCGAGCCAAGCCATGGTGCGTTCGATGGTCCACCGGTGGCACCCCCCCCGCTTCTGTGACGTCTCAACTCCCTTGCGGGCGATGCGGGGTGTGATGTGGCGTAGGCGGAGCCATTGCCGCAGGTGACGGTTATCGTAGGCCTTGTCGGCGTGAAGCTTGGCGGGGCGTCGGCGGCGTGGACCGCGCCGGGATCTGATCGGTGGGATGCCGCGCACGAGTGGTTCGAGCGCCTGGCTGTCGTGGAGGTTGGCGCCGGAGATGCCGACGGAAAGCGGAAGCCCAGTCCGCTCAGTGATCAAGTGGATCTTCGAGCCATACTTGCCCCGATCTACAGGATTCGGACCCGTCAGGTCCCCTTTTTCAGGGCGCGCATATTCACCGAGTCGATCGCGCATCGCGACCAGTCCAGGTCGCCTCGAGCCCCCAGCTCGTCCAGGACCAGACGATGCAGTTTCGCCCAGACCCGTTGTCGGCTCACTCCATGAACCGGCGGTGAGCCGTGGCCCCCGACGGCCCGAACACCGGCGGGACCTGCGACCACGTACAACCGGTCGTGGCCACGAAGACAATGGCCGCCAACACCTCACGGTCCCCATGACGGCGCCGACCACCTCCTTGCGGACGCGTCGGCGCCTCCGGCACCACCCGCTGGAACAACTCCCACAACCCGTCAGGGACCAGACGCTCAGTCAGCAACACGTCACCAGGCTACCGGCATCTCCAATTGAGATGATCTCTTAGGTAGGCCGTTGTGGGTACGGGAGCTGCTTGGTGAGTATCCGCGGGCCTGTCTCCGACGTTGACCCTGGCATGACTTCCAATGATCACTCCACGGTCGGCGGGCTGATTGCGGCCCACGACGCCGACGCGCGCCGTCTGGAGATCCTCACGCTCGACGAGGCGCACGATCTACTGCGTCTGCTCCAGCTCATTTCTAGTGAGGGACAGGACGAGTTGTCGCAGGAGGCGCAGTGGTTCGCCTGCGAGATCGCGGCCCGTATTCCGTCGGAGAACTAAGCCGGCCGGAAGGTGCCGCTCCGCTGGGCCAGACGCCAAGCTGGAACGCTGCGGCGTCTACCGGCCGTGCCCCGAGCGGGGAGCGGCGGAGGTGCGCCCTGCCGTGTGGGTTTGGAGGGATGTCCACAGCAGAGCTGCGGCGTGGGCGCGGCAGGGCGCCCCGCGCGGCGGCATGTGATCCCGCGCCAGTGGTCAATGCACCAATGCGGCCTCATCGGAGAGCGCCCGGTCGATACAAAGTGCGCGCCGCGGGGACCAGACGGGATCGACCTAGCCTTCCCCCGCCTCGGTCGGGCGTACGCGGGGGGACGCACGTCAACGCGCAGCCGTCGAACCGCACCGCATCTGCGTATCCCCGAAGCTGCTGATGGCGGGACGGCCAGGTCTCACGGCTCGTGATCCGGGCCGCGGTTCGAGCCGGGCATGGAAACCGGCGACGGTTGTGGTCCGCCCATGTCGGCGGCCGCGTCCAGCACGGAGCGGGCTGGACCGGTGTTGCCGGGGTGCACTTCCAGGTCGTTCGCCCGGTTGACCAGTGCGCGCCGGCCTGGATAGGCCCGCTCGGCGGTAGCGATGTCTCGCTCGTCGAACTCACCGTAGGAGTACAGGACGCCGTCGATGAGTTCGGTTTTCCACGCGCCGGTGGGCCAGCGGGCCAGGAGTGCTTCCCTTCGACCACGAGCTCTACAAGGCCCGCAACGTCGTCGAACGCTGCTTCAGTCGGCTCAAGCAGTTTCGCGCCATCGCGACACGGTTCGACAAAATCGCCGCCCGTTACCGGGCCGGTCTCCACCTCGCAGCGCTCGTCCTCTGGCTCCGCGAACCAGCCAGATGATCATTACCAGCGGACTGCACTCAGCCCGTTGCCGAGATCCGTCACCTCCGCTCCAGCAAGAACAGCCGGGACGGCACTGAGCCGGTCCGTCCGGAACTGCACTCGGTCCGGGCGCGGACCCATCGGCAGCCGGCCATACAGGACCAGCGCGTCATCGTCCTCGTCCGCTGTTTCGCCGCCCAGATCGACGAGCAGCGCGACAGTCCTGTCCAACTCCCGCTGAACCAGCCGCTGAATGGCATCGGTTGCCTGCCCCCGCTCGTTCTCGGTCAACCCGCCTAGTACGAAGGTGAGGATCTGGGTGTCCGGCGCCACGTACCTGACATCGCACACCACGTCCGTGTCAGCCGACAGCCAGAACTGCATACAGAGCGGCCCGACCGACAGGCCGACAAGCTCCAGGATGCGCCGGGGGGGCAGCTCTACCTGTTCCCCCACGACGTCCAACAGCATCCCGCAGCCCAGTGTCGGGTGCTCGACGGTCAGCCCTGACTGGGCCAAGAGGTCGGTGACCGAGCGGAACTCGGACTCGTCCATCCGGCCCTCGCGGTACCAGGACAGGTAGGTCTCCAACACCGCTGACACTCCTCGTCGTCATTGCCTGACATTTTGGAGAAGAGACGCTCCCTGATACCGGCGACCCTCCCTCAACAAGCATCTGGCTTTTCGAGCCGCACAGGTGATCATTTATCAGACAAGGCCTAGGCGAAGCCGCCACGCGGGCAACCGGGAATGCATACGGCGAGGCTGAAGGCGCGCGTGCTTTTCGGTCACCTCTTCGCAACTCCAAACCTCTGTTCCCAGTGCCCTGACAAGGTGTCAGTGCGTGCCGTCATGCTGCTCACCAGTCCAGAGCCAGTCTGGCCGAGGCCGGCTGGCAGACGGAGCAGAACAGCAGGCTCGCGGAAAGGGACGACGCAGTGGCAGTGAAGGCGACCGAGGAACAGGCGGCAGCACGAGACAGCTTCGCTGCTGGCCATGATCTTGCCCTGGTGGCAGGCGCCGGGACAGGAAAGACATCGACACTGGTGATGATGGGTGCCGCAACCAGCCGCCGCGGTATGTACATCGCCTTCAACAAGCCCATCGCGCAGGAGGCCAAGGCCCGCTTCGGCGACAACGTGCGCTGCAGCACCTCCCACGGACTGGCCTACCGCGCGCTCGGGAGCCGCTTCAAGGCCCGCTTGGACGCCTCACAGCACATGCCCCTGTGGCGCACCGCCCAGCTCCTTGGCATCGACCGCGACGTCGCTGTCGGCGGGCGCCGGCTCAAGGCGACGACACTGGCTCACCTGGTGATGGAGATGGTCAAGCACTTCTGCTACTCCACCGAGGAGCAGGTCGCAGCGCGCCACCTGGGAACCGTCAACGGCCTCGACGACCATGGCCAGCAGTACGTTGCGCGGCTCCTGTTGCCCCGGGCTTGGTGGGCATGGGACGACATCTGCTCACCGAACGGCACACTGCCTTTCAAGCACGACCACTACCTCAAGATGTGGGCACTTACCCGACCCCGGCTGCGCGCCGACTACATCCTGCTGGACGAGGCACAGGACACGAACCCGGTCCTCGAGGAGATCTTCCTCGCGCAGGACGTCCAGCGCGTCTGTGTCGGCGACCCCTCCCAGCAGATCTACGAATGGCGTCACGCCAAGGACATCATGAGCGGGTTCCCCGGCATGCGGATGGAGCTCACCCAGTCCTTCCGCTTCGGGCCGGCCATCGCGGAGGTGGCTAACCACTGGCTGCGCGCGGCCACTTCGACGATGCAGCTCACCGGCCACGCCGCTGAACCATCCAAGCTAGCCGAGGTGGAAGTTCCCGACGCGGTGCTGTGCCGAGGTAACGCTGACGCCCTCGCCGAGGTCCTGCGCTTCTTGGACCAAGACGTGCCTGTCGCCCTGGTCGGCGGCGGGAAACCCCTGCTGAACATCGCGAAGGCAGCGATTGACCTGCAGGCCTGCCGCCGAACTTCACACCACGACCTTGCGCTCTTCGCCTCCTGGGGCGAGGTACAGGAGTACACCGAACAGGACTCCGCCGCCGCCGACCTCAAAGCCATCGTGGAACTCGTGGACACCTACGGCCCCCAGCAGATCATCCGCACAGTCCAGCGTATGACCGACGAGACACAGGCCCGCGTCGTCGTCTCCACCGTGCACAAAGCCAAGGGCCGCGAGTGGAATCGTGTACGAATCGGAGCAGGCTTCACTCCGCCCGACGAAAGCTCGCCGTCCGCCCTGCACCCAGCCGCCGCACGCCTCATCTACGTCGCCGTCACCCGGGCCCGCACCGAACTCGACACCACCGGCATCAAACAGCTACAGGCCCACTCCAGTGCAGCGACAGCGGACACCACACCCGAAGGCATCTCGCTGGCCCGGCTGCCGCTAACCGGACAGCTGAAGTACCCACGCTCCCCGATGTCCACATTCCTGGCCCGCCACCTTCCCCACCCCGAACGCGTCATCGCCTCCTACCTCCAGCACATCCGCGGCCTACCGCATCCCGTCCAGCCCCTGAACGAACGTCGCCCCGACTACGCCGCACTTGGCCACACCATCGACTACCGGCTGCGCCTGAGCCTCGGCTCCGACCCAGGGCCCGCCGCGATCGCCGGCGTCGAACTGCTCGGCAGCGACCTGCCCATCGCGGGAGCACCAGCACCCGCGGTGCGCGCAAACCTTCATATGATCGGAACCAGCGTTCTGGGCCGCCTCCACTCCCACCTGGCAGACCCTTCCCGCCTGCTCGACGACGACGAACTGACCAGGCTCTGCTTCGTCGCAGGCTTCTTCGAAGCCGTCTACCGAAACGGCGCCTTCCTCCGCAAGCGCAACCTCCTCGCCCAGGTAGACGAGCACACCACCGTCAACGGCGTGACCACTGCCGTGCCGAGCTACGTCCTCGACGACATCGATGAACAGATGAAGCTCGCAGAAGAGCCCTTCACCCCCCTGCGGGGCCTGCCTGCCCAGCAGCGCGTATGCGGGCCGGTTTTCTCAGGCAGCGCCGACGTGAAGGCCGACGCCGACTTCATCACCGACGGCTTCCTCATCGACTGCAAAGCCGTCACGCGGCCCCACCGCCTCGGACGGGACGAGGTACAACAGCTCGCTGGGTACCTTCTCCTCGACTACGACGACCGTTACGACATCCGTGAGGTCGGCTTCTACCTCGCCCGCCAAGGCGCCCTGATTCGCTGGACGGTCCCTGAGTTCCTCACCGCACTCGGCGCCCACGCCACACTCCCTCAGTTGCGCGCGGCGCTACGCGAGCACCTGGGCCGCAAACGCCTCGTGTAGGGCGCCACGAGCCCAGTGGGAGGCGGCGACGAGCTCGGGCACGGTCTCATCGCTACGCCCTGCCTGCCACCGTCCTCTGATCCGCTGCTGCTCGTGGTCCTCGTGGTGGTCGTTGGAGGGCCGCAGGGGTGACGTGGGCGCAGCAGCTGACGAGGGATTGGGGAGTACGACCGATCGCAAGGTACGAGGTTGAGTCGCTACGGTCGCTTGCGTCGCTCCGCCCGACCTGCCCGCGGCGCGGACAGCGGACCGGAGTGACCGTCTCAGCGACTGAAGCGACCCTGCGTCAGACACTGGGCTGCCGCGGACGGACGATCGCGCAGGTCGGACGCTGGGTCGCTTCAGTCGCTTGCGTCGCTGCACCCTGTCTCTGCTGCCGTCACGGTCGTGGCGGTGTAGCAGCGACTGAAGAGCCAGCGACTGAGTAAGCCGCTCAGTAGCTGCACCCTCATTGCCTGATTGCCCCAGGTCACAGGCGTGGAGCTCCCGAATCAGCGACTGAAGCGACCCGCGCTCGGGTATGTAGAGACATTCCCGAGCGCGCGCCTGCGTCATATATATAGAGCTTGAGTCGCTTCAGTCGCTGATCTGTGCTTGCAGTTGCCTCTGACCTGGGGTTTTGTCGAGCGACCGGGGTGAGCGACCGAAGCCACTCGGGTCGCTGGGTAGCTTCTTGAGTCACTGGCCCATGGCCGCGCGTTGGTCTCATCATCAACACGGCCGACGGTAATTCGCAGGGCTCCCAGCCTCTGCGGTGATCCTTCGCTAATCTATGTCCGTCGTTGAGTCGCTTCGGTCGCTGATGGGGGAAGAGGATGCCTGCTGAGCTGCGGTTTTCTCGTAGCGACTCAGAGCATCTGTCCCTGGACTCCTCAGTCGCTGTGCAGCCGCTGACCACAGCGAGGGAATGCGCAGCGCGGGGCTGGCCCGTTCACCCACTGTCGCAGCGACGGAAGACCCCGGCTGGGAACTGTGAGCGCTGCCGGCAGCCTGGTCACTCTCGTACCGGTTGCCCTTGCCTGTCCGCGGGGCGCTGGTGCCACGGCTTCCATGCCGCCACGCTCGATCCGCAACGCATCACCCAGTGGTGGGGGCCCCGGCCCGAGCTCGGTGTCGGGGTGGCATGCGGCCGGGCGGGGCTGGTCGTCATCGATATCGACGCCCACCAGGCCCAAGTACCTGCCCGGGACCGAATCTTGCCAGGCATCCATATCGGTGAGCACATCGACCTCACCGGCTTGGCGAGCGGCTTTCACACCCTGGCTGTTCTCGCCGCGCTGCGCGGCATGCCGAACCCGGCGACCGATCCGTCCACACTGCGTGTACGGACGCCCTCGGGCGGGCTCCATGTCTGGTACCGGGCCGATCCTGCCGTCGGGTGGCAGTGCTCGACCGGCTCCGGCCGCGGCCGCGCACTGGCCTGGCAGGTGGACGTCCGTGCTCACGGCGGTTACATCATCGCCCCGCACACCACCACCGCTTCGGGTACCTACGCCCCGCTCGAAGGAGCCCAGGAACCGGCCGAACTCCCTCCATGGCTGGCCCATGAGCTCGAGCGCACCGGGCACAGGCCAACGCCGGTAGTACCGGCACCCCGGCCTGTCCCTCCGCGCGCCCGTCAGGCGGTCCTGGCCGCCGGCGGCGGCCGCGACTGGACCCAACGAACTCTCACCTCGGCCCTCGCCGATGTCGCGGCCTGCGGCCAAGTCACCGAAGGCGCTGGATTAGCGGACCGGCTCAACAGGGCCGCCTACACCCTCGGAGGGCTCATCGCAGCCGGCTGCCTGCCCCACGACGCCACGGAGCGCGCCCTGTTCGACACCGCGGCTGCGGCCCGCCCGGGACAGGGCCACCGGGCAGCACAGATCATCCGCAGCGGGCTGAGCGCCGGCATGCAGCGTCCCCTTCACCCGGGAAGGCGCCCGTGACCTACCCCGACGAGCCCAGCGTGCTGTTCGACTTCGACCCCGAAGCCGTCGCCGCGCAGATCCGCGCCCAGGCTGCCCCCGCGACTCTGCCTGCTCAAGTCACCAGCCCGGCAGCTCCTGCCGTGGCCGGAGGAGCGACGCCGGCCGGACTCCTGCCGGACACGCTCACCGACCGCGGCAACGCAAAACTGTTTGTCCGGCTCTATGGCAGCGACTACCGCCATGTCCCGGGCCTGGGCTGGTACCGCTGGCAGGGCACCCGCTGGCAGTTCGACGAGGACGACACCGTCATGTGGGCCGCCGGCGACCTCGCAGAGGCTTTCGCGACCACCGACCCGCGGGGCGTGTTCACGGCCTCGGCGCTCAACCAGCACCTGAAGCGGTCCATGAGCACCTCCGGCATCAACGCCATGCTCACGCAGGCCAAAGCCGCCCCGGGCATGGTCCTCAACGCCACCGCCCTGGACGCCGACCCCTACGTGCTGTGCACCCCGGAAGGCGTCGTCGACCTGCGGACCGGCCTGCTGCGCGCCCCGGACCCGAACAAGGACTTCCACTCCCGCTCCACCACGGTGGGCCCCCAGCAGACACCGACACCGCGCTGGCAGCGCTTCCTTACCGACACCTTCGGCAGCGACCCCGAAGACCAGGAAATGATCGGCTTCCTGCAGCTGCTGCTCGGCTACTCCGTCACCGGTGACGTCGGCGGCCAGGTCATGCCCTTCCTGTTCGGCTCCGGCAAGAACGGCAAGAGTGTCCTCCTGGACGTGCTGATGAAGCTGCTGGGCGACTACGCGGATGCGGCCCCGCCCGGTTTCCTCATGGCCCGCCCCTTCGAAGGCCACCCCACTGACCTTGCCGAGCTCCACGGCCGCCGGGTCATCGTGTGCTCCGAGGTCAAGCCCGGCGATAAGTTCGACGAGGCCCGCGTCAAGCTCCTGACCGGTGGCGACCGCATCAAGGCCCGCCGCATGCGCCAGGACTTCTTCAGCTTCGAACCCACCCACAAACTCTGGCTCCTGGCCAACCACCGCCCCGAAGTCGGCACCGGCGGCTTCGCATTCTGGCGCCGCATGCGCCTGATCCCCTTCGAACGCGTCGTCTCCGACGACCGCAAGATCGACAACCTGGCCGACATCCTCGTCACCGAGGAAGGCCCAGGCATCCTGGGCTGGCTCATCGAAGGAGCCCGCCGCTACCTCGCCGGCGACAAAGACCTCACCGGCCCCGCCCGCGTACGCATCGCGACCACCGCCTACGCGGAGACCGAAGACCACATCGGCCGCTTCTTCGACGAATGCTGCCTCCTCAGCCCCGACTCCCGGGCCGAACAGGCACGCCTGTATGCCGAGTACAAGACCTGGTGCCAAAATGAGGGCGCACCCGTCATCTCCTCCCGCGCGTTCGCCGCACGCGCCCGCGAGCTGGTCGGACTGGCCTCGCCCAAGGAGATGATCCTGTCCAACTCGCGGAAGTACTACCCGGGCATCGGACTGCTCGCCGACGAGGAGAGAGCATGAGCTCCCTGATCACCAAAGACGAGATCCGACACGAGAGCGACCTCGTCTGGCTCGAGGACATCACCGACCTCGACTACGTACGCCAGAGCCTGGACCGGCTGCCCACCCGCCGTGGCAAACCGGCCTACCACCGCGACGGACGCATGGTCGGCTACGCGACCCTTGCCCCCCAGGCCAAGGCCTCCCGCTCATCAGGCACCTTCCGCCGCCGCGTGTTCTGGCTGCTGCCCCATGACCGTGACACCCAGCCCGAGGGCCTGTACGAAACCGGTGCCCCTGCAGAAGCCGTCGACCCGCGCACCCTCGCCGCTGGCACCAAGGGCTACAAGACGGAACGCTCCGAAGGCGGACCGCCCTCCACGGCGATGCGGGAGCTGGGCATAACGCTTCCTCTGTGAGCGAGGGCGGCGTTCGCGGGCGTCCCGCCGGCACCCTGGAAGAGGACCTGGTCGACGAACACCGCTGTCGGCACGGCTGAGCCGGGAGATCCACGTCGGGCGACGTTGGCCAGGTCTTCCCCAACCCCGCTGCCCTCGACCGGCTCGCCGCCGCGGTCCTGCCCGAAGTCCCTTCAGCTCTTGATGGGGCCGGTGCCAGCTGCGCGGCCGTCCTCACCGTCGGGTCCGTCTTCGGCAGCGTCCTCAAGGGACAGTTGACCGTCGAGGTCGTGTTCCTTGGCCTCTTCGTCATCGCTGGCAGTTCCAGTGATTCCAGCGCTGTTGGCGAAATCGATACGCGGCAACAGTGCGGCGATGTCCAGTTTGGGCAGAGCCTCGCTGATGCTTGTCCTCAGCGGACCACTGAAGTCGATCTTCGGCATCATCTCCTCGGCCAGGCTTCGGTTCAGGCCGGTGAAGCTAACTGTCGCAGGGCGCATAGCGGCCTTGAGCGCTTCCCGAAGTTCCCTGGAGATCACGCCTTCCGTCGCAGAAGTCGCGGGGAACAACTCCCTCAAGGCCCGTCGCGTCACCCCCGCGGCGCGGTTCTTCAGGCGCTTGAGGATCTCGATGCTGGCTGGATCGGAGGTGTCGGGAGCTTCGGGTTCCTTCGGAGCGAGGAGGGTGGGTGTTTCGTCTCCGTCTCGCGCGGAGAACAGAACCCGCGTCTCCCACACACAGGCTGTATGGATTGGCCTCGATTCGTCGCCTTCGAGGGCCAGTCCGTAGAGCAGCCACCGGGCATCGGCTGTGTACCAGACGTCCCCTTCGATCTCGTGACCTGTGACCTTCGTGACGGTGAGCAGTTCGACCTCGGGTGACGCGAGCCATTCACGCCACTGCACGGCGTCGTCGGCAGCCCCCAGGCCGACGAACCCGGACGTCGAAGCGAGGACCTCCACCGCAGTCTGGGCAACGCGGGACCGTACGGGGAGAGACCGCAGGAGTTCGTCCGCGACAATCTCGGCGTCCTTGCCGGATACGGTCTTCGTGAAGCTGGAGACGACCTCATCGAAGTCGCTCAGCCGCGTGATGCGATCCTTCAGACCCACCACGTCCTCGTCCATCGGATAGGGGTAGTGGACGCCGTCACCGAAGTCCTTGGTGTTGTTCGTGACGAAGCAGACCTGCTCCTCCGGGTTCTCCTTGAGGAACTCAAGGATGGAGAACCAGATCGCCACGTCACGGGCACCCTCCGAGTGGTCCCCAGCCCGCTTGGCCGGCGGAAGAGCCAGCGCCTCACGAGCGAGAGCCCGCCGTGCGACCTCTCCGCTTGTCTCGATCACCTCGAAAATCTCGCCGTAGAGCGCCCGCCAGTGGTTCACCAGCCGCTCCACGTCGAGCGGCTCAAGTGTGCTCTTCAGCTCCCAAGGAAGCCCTTCGCGCAGCTTGTTCAAGGCCTTCACGACTGACTGGTACTTGGCGGGATAGTGCTTCGCTTGGTGCGCGGCCATCTCCTCCAGCACCATCCACGGCACCGCGACCCGGTGATGGCCGGACTGCCGCAGCTTTCGGATGATGTCTGCCCGCGGACCGTCGTGCGGCAGAAGGTTCACCGCGTTCGTATCGAAAATGATCAACTTCGCCTCCGCGCCGTGATGAGTGATATTTTCACCCGGCTTCGGTGGTCCGTGTGAGCGTTATGCGGGCTCATCCACCTGTGTCATGCAGCCGCTGCCGATTCCCTGCGCTGCCGAGCGGATCCCGGACGCAACCGGACTGGATGCCTTCAACACTGCGTGCAGGGCGGCCAGAGAACACTCCTCTGCCGGCCCCGTCGACTTCGTGCTGCACGACGTGGACAGCGAGGTACGGGCGCGTGGCTACTGACGGGCAGAGGCCTGTTCGTCGTTGGCCGTGACGGTTGCGGGCTTGCCGTCCTGTAGCTGCTGGAGGCGTTTGAGCGTGGCGGAGAGCATCGCCTGTGTCCCCGACGCATCGCCTGCGGTGCCGCCTTCGATACGGACGCGGATGTTGGCCTTGCCTGATCGGACGTATCCGTAGACGGCGTCGTCTGCGGCGCCGGGGTTGATGACGAGGTTGTTCTCGTCGCCGACCGGCTTCTTCGGGGTCTGCTGCTTGCTCGTCTCGGTGCCCTTCCACGCCGTGTACTGGCGGTGCGCGGCGTCGGCCGAGTCGAAGAGGCAGATGTCCACGTACGCCATGTTGATCGTGGAGTGGTTGTACTCGTACGACGAGTCGCCGCCACGGACCCACCCCGGCGGCGTGGAGTCGGCGTCCTTGGAGCCGTTGCAGTACTGCCCGTCCGTCACCGACTTGTCGCCGTGCAAGGACCAGCCGGGAAGACTCTCACCGTCGCCGAGCAGGGCCTGCGTGAGTTGGGCCTGGGTGAGGTCCTTCGTGATCGGTTCCGGCGCGCGGGCGGCTGCGGGCTTGTCCGCCTTCTGGGTGCCATCGCCGGAGCCGGCCTTGCCGCTGCTAGGGGAACAGGCAGTGAGCGCAGCCATTCCGGCGAGGGCGGCAACGAGGGTGACGCGTACACGTGACATGGACACAGCCTATCCATTCATGATCATGGTGCGCCCCGGCAGTCTCGCCGTGTACCAGAGTGACTGGCGCTGCTCGCGATGACGCAGACGGCCCCGCGCCCAGCGCAGGACATCAGGCATCCGCACGATCTGGACCCGCTACAAACGCATTGCGTCACAGCGAGAGCCAGGCCCAGCAGGGTACCTCTCGTCACTCACGTTGACCTGCAACGATTGATTGCCAGGTACCTGGACGATATCCTCCAGGCATGCCTGCCTTGAATGTGGAGTTCAGCGAGGAGGAGCTCGACGAGCTCCGCGAACTGGCGCGAGAGCAGGGGGTCACCCTCAAGGCCCTGGTACGCGCCTCGACCGCCGACCAGATCGCCCGCCACCGTGCGCTGAAGGAAGGCGCCGAGGTCTTCGCCCGCGTCTTCCGCGATCCGGCCCTCGCCGAGGCCATCGCGGCAGCGGGCCTCGATGACGGCCCGGCAGTCAAGGCAGCTGCGCGGGCCGCCTGACCGATGCCGCCTGTCATCCATGTCGACATGAGGTGGCTCCTGCAGCAGCAGGAGACCGCCCTGCCCGAACACCCGACCGTCAGCGACTTCTCGGCGCTGATGGCCGGCGTGGCACGCCACCGCGTCGACCCGCCCCGAGCCGGCACCGACTCCGACGCGTCCTGGCGCGCGGCAGCCCTGCTGCACACCTTCCTGCTCCTCAAGCCGCTGCCCGCATACAACATCCGCTTCGCCTGCGCCGTGACGATCGCCTACATGCACGCCAGCGGCGAAGGCATCGACGCCCCCTACGGCGAACTCGTCGACCTCGCAGGCGAACTGCTCTCCGGGAAGGCCGACGTGTTCACGGCGGCCGACCGCATCCGCGCCTGGCGCCTGTAACCGGGACTGAACCGCGGACCCCTGCGGCCGGGCACTGGCAGTGGAGTTGAAGCCTCGCAGCGGTTGGTCCGTCACCGTTGGAGTCCTCCATCGACTGCGGCTCAGGGCATTTGCCGATGTGTGACCGTCCAACCCTTCACCGGGCTGTGCGTGACTCCCAAATACCGGCCGGCCAATCAACAGCTCGGCAGCGATCGAGACTCGCGGCGATCAACTCACCGGCTCGGGCTCCATCCTCACCACGCGGAGGCATGGCACCGTGGGCCGGCGCGTTGCTGCGCTGATTGCGCGCAGCGAACGGGTAGCTGAGCGCACTGGGCAATCCGCGGCAATCACTCCCCGCCCGGCAGGCCGGCGCCGCATGCTGGACACCCAACCGGCGCAGACGGAGGACGATATGACGCTGCGGTTCATCGGCACCACCAGCGACGACGGCGACTGCCCCACCCTGTACGAGATCCCCGAGACCGACGAGTACCTCGTGCAAGGCGACCGCGAGACCGACCCCCAGCACCTCGTTGCCCTCCGCGACGTGAAGCCAAGTGAGACGTTCGTCCGCGTACCCCGCTCGCTCCTCACCCGCTACGCCCCTCGCACCCCTGCGCCCGAGCTGGTGCCGTTCTCCGACATCGCCCCGCTCTTCCGCGAGTTCCGCCACACTGCGTGGCGTCTGGAGACCCGCCGCGGCTACGCCTCCGACCGCAACAGCCCCAAGTGGGCGCGCTTCATCGCGGGCGAGGACATCACGCAGGACCCGGACAACTCGTGGCGCGAGAACGTCCGGGCCCAGACCGCGCAGGGCAAGCGCTTCGAGCGCGTCCGTCTCCTCGACGAGCCCGCCACGCAGGGCCAGGAGTTCCTCCTCGCCAGCGGACTCGGGAACGTCGCCGCGGGCGAGGACATCCGCCACTTGACCCGCACCGAGGCCGAACGTCTGCGGCTGCCGGACTACGACTTCTGGCTCTTCGACTCCCGCGTCGTCGCCCGCTTCGCGTTCGACGAGGACGACACCACCCTTGGTGTGTACGTCACTGAGGACCCCGCCGAAGTCCTCGCCGCCTGCCAGGCCCGTGATGCCGCATGGCACCACGCCACCCGTACCGAAGACGTCGTTGGGCAGGTACGTTCCACCGTGTGAGCACGGACTTTCAAACGGCACGAGAGGCCCTCGGCGTGCGGCTGCGTGAGCTGCGCGCCGATGCCTGTCTGGAGGGCAAAGACCTCGCCGCGCAACTGGGCTGGCAGCCCTCGAAGGTCTCCCGCCTACAGGGCGGCAAGCAGACCCCCAGCACCGAGGACCTCACTGCGTGGGCCGAGGGAGTCGGCAGGCCGGACGTCGCCCATGAACTGCACGGGCTGCTCGCCGGCCTGGAGATGAAACACCGCTCGCTGCGGCGCACGCTGTCGGCCGGCCAGCACGCGAGGCAGGAACTCGCGATCGCCGAGACGTCCGCCACGCGGGACATCCGGGCGTTCGAAGTCGCCCGCATACCCGGTCTGTTGCAGACCCCGGAGTACGCGCGCTCCGTGTTCGAGGCGAACGCCGAGTTCCGGCAGATCCCACGGTCGATCGATGAGGCGGTCGCAACCCGCATCCGGCGGCAGGAGGCGCTGTACGAGCCGGGGAAGTCGTTCACCTTCTTCGTCTCCGAGGGCGCCCTGTTCATGCGGCTGTGCTCGCTGGAGGTGATGGCCGCCCAGCTCGACCGGCTGTACAACCTCATCGGGATGGCGTCCGTCGAGCTCGGTGTGATCCCTCTGGGAGCGCAGCTCCGGCGTACCCCGGCGCACGGCTTCTGGATCTATGACCGGCGCCTCGTCATCGTCGAGACGATCAGCGAGGAACTGTGGCTCGACGGCAGCGCGGACATCAGTCTCTATGAGCGGGCGTGGGACTGGCTCACCGAAGCTGCGGCCTACGGCCGCGATGCGCGACGCCTCATCGGGCGGGCTCGGGCCTCGCTGGAATCCCCGTAAGCAATCCGCTGCAAGCGCGGATCGGGCTCACGCAATCCCGCGCAATCGATCAACGCAGGTGCCGGGCGCTCTCCTACGGTCCTGGTCATGGCCGCACCTACGCGCACCACCACACCCGCGCGGGAGGCAGGTGACACCTGGCTCGCCAACTGCACCCGACGCCCAGAACTCACTTTCGAGGTATGGGACATGGACGGCCTCGCGCCGATCCACTGCACCCACTGGCTCGCCGCACAGGCACAGCTCAGCGTCGCCCTCAAGGCACTCAGACGCATCCCGCAACGACACCGCGGGCCGCTCCTCCTCGACCCCGACCTCGACACCGCATGGTGGCTGGTCGCCCCGGACGCCGCCGAGGAGCTGGCCGACGTCCGCCTCCTCACCGTGCACCCGGCCGGCTGGCCCCTGCACTGCCCGCCCACGCTGCGCCCCGCGGCCGGCCGGTTCTGGTTCCACGCGCCCGACGGCCGCGGTCGGCTCACCGACCCCGTGCATCTCGCCTCCGCGCTCGGCCCCGGCGGGCCCCGCATCCTTGCGGAGGCGTTCGGATGACGGTTCTCACAGGCACTGCGTTGCCGGCGCCCACGGCAGACGAGGTGATCAGGGCGGCGCTATCCGCGCCGCGTGACTACCCCGGCCCTGACCGGCTGCGGTATCTGTACGCGGCGGCACGGCAGATGATCCAGGTACGGCTGCCGGTCGTGGCCGCTCAGGTCGAGGACACGCCCGGCGGGCCGGAGCGCGCATCACGGGAGCGCGCCGTGGACGAGGCGGAAGCGATCCTGTGTGACGGTTTGAGCCCGAGTTGCCTCGCTGCGTCCCTCACGGTGAGCGCACTGGGGCGCGCACTGCTCGGCCTCGAACAGTTCGCGGGAGACGGCCGATGAGCCCGAAGCGCACCGCCACAGCCGAGCACATCGAGATCCCCAGCATCTGCTTCATCCGCCAGCCCGAAGGAACACGGCGCTGCACCCTCTCGGCCGGCCACCACGGCGAGCACCGGCACTTCTACAGCGGCGAGCTCCGCAACGGCTTCCGCGTCGGCACGAGCTGGCCGAGTAGGCCCGGCGAGACGCAGGCCGACTGAAGACTCCCGCCGCCGGATGCTTGGAGGTGACCGGCGGCGGGGCGGGGGCGGCCGCTCGATGGCGGCGTTGGTGTCTCCTGCGCCCAGCTGACCTCGTCGTCCTGGACGTGGACGCCCATTCCGTGCAGGTCCCCGACCGGGGCCGCCTCCTGCCCGGTGTCCCGATCGGTCCCCACGTCAATCTTGCAGGCCTCGCTACCGGGTTCGACACCCTCGCGCTCCTGGCTGCGCTCCGCAACGAACCCAACCCGGCCGACGACGAGAACACGCTGCGCGTACAGACGCCCTCCGGGGGAGTGCACGGACAGTTCGTCCGCGGCCTGGAGCCGGCCCGCGAGTTCCAGGCGCTCGGACCAGGCCCGCCGGGTGAGCGGCAGCGTCAGACGTTCCCCCACGCATCGCACGCGACTGGTCTGTTCGCTCTCCCCGTGAGCAGCCTCTGCTGGGAGCCACCCGCCCCGAACTCCGTGGTAGCTGCAGTGAAGGTGCTGTCTGGCTGTTTCGGCGGCAGTGATGTCACCTCTCGCGGCGTCTGGTGAGGAAGTGGAAAACAGGGACGGGGCCGCAGAGGAAGACGGCGCTGGCCAGCAGATACCAGCCACCACCCATTGTGGTCACCGCCCAGGCTAGTACTGCGACCAGGCTGCACAGCGCACCGGCGAGCAGCCAGAAGAGTCCCTTCAGGATGGTCGTGCCGCGTGTTCGGCGCTGTTCAGTTCCAGCCAGTAGCGGCTCTCCGGGCTGATCTTCTTCCTGGGCAAGCCCACGCCCGGGAGCGGCAGACTCGCTTATCCGGTTGGTCGGGATGGTTTTGTCTCGCATATCTGAGATACCCCCGTGCGGCGATGCGAATATTTGCTGCAGTAACTGATGGTGTACCGGCTCCGCCAGAGCGCACGTGCCGAATGCCCCTGCCTGCGGTTGTCGCCAGCCCATCGAGATGACCGGCGGACTAGGTCGGCGGTCATCTTGGCACGGCTTCAATTGGCGACTGCATGGTCGATTCCATTCGGGGAGTTGGGTCGATGATGAGCACTTCCGCCGACTTTGGGTCTAGACCACTCCCAGTCGGCGCAGGCCAGAGATGGCCAACTCGCCTTCCTTTACTGTCTCTTGGTTGTTGGTGGCCTGTCACTGGCAGTTAGCTCCATGTTGCTTCCTGTGTGGAACTTGTGAACCTGGGGTGGGGCTGTGGTTTCAGCAAGGTGGAAACGCCGTGACGGCGCATGGCGAAGATCGAGTGGTCTACGCGCGACAACTCTGGTCACGACTGGCGCTGTGCTGGCTTCATTCGTGCCTGTTTTGGGAATGTCTGTGGCATCTGCGGCTGCGAAGATCGCGAACGTGGATTCGCCGCGGTCAGCCTCTGCGCGGGCAGCAGCCACCGGAAAACCGGTCGAGGTGGTGTCCGAGCGGAGTGCCTACACGCAGACCATGGCGAACCCGGACGGCACCTACACCCTGACGCAGTCGACGACTCCGCAGCGGGCAAAGGCACACGACGGCAGCTGGCGGGACATCGATATCACCCTGGAACGCCGTCCGGACGGCAGCGTCGGACCCAGATCCGCAGTGGTTGACCTGGCGTTCTCCGGCGGAGGCAGCGGCAAAAACCTCATCCGCGTCGGCAACGAGCGGGGCGCACTGAAACTCGGTTGGCCGGACCGTCTACCGGAGCCACACCTGGACGGCGCCACGGCCACATACCCGGAGATCTTCAAGGGCGTTGACCTCGAGCTGACCGCCACAGCCGAGGGCTACCGCGAGGTGCTTGTCGTCAAGTCGCCCCAGGCAGCGGCAAATACGAGGCTCGACGAGGTCAAGCTCACCATCCAGGGGAATGGGCTGCAGGTCATCCCCGGCAGGGACGGCGGCTTCCGGGCCGTCGACGAGGACGGCAACGACGTCTTCAAGGGGCCGGCCGGAGTGATGTGGGACGCGGCCAGCGACAAGGCATCCGCTACCGAGCCGAGCGCCAGGACCGCGCCCGCGCCTGCGGCCGAACCCGGAGCACCCGCCGAGCAGAACCGCACGCAGCCGAGCGCAGGCGATTCCAGCGCCAGGATGCCGGTCACAGTCGAGCCCGGTGCCATTAGCGTGAAGCCGGACCTGAAGCTGCTGCGTGGCAAGGACACCGTCTACCCGGTGCGCATCGACCCCTCCATCGGTTTGGGCGCTTCGGAGCGCACCGTGCTCTCCGATGACACTGACGTGTTCTGGCAGTTCGACGGTGACATGGGGGTCGGCAACTGCAGCCGGCTCGGCCCGTATTACTGCGACAAGGACCACACCAACCGGATGTACTTCGAGTTCGGCCCCTCGAAGTTGTCCGGCAAGCAGGTCATCGACGCTACCTTCCGGGCGAAGGAGACCTGGTCGTTCACCTGCGATGCGAAGTGGGTGGACCTGGAGCGTACGGACAACATTTCCAAGACTAAAAAGTGGCCGGGCCCCACGCAGCGGGATCAGATGGGCGACCGGTACGTCTCGGCGGGCCGCGGGGACTTGTGCAGTCCCGACCAGCCGGATGAGTGGATCGAGTTCAACGACAACCCGGACGAGCCGGATGAGAACCTCACCTCGTCCGTACGCAACCTCGCCTCGGGCAAGTTCAGCGCCCTGACTTTGATGCTGCGCGCTCACGATGAGGGCGACCCGGCCGCCTGGAAGCGGTTCGATGACAACGCCGAACTCCAGGTGATCTACGTGCCAAAGCCGGGCACCCCGTCCTCGGTGGGCCTGATCCCGGGCAATGGGAGTACCGCCTACTGCGCCAAGTCCTCTTCGAGCCCGACCATCGTCACCCGTCTGGACCCGATGGCGCAGGCACGGGTCCAGACGCAGGTCAAGCCGAAGGCCGACGAGGAGAAGGGGGAGCTGCAGGCGGAGTTCGTCGTCCAGCGGGGCGACGATGCCGACTGGCACCAGGTTTGGTCTGATTACCGGCCCAAACCCGGCTGGGTCAAGGACGGCACCCTGCAGAGCGCGCGGATGGACAACCGGGCCGACGGCGGTCTGTACCGGATGAGGGCGCGCACCCAGTCGCACTGGACGTACGGCACGAAGTCCGGTGACCTGTGGTCGTCGTACTCCTCCTGGTGCTACTTCAAGATCGACTCTACGGCGCCCAAGGCCCCGCAGATCACCCCGACCGGCACCTACACCGAGTGCAGCGCCGATCTCTGCGAGGGCAAGGGCGGACCGGGCATCGCGGGCGCCTTCCAGATCAAGCCGAACGCCGCGGACACGGACGTCACCGCCTACCGGTGGCGCCTGCTGACGCAGAAGAGCGCCACGACAACCACCGGCTCGACCATCACCATCAACCCAGTGCCCTCCTTGTCCGGCCTACAGGTACTCACCGTCGAGGCCAAGGACGTCCGCGAGCGCTGGGGCACGCCCAGCGAGTTCGCCTTCAAGGTCGCCCCCGCAGCAGGCCCCATCGGCACCTGGCACTTCGATGACGCCGCACCGGGATCCACGGTGACCACCGCCAAGGACAGCGCGAGCGAGGGCACACGGCACGATGCCACGCTGCATCCGCAGACTGACGGCACCGCCGCCTCCTGGTCAGTGCTGGGCCGGCGCGGCACGAACGATTACTCCCTGCGCCTCAACGACGACGTGAGCGACACGGCCAAGCAGACGGGCTACGCCTCTACGACCGCACCCGCGGTGAACACCGGAGACTCCTTCACTCTATCCACCTGGGCGCTGCTAACGGATGATTCGGCGAACCGAGTCGTCGCAGCCGCCCCCGGTACGAATGGTTCGGCGTTCACGCTGTACTACTCCTCGACCTACAAAAAGTGGATCTTCAACCGCACTGCAGCCGACGTGAAGACCAGCCCCGTCTACATCCGCTCCATGGCCGACATCGCCAGCCCCACCAAGGAAGTGTGGACCCACCTCGCAGGGGTCTTCGACACCAAGGGCGACACTGACAAGACCAACGACACCATCCAGCTGTTCGTCAACGGCCGCCCGCAGGGCCAGCCCGTCAAGCTGTACGCCACCTCCACCGCCTACATGCCCTGGACGTCGACCGAAGGTCTGCTGATGGGTCGCTCCAAGGTTGGCGGCTCCTACGGCGAGTACTTCCAGGGCCGGGTGGACGAACTCAGCCTGTGGCAGCGGGCGCTGACCGCGGACGAGATCCGTCAGGGCGCCCGTCTGGAGACCGACAGCGTCCCGGCCACCGAACTGGTCGCCTACTGGGACTCCGCCACTGCGGAGAACGGCAAGGTCGCCGAGTTCACGTCATACGCACTCGGTTCGATGGACATCTCCGCTACCGGGGCGAGCGCCGACCCGGATGACAATGAGCTCGAACTGGACGGCACCTCCGGCTACATGGCCACCACAGGGCCGGCCGTGGACGAGACGGGATCCTTCACGGTGACCGCCGACGTCAAGCTGGACGGGGCCAAATTCGCCGCACTGAAGGTCGGCGACCGGGCGCAGGTCTTCGGGCAGGCCACCCCGGATGGCAAGGAGTCCTCCTGGGCCCTGTGGGTGGAGAAGGTCTCTGACGATGGCTATTTGTGGCGCTTCGGCCGTACCGCCACCGACGCCACAGGCAAGGTCCTCGCCAGCGCATCGGTCCCCTCCGAGACCTCGGCCGAGATGGACACCTGGGTCCAGGTGACCGGCGTCTACGACGCTACCGAGGACGTCGGCGGCGGCTACGGCAACACCCACTTGTATGTCAGTGAGTCCGAGCAGGCCCAGGAGGGCGGCGCCGCCTTCACTGCACTGGAGCAGGGCGGTGGCGAGATCGCCGCGGGCCGCGGCCCCGCCGGCGGCGCCGGCGGACACTACCTGCCCGCCTCTCTCGACGAGGTACGGGTGTGGGCCGGTGCGATGACCGCCGACCAGGTCCGCTCCAAGGCGCTGGGCGCACCAGGCGACGAGTAGGCGAACCCGGCCGGGTGGCAGCTTGCTTCTGCCGCCCGGCCCGGCACAAATGCCGATTCACACATCCACTACCCAGGTGCACAAGCACGGCTGGGCGTTCGGCACCCCCAGGTGGCGGTGCTTAGGGGAGCGGGGAACATGAGGTTTGCACCAGGCACCACACTGGGCAGCAGATGGGGACGGCGGCTTGCCGCCACTGTGGGCCTCGCCCTCCTGTCGGGGACGCTGACCCCTGTCGCCTTCGCCGCGGACACCGGGCCACTGGGCCAGCCGCACCTGAAGGCAGCGCCGTCAGCCAAGGTCTCGCCCTTCACCGCCCAGAACACCAAAAAGACCGCCGCCCGGGTCAAGAAGGCAGACGAGGCTGACCGCGCCTCCGCAGCGCGTGCTGCCACCGACCAGCACCGCCGCGTCACCTGGCCGGCACACGCTACCGCCAGGCTGAACGTGCCGGCGAAAGGCACAGCCAGAGCCACGCCAGGCTCGCTTCCCCTCAGTGTCTCGCCGCCCCGCACAGGCAAGGCGGCACAGTCACTCACGGTCAAGGTCCTGGACCACAAGAGCGCCGGCAAACTGGGCGTCAAGGGCGTCGCCCTCCAGGTCAGCGGGCCCAAGGGCGGCGGCAAGGCCCGCTTTGCCCTGAACTACTCCGCGTTCGCCGCCGCCTACGGCGGCGACTGGTCCGGGCGACTACAACTGGTGCGCCTGACCAACTGCCCCTCCCCGACGACCTGCCACACCCGCGTACCCCTCGACTTCACTAACCACCGCACAGAGCAGAGCCTTTCGGCCCCCCTGGCACTCCCCGCCAGCGGGGCACCCATGACTCTGGCCGCGGTCGCATCCACCCAGTCCGGATCCGGCGACTACAAAGCCACACCACTGTCCGCAGCTTCCACCTGGGAAGCGGGCGGCTCCTCCGGCAGCTTCACCTGGTCCTACCCCCTGCGCATGCCCCCAGCCGCGGCCGGCCCCAAACCAGACCTGTCGATCGCCTACGACTCCGGCGCGATCGACGGGCAGACAGCCTCAACGAACAACCAGGGCACCAGCATCGGCACAGGCTTCAGCCTCACGTCGTCCTACATTGAACGCAAGTACGGCTCCTGTGACGACGACGGGCAGGACGGCAAGTACGACCTGTGCTGGAAATACGACAACGCCTCACTCGTCCTCAACGGCAAAGCGACCGAACTCGTCAAGGACGACACCAGCGGAAAGTGGCGGCTCAAGAACGACGACGCCAGCACCGTCACCCACTCCACCGGCGCAGAAAACGGCGACGACAACGGCGAATACTGGACCGTCACCGCCGGCGACGGCACCGTCTACACCTTCGGTCTGAACAAGCTGGACGGCGCCGGCACAGCTGACCGCACCGACTCGGTATGGACCGTCCCGGTCTTCGGAGACGACTCCGGCGAGCCGGGCTACGCGGACGGCACCAGCTTCTCCGACCGGGACAAGAATCAGGCCTGGCGCTGGAACCTCGACATGGTCCAGGACACCCACGACAACGCCATGTCCTACTGGTACACCGCCGAGCACAACAACTACGACAAGCTCGGAGACGACAACACCGGCACCGACTACACCCGCGGCGGCTACCTCAAGGAAATCCGCTACGGCCAGCGCGCCAACTCCCTCTTCTCCGCCACGCCAGCCGCCTCGGACAAAGTGACCTTCACCTACGCCGAACGTTGCCTGGCAGCCGGCACCGGCTGTGACTCGCTGACTGAGGACACCCGCGACAACTGGCCCGACGTCCCCTTCGACACCGTGTGCAAAGACGGTGACAAATGCACAGGCATGAACGGGCCGTCGTTCTTCACCCGCAAGCGCCTGACCGACATCACCACCTACGCCTGGGACGCGGCCGCAGCCACCCCCGGATTCTCAGCCGCTGACGCATGGTCCCTCAAGCAGCAGTACCTCGACCCCGGTGACACCGGTGACTCCTCGGACCAGTCACTGTGGCTGGACGAGATCAAGCACACCGGCAAGCGAGGCACCGACCTGGCCCTGGACCCGGTGAAGTTCACACACGTCATGCGCCCAAACCGGGTCGACGGCACGGCCGACAACATCCTCCCACTGAACAGACCTCGCCTGTACACGATCACATCCGAGGCAGGCGCAGTCACAACGGTCAACTACGCGGACCAGGAGTGCGCCGCGGGCGGGGCCAAACCGAAACTGGACGAGAACACCAAGCGCTGCTACCCGGTGTACTGGTCACCCAACGGCGAGAAAGACCCGGTCCTGGACTGGTTCCAGAAGTACCCCGTCACGTCCGTGTCCACCTCGGACCAGACCGGCGGCTCGGAAGCAGTACAGGACACATACCAGTACTCCGGCGGCGGAGCCTGGCACTACAACGACGACCCGATGACTCCTGCCAAGGAGCGCACCTGGTCCATATGGCGGGGCTACGGCAAGGTCACCCACCTCGCCGGCCTTGCCGGGCACACTCAGTCCAAGACGGTCACCGTCTACCTGCGAGGCATGAACGGCGACCGTGTACTCGGCACGGACGGCAAGAGCCCCGACCCGGACAAACGCAGCACAGTCAAGGTCACCGGCATGAAGGCCGGCGAAGTCACCGACTCCGACCAGTACGCCGGCTTCACCCGCGAGTCCGTCACCTACAACGGAACCGACGAGATCTCCGGACAGATCACCGATCCCTGGTCGAAGAAGACAGCAACCCAGCACAAGTCGTACGCGGACACCGAGGCCTACTACGTGCGCCCCGCCGCGACACACGCCCGCACCAACATCACAAGCAAGCTCACCCCGTACGACCGGGTGCGCACGGTCAAGACGACCTACGACGACTACGGCATGGCCGAAACCATCGAGGACGACGGTGACGACGCCGTCCAGGGCGATGAGACATGCACCCGGACCTGGTACGCACGCAACGACGACAAGGGCATCAACTCCCTCACCTCACGCGCCCGAACAGTCGCCAAGCCCTGCACCGTCACCGACAGCGCACTAGACCTCCCCTCCGACGCCGGACGACCAGGCGACGTCATCACAGACACCGCAGCCGCCTATGACGACACCACCGCGACCTCGTGGTCCACAGCGCAGAAGCCGACCAAGGGCGACGTGACGTGGACAGGCCGGGCCAAGAGCTACGGCAGCGACGACACCCCGGCATGGCAGAAGACCGCCAGTTCCACCTACGACAGCCTCGGCCGCCCGCTCACCGCTGCGGACACCAACGGCCTTACCACCCTGGCTACTGCCTACACCCCTACAGCTTCCGGACCCCTGACCTCCAGCAGCGTCACTGACGCCAAGCAATACAAGACCACCACCACGGTGGACTTCGCCACCGGCTCCCCGCTGAAGATCACCGACCCCAACAACAAGATCACGGAAACCGAGTACGACAGCCTCGGACGCACCACCAAGGTCTGGCTGCCCAACCGGTCCCATTCCCTCGGCAAGACGCCCAACTATGTCTACGACTACAAGCTCAGCAGCTCAGCCATGTCCTGGGTCTCCACCAGCACCCTCACCGGCGACGGCGCCGGCTACAACACCGCCTACGCCTTCTACGACTCACTGCTGCGCTCCCGCCAGGCCCAGACACCGGCACCGACCGGTGGCCGGAACATCTCCCTGACCCTGTACGACGACCGAGGTCTCGCCGTCAGCACACAGGGTGACATCTGGGACGAGACCTCCGCTCCGTCCGGTACACCGGTGCAGACGGACGGCGACCAGGCCCCCATCCAGACGGACACCGTCTACGACGGCGCGGCTCGCCCCGTCACACAGACCACCACGTCACGTGACCTGTCGACTGCCGACAAGAAGATCCTGCACACCTGGACCACGGACACCACATACACCGGCGACACCGTTGCCACCTCCGGTGTGAGCGGCGGACAGGCTGCCGCGGTCGTCAGCAATGCGCTCGGACAGACAACCCAGCGCCGCGAGTACGGCGGCCCCGAGCCGACCGGCACCAACTTCACCACAATCGACTACACCTACACGCCCGGCGGGCAGCAGAAGAGCGTCACGGGCCCCGATCAGTCGAAGTGGAGCTACGAATTCGACCTATTCGGCCGTCAGACCAGCGCGACAGACCCTGACAAGGGCAGGACCGTCACGCAGTATGACGCACTGGACCGCGTCGACTACACCAAGGACGCCGAAGACAGGACTCTTCTCTACGGCTACGACGTCCTGAACCGTAAGACGGACCTGTGGCAGACCTCAAGAACAGACGCCAACAAGCTCGCAGCCTGGACATTCGACACCCTTGCCAAGGGACAGTCGGACACCGCCGTGCGCTACGACGGCGGTATCAACGGCAACGCCTACACACAGAAGGTGAACTCGTACGACAGCCTGTACCAGGTCACCGCCAGCCAGCTGACCCTGCCCGACAGCGACCCGCTCGTCAAAGCAGGAGTCCCGAAGACTCTGGCCACATCGACCGGCTACAACCTGGACGGCACCGTCAAACAGGCCACCCAGCCAGCCGTGGGCGGCCTCGCCTCCGAGACGATCCAGTACACGTACAACACAACAGGCCAACAGGTGAAAGCCACCGGAGCAACCGGCTATCTCCAAGGCGCCTTGTTCTCCCCCCAAGGAGACCTGAGACAACTCCGGCTGGGCACCGACGGCACCTCCTCGGCGAAACTCGCCTACATCACCAACGACTACGAGCCCGGCACCCATCGCCTGACCCGCTCCTACGTCACCGACGACGTGCACGGCTACATGCCGCAAGAGCTCAAGTTCACCCAGGACGAAGCAGGCAACGTCACCTCGATCTTCGACGCCACCACCCAAGGCGGCACAACGAAGCCGGACTACCAGTGCTTCACCTACGACGGCCACAGCCGCCTCTCCGAAGCATGGACTCCGAAGACGGCAGACTGCGCGGCCGCAGGCCGTGCCCAGTCCAACATCGACGGTCAAGCCCTGTACTGGAGTTCGTACACCTACAACGACGCCGGCCAGCGCAAAACAGAAACCCAACACACCAGCACCGGCGCCCCCACCACCAACTACACATACGGCACCACGAACGGCCAGCCACACCCACTGACCAGCACCACCGGCCCCAAAACCAACACCTACGAATACGACAAAACCGGCAACACTGAATCCCGCCCCGGCCCGGCAGGACAACAGAGCCTGACCTGGAGCAGCGACGGCAGACTCGCCACCACCACCGACACGAAAACAGACACCGGATACCTCTACAACGCGGACGGCGATCTCCTGATCCGCCGCGCCAAGGGCGACGGCGACACGGTGCTGTACCTCGGCTCCAGCGAAGTGCGCCTGACAGTCAAAGGCACCGCCAAAACTCTGTCCGGCACGCGCTACTACCCAGCCAACGGCCAAACCATCGCGGTGCGCACCGCGGCCGCCGGCACTACCAAACTCAGCTTCCTGGCGGCCGACCACCACGGCACCTCCACCCTGTCCCTGGAGGCCACTACCTACGCAGTCACCAAGCGCTACACCAGCCCATTCGGCGCAGAACGTGGGCAGAAGGCGACCAACTGGCCTGACGACAAGGGGTTTCTGGGCAAGCCAGCGGACACTTCCACTGGCCTGACCCACGTAGGGGCCCGTGAATACGACCCTGATACCGGCCAGTTTCTCAGCGTTGACCCCGTACTGTCCGTCGACGAAGTCCAGTCTCTCAGCGGCTACAGCTACGCCAACAACACTCCGGTAACCGAGAGCGACCCCACCGGCCTGGACCCGTGCGGCGGTCTCACGTGCGGCCACCCTGGAGACAAGTGCAGCGACCCGGACATCTACTGCTACGGCTCGAAAGATGACGGAACTGCCGACATCACCGGCGTCGTCCCGACGGGTGGCACCGCATCCACTAACAGCTCCGGTCACACCGGCGGACACGGTATTGCAAGCCGCCTCATCGACCTGGGGCCGAAGACAGACGACCAAAACACTCTCATTCGGTACTACTACACCTATAGCAACGGAAGCAACGGGACAGGCGACTTCTGGGATACCCACGTCGGCGAAGGTGACCGCCTCTCCATGGCCTGCTACGGCCGGGACGGGTGCCAGAAGGCGTATGCGTATCTCCTGGATACCGGTGACACCGAGGGTGCCAAGCGCATCGCGGCTACCTACTGCCTAGACCACGCCAAACGCTGTGCGTCGAACGCCAGCAACGAGAAGCTGACGTCCGACCTCATGCAGGAAGCGCTAGGGCTCATCGCGCTCGGCATGGGCGGAGGCAAGTACGGCTGCAACTGCTTCCTGGCCGGCACGGACGTCCTCATGGCGGACGGTACGTCCAAGGACATCGAAGACGTCAAGCTCGGAGACAAAGTACAGGCGACTGACCCTGAAACCGGCAAGTCCAAGGCGCGAAAAGTAACCCGTCTGATTCGAACGCAAGGCGACAAGTACTTCAACAAGCTGTCCATCGCCACCGTCGATGGTATCGAATCGCTGACAGCAACGCACGAACACCCCTTCTGGTCGCCGTCCGAGCACCACTGGATCGAAGCGGGCGACCTTAAGCCCGGGATGACCCTGCTGAGCAACGATGGATCCACTGTCATCGTCACAGCCAACCACGCTTTCAGCAGGCACACGCGCACCTATAACCTCACCATCGAGAACGTTCACACCTACTATGTACTTGCTGGAAAAACAGCAGTACTGGTGCACAACTCAACGTGTACTACTGTCCTCGGCACGAAGGGGGCGATCGAAAAATATATGGAGGACAATCCCGGAGGCAATCACACCGCAGACTTCCTGAACATTCGCGGCACAATGGCGGATGGGAGAAAGGGGGTTGGGGGGTGGAACTGGACTCGAAACAAGCGTTTTATAGATAAAGCCCTGGAGGGCGGTACTCCGGTGCGCCTGGTTACCGACCCGAATGTCCCACTCTATAAAAAAGGGAACACCTATCAAAGGGAGCTCAAGTACCTTAAGGATAAGGGGTATTCTTGGCGGGAGGATGGAGAGTACTGGGTAGTGTATAAGGTTCGGCCATAATGTCGACTGAAGTATTCGCCCAGGAGGAATGATGATTCCAGTCGCAAAAGTCTTCTTCATGGAGGTCCGTGCGGCCTACGCAGAAACGGTGGCAAGCCTGCAACTGGCTGGCCCAGTCGAAAGTGATGTGGTCGGACCGAAATCCGTCTACAAAGGGGGGCGGGTCAAGTATTCTGTCTTCTTTGACAAATCGGACGGCATGATGGAATGTGAAGTCGTGTTCGATGCGGGATCGGCGGAGCTTCGCGCGGACCTTGAAAAGGTGGCTGTTGCGTCGGGGGCCGTAGAAAGAAGTGGAGGGCTTTCGGACAGTGCGCGTAGCCTGAAGCAGATGAAGAAGTCCCTGGCGGGTCAGGCCGAATACGTTCGGCTGGTGCACCCATTGCTGGCCGGTGATGGTGCAGCAGGTATTATGCGTGCAGCGGGCGCACGTGAATGGGATAAAGGTGCTTAGCGGCGGCACGTGCCACCGTGGTCGCCGGCGGCGCCTGCGGGCCCGGGATGCTGAAGGTTCTCGGTCGGCCGCCCTTGTACTTCGGGTAGAGCGAGTCGAAGCCGTCGGCGTTGAGGTTGTGGATCACGTCCCGGATCCGGTCCGGGCTGGTGAACGTCACCTCGGCGACCTTTGCCACGGGCATGCCCTGATCCCGTCGCCCCCGCGCCCGCGGGGATGGTCCCCAGAGCATGGCCACGTTCGGCGGTCTTCTGCGGTCGCCGCCGGTCCCAGGGGAAGAAGTGGGCCGACGTAGTAGGGCCTGCTGTACGAGATCGGGTCGATGTCCTGCCCAGGCACGAAGCCGAGTACCTCCACGACGTGTCTGGTCGCAAGGGGCAGACGCTCCAGGTCCTGATCGGTCAGCGGCACCAGCTGCCCGTCGGGCAGCTCCCAGCCGCGCCCGACCTCCTCGTACGGGATCTCACGGTCTTCGGCCTCACAGAACCGCCGGTGCTGCACCCTGCCGCTGTCCGCGGCATGGATCTCCTGCAGCCGGACTTTGTGTTCCTCGGTCGCCGAGAACAGCTTCACGGGCAGCACGACCAGCCCGAACTGGATCACGCCGGACCACAGGGCCCTCATGCCTCCAGCGTCCATCGCCACCGCTCAGGGTGCACCTTGGCCAAGTGGGACGGCCCACTGAGCCTGCCCAGCCGATGGGTGACACCGGGCTCTGTCGTTCGTTGATTCCACATGGCTTGTACTGCCGTCACCGGAAGAGATCGCCGCCGCCCGTAGGTCCAAGGGAGCGTGGATCATGAGCCGTACGAGACGCCCAAAACTTTGTAAACCGCCCTCAGCGGCGGCTCGCTGCGTCGATGTACATCTTGGTGACGTCGGTGATGAAGTCACGGCTGTTGTCGGGGCTGAGGGCCTGGGCCTGGAGGTGGTCGTACATCACGCTGTAGTGCTGCACGTCGGACGGCTTCTCCAGGTAGAGATCGCTGGAGAAGCGTTCCAGGTACACCACTCTCTCGGGGCTGTCGGCGCACTTCAGGATGGAAAACTGCCCTGCTAGGCCCGGGTGGGCGCCCGCGGTATAGGGGAGGATCTGCACGGTGATGTGGGGCTCGGTGCCGAGTGCGTTCAGGTGCTCCAGTTGTTCGCGCATGATGTCTGGGCTGCCGACGACGCGGTGCAGTGCCGATTCGTCCAGGACGACCCACAGGCGCAGGGGGCAGGTCGGATCGTAGATCCGGTGCTGACGGCGTAGCCGCACCTTGAGGCGGGTGGCGGCCTGTTCGGTAGTGAGCAGAGGGATCGTTTCCTCGATGACGGCGTGGGCGTAGGTGGGGGTCTGTAGCAGGCCGGGGATCACCAGGGGTTCGTAGGTGTGGATGGTGGCGGCGTTCGCCTCCAGGCCGATGTAGACGCTCTGGGGAATGTCCCCGTAGACGTTCCACCAACCGAGCTGTCCGGATTCCTTGGCCATCTGCATGAGCGCCTCGATGACCTGCTGGTCCGTCACTCCGTAGATCACGCATAGATCGCGTACGTCGCGGGGGCTGATGGCGCGGCGGCCGTTCTCCATGAGACTGATCTTGGGCTGCGAGACCATGAGCCGCTCGGCCGCTTCTGTGCTCTTCAGCCCGCTGGCCAGGCGGAGCCGGCGGAGCTCGGCTCCCAGGCGGCGCCTTCGGACGGTGGGGTTGTTGTTCGCCACCACGAGCGGTGTACCTCCGGCTCCAAGTCATTGTTCCGGCCCGCAGGTTGCCATGGAGCAGGGCTTGTTGATCAAAGGCCGTGCCGTCGTGTTCCTGGGCAGCTGAAACGGACGGTTACGTTGGCAATTGCCCCAAGGCAGGAACCGTCAGGCGTCTACCGGGAGCGATAAGGAACAGGCGCTGAAAGGCACACACGCGTGTCCGAACTCGGCAACCACCGCCACGCCGACTACCACCTTGAGGGCGATACCTGCCGCTACGGGGCAGACCTGAAGCCCGGCGACAAGATCGGTCTCGTGACCGGTGCGCAAGCGGTCGTCCGCGATGCCCGCCTTCCCGGACGCCCCCACACGCATCGCTTCCGACGCGATCCTTCCGGTACGCCCCGCCGACGGCCTGGCCTCGAAAAGGGGCTGCGTGGGCATCGACAGCGATGACCGGCCCTGCCGCTCACGTTCGGCCTTCGCAGTCACCGCGCCCGCGAAACCCGAGGCGCTCGCCTGTGAGTGGCACGTCCCCGATCTGCTACACGCCATGACCGGTCCGGAGCGCGTCACCGCCACGATCACGGCGTACGAGGGGGCCTGATCGAACGAAACACATATCCGCAGCAACGAAACACATATCCGCAGCGTCGAAGGTACATGAATGCATCGCGCCGAGTCGCTGTCCTGCTCTTGAGCGCCGGGCTGTTGCTCTCCGGCTGCTCGTCCTCGTCCGACAACCCGGGCGACGAGGGGTACACCGTCCCCACTCTGCCCGCCCGCACCGCCACGATGGACAAGTGGCAGGAAGGGCCAACAGAGCCCAAGCAGCACAAGCCGTATCCGTACGACATCTATACGCACTGCGGGATCAAGTGGGTTAAGTTCGGCGGCCGGTGGTGGGTCCTCGACTCCGTGTTCCCCGGTGTCGAGCAGGTCAAGGGGGAGCCCTCGCAGGACAGCCAGATGCTCGCCGGCTACATGACCCTGATCGGCCCGGACACTGCCAACTTCGACGCCGCCGGGATGCCCACGATGCAATTCGTACCGACCAAGGACGAACCGCCGGGCTGCGAATAGAAGGGCGTCCGCCCGCAGGCCACACCCGCGACTGACATCCACGGCTGACATCAACGAAGCCGGACAGTTGCGCACACCAGCGTCCCCGTTCAGCCGCCGCATCACTCACCCAGGGCCGCCAAGTCAAGCCCCGCTAGATCTAGCCGGTCAGATGTCGTCTGGGGCAGACGTTTGCCTGTCAGCTCACGAACGCGTGCTGCGCGGACGTAATCCGTGACCAGCACACCGGTGTGGTGACTCAGGCCGTGGCCGGATCTGGTCTTTGAGAACCACAACTCACCACAATTCCTGATGTGTTGTCAGTGGTGGCTGCTTTCCTGGTGGGTCCGGTGCGCACAGGAGCGCACCGAGTCTGGACGGGGGAGTAGCCGGTGGTGCGTGGGAGGGAGTACGTACGCGCAAACGGCACGAGGGTCCGGGCGCACTCGCGATGGGCGGCCGGCGCGCGGCGGGAGATGAGTGTCCTGGCCGTCATCGCTCTGGTGGTCGTCGGCTTCGCCGGCACCACAGGGAGCGGCAGCGCGGAGGGCTCCGGGAAGAAGGTGCCCCGGCCTCGCTCGACCGCCGTGTATCCGGTGAAGTTCCCGGACTGGGACAAGCCTCGGCCCCGGCCGACGCCGACGGTCTCGTACCCGATCCCGTGGGACCGGAGCCACTGAGCGACACGTGGAGGCATCCCACGGGTGACCTCAGCCGGATGTGCGCGTTAGAAGTGTGTGACCACGACGACCCGGCCCGCTCCGGTCATTGGCCGCGAGGAAACGGTTCCGCCTTCGTCTGGTGAGCCGATTTTCGCGGCGGTGGCCGCCCGCTGGAGTGAGCAGGGGCGTGTCGTGCCGGGGCAGGTGGACCGGGAGTGGGTCAGGCAGGCGGGCAGCTGTCCGTGGCCCACCCGATAGGCCAGCGTGGTGCGGGTCCCTTTCCCCCCATCCCCGCACCCGCTGTACCGGCCGGCAGCCTCGCCGACCTGCCCGGTTCCGAGGCTGCTGGACCGGCTGGTCAGGTTGGGCCCCTCCCGGTCCGGCAACCCCACCCCAGGCCTCTAGGCGGTGTTTGCGATGAACAGGTGCTGGGCCTGCGTGGTGGCTCCGGTCAGGCTGAGGGGGATGTCGAGGTTCTTGCACATGCGGTGGGCGCGGACGACGACGCTGAGGGTGGCGGGCGTGGGTTCCCCTGTGGTGACCTGGACGGTGACGTGGCGGGGCGTGTGGGTGTGGACGAGGGCCTCGATCTCTGCGGCGGCTGCGGCCCGGGTGTGGACGTCGAGGCTGTGGTGCAGGGTCAGGCGCAGGGTGTCGCCGTCGACGCTGTGACTGATCAGCATGATGGCCTCCGCTCGCCGTGTCTTTGGGCCGTACTCCTTCCGGCGGGCTGGAGGGACGGAGTACGGCCCTTAAGGATGGCAGTTGGGCGGCGTTGTCGCAGCTCACGGCCGCTCTCGGCAGGTCGCGTCGCACTCCCGGGCCGCGCCGAGGCCGGTGATCCGGACGCCGAGGGGCGGCTGTTCAGGTTGGGTGCGCGGCGTTAGCCGTCCGCGCGGTGCGGGCGTGGCCCCCACCGCGCCCGCACCGCCCCCCGTGGAGCTGCGAGGCGCCCGTCGGCGCCGCGCTCCAGGCTGCACGTTGGCGGCACCGGGGTTGGGGCCCCGCCGCTGCGGCAGCCCCATCAGTTCATCATCTCGGCCGGTTCGCCAGAACACCGCCCCCACCACAAAACCCCGGCCATGGACACGCTCCGTGCCACCGAACGGCGCCTGCGTCCGTCTCCTGGGAGGATGCTTGGCATGGAGCCGCTGCCGACGCCGTGTCCCGCGGACCTGATCCCGGACGCGACCGGTCTGGAAGCGTTCGAGGCCGCCTGTCAGGCGGCCAGGGATCAGCGCGTCGTTTTCATCGCGGTCGAGCAAGTGGGCGGGCCCGGCCCGCGGTGGACGGTCAAGGCCGACGCGCTCACCGCCCCGCAGCACACCATCGACCCCACCCTGTGCAACGCGGTGCGCGAGGCCGTCGCCCTCCTCATCAGAACCCGGGAGATCCGCCCCGATTCCTCCGCCGGCCCCGTCGACTTCGTGCTGCACGACGTGGGCAGCGAACTGCGGGCACGCGAACTGGCCGCCGCTCTGCACGCCGCCCTCTACGGCGACCTCAACCCCCTGACCCGCGCCGTGCCCCCAACTACCTGACGACGCACCCGCGCCCGGGCGCGGGTGCCGGCACGCACCCGATCCTGTGCGAACGGGCCGGTGCCGAACCAGCTGGTTCCCCGACGGGCCGCCGCAGGGTGCGCACGCCCGCCCTGGAAGACCCCTCTGAATGGCCCTGGGCATGGAGATGCCCCCTCCGGAGAGGGGGCATCTCCATGAGGCCGACCATGGTGTTTTCGCTGTTCAGAGCATCGTACGCGTGTGCCGCTACTCTCTTAGAGGTCCTAACGAAATGATCTTCGAGGTGGTTGGATCACTCCGGGACCGTTGATCCGGGGGTGTGGGGTGGCTCGGCCAAAGCCGTGGCATGTTGATGACGAGCTGTGGGCGGTGATCGAGCCGCTCTTGCCGAAGGTGGAGCGGCGGACGCAGCATTCCGGGCGTAAGCGTCTTCCGGAGCGACTGGTGTTCCAGGGCATCCTGTTCGTGCTGCATACCGGGATCGCCTGGGAACACCTGCCGCAGGAGCTCGGCTTCGGCTCGGGCATGACGTGTTGGCGCCGCCTGGCCGAATGGACCGAGGCCGGAGTGTGGCCCCGGCTCCACGAGGTCCTCCTGGCCAAACTCCGCAGCGCGAACGTGCTGGACTTCTCCCGTGCTGCGGTCGACGGCTCCCACATTCGGGCATTAAAGGGGGCCCCAAGACGGGACGAAGCCCTGTCGACCGGGGCAGGGCGGGCAGCAAGCACCATCTGATCACCGACGCTACCGGCATCCCGCTCGCCGTCACCCTGACCGGCGGCAACCGCAACGACGTCACGCAACTCATCCCGCTCCTCGAAGCGGTGCCGCCTGTGCGGGGCAAACGCGGCCGGCCCCGGCGGCGCCCAGGCGTTGTACTCGGTGACCGCGGCTACGACCACGACAAGTACCGCCGCCTCGTCTGGAACCTCGGTGTGAAACCGGTGATCGCCCGCCGGGGCACCGAGCACGGCTCCGGCCTCGGCACTCAACGCTGGGTCGTCGAGCGCGCCTTTGCCCACCTGCACTGGTTCCGCCGCTTGCGGATCCGCTGGGAGATCCGCGATGACATCCACGAAGCCTTCCTCGTTCTCGGATGCGCACTCATCTGCTGGCGGCGTTTGAACTCATCCCGATGAAAGTGCGTCAACGCGTGCAGGGGAGGTCACGGGCTGGGAGCTCACCCGCCCATTCGTTCCCGGGCGGCCATGACCTCATCGCCGTGCTCGAAGGCCCACGCGCCGAATGCGTCGATCGGGCCGAGCAGCGTCCGTCCCAGAGCGGTGAGTTCGTACTCGACACGGGGCGGCGCTTCGGCATAGGCGTTCCGTGTCACCAGCCCGTTGAACTCCAGCCGCCGCAGCGTCTCGGTCAGGACCTTGGGGCTGATGCCGCCGATGCGCTCGCGTAGTTCGCCGGGGCGCCTGGGACCGTCCCGCAGGACCCAGATCAGCACGGCGTTCCAGGTGTTGGAGAGGAGGTCGAAGGCGAGGCGGGCGCGGCAGTCGGCGAGGTAGGCGTCGGTCGTCACGTACCAAATGGTGCCTGACGGGTTTCCTAGTGTCGTCCCGAAAGTGGTTGGAGCAGATACGGAGAGGGGCGGATCGATGAAGATCGGTGTGCTGGGAACGGGGAACATGGCGGATGCACTGGCCACGCAGTGGGTGCGAGCCGGGCACGAGGTGTTCGTCGGAGGCCGGGACGAGCAGAAGGCCCAGCGGCTCGCGACGCGTATCGGGGGCGGTGCGGGGCACGGGAGTCTGCAGGCGGCGGCCGGCTTCGGCGAGGCGGTGCTGGCCGCACTGCCGTACGGCGCGGGAGCGGACATCGTCAGGGAGCTTCAGCCGGCGCTGAAAGGGAAGGTCCTGCTCGACTGCGCCAATCCGGTCGGGCCCGGCTTCCGGCTGCTGACGGAAGGCGGCCCCTCGGCGGCGCGCCGACTGGCTGCGGCGGTACCGGGCGTGCACGTCGTCAAAGCATTCAACCTCTGTCACGAGGGCGTGTGGCGGATGACCCCGCCGATCTTCGACGGTCAGCGCCTGACCGTTCCGATCTGCGGGGACGACGAGGCGGCACTCGCGCTGGCACGTAAGTTGGTGCGGGACATGGGCTGCGAGCCGGTGGCCGGGGGCGGGCTGGACCGCGCCGGACTGCTGGAGGCGACCGCCGCGCTGTTCATCGGGCTGTGGGTGGCGGAGCGGGCGGACGTACGGGCGATCGTCCCGCCGCTGGCCTATGCAACAGGTCCACGAGCCGAGAGTGCGTGAGGCATCCAGGGCATTTCGTTAGGAGTTCTTAGGCTACCTCTGGCGAGGAGCACGCGCAGAGCGACTACGCGCGCCTTTCGACCCCTCCCGTCAGGTCAGGCGCCGCGGGCGCGAGGCTCAGACCGTGTCCGCACCGGCACACAATCCGTTCCGCGAGAGCCAACTGCGTAGATAGCAGTGGGTGATTGATCGAGATGCAGAGGGTGACGATGCCTGTTTCGCTGGTGTGGCCCGCTCTTCCTCGTCACCCTAGGAGTGATCATGAGTGCTGCAGGCGAGTCCGGTCGTGCCCAGCAGAAGCAGATGCGTGCTCGGGCTGCGGACCTGGAACAGGCCGCGGAACGTGCCACTGACCCGCAGGAGCGTCAGCGCCTGAAGGACAAGGCCCGCCAGCTCAAGGAACAGAGCGAGCACGCAGGCGGCACGGGCAAGCCGGACATCGACCCGATGTAGTCCCGGCAGTACCCGGCAGTTCCGGGCATAGACACCGGCCGGTGGCCGGCCTCCGTGACTTCCCATCCGGCACGCGAGAGGCCCCCGGCCGGTCACCGCTGTCGCCACCGGCAACATCTTCCGCACAGAAGCACACCGGTCAGTCCTGGGTGGCTTTGTTCATGAGAATGGCCATTCTCATGAACAAAGCCAGTCCTGGCGACCCTCGGGAAAGCTGAACTCCATGAGGAGGTTCTCGGCTTCGCTCGATACCTGCCGGAAGCCGGCCTTCTCCCAGGCGCGCACTGCCCGCACGTTCTGTCTCGCGGGATCGACTGTCACGCGCCGCCATCCAAGATTCCCGCCCAAGTGCGCAAGGAGCGCGCGAGCCGCATCCGGCCCCAAGCCCCGGCCGCGCGCCTGCGGTCCCAACACCATGTCGATGCCACCTTCAGCCGCGCCGGCGTGCCAGTACTGCGCGTAGCCCACCGGTGTGTTCTGTGCCAGTACAAGGAAGGACTCCACACGCGGGCGGCGCCGCCCGACGTACTTGTCGGCCACCTCGTCACGCGATATCGGTACGCCGCCCCAGTGCTCGACGAAGTCCGGGGAAGCGAACCATTGGGCCAGCAGGTCCACATCATCCTCGGCCGTCGGGACAAGACGGGTCAGCACCCCGTCGAGAACCACTCCGTCGGCCATCAGTCACTCTCCCATTCGACTTGCAAGCGCAGGCATGACACGACATCACGGAAGTTGACCGGAACCTGTTCTCGTAAACAGAGCCAGCCGCGCTGTCCCGCCAACTACTCAGCCCCCGTGGTGCGCGTGTGCGGCTCGTACCGATTCCTCCAGTGCGGCCATCAGGTCCACCGCGGGCCCGGGCTCGGTTGGCGTGGCCGGCTGGCCGCCGGACACCTTGGCCTCGACCAGTTGCTCGAGTGCGTGACGGTACTCGTCCCTCAGCTGGTCGACCTCGACACCCGGGAGTTCGCGCATGAGTGCCTCGGCGAGTTCCAGTTCCCGGTCGGTGACTGGTGCGGACGGGGCGAGGTCTCCGGGATCGCGTAGTTCGTCCTGCCAGAGCAGCGTCTGGAGGATGAGGATGCCGTGGCGTGGCCGCAGCAGTGCGATCCGTTCCCGGGAGCGGATGGCGACCTTGCACACGCGTGCTGCACCCGGCCGCTGTCCGCGGCATGGATCTCCCGCAGCCGGACTTTGTGTTCCTCGGTCGCCGAGAACAGCTTCACGGGCAGCACGACCAGCCCGAACTGGATCACGCCGGACCACAGGGCCCTCATGCCTTAAGCGTCCATCGCCACCGCTGCGGATGCACCTCGGCCAAGCTGATCACTGCGACCTGATCTAGCCGGTCAGATGTCGTCCGGGGCAGACGTTTGCCTGTCAGCTCACGAACGCGTGCTGCGCGGACGTAATCCCTGACCAGCACACCGGTGCACCGGTGCGGGGGCTCAGGCCGTGACCAGATCTGGCCCCTGAGAACCACACCCACGATTCCTGATGTGTTGTCGGTGGTGGCTGCTTTCCTGGTGGGTCCCGTGCGCGCAGGGGCGCACCGGGCCTGGACCGGGGGAGCAGCCAGTGGTGCGTGTGAGGGAGTACGTACGCGCGGACGGCACGATTCCGGGAGCACTCGCGATGGGCGGCCGGCGCGCGGCGGGAGATGACCGTTCTGGCCGTCATCGCTCTGGTGGTGGTCGGTTTTGCCGGCATCACGGGGAGCGGCAGCGCGGAGGGCTCCGGGAAGCAGACGCCCCGGCCTGGGTCGACTGCCGTGTATCCGGTGAGGTTCCCGGACTGGGACAGGCCGCGGCCGAGGCCGACGCCGAGGGCCTCGTACCCGGTCCCGTGGGACCGCGGGCGTTGAGGGCCTGGGATACACAGGCGCCCGCCCCTGGAATCGCCGTTCGGGGGCGGGCGCCGGGTGTGAGTGGGCGGTCGGGGAGGAGGCCGGCTGCCGCGCTCACGGGTATCGCGGGTGCAGCTCCCCGTTGGTTGGAGGGGCTGTCCGGGATGTGGGTGTCACTTGTTGACGCAGGTGTTGCCGAAGGTCGGGTTGAGCAGGCCGATGACGTTGACGGTGTTGCCGCACGCGTTGATCGGGATGTGGAGCGGGGCCTGAACCAGGTTGCCCGAGAGCACGCCGGGGGAGTGCGCGGCAACACCGTGGGCGCCGGAGTCGGCCGCGGCCAGGCCCGCGCCGCACAGGACGACGGTGGCCGTGGTGGCGGCGATGGCGAAGCTCTTCTTCACTGCGGACATGAGGTGCTCCTAGAACATGCGGGAGGGGTGGGATCCCCGCCCCTGGGGGCAGGGCAACGGGTGCCGTCCCCGGGCGCAGCTGCCCGCCTCGCCCGGGGACTCAACCGACTCCCCTGCAACGCGCACCACCGGCTCTGGGACACGGCCACTCGCCCGGCCGTGTGGACCGCACGCCGAAGCGATCGACGGGGCGGTTGCTCACCCGTTCGAGTGACCTTGAGGTCCTGGTGTCCGGGTAGCTGCGGGAAGTGACCGTGTTACCTGGACCGGGGGATGCCGCCGGACCGCTGATCGAGCAGATCGTGTCGGCTGTCCGTGAGGGAGACGACACCGGCTTGCCCGCCCTGCTCGGCCGCTTCGCACGCGAGGCCGATGTGGGTGCAGCGTTCGCACTGCGGGAACGGCTGCTGGGGGACCTGCCGGACGAACCGCAACCTACGTGGGCCGCCGACCGCGCCGGCGTCGCTAGATCGGCAAGGCGGTAGGTGGCATTCCCCACCTACCGCCCTTGGGGTAAGGGCCCAGCATGTAATCCGTGCGCGGATCAAGTGTCGGCTGGCAGGGCCATGTGCGCCCTGCTACACCAGAGGGATGGGAGGTGTGCATGCCTCGTGATCTGATCAGGTGGCTGACCGCGCTCCTTGCGGCAGCGGCGGTCCCGCTCGCCGTTTGTCTGCTCCTGATACCCGTCCGAGAAGCCCTGTCCGACACCAACGTGGCCCTGATCCTGATGTTGGTCGTCGCGGTGGTGGCCGCCTCTGGCAACCGGGGGGCCGCGGTCTTTGCGGCCCTGTCCGCCGCCGTGTGGTTCGTGTTCTTCTTCGCCACTCCGTACGGAAGTTTTATCCACATACAAGACAGGGACGAGGCCATCATCGCCGGGTTGCTGCTCGTCGTCGGCCTTGCGGTCTCTCAGCTGGCTCGCCGCTACAGCCGTGAGCACGCCATCGCCACCACGTTGCAGCGCAGCCTGCTGCCCCGAGTGCTGCCGGACACCAGCGCCGTCCGGGCGGCGTGCCGGTACGTGCCGTCCGAGGCCGACGTCGGCGGGGACTGGTTCGACCTGATCCCTCTCCCAGGATTCCGCACCGCCCTGGTGGTCGGGGACGTGGCCGGGCACGGCCTGCACTCTGCGGTCACCATGGGCAGGCTGCGCACCGCGGTCCGTAATTTCTCCACCCTTGACATGCCGCCGGACGAGCTGCTGGCCCGCCTCGACGACGTGGTGAGTCAGCTGGATGCGGAAGCGGGCGCCGGCGAGGATGGGACCGTCCCCGTCACGTGCCTGTATGCGGTCTACGACCCGGTCTCCTGTATCTGCACGATGGCAACGGCCGGTCACCTTCCGCCCGCCATCGCCTATCCGGACGGCCGTGTGGAGATCGTCGACCTGCCGGTGGCCCCGCCGCTCGGTGTAGGCGGCGCGCGCTTCGAGGCCGTCGAGCGGCGGCTGCCGGAGAACACGCAGCTCGTGCTCTACACCGACGGACTCATCGAGGACCGCCCCCGCGGCGTCGGAGCCGACCTGAACCTGCTGTGCGACGCGCTCTCCGGCGCCGGCCTCGACCCGGAGGAAACGTGTCAGACGGTCCTGGAGGCGGTGCTGCCCGCCCGTCCAGTCGATGACGCCGCTCTCCTGATTGCCCGCACCCGCGCCTTTCCACGCGACCGCATCGCCGAATGGGACATTCCAGCCTCTCCGGCCGCAGTGCCTGCCGTGCGCGCCGAGGTGCTCGCGAAGCTGGCCGACTGGAACCTGGGGGAGACGGCATTCGCCACCGAACTGATCCTCAGCGAGCTGGTCACCAACGCCATCCGCTACGGGACACCCCCTGTCCACCTGCGCCTTCTGCACGAGACCAACCTGGTGATGGAGGTCAGCGACGGCAGTAGCACCTCCCCACACCTGCGCTACGCAACGACCATGGACGAAGGCGGCCGCGGAATCTTCCTCGTCTCCCAGTTCGCCGAGCGATGGGGCACCCGCTTCACCCCCACCGGGAAGATCGTGTGGGCCGAGCACGCAGCCCCACCGGTTCCCCGCGCTCCCGTCCCGACACCGGTTGCGTGACGGGTCTGGACTGCCTGACGCCCACCCAGGGGCCTGCCCAAGCCAGCGTGTGACGGTCGGCTCCGTAGCCCCGCTACCTCAACGTGTACATCGACGACCGCCTGAAGACCTCGCGGTGGCGTGGCCGTCCGCCGAAGCTGACCGACGCGGAACTGGTCACCCTGGCCGTGGCCCAGGCGATGCTGGGCTTCCACTGCGAGGCCCGCTGGCCGCGCTTCGCCCACGCCCACCTGCCGCCCCGACCTGGCCGGCTGGGCCGTGGCTTCGTTCACTTCAAACGGTTCTGGCTCACTTTCCGTGAAAGGGACACGCTGAGTGACATTCGGACTCGGATAAGCCTCCAGGAAGTTGCCTGAAAATGACCAGTGCCGATC
>NZ_JBWKIS010000015.1:0-192082 GCF_056432625.1 Streptomyces sp. NPDC045026
CCTTGCGATGCACGCTCCCCCAAGCTCTCGACTGCGCTCGAGCAGGGGGCACCCCCATGCCCCCGCTCCCTGACCCGGCCTGATCCAAACGAAAGACCCTAGGCCGCCCACTCCCGCAACAGCTGCTCCCGCTGCGAGCTCCGAGGCGATCCGCCTTCCCACGCACGGCCCCACTCCGACATCGCCGCCAGCGTCGTCTCCATCGTCGCGGCGCCCTCCGTGAAGCGGGACAGGAGGGCGTGGGAGAGGTCGACCTCGGTCTGGGGGTAGCCGACGGCCGCCGCGACGTGGGCCGCCAACTCGTGGTGGCCGCCGGATGATTCGACACGCACGGTCATCAACGGCGGGGCCTCGTCCACCCGGCCGGAGCTCACGGGCAGGGCCAGCTCCGTCACCGCGCTCAGGGCCAGGTCCTTGACCACGCCGACCTGCCGCATCAGGGACTTCACGGGGACGTCCGCCACCGTCAGGGCCGTCACGTCCGCCCACAGGCAGAGGGTCGACTGCCGATCCCCGAGGCCCACCACGCCCTCGGGGGTCAGGCGCACCCCAGGAGCCAGACCGGACGGCTTCGCGCCCACGTACACGTCGCCTCCGGTGATCCAGAACAGCCCCACCATGGCCATGGTTGCTCACTTCCCCCGACGACGGCGCGGCCGTCGTGTCATTCGTCAAACGATCAGGTCGTCCACCGCAACGTGCAACGGGGACGGCAAGTTCCCGACCCGGAGGTGCACCTTTCCTACGCGGTCCTAGAAGACACCACCACCCCTTATTCTTCCGCTGATCGCAGCACGTACGGCTGTAGGGCCAAGGTGGGGGACGACACATGACATATCGGCGCGCGGTGATACCGGCACTGGTCGGAGGCGTGATCATCACGCTGTTGCTGTGGTGGGCGGGGGCGAGCACGCAGGCACTGCAACTGCGCGGCACCACGAGCGTGTTCGACCCCCAGTCGGTGAGCGAACTCCAACGCTGGCTCGGACCCTGGTCGTACAACCCCCCGGCGGAGCTGATGTCCGGCGGACCCGTGGACACGAACACGGGGTTGAGCGGAAGCGGGGGCTTGAGCGCAACCACCAGCTACGCCGATCTGTACAGCACCGCGATGCAGATCAGATTCGTGGCGGTCTTCGTGATCTTCCTCGCCGGGTCCTTGCTCCTGGTCCGCAGGATTCCGCCGACGCAGGGCCGTACACCGGCCACCCTGCTCGCACTGTGGGCCTGGGCCCCGGTGGCCGGAACGCTGGCCGTGACGGTCTCCGCGCCGTGGCTCCTCGCATCCAGGGGACACGGCAGCTACCGGGTCCTGCCGGCTCTGTCGAGTGCGATCGCGTCGAGCGGTCCGATCGTAGTGTTCGCAGGGCTGTTGACCGCCGTGCTCACCGTGCTCGTGGCTCGTGTCACCGCCAAGGGTGAGGATCCGCTGCCCCGGCGAAGCGTGCCGCCGCGCGCAGCCCGCCTGGCCGCGAGCGCCGGGACCGTGGTGGTCGCGTTGTCGCTGGTGGTCCTGTCGTACCAATCGGTGGCGGCCTGGATCCAGACCTCGTTCGGCGGCGCGGGAATGCTGTCCGAGCCCGGTGACCTGCTGCGCCAGTGGCTGCTGCTCGGTGGCTGGACGGGCCCCGGGGGCACAGGGCTAGGGGACTGGCTGCTGTACCGATCCGTCGACGTGCTCATGCTGGTCGTTGTGTGGTGGGCACTGCGGCTGCTGCCCGGCCTGCTCACACGGACCACGGTGCCGGCGATGGCGGTGGGCGGGGTCTGCGCAACCGTGCTGGCACTGCTGGCGAGCCAGGTGCTGCACATGGCGATCGACGAGACGGCCGGCGTGTACGGGCCTGTGCACCGGTTCTCCGCTCTCGGCACCGGCGTCCCGGCCGCACTCACCTTCGGCATCGCGGCGGGGCTGGCAGCCGTCGCGACGCTGCGGCTGGCCGGGGGCCGCGACACGGGTGACGTTCCGGTCGGCCGTGACACGGCTGAGGTTCCCGGCTGAGACAACGCGCTGTACGCCACGCGGCGATGTCATGGCCACCCCGGCAGTGATGTCTCGTCAGGAACCTTGGTGGGGGTGTTGCCGGCACCACCCCCACCCGGGTCTCAGGCCACCTGACCGGCCGTCGGCCGCGCGGCAGGCTTTTCCCAGCACCGGCGAAGAGCCGCCGGGCACCGGCCAAGGACGGGGAAGAGCGATGAGCAGTCACACACGCCGAAGGATCCTCCAGGGAGCGGCAATCGCCGCCGCCGGCAGCGTCGTCCGAGGCTACGGCCCCGGCCCGTACGCCACCGAGGCGCAGGCCGCGACCCGCGCCACGGGGACAGGGGGAGGGGAGACGACTCCGTTCCTGGAGGGTGCGTTCGCACCGGTCACCGAGGAGCTCACCGCGTTCGGCCTCGAAGTGTCCGGCCGGGTGCCGCGTGACCTGGACGGCCGCTACCTGCGTACCGGCCCCAACGCCTTGGGTGTCGAGGACCCACGGGCGCACCACTGGATGCTCGGGGACGGCATGGTGCACGGGGTGAGGCTGCGCGGCGGGCGCGCCGAGTGGTACCGCAACCGGTGGGTGCGCTCCTCACTGGTGGCACGGAAACTGGGCGAGCCGTACCCGGGCCAGGTGCCGCCGGACGACTTCGCCTGCAACACACACGTCATCCCGTACAAGGGGCGCATCCTTGCCCTCCAGGAGAGCGGGCCGCTGCCGTACGAACTCGACGGTGAGCTGAACACGGTGCGGCCCTACGACTTCCGCTCCACGCTGGAGGGTGCGTTCACCGCGCACACCAAGTACGACGCAGTGGCGGACGAACTGCACGCCGTGACGTACTACCCGACCTGGGACCACGTGCGGCACCTCGTCATCGACGGGACCGGCCGGGTGGCACGGACCACCAGGATCCCGGTCGCGGACGCGCCGATGATGCACGACTTCGCGCTGACCGGGAAGTACGTGGTGATCGTCGACGTACCGATCACCTTCGACATGGCAGCCGCCGAGGCCGGCGCGCTCGTGCCCTATGTCTGGAACGCGAAGCACCCGATGCGGGTAGGGGTCATGCCGCGGACCGGCGGCGCCACCCGCTGGTTCGAGATCGATCCGGTGTACTACTCGCACACGCTCAACGCCTACGACCAGGGTGACACCGTCGTCATGGAACTCACCACCATGCCCGCGCCGTTCTATGCCGCGGGCCGGGGCAACGGCGGGCCCTCCACGACCGGCACCCCCGTACTCGACCGCTGGACGATCGACCTGCGCGCGGGCCGCGTGACCAGCACCCGGCTCGACGACCTGCCGCAGGAGTTCCCCCGCGTCAACGAGTCCCTGGTGTCGCGGCGACACCGCTTCGCGTACGCGGCGAGCGCCGCGGCGATGTGGCGCGCCTACGAGACGGTCGACGGCGTGCCGCCGGACGACAAGTTCACCAACTGCCTCGTCAAGCACGACATGCTGCGCGGGAGCCGGCAGGTGCACCGATTCCCGGACGGCGCGGCGGCAGGGGAGCCGGTGTTCGTACCACGCCGCGGGGCGCGGGACGAGGACGACGGATACCTCCTGTCCTACGTGCACAACCCCGACCGCGGCGCGAGCGACCTGGTGATCCTCTCCGCCCAGGACTTCACCGCCCGCCCGCTGGCCCGCATCCACCTTCCGGGCCGGGTACCACTCGGCTTCCACGGGAGCTGGGTGCCGGACGCGTAGGGCAGGCCCCTCAAGGCGGACCGGCTGGAACGCAGTCCGGCCAGAAGCGCATCGGCGAGAGGGTGCTCGGGCCCGGTGACATGGCCGGCACGCACCGGGCCCAAGCTCTACCTCTTGCCGCCCCGCTCCTCAGGTCACACGGACGCCGGTGTGCCCGCCTCCCGTGCCTGTGTCGCCGGGAGCCGGAATTCCTGGCCGGCCAGGGTCTCGTAGAGGCGCACACCGGGCTCATCTCGCCCGCCAGGTCGCCGTGCTGGGCCTTGGAGCGGCGGTAGATCTGTTCCACCAGGGCCGACAGTTCGGTGGAGACGCCGATGTCGCGGCCGAGGTCCACTGCGAGTCCGAGGTCCTTGCACGCGAGTGCCATGGCGAACGAGTCGTCGTAGTCCCCGTGGGTCAGGATGGACATGATGTCGTTCTCGAGGAAGTTCGAGGCCGCCGGGCTGGCCAGGAGCGCGTTGCGCAGGGTGTCCAGGCCGACGCCCGCCTTCACGCCCATGGCCAGGACCTCGGCGGACGCGGTGAGGTGGGTGAACCAGAGCAGGTTGATCATGAGCTTGACCGTGTAACCGGCGCCCAGCGGACCGACGTGGAGGATGCGGTCCGGGTCGCCCATCACCTCCAGCACGGGAAGCGCCGCCGCGAAGTCCGCGTCGGAGCCGCCGGCGAAGATCTGCAGCTTCCCGGCCTTGGCGCCGTGCGCCATACCGCTCACCGGAGCGTCGAGACGGCGCACGCCGCGGCGGTCGAGGACCTCGGCGGCGACCCGGTCAGCGGCGGCCGGCGTGGACGTCGACATGTCGATCCACAGGGATCCGGCGGGCAGTGCCTCGGCGACCGCGCCGCGCAGCAGTACGTCCTCGACGATGCGCGGGTTGGGCAGCATCGTCACCAGCACCTCGGCGTCGCTCGCGCACAGAGCGGCGGTCTCCGCCCACGCGGCACCGAGCGCCACGTGTTCGGCGGCGGCCTCGGGGCGGGTGTCGTGCACCGTCACCTGGTGCCCCGCCTGGATGAGATGACGGGCCATGTGGCCGCCCATGTTGCCCAGACCGATGAATCCGATCCTCATGATCTTTCCTTACTGCAGCGGCGTACGAGGGTGTAAGGGGAGTGCCGTAACTTTGGTGTGGGGGTGGGGAGTTGGCCGGATGCTCAGGCCTTCGGCTCCGAGTCCGCGAGCTGCTGCGCCGACGGCGTGTAGAAGGGGTTGGTGACACCGGCCTTCGCCGCGTCGAGCACGTCCCCGGCAGTCGGCAGGCCTTCGACGGCGGCGCGCAGAGCCCGGTGCGCGGCGACCCGCTGGTTGCGGAAGGACTCGTCCAGGTCGTCGATGCCCGGGTTGACCCAGATAGCGGCGATGATCAGCACGTCGTCCGCCTCGCCGGCCGGGACGGTCCCGTCGAGCACGGCGTCGGCGACCCCCTGTGCGAGGCCCGCCTGGGCCGAGCCCCAGGTGGCGCGCTCGTGCAACTCCCCGTCGGCGGCCGCCTTGTTGACGAACAAAGTCAGTGGCTTCACCGGCATCGAGGGGCGCACGACCGTCATGAACGGCACGTGGCCCGCGCTCGGCGTGGCCAGGGCGGTGGCCCACGCGGTCTCCACCGGACCGCCCTTGTGGCCGAGGACGATGTTGGTGTGCGCGGCGTTGACGCCGTCGCCGACGAAGGCTTCACCGATGAGAGAGGTGGAGGCGAAGGACATGAGGGTGCTCCCGTACGAGGATCAGGGCGGGACAGGGCGGAATCAGGCAAGGGGCGTGAAGGGCCCAACAGGCGGGCACGCCGGACGAGTTGAGGGATGTACCGACGTGCGGCACGAGAAGTAGCCGCACCGGCGGGACGTATCCGCTGCTGGTTGGCTGCTCGGTGAAACTAGGTCGCCGCGCGACCGGCGTGCAAGCCCGCACCGGAAATCGAAACCGGGGTTGCGATGCGCGCAACCCTCACCCAACCCTCAGCGCAACCGCCGGGGCAACCCCAGCGTGATCCCCAGCTCGATCGCCGCGTGACGTCCGCTCGACTGCGGATGTGACCATACTCTGACCAGGCACTTCCCCGGCCTGCCGACGCCCTTACGATGCGGGCGTGAACGAAGCGAACGTCCCCCGGTCCGTCCGCAGCCAGGGCCATGGCCTGCGCCGCGACGTCGACCTCCTCGAAGCCCTCGGCTCGCCGGAGGCCCACCGCACCGGTGGCCTCGGCGTCGTACGCATAGCCCAGCTGGTGGGGCGCGACAAGAGTCAGGTGTCCCGGGCGCTGAAGGCGCTCGCCGACGAGGGCATCGTCGAGCGGGACCCCGACAGCCTGGAGTACCGGCTGGGCTGGCGGCTGTTCTCACTGGTCGCGCGGACCTCGGAGAGCCGGGTCGTACGGGTGGCGGGGCCGGTCATGCACCGGCTGGCCGCGGACCTGGAGGAGACCACGCACCTGTGCGTGCTGCACGATAGGGAGGTGCGCACCCTGCTTTCGGTGTCCGGGCACTCCTACCGGCTGCGCGAATGGGAGGGCCGTGGCTGCCCCGCCTGGATCACCTCCGCGGGGCCGGTGCTCCTGGAGGGCGCGAGCCCCGACGAGCTGTATGTGCGCTTCGGAGCCACCGAAGAGGTGTCGGTGCCCGACCTCTGGTCCCGCATCCGGCGGGCCGAGGCGGAGGGATTCGCCCGGGAGGTCGAGGAGTTCGAGGCCGGCCTGGTCGGCGTCTCGGCGGCGGTGCGCGACTTCCGCGGCCGGGTCGTGGCCGCGCTCAACGTCACCGCGCCCACCGAGCGATTCGCGGCGCGCCTCGACCACGCGGGACGGGCCGCCTCGGCCGCCGCGGCCAAGGTGTCGGCCCAGCTCGGCTGGGAGCCCCGGCAGTGAGCGGCAGCACGAGGGAGCGGTTGCGCTGAGCGCAACTCGCGTCCCGATCGCCGCGGACGTCTTGTTCCCGGCGGTCAGCGGCCCGTAAATTCCTCGCATCCCGGCCCCAGCGCGACGGACAGAGACCCCAGAGACGTCCCCGCCCCGCACCGGGCCTGCCGTTCGGCACGCCCTTTCAGTGCCGGTCCGCTTGGCAACACTTTCTTCCACCTGCCGGTTCCGTGCGCCCTGAGCGCCCGCGACCGGTGCAAGGAGCAGTCCATGGACACCGACACCGCCATCGAAAGCATCATCAAGTCGCCTTATGGAGAAGGGGACTTGTGGATCGGCGGGCAGTGGCGCGCCGCGTCCGACGGCCGGACGTACCCGGTGTACGACCCGGCCACCGGCGAGGTCGTCCGCGAGGTCGGCGCCGCCTCGGCCGCCGACGCGGCTGCCGCCCTCGACGCGGCGTCGGCCGCGGCCGACGGGTGGCGGCGCACCCCGCCCCGCCGCCGCTCCGAGATCCTCACCGGCGCATTCCGTCTGATGCACGAGCACAGCGACGCCCTCGCCCGGCTCATCACCCTGGAGAACGGCAAGGCGTACCGCGACGCCAAGGCGGAGGTCGGCTATGCCGCCGAGTTCTTCCGCTGGTTCGCCGAAGAGGCCGTGCGCGTCGGCTCGGCCTTCGGCGAGGCACCGGCCGGCGGCTTCCGGCACGTGGTCATCAAGCAGCCGGCGGGCGTCACCGCGTTCGTCACCCCGTGGAACTTCCCCGCCGCCATGGCCACCCGCAAGATAGCCCCGGCCCTCGCTGCCGGCTGCCCCGTACTGCTCAAGCCGGCGCCCGAGACGCCGCTGACCGCGCTGGCCGTTGCCGCGCTGCTCGCCGAGGCCGGACTGCCCGACGGGCTGCTCAACGTCCTGCCGACCGACCGCGCCCCCGAGACGGTCTCCGCCTGGCTGGACGACGAGCGCGTGCGCAAGTTCTCCTTCACCGGCTCCACCGCCACCGGCCGCGTCCTGCTCCGCCAGTGCGCAGACCACGTCGTCAACATGACGATGGAACTCGGTGGCAATGCCCCGTTCGTGGTTCTGGCCGACGCGGACGTCGACGCCGCCGTACGCGGGGCGATGGACGCCAAGATGCGCGGCGGCGGAGAGGTCTGCATCGCCGCCAACCGCTTCTACGTGCACGCCGACGTCGCCGCGGAGTTCACCGAGAAGTTCGGCTCCGCGATGCGTGCGGTCAAGGCCGGCCCCGGCCTCGCCGAGGGCGTCACCCTCGGCCCGATGATCAACCCGACGGCCGTGGAACGGATCACCGGCCTCGTCACGGACGCCGTGCGCCGCGGCGCACGGATCGCCGCGCAGGGCGAGGTCCCCGCCGACGGCGGCTGGTACCACCCGGCCACCGTCCTCACCGACGTTCCCGCCGACGCCGAGATTCTGCACACCGAGGTCTTCGGCCCGGTCGCCCCCATCGTCACGTTCACCGACGAGGAGGAGATGCTCGCCGCCGCCAACGACACCGGGTACGGCCTCGCCTCGTACGTCTACACCCGCGACCTGGCCCGCGGCCTGCGGATCGCCGAGCGCCTGGAGGCCGGGATGGTCGGCCTCAACCGCGGCCTGATCTCCGACCCGGCCGCCCCCTTCGGCGGCGTCAAGCAGTCCGGCATCGGCCGGGAGGGAGGCCGCGAGGGAATCGAGGCGTTCCTGGAGACCAAGTACGTAGCCCTGGACTGGCCCACCCTCTAGAGCCCGACCCCGTCCCGCCCCACGACCTACGGAGTCCCCATGGCAATGACGCCTGTCTCCCAACGCCCCCACGGCGCGCCCACGGCGGGCAGCCCCCGCGACCGGGCCCGGCTGCACTTCCGCCTGAAGACCGCGACCCAGTTGGGCCAGGGCCTCGACGGCTACGTCATCGGCGGCATCGGCATGGCGATGACCGCGCTCACGGCCGACCTGCACCTGGGCACGGTCGCCCAGGGCCTGGTCGGAGCCTCCCCGCTGATCGGCATCTTCTTCGGCGGACCGGTCTTCGGCCGGCTCGCCGACCGGTTCGGGCGCCGCCCCGTCTTCATGGTCGACATGCTGATCTTCCTGATCAGCTCGGTGGCTCAGTTCTTCGTGGCGGACGGCACCCAACTCTTCCTGATCCGCCTGGTGATGGGTCTGGCGATCGGCGGCGAGTACGCGGTGGGCGCGCCCCTGCTGTCCGAGTACGCCCCCAGCAAGGGCCGCGGCCGACTGCTCGGCAGCCTGGAGATCAGCTGGTACGTGGGATACGCCCTGGCGACCGTGGTCGGCGCCCTGCTCGCCGAGCTGGACGGCGGCTGGCGCTGGTCCCTGTCCAGCGGCGCGGTCGTCGCCGTCGTCTGTCTGGCACTGCGCGGGGGCGTGCCGGAGTCGGCGCGCTGGCTCCTCAGCAAGGGCCGCACCGAGGAGGCCCAGACCCTCATCGAGCGGTACGGCATCGAGCTCGACGCGGACGCCGAACTCGCCGACAGCGGTGAACAGGCGGGATTCCGGGCCCTGTTCAGCCGCAAGCACCTGCGCGCGACCGTCTTCGCCGGCACGTTCTGGGCGGCGCTGGTCTTGCCGTACTTCGCGATCGGCGCCTTCTGGAGCGAGGTGTTCGAGGCTCTGAACATGGGCGACAACGCGGTCGCCGCACTCCTCGTCTACGCGTTCACCGCGGTCGCGGGTGTGACGCTCGGCTGCCTCGTGGTCGAGCGCATCGGCCGCCGTAAGCTCCTGATCCCCCCGTTCTGGATCACCGCGGTCTGTCTCGCCCTCGTGGCGGTGTGGCCGCACGTCACGCCCGTCGTGGTGGGCGGCTTCCTGTTCTTCATCTTCCTCAACGCGGCGTCCAGCGCGCTGACGGCGGTGTACCCGCTGGAGGTCTTTCCCACCGCGCTGCGCACCACTGGTGTCGGATTCGCCGCGGCCATCAGCCGGGTGGGCGCCGCGATCGGTACGTTCCTGCTGCCGATGGGGCTGGAACACGTGGGCCCGCGATTCGTCCTGCTGGTCGGCGCGGCCGTACTCGCGCTCGGCGGCCTGGTCTCCCACTTCCTGGCCCCGGAGACCACGGACATGGACCTCGCCCACACGGCCCGCGCGGCGCGCTGACAGGCTCTGAGCGCTCATGGAGGATCCAGGACTCTGCGATCAGTGGTGGTCGCCGTGCCGGCCGAGGGTGTCCATGGGTGTCGCGCCGGGGCGGGTCCACTGCGGTACGGGGCGGCCGGTCGGGCCCCAGGTGGCGACGCCGTCGGCGTCCGTGCGCCAGTACCAGCAGATCGGCGAGCCGTGCCCGCCCACCGGCGAGCCGGCCTCAGCGGCCTCGGGCCAGCCCTCGGGGTTGTCCTCCCACCCCTCGCGGCGGCCGTAGGGCGTCATGTCGAGCAGGCCGAGGGACCCGTTGATCGGCTCGTTGCCACGGCCGGTCGTGGAGTAGGTGAGGAAGACGCGGTCGCCGTCGCGCACGAAGCACGTGAGGTATCCCATCTCTCCGCCGACCGGCTCCTCCACATCGCGCACCGAGTACCAGGGCTGGGTGTAGCCCATGAACTCGACGAAGGAGGCCACCTCGTCCCACGGGCCCGTGGTCAAGATGGCGAACGAGACGCCGCGTGCGTTGAGGTAGATGGCATCCTTCATGTGCCAGGCCGTGGTGGTGCAGCCCTCGCACTGCCCCTGGGGCGGCGCGCCGTCGTACCACATGTGCTTGTACACCACGAGCTCGTCGCGGCCCTGGAACAGGTCCAGGAACGGGACCGGGCCGTCGGGTCCGACGACCTCGACCGTCCCGTCGAGCTCCACCATCGGCAGCCGGCGACGGGCCGCGGCGATGGCGTCGCCCTCGCGGGTGTGCGCCTTCTCGCGGACCAGAAGCTCGTCACGTGCGGCCTGCCAGGTGGCCAGGTCGACGACGGCCGGCCGGCCGGGCAGCGTGCTGGCCGGGTCGCTGGGCGAGGTCGTCATGGAGTCCTCCGTGGTGTCTCGTGCCGGGCAGCGTCGTACGGCGCCCCGTGCCAGGGCGGTCACCAGAACAGACTTGTGACCCGGCCGGAACTCATCGGCGTCGGTGCCGGTCCGGGCCCCTGGGGCGCGGACCGGCACACGCGGTCGATCGGTTCCGTCAGTCGCCGTAGCCGTGGTTGCCGCTGTTGTCGCCGCCACCGCTGTGGTCGTCGGGGTGGACGATCGTCCACGGGCGCATCAGGTCGTCGTCCTCGTGCTCGAGGATGTGGCAGTGGTGGACATACGTGGCCGGCAACTCGGTGCCGCTTCCCGGTAGCCCCGCGATCCTTTCCGTCGGCGGATCGAATTCATTGATGACGATTCTGGTCACCGTCTCCGGATAGGACTTGACCGTGTCCTTGCGGGACAGCATCTCGTCCGGGTCCGGCGGAATCGGCGGACCGGTGAGGTAGTTTGCCAACACCGGCCTGTCCTCCGGTTTGCGGCCACCGGAAATCCACTTCTCGTATTGATCCTGGTAGCCGGCCGCGTCGATCGGCTGCCTGTTCAACACCTGGAAGTTGACGAGGTGGACATGCATCGGGTGGGCGTCGTGATTGGGGTTGATGTACTCCCAGATCTCGGTCGAGCCCGCCTTGATGAAGTCCTCGGACGGCTCCATGAACGGCACCGCGTTGAACGTCATGGTGCCGAAGAGCTCGTGCTGGTACAGGACCCATTCCCGCCGGCGGGTGTGCGACTTCACCTCGATAGGTGCGGTCGTCGGCAGTTCGAGCTTCATGGGCGGCGTCGACCTGTCTCCGCCACCAGACGACGGTTTGGTGACATGGAACTCCATGACTTCCGAGATTTCCGGTCCGGAGCCGTCGGGGAAGTGCACGGGCGCGTTGTAGTTCGTCAGCTTGATCTTCGTGCCCACGGGCATCTGGCTGAAGTCGACGATCAGGTCGTAGCGCTCGGCCGGCGAGATCAGGAAGTTCAGCATGGGCAACGGGGCCCGGAGGCCGCCGTCGGTGCCGATCAGCCAGAACGGCAGGACGGGCTGGGGCAGTACGTCCCGGGGGACGTCGAACCTCAGTCGCCAGAAGCGCTCGTTCGAAGCGTTGAGAATGCGCAGCCGGTAGCGTCGCTGCTCCACCGCCAGGAAGGGATATGCCTTCCCGTTGACGACGGGAGTGTCCTCGCCTTCCTGCAGGGTCATGGTGTACGCGAGCGAGCCGTCCGGGTTGAAGGTCCGGTCCTGCAGGATGAGGGGGACCTCGAATTCGCCGTGCGGCAGCCCGAGCCGATCGTCGGCGGGGTCGCGGATGAAGTAGAGACCGGCAAGGCCCGCATAGACGTTGACGCTGGTCATGCCCATGGCGTGGTCGTGATACCAGAGCATGCAGGAGCGGTCGTGGTTGGTATAGGCGCAGATCGCCTCGTTGGGCTTGACCCGACTCGGGTCCAGGGTGGTGTAGGACTCGGCGTGGATGCCCTTCGGGCTGAACGACTGCATCGGCATGCCGTCGGACTGTGGCGCCGTGAAACCGCCGTGCTGGTGTACGACGTTCCACACGTTGACGTTCGCGGGAAACGGCTGCATGGGCTTGTAGGGAGGCGGAGGGGTCGGGGTGAGCTGGCCGTTCCCTTCGCGAATCATGTCGATCACGAACTGGAACAGGTGGGTGGTCGGCAGGTGGTTGCGGTACTTGACGACGGTCGGGTGGTCCTTGGTCACGCTGAGGGTCGGCCCCAGGTAGCCCATGCCGATCGGCTTGCGGGGGTTGTGTGGGTTCGCGGCCCAGTAGCCCCACACCGTGGCCGGTCCGAGATCCCGGTGGAACTGCCATTTGCCCGGCCGCATCGTGATGTCGTAGAAGTCGGCGCCCGGATAGACGGACGGATCCGAGACGGCCGTCCTCGGGATGGGCAGCGGGTCAACGAATTTCTTCAGCTTGGGGGTGTGCGGAATCGACGTGTCCGCAGACGCTGACCCGTGACCGTGACCGTCGGATGCATACGCCCGTCCTCCCGTGCCCCGTGGAAGCAGGGCCGCACCGCCCATGGCACCGGCCATGAGGAATCTCCGTCGCCCAACCATCGTCTCCAGCCTTTCGTCGCCTCGCGTGACGATGAAGAGATACAGGCTTGGATCCGGCCGTTGCCACAGCACGCCGGTCCGGTCAGGGAAAGGCACTCATTGAGCCGATCCCGGCAGTAATTCGGAAGGTATCGGAATCGGGATCGAATGATTACCACCAGTCTGAACGCATCTACTGGGCAAGCCAGTTGCACCCATTGTGCCCACTACGTCAATTCCACTCCGGGTCTTCCGGCATGCCGGCAGAACCTGATACCTCGGCCGTGCCGGGGCCCAAGTGCCCGTGCCGGGAGTCCGCCGCGCGGAGGTGGGTTCTCAGCGCCGCGCCGACAGCCTCGGGCTGCTCGATCGCGAGATGCCCGACGGCGCATGTCTGCAGGGTGGCACCGGCGATCCCGTCCGCGAGTTCCCGGGCGTGAGCGAGGGGGGTGGCGACGTCGAGGGAGCCGCCGACGACAAGCGTGGGAGCGGTGATGCGGGCCAGGTCGGGCCGCAGGTCGTAGGCGGCGAGGGCGTCGCAGCACGCCGCGTAGCCGACCGGGTCGGTTGCGGCCAGGTCCCCCAACAGGGCGCACCCGAGAGGGGTTTCGGCGGTTCCCGGATCGGCGAACCAGCGGCCTGGGCTGGTCTCGAGGACCGGCCCGATGCCCGCGCGGCGCACAAGGGCGGCACGTGCCTGCCAGGGTTCCCGCGGCCCGAAGCACGCGGAGGAGCAGACCAGTCCGAGCGAGGTGACACGTTCCGGGTGGTGGATCGCGAGATGGGCCCCGACCGCCCCGCCCAACGAGATGCCGGCGTACGCGAACGACGCCCACCCCTGCGCGTCCTCGAGCCGCAACACATGTGCCGCGAGTGCGGCGACGCTCGCCGTGCCGTCGGGCGGAAGGAGGTCCGCGGGCGAACCCCCGTGTCCCGGAAGGTCCCAGCGCAGGACGCGGTGGGACCGTGCGAGATCGGCCGGCAGCGGACTCCACACGCGCAGGGACGTGCCGAGCGACGGGCCGAGGATGAGCGGCGGAGCGCTGGGTGGACCGTCGAGCACATGGTGCAGGAGATGAGGCCGAGCCACGCGGGGTCCCTGGACCAGCTCCGGGAGGTGAACCCCAGCACCAATCTTGGCGACCATCTCGTCCATCAGACGGCCTCGGCCTTCGCGGCGATGTCCGACGGGTGCAGCGCCAGGGGCGTGACCTCGATCTCCATGTACGGGAAGAGGGGAAGGCCCCACAGGATGTCGTGCAGCTCGTCGTTGTCCCGTACGTCGAAGACGCTGAGGTTGGAATACTGGCCCACGCAGCGCCAGATGTGCGGCCAGACACCCTTGCGCTGGAGTTTCTGCGAGTACGTCTTCTCGCGGGCGATCGTGTCCGCTCGGACGTCGGGGTCGAGATCGTTGGGTATGCGGACGTCCATCTTGACGGCGAACAGCACGGCGGGCTCCTTGAGTTACGGGGCGGGGCGGGCACGCGCCCCGGAGGCGGGGCCCCCGGGGCGTGGGTCCGTCAGGCGGGGTCGAGCACGAAGTCGTACGTCACTTCGTTGCCCTCGCCGGTCCTGGCCGGGGAGGGGCTGAGGACGAGCTCCGGCTTCACGGCCTGTGCGATGTCGTCCTCCACGTGGTTGCCGCCCTTGAAGTAGAGCTGCGTGGTGATGAGTTGGTGGCCCTCGGCGGCGACCTTGAGGTGCAGATGGGCCGGGCGCCAGGCGTGCCAGCCGGCGGCGGAGACGAGGCTGCCGCAGGCGCCGTCGGTGGGGATCTGGTAGGGGGCCGGTTCGATCGTGTGGATCTTGAAGTGGCCCTGGGCGTCGGCGACGACTGTGCCGCGCAGGTTCCACTCGGGCAGACCGGGGGCGTACTGGGAGTAGAAGCCGTCGTCGTCGGCGTGCCACATCTCGATCGTCGCGCCGGGCAGGGGAGTGCCGTCGACCGAGGTGATCCGGCCCTGGAACAGGAGCGGCGTGCCCTTCTCGTCGGGGCGCATGGGCAGGGTCGCCTCGGCGGGCAGCTCCGGGGAGTCCGGCACGTAGTAGGGGCCCTCGATGGTGCCCTTGGAGCCCTCGCGGTTCTCGTTGGCGACCTCCTCGACGACGTGCTCGATCCACACATCGAGGAAGAGCGGCCACTCGCCGTCCTGGCCGACCTGGATCAGCCATGCCTTGAGGGCGTCGTACTCGGCGTACGTGACCTTGTGGCGGCGGATGATGTCGTGGACGGACGTGATGAGTTCGGACGCGAGGGTGTCGACGCGGTCCTGGCTGCCGGCCGCGCCGGAGCGGGCCTTCTGGGCGAACGCGGCGGTGGCGGCGTTCCCGGACGCGGCGGCGGTGGCCTGCGCCTGCTCGGCTTCGGTGAACGTGGTCATGATACGGCTCCTGTCACAAGGGGGATCAGGTCAATTCGTAGTTGATGCAGGGGAGTTCAGTCGTCCAGGCGGTAGCGCGTCAGCTTCTCGGGGTCGAGTTCGATGCCCAGGCCCGCGCCCTCGCGCACCCGCAGCGTCCCGTCGCGGATCTCCAGAGGTTCAGCGAGCAGGTCGTCGCTCATGTCGAGGTAGTTGGAGAGCTCGCCCGCGCGGCGCGAGGTGGCTTCGAAGGCCGAGCCGAAGGCGACGGAGCACAACGAGCCGATCTGGCCGTCGATCTGATTGCCCATCACCACCTCGGCGCCGAGGCCCTCGCTCTCGAACAGCACGCGCTGGGAGTGGCTGAAGCCGGTGCGGGCCGTCTTGATGCTGATGGCGGTGGCCGAGCCGCCGAGGAGTTCGCGCGTGACCTCGCCGGGGCGGGTGGCGCTCTCGTCGGCGACGAAGGGGATCGGACAGCGCTCGACGAGCCATCGCCGGCCGAGCACGTCGTCGGCCGGGCACAGTTCCTCGGCCAGGGTGAGGTCGAGGTCGTCCATCGCCCGCAGGGCGCGGGCCGACTCGGAGGCGGTCCAGCCGCGGTTGCCGTCGACGTACAGGTCGACGCTGTCGCCGAACGCCTCGCGCAGCGCCCGGCACACGTCGACGTCGAGCAGGTAGGGGCGGCGGCCGACCTTCACCTTGAACGTCGTGATGCCGTAGGTGTCGCGTACGCGCTGCGCCTCTTCGACCATGGCCGGAGGGGGAGCGAAGCCGAGCATGTGGGACACGGTCATGAAATCGCCGTATCCGCCAAGGAGTTCGCTGACAGGAAGGCCGGCGGCCTGGCCGATGATGTCCCACAGGGCCATGTCGATCGCGGCCTTCGCCGTCGGGTTGGCGACGGTACGGTTCAGCTTGGCGTGCACGGCCTCGCGACGGGTGGGCGCCATGCCGAGCAGCTGCGGCTCGAAGATCTGCCGGATCACGGCGACGATGGACGCCTGCGTCTCGCCGTAGGTGAAGGGGCGGGGCGGTGCCTCGGCCGTGCCGGTGAGACCCGCGTCGGTGTGCACCCGCACCAGGACGTGCTCGGCGGTGCGCACCTCGCCGCTGGCGAATTTCAGCGGCTTTCGGTAAGGGATGGCGAAGGGGATCGCCTCCACTGCGGTGATCTTCACGTGGTTCCTCTGTGATTCTGTGCACCGGCCCCGTTGGGGGCGGTGACGTCCGGGGAAGCGTCGCCGGTGGGGAAGGCGTCGGCCGCCGTGAGGGCCGCGAGGACGGCCGCGAGCAGCGGCGAGGTGTCGCCCGTGCGCCAGGCGAGGGCGAGGCGGACCCGCTGGGCGTCCGGGACCGGCCGGAACACCACTCCGTCCCGGCTGACCGACCGCACCGAGTCGGGCAGCAGCGCCACCCCCAGACCGGCGGCGACCAGGGCGAGAGCCGTGGACGTCTCCGTCACCTCGTGGGCGGTGTGCGGATGGAAACCGGCGGTCAGGCAGCTGCTGATCACCGCGTCGCTGACGATGGAGCGGGACGTGGCGGCGTACATGATGAAGTCCTCGCCGCGCAGCCGCTCCAGCGGCACCTCGGGTGACTCGGCGAGCCAGTGGTCCTCCGGCAGCACCAGGACGAGCGGCTCCTGCGCGATGTCGCGGCAGGTGATGCCCTCGCCCCGCACCGGCGGCCGCAGCACCCCGATGTCCAGGCGCGACTCGGAGAGCGCCGCCTCCTGGGCCGGAGTGAACATCTCGGTGTGCACCTCCAGGGCCACCCCGGGCAGTTCACGCTTGACGGTCCGGGCGAGCTCCGGCAGATGCCGGTAGCCGGCCGAACCGGTCAGGCCGATGCGCAGGATGCCCTCGGCGCCCTGCGCGAACCGTCTGGCCCGGGCGGCCGCCTCGTCGACGGAGCGCAGGATGCGGACGACGTCGGTGTGGAAGACCTCGCCCGCACCGGTCAGGCCGACCTGGCGGGTGGTGCGGTGGAACAGCGCGACCCCCAGCTCCGCCTCCAGCTGCCGGATCGCCTGGGAGAGCGGCGGCTGAGCCATGCGCAGCCGTTCGGCGGCCCGGCCGAAGTGCCGAGTCTCCGCGACAGCGGCGAAGTACCGGAGATGGCGCAGTTCCATGAGGGCCTCCACGGACGAGGGGACGCGCAGACAACGCGAAATGCGCAGACGGCGCGTGAAGCACAGACAGCGCTGACCGCGCCGGCGACTTGGGGCGCTTGGAGCTTGGACGGTCCGCACCTTCGTCGATGCAGCACAGCGTAGGAGCGGTCATTCAGAGGGCACAAATACCGAATTCAGCATGATCCGTATGTGCTGCATATGAAAAGCACCCTGGGTGGGGACTGGGCAAATGTCCGGGGTGGCCCGCCCCAGGCCCTGCCATGGTGCTGAGCACCCGATGAGCCGTGCCGGCGGGCGGCACCTCGCCGGGCATCAGGAGGAGCCATGACCGAAACCTGGGCAGCGGCGCGCAGCGTGCTGAGCGAGGCGCTGGTGGAGGATCCCGGAAACGGGGTGTACCGCCTGCGTCGCAGCGCCTTCACCGACGAGCAGCTCTTCGAGCTGGAGATGAAGTACGTCTTCGAGGGGAACTGGATCTATCTCGCGCACGAGAGCCAGATCCCGGAGATCGGCGACTACTTCACGACGTACATGGGCCGTCAGCCGGTTGTCGTCTCGCGCAAGAAGGATGGTGAGCCGACCGCGCTGATCAACGCCTGCAGTCACCGCGGCGCGATGCTGTGCCGCCGCAAGACCGACAACCGGACCACCTTCACCTGCCCCTTCCACGGCTGGACGTTCAACAACGCCGGCAAGCTCCTCAAGGTCAAGGACCCGCGGGACGCCGGATACCCCGAGCAGTTCAACAAGGACGGTTCGCACGACCTGACGAAGGTGGCCCGCTTCGAGAACTACCGGGGATTCCTCTTCGGCAGCCTCAACCCGGACGTCAAGCCGCTCGTGGACCACCTCGGTGACGCCGCCAAGGTCATCGACATGATCGTCGACCAGTCCCCGGAGGGCCTTGAGGTGCTGCGCGGCTCCTCGACGTACACCTACGACGGGAACTGGAAGCTGCAGGCCGAGAACGGCGCCGACGGCTACCACGTGTCCGCCACCCACTGGAACTATGCGGCCACCACCGCGCGGCGCACGTCCGGCGAGTCGAAGAACGACACGAGGAACATGGACGCCGGAGGCTGGTCCAGACAGCGCGGCGGCTTCTACTCCTTCGACCACGGACACCTGCTCCTGTGGACCGAGTGGCTCGACCCCGCCAACCGCCCCCTGAACGAGCGCCGCGACGAACTCGTCGAGAAGTACGGTCAGGCCCGCGCCGACTGGATGATCGGCGTGTCACGCAATCTGTGCCTGTACCCGAACGTCTACCTGATGGACCAGTTCAGCTCCCAGATCCGGCACTTGAGGCCGCTGTCCGTGGACCGCACCGAGGTCACCATCTACTGCATCGCCCCCAAGGGGGAGAGCGCCGAGGCCCGCGCGAACCGCATCCGCCAGTACGAGGACTTCTTCAACGCGACCGGGATGGCCACCCCCGACGACCTGGAGGAATTCCGCTCCTGTCAGAAGACCTACCAGGCCACCGCCGCTCCGTGGAACGACCTCAGCCGTGGCGCCGCCCACTGGATCGACGGCCCCGACGACGAAGCCCGCAAGCTCGGCATCAGTCCGATCGCGAGCGGTGTCCGCACCGAGGACGAGGGCCTCTACCCCGTCCAGCACGGCTACTGGCTGGACACCATGAACGCGGCGCTCGCCGCCGAGGACGCGCCGGCCGGGACGATGCGCAACGAGCGAGGGGGCGGCGCGCGATGACGACGTCCACCGTGCCGGTCGGGAGTGCCGCGAAGCAGTCCGAAGATGTCCAACTCCTGGAATCCGTACGACAGTTCCTGTACCGGGAGGCCCGGTATCTGGACGACCGTGAGTTCGAGCGCTGGCTGGAGTGCTACCACCCTGACGCCGAGTTCTGGATGCCGGCCTGGGCCGACGACGACGAACTGACCCGCGACCCGCAGACCGAGATCTCCCTGATCTACTACGCGAACCGGGCGGGTCTGGAGGACCGGGTCTTCCGCATCCGTACCGACCGCTCCAGCGCCACGAGCCTGCCCGAACCGCGCACCGGCCACAACATCACCAACGTGGAGATCACCGGCCGCGGCGGCGCGGACGGCGAACTGCTCGACGTGCGCTTCAACTGGTTCACGCTCTACTACCGATACCAGCACACCGACACGTACTTCGGCACCTCGTACTACACGCTCGACCTGTCGGGCCCCGCCCCGGTCATCCGCCGCAAGAAGGTCGTCCTCAAAAACGACTTCATCCACCACGTGGTCGACATCTACCACCTGTGAACGGCGCCGCGCCGGCCCCCGCACCCGTCAGTCAACTCCCCGAATCGAGAACGAACATGGGCTACCAGGTCGCCTTGGGCTTCGAGGACGGCACCACCCGGTTCATCACCTGTGAACCGGCCGAGACCGTCGCCGACGCCTCCTACAAGGCCCGCATCAACATCCCGCTCGACTGCCGCGACGGCGCCTGCGGCACCTGCAAGTCGTACTGCGAGTCCGGCAGTTACGACGGCGGCGACTACATCGACGAGGCGCTCACCGACGACGAGGCGGCGCGCGGCTACTGCCTGCCGTGCCAGATGACCCCGCGCAGCGACCTCGTGCTGCGCATCCCCACGACGTCGGCCGCCTGCAAGACGGGACCGGCCACGCACGCCGCGACCGTCACGGCCGTCGACCGGCATACGCCGACGACCGTCGGCATCACCCTCGCCGTCGACGACCGGGCCGCCCTCGGCTTCCTGCCCGGCCAGTACGTCAACGTCGGTGTGCCCGGCACGGACGGCGAGAGCCGCGCGTACTCCTTCAGCACGGGGCCCGCTCAGGAGCAGGTCTCGTTCCTGGTGCGCGTCGTCGAGGGCGGGGCCATGTCGACGTATCTGACCGAACGGGCCCAGGCCGGCGACCGGGTGACCCTCACAGGTCCCATGGGCGGCTTCTTCCTGCGTGAACTGGCCCGTCCGGCACTGCTGTTGGCGGGCGGGACCGGCCTCGCCCCGCTCCTGTCCATGCTGGAGACACTGGCCGCGGCGGGCTCCCCTCCCGCACACCCCGTCCATCTCCTGTACGGAGTCACCACCGACCAGGATCTCGTCCACCTCGACACCCTCGCCGACGCCGCGGCTGTGCTGCCAGGCTTCACCTTCGAGTACTGCGTCGCCGACGAGTCGAGCACGGCCGCCAACAAGGGTTACGTGACAGCCCTGTTCGGCGCCGAAGGGCTGCACGGCGGCGACTGCGACGTGTATCTGTGCGGTCCTCCCGCGATGGTCGAGGCCGTGCGCGCACACATCGACGCACTCGGCGTCGAGCCCGCGCACTTCCACCACGAGAAGTTCACACCAGCCGTCGCGGCGGCCGACCTGGTGGGGGCGGGCCGATGAGCGGCCACGTGTACGCGGGCCGGTTCGCCGGACGGACCGCGGTGGTGACCGGCGCGGCCCAGGGCATCGGTGAGGCCGTGGCCCGCCGCCTCGCGGCTGAGTCCGCCCATGTCGTCCTCGTCGACCGCGCGGAACTCGTCCACGAGGTGGCGGGGGAGATCACCGCGGCCGGCGGCAAGGCCGAGTCCGTCGTCGCCGACCTGGAGGCGTACGAGGGCGCCGAGACGGCCGTCGCCCAGGCGCTCGACCGGCTCGGCCGGATCGACGTCCTCGTGAACAACGTCGGCGGCACCATCTGGGCCAAACCCTATGAGCACTACGCCCCGCAGGAGATCGAGACCGAGATCCGCCGCTCCCTCCTCCCGACCCTGTGGACCTGCCGTGCCGTCCTCCCGCACCTGTTCGCCCAGCGCTCCGGCACCGTCGTGAACGTGTCCTCGGTCGCCACCCGGGGCATCAACCGCGTGCCGTACGCGGCGGCCAAGGGCGGGGTCAACGCCCTCACCGCCGCCCTCGCGCTGGAGGCCGCACCGTACGGTGTGCGCGTCGTCGCCACCGCGCCGGGCGGCACCGAGGCGCCCCCGCGCCGCGTCGCCCGTGGCCCGGCGGCAGGAGACGAGCAGGAACGGGACTGGTACCAGCAGATCGTCGACCAGACCGTCGAATCGTCACTGATGAAGCGCTACGGAACCTTGGCCGAGCAGGCGGCGGCGATCCTGTTCCTCGCCTCCGACGAGGCGTCGTACATCACAGGAACCGTCCTTCCCGTGGCGGGCGGCGACCTGGGGTGACGCAAGTGCCCGCTGGTGCCGGCGCCACAGCCTCGCGTAGCGTCCGCCTCATGCACAGCCCCGACCGGACACACCCCGACGGCCCGGACAGGCCCGCCGATGCGGTGGGCCGGGAGCGGGAACGGGCCGAGCTGGAGTCCGCGTACGCCGCCGTCGCCGAGGGCGGCCCGGCGGCCCTCCTCGTGCGCGGCCCCCGGGGCAGCGGCAAGCGGACGCTGCTCGAGGGCTTCGCCGCCGCGCACCCCGAGACACTGACGGTGCGCGTTCGCGGTCTGCGCTGGGAGGCGGACCGGGCCGGCGCGGTGGCGGGTCAACTCCTGCGGAGCGTCGAACGGGCGGTGTCCGGTCCGTCGCCGGACGGGTGCCCTGACGAAGGCACGCGCACCGCACGCCCTCCAGACGCGCCACGGCCCGAGCCGCCCGGCCTGGCCGACCCGCTGGTCTTCGCCGAGCTGCTGGCGTCGGCCCTGGCCCGGCGGCGGACCGGAGGGCGGTGTGCGCTGATCGTCGTGGAGGACACCCAGTGGGCCGACGCGGCCTCACTGCGCGGTCTGGCATCCGCGCTGCGGCTGATGACGGACGTGCCCGTGCTCGCCGTGCACCTGGTCGACGACGACGCGGTCGCCGAGGCGGACACGGCGCGGTTCCTCGCGGAGTTCCCGGGCTGCGTCGTCCACCTCGAACCGCTGCAACCGCACGACGTACGACGCCTGGCCGCGCTTCAGGGAGTCGACCTGTCACCCACCGCCGCACAGGAACTGTGCCTTCACACGGCGGGCGTCGCCGCGGACATCACCGCCCTGCTGCGCGAGGCGCCGCACGAGACCTGGTCCGACCCGCCGACCGTGCTGCCTGTCCCGCGTGACCGGGCAGCGGTCGTACACCTTCGGTTGAGCGCCTGCGCCGACGAGGCCCGGCGGCTCGCCGAGGCGTGCGCCGTCCTCGGCAGCCCCGCTCGCTTCGCGGACGCGGCCCACCTGGCCGCGCTCACCTCGCCCCTGGACGCACTCGACGACGCGTGCCGCGCGGGCCTGCTCAGCCCGCCCGTGGGGCCCGGCGCGGGACGCGTCGCCTTCCGCGACCGCCTCACCGCGGCGGCCGTGTACCACTCGCTGGGCCCGAGCGACCGTGCTCAACTGCACGCCCGCGCGGCCGAGTTGGTCGATGACGAGGGGCAGCGGCTGCGCCATCGGGCCGCCGCCGAACCACCGCTCGCGAACGAAGAGCTGGCCGCGGCCCTGGAAGCGCACGCCGCCGGGCGCGCTGCCGTCGGCGCCTGGTCGTCCTGCGCGCGGGCGCTGCTTCTGGCCGCCGACCTCAGCCCGTCCCCGGCCGACCGGCAGGCCCGGCTGCTGCGGGCCGTCGACTCCTTGGTCGGAGCGGGCGATCTGCCGCGCGCGCAGGGCTTCTCGGCCGTCCTGGAAAGCTTCCCGTCCGGCGCCCTGCGCGACGCCGTGCTCGGCTACCTGACCCTGTTGGGCGGACGCCCGGCCGAGACCCAGCGTCTCCTGGACAGCGCCTGGCACCGGGTCGACGCGGTGCGCGAACCGGAGACCGCCGCGCTGATCTGCCAGCGCCAGGTCCTGCACGCCCTCGCGGACTGGCGGGCCGACGACCTTGTGCGCTGGGCCCGCACCGCCCTGGACCTCGCCCCCAAGAGCTCGCCCGCCGTCGTCGAGACCCGCGCCGTTCTCGGCCTCGGCTACCTCGGTCAGGGCCGGGTGGCCGAGGCGCTGGAGGGCGTCGACCGGCTGGTCGGCGAGGTCGCCGACAGCGCGCAGCGCCAGCGCGTCCGCATGTGCCGCGGCTGGCTGGCCCTGTCCCAGGACGACCTCTACGGCGCCTGGCACGACCTGGAGAGCGCCGTACCCACCGAGTACCGCAAGGGTTCCACCCGCATTTCCCTGTGGGCCCAGGCATGGCTGGCCCGCACCCGCTTCACCCTCGGTGACTGGGACGAGGCCCTGGAGACGGTCGACCGCGCCGCGGGCCGCGCCGCCGCGGCCCGCATGGAACTGCTGCGCCCCCTGATCCACTGGACCGGCGCCCAGATCCATGCCCTGCGCGGCGACCGGGCCCGCGCCGAACAGCACGTCAGGGATGCCGCGGCCGACCGCCGCCACTACGCGATGATGCTGATTCCCGCCTGTCTCGCCCGCGCCCACCTCGCCGAGATCCGCGCCGACTACGAGCAGGTGGTGGAGGCGCTCACCCCCCTCACCCGCCTCGCGTCACGCGACGCTGTCGACGAGCCCGGCATGTGGCCCTGGCACGACATCTACGCCAACGCCCTGGTGATGTGCCACCGCACCGACGAGGCCGACGCCTTCCTCGCCCCGCTCGAAGCCCGCGCCGCCGAACGCGGCCACCGTTCCACCCGGGGCCGGCTCGGCTACCCGCGCGGCCGTGTCGCGGCGGCCCGGGGCGACATCGAGGAGGCCCGCGAGCACTTCGAACGGGCCCTGGCGGCACTGGAACCGCTGCCCACGCCGTATGACCGGGCCCGCGTCAACTTCGCCTACGGCCAGACCCTGCGCCGGGTCGGCAAACGCCGGGACGCCGACACCGTGCTGCGCCGGGCGAGGGACGGGTTCGCGGCCCTCGGCGCCGTCGCCTACGTGGAGCGCTGCGACCGAGAACTGAAGGCGGGCGGCGTCACCGGACAGCTGACGGACCGCACCGGCGCCGACTTCAGCCGCCTCACGGCACAGGAGCAGCACGTGGCCGAACTCGTCGCCCGAGGCGTGACCAACCGCGAGGCCGCGGCCGAACTGTTCATCTCGGTCAAGACAGTGCAGTACCACCTGACGCACATCTACACGAAGCTCGGAATCCGTTCGCGCGGAGAACTCGCGGCCCTGCGACGCCAGGAGCCCTGAGCGAAGCCTCCTGACCCGCGCGTGCGCCGAGTGGTCGTCAACCTCTGCGCATTTGGAGTGACTTCGCGGCCCGGCTTCGGTGTGCCTCCTGCCCTGTGTCCCAGGATCGCCGGTGGCCGGAACCGCTGCGGCTGCAGCCCCAGGGCTATGGGAGGTTGCCATGCACATTCTGCTGTTGGCGAGCGCTTTCAACAGCCTCACTCAACGCGCCCACGCCGAGTTGCGAGACCGAGGCCACCGCCTGGACGTGCATCTCGCCTCCGGCGATGACGCGCTGCGTGCCGCACTCCGCGACTGTGAACCGGAGCTGGTCATCGCGCCCATGCTCAAGAGAGCCATCCCCGAGGACGTGTGGCAGGCGTACACGTGCCTGATCGTTCATCCCGGCCCTGTCGGTGACCGGGGACCCTCGTCACTCGACTGGGCGATCAGCGAGGGCACGGACCGGTGGGGCGTCACCGTACTGCAGGCCAACGGGGAGATGGACGCCGGCGACGTGTGGGCAGAGGCCGACTTCCCGGTGCCTCCGGTCGGAAAGAGTGACCTGTACCGGAACGAGGTGTCCGACGCCGCGTCGGCCGCGGTACTCCAGGCAGTTGACCGATTCGCCTCGGGCGCCTATTCGCCCCGGCCCCAGGCCGAAGGGCAGCACACAGCCGTAGCGGCGCCCCGCCCTCGCTACCCCCAGGGACTGCGGCGCATCCACTGGGCGTGGGACAGCACCGCGACCGTGGTGCGAAAGCTGCGCGCCGCCGACTCGTCCCCAGGGGTACTGGACGAGTTCCTGGGTGACGAGTGGTACTTGCACGGGGGCTGTCCGGAGGATGAGCTGAAGGGGTATCCGGGGGAGCTGCTCGCCACGAGAGCCGGAGCGATCTGCCGGGCGACCGTGGATGGTGCCGTCTGGATTCCCGAACTCCGGCCCCGGCGCGCGCCGGGGGAGCCCAGGCCGTGCAAACTTCCGGCCGTGCAGGCCCTGTCCGATCGGCTCCCGGCGCTTCCTGAGAGCACCTTCGTGCCTGCCGCGGACGACGGCCGGCGCACTTGGTCGGACATCCGCTATCGCGAGGAGGGGGCGGTCGGGTTCCTGTCCTTCTCCTTCCCGGGCGGCGCCATGAGCACCTCGCACTGCCGACGTCTGCTCGACGCCTACTGGGCCGCCTGCTCGCGCCCCACCTCCGTGCTGGTCCTCGGCGGCACGCGGGACTTCTTCTCCAACGGAATCCATCTGAACGTCATCGATGCGGCCGATGACCCCGGCGCCGAGTCCTGGGCCAACATCAACGCCATGAACGACCTGGTCGAGGCCATCCTGACCACCACGGACAGGCTGGTGGTCAGTGCCCTGGGCGGCAACGCCGCGGCAGGCGGGGCCATGTTGGCCCTCGCCGCGGACGAGGTGTGGTGCCGCGCGGGCGTGGTGTTGAACCCGCACTACCGCCTGATGGGGCTGCACGGGTCCGAGTACTGGACCTACACACTGCCGCGGCGTGTGGGCGTCGAGGTGGCCGACCGCCTGACGCACGAGGCGCTGCCGGTGAGCGCGTCGGCGGGGCTGCGGATGGAGCTGGTGGATCGCCTGGTCGAGTGCTGCCCGCAGGACTTTCCCCGTGAGGTGGCTCGGCTGGCCGTCCGGCTCGCCAAGTCCTCAGGGATCCAGGAACGCATCGCCGCGAAGAAGCAGGCGAGGGAGCGGGACGAGTCCGCCAAGCCACTGTCCCTCTACCGGACGGAGGAGCTCACCGTCATGCTGCACACCTTTTCGGATCCGGACGCCCCGTACCACGCCTTGCGGCGCGCGTTCGTCCACAAACAGCCCACCGTCATGACGCCGTCCCACCTGACCGGCGTCGGTGCGGCACGGCAGTGAACCTCCGGGGCTGTCGCCACACGCCTGGGGCAGGGTCACGTCGCGCGGTGGCGGGGCGCCTGCTATCAAGGAAGGCGAGGGCCGATATGTGCCCTTTCGTTGTATACCTCCCTAGGAGGCATCTCCATGGATGCAGCAACGCCGACCGTGGCGGTCGATTCCGCGGACACCACGGGTACGCCCGCCGAGGAAGAATCCCCGACGATTCACATCCTCTGGATCAACGCGGGACTGAGCTGCGACGGCGACTCGGTGGCCCTGACAGCCGCCATGCAGCCGAGCATCGAGGAGATCGTGCTCGGTGTGCTCCCCGGCCTGCCGAAGATCGCCGTCCACTGGCCGCTGATCGACTTCGAATGCGGTCCGGTAGGTGGCGCGGACACGTTCATCGAGTGGTTCTTCAAGGGGGAGCGCGGCGAGATCGACCCCTTCGTCCTGGTCGTCGAGGGATCCATCCCCAACGAGTCGATCAAGCCGGAGGGTTACTGGTGCGGGTTCGGTGACGATCCCGAGACGGGCCAGCCGATCACGACGAGCGAGTGGATCGACCGGCTCGCGCCCAAGGCGCTGGCCGTCGTGGCCATCGGGACATGCGCCACCTACGGCGGCATCCACGCGATGGCGGGCAACCCGACCGGTGCCATGGGGGTGCCCGACTACCTCGGCTGGGACTGGAAGTCTCAGGCGGGCATTCCGATCGTGTGCGTTCCGGGATGCCCGATCCAGCCGGACAACTTCGCCGAAACCCTGACCTACCTGCTCTACCAGGCGGCAGGGTCCGCCCCGATGATCCCGCTGGACGACAAGCTCCGTCCGACCTGGCTGTTCGGGGCCACCGTGCACGAGGGCTGCGACCGCGCCGGCTACTACGAGCAGGGCCAGTTCGCCAGCACCTACGACTCGCCCAAGTGCCTGGTCAAACTCGGCTGCTGGGGCCCCGTCGTCAAGTGCAACGTGCCCAAGCGCGGCTGGATGAACGGCATCGGCGGCTGTCCGAACGTCGGCGGCATCTGCATCGCCTGCACCATGCCCGGCTTCCCGGACAAGTTCATGCCGTTCATGGACGAGCCGCCCGGCGGCAAGGTGTCCAGCGCGGCGAGCGGCGCGTACGGGTCCGTGATCCGAAAGCTCCGCTCCATCACGGCCAAGACCGTGGACAAGGAGCCGAAGTGGCGCCACCGCGGCGCCGACCTGACGACCGGATACCGGCCGCCGTGGTGAACGTGTCCCCGCACGGCGCCTTCGGGGTGGCCGTCCCACGTGATCCGACCTCCCGTACGAAGACTTGACGAAGGGCGCTGCACAGACGATGGCACCGAAGACGAAGACCGACGGCAACGGCCTGGTGGAGATGTCCTGGGATCCGATCACCCGGATCGTGGGCAGCCTCGGCATCCACACCAAGATCGACTTCAAGCAGAAGCGCGTGGCGGAGTGCTACAGCACCTCGTCGGTCTTCCGCGGCTACAGCGTCTTCATGCGGGGCAAGGACCCCCGGGACGCGCACTTCATCACCAGTCGCATCTGCGGCATCTGCGGTGACAACCACGCCACCTGCTCGGTGTACGCGCAGAACATGGCGTACGGAGTGAAGCCGCCGCACCTCGCCGAGTGGATCATCAACCTCGGCGAGTCCGCTGAGTACATGTTCGACCACAACATCTTCCAGGAGAACCTGGTGGGGGTCGACTACTGCGAAAAGATGGTCCGCGAGACCAACCCCGGCGTACTGGAACTCGCCGAGCGCACCGAGGCTCCGCACGCCGCGGAGCACGGCTACCGCACAATCGCCGACATCATGCGCTCGCTCAACCCGCTCGAGGGCGAGTTCTACCGCGAGGCACTCCAAGTCAGCCGCTACACACGGGAGATGTTCTGCCTGATGGAGGGCCGCCATGTGCACCCCTCCACGCTCTACCCGGGCGGCGTCGGCACCATCGCGTCCGTCCAGCTCTTCACCGACTACATGAGTCGCCTCATGCGCTATGTGGAGTTCATGAAGCGCGTGGTGCCCCTGCACGACGACCTCTTCGACTTCTTCTACGAGGCCCTGCCCGGGTACGAGGAGGTCGGACGCCGCCGCGTCCTGCTCGGCTGCTGGGGCGCGCTCAACGACCCCGAGTACTGCGACTTCACGTACGCCAACATGACCAACTGGGGACGGAAGATGTTCGTCACCCCAGGCATCATCGTCGACGGCAAACTCGTCACGAACGACCTCACCGAGATCAACCTGGGCATCCGGATCCTGCTCGGCAGTTCGTACTACGAGGACTGGCAGGGCCAGGAGCAGTTCGTCACCCACGACCCGCTCGGCAATCCGGTCGACCCTCGCCACCCCTGGAACCAGCACACGATCCCCGCTCCCCAGAAGCGCGACTTCCAGGGCAACTACAGCTGGGTGATGTCCCCTCGCTGGTTCGACGGCAAGGACTACCTGGCGCTCGACACCGGCGGAGGTCCCATCGCCCGACTCTGGTCGACCGCGCTGTCGGGACTCGTCGACACCGACTACGTCAAGGCCACCGGCAACAGCGTCGTCATCACCCTGCCCCGCACGATGACCAAGCCCGAGACCCGCTTCGAGTGGAAGATCCCGAAGTGGAGCAACGCGCTGGAGCGCAACCGGGCCCGCACGTACTTCCAGGCGTACGCCGCCGCCATCGCGCTGCACTGCGCCGAGAAGGGCCTGGCGGAGGTCCGCGCCGGCCGCACCCAGACCTGGGAGAAGTTCGAGGTGCCGGACGAGGGACTCGGCGTCGGCTTCACCGAGGCGGTGCGCGGCGTCCTGTCCCATCACATGGTGATCCGCGACGGCAAGATCGCCAACTACCATCCCTATCCGCCGACTCCGTGGAACGCCAGCGTGCGCGACACCTACGGAACGCCTGGCCCGTACGAGGACGCCGTACAGAACACGCCGATCTTCGAGGAGAACACCCCGGAGAACTTCAAGGGCATCGACATCATGCGGGCGGTGCGCAGCTTCGACCCCTGCCTGCCCTGTGGTGTCCACATGTACGTCGGTGGCGGCAAGACCGTGCAGAAGATGCACGTGCCGACCGGACTGAGCGGACTGGCCGGATGAGCGCGTCCACCACCACGACCCGGCCGTCCGGCGTGGCGGCTGCGAACGCGGAGGAGGCGGGCCGACGGGTCGAGGAAATCATCGACCACCTGACCTCCGAGAAGGACTCCGAGGCCGCCCGTGCGGCTGAGGAACTGGTGCGCGTACTGATGGACTTCTACGGTACGGGCCTGGCACGCATGGTCTCGCTCCTCGGCGCCCTCGAGGCCGAGGGCGACCCGTTCGCTGCCATGCTCGAAGACGAACTGGTCACCAGTCTGCTGGTCCTGCACGACCTGCACCCCGAGGACACCGCCGCACGTATCGACCGGGCCCTGGCAAGCGTGCGTCGCCGCCACCCCGTCGAGCTCGTGAGCTTCGACGACGCCACCGGCACGCTGCACCTGCGCTCCGCGGAGGGCTCGGGCTGCGGCTGTTCCAGCACCGCGGCGGAGGCCCGCCAGGCAGTGGAAGGTGCCCTCGCCTGTTTCGCCCCCGAAGTGACGTCGGTCGACATCCAGCAGGCGGCCTCCTCACAGGAACCCACTCTGCTGCAGATCACGCGGCCCCCCTCCCGTTCGGGCGACTCCGGCCCGACCCCGGCGAAGGCGCCATGAGCACGCCACCGAAGCGGACTCTACGTTCGCCGGTACTGGGCCTGCGGCGGTTCGCGGCGCCGCGCGCGTCTCAGCCCGAGACGTGCGAGCTGTGCGGAGCACCGATCGACGACAGCAACCACCGGCACATGGTCGACACCGAGAACCGCTCCCTCGCCTGCGCCTGCACGCCGTGCTCGATGCTCTTCGAGCAGCGGGGCGCGGGCCGCGGGAGGTTCCGCACCGTCCCGGACCGCTATCTGGCCGACCCGGACCACCGACTCGACCCCGGCGTCTGGGAGCTCCTCCAGATCCCGGTCAGCGTCGCGTTCTTCTTCCGCAACGCCTCGCTGGACAGACTGGTCGCGCTCTACCCCAGCCCGGCGGGCGCCACCGAGAGCGAACTGGATCCGTCCACCTGGCAGACCGCGCTCGGGAACAGCCGTCTGGCCGAACTCCTCGAACCCGACGTGGAGGCTCTGCTCCTGCGCCGGGTCGAGGACCGGACCGAGTGCTATCTCGTGCCGGTGGACATCTGTTACGAACTCGTGGGCCGGATGCGCCTGTTGTGGCAGGGCTTCGACGGCGGGTCGGAGGCACGCGCCGATCTGACCGCGTTCTTCGAGCACGTCGCACAGCGGGCCAGGACACCGGAGGAGGCGCGCCGTCCGTGACGGAGTTCTCGTTCACCTGCATCGGCGTGCGCGCCGACCAGTACGCCGCCGGCCCCACTCTCGTCTTCCGGCTGCGCATCGAAGCCTCCGAGCAGACGCGGGTGCACGCGCTCGCACTGCGTTGCCAGATGCGCATCGAACCGGCCAGACGCAGCTACGACGCCGACGAGGCCGAAGGGCTGAACGACCTGTTCGGCCGGCGGGCACGCTGGGGCAACACCCTCCAGCCGGTGCAGTTCGCGCAGGTCTCCCTGATGGTCCCCAGTTTCACCGGGCAGACGGAGGCCGACCTCGTGGTGCCCTGCACGTACGACATGGACGTCGCCTCCACCCGCTACTTCGATGCCGTGTCGAGCGGCGACGTGCCGCTCCTCTTGCTCTTTTCCGGCACCGCGTTCACCGGGGCCGGAGGGTTCCACGTCGAACCCGTCCCCTGGGATCGCGAGGCCACGTGCCTCATGCCGGTCAAGGTGTGGCAGGAGATGATCGACCAGCACTTCCCTGGCGCCGGCTGGCTACGGCTGCCCCGCGACGTCATCGACGACCTGCTGGCGTTCCGCTCTCGGCGGGCACTGTCCTCCTGGGAGGCGACGATGCGCACTCTCCTTGAACTGCCTGCCGCAGACACCCTGCCGCAGGCCACCGAGAGGACGGCGCCGTGACGACAGCCGTGTTCAGCCCGGAGACGGAGTCCCGGTTCGCCACCGCCCGAGCGGTGGCCGACGCCGTCCTGTTCGAGGGATACGTGCTCTATCCGTATCGGGCGTCGGCGGCCAAGAACCGGCTGCGCTGGCAGTTCGGAGTGCTGGTCCCGCCCGCCTGGGGCGCCGACTGCGACGAGCACGACTTCCAGCACACCGAGTGTCTGATGGAGCCCAAGAAGGGCGACACGTTGTCCGTCGAGGTGCGCTTTCTGCATCCTCAGCGCCGCACGGTGCAAAAGGCCTGCCAGGGCGGCTCGTTCGAGACCGTGAGTGAACTGTCGCTCCCTGACCGTGTCCTGGTCCCCTGGGACGAGGGCGCTGAGGAACGCGTCGAAGTGACCGCCTCCGTGGCCGAACTCACCGGGGACGGCATCGCCTTTCCCTTCACCCGCCCCGCGCGCGAGGAGACCGAACTGGTCCACGACGCGCAGGGACAGCTGGTGGGACGACTGGTCCGCCGATGCGAAGAGGCCAGCGGCGTCGTACGTCTCTCAGCACGCGAAATCGAAGGCCCCTACAAGGTCTTCCGGCTGACCGCCGTGGTGGAGAACACCAGCACCTGGACCCCGGACGATGCAGGAGCCGACCGGGACGCCGCGCTGCCGCACGCCCTCGTCGCCGCACACATGTTGCTGTGTCTCGGCGCCGGCTCGTTCCTCTCCATGACCGATCCACCGGAGTGGGCCAAAGGCGCTGTGGCCTCGTGCCGCAACCTGCACACGTGGCCGGTGCTCGCCGGCGAGCCGGGCCGTAGGGACCTGATGCTGTCCTCGCCGATCATCCTGGAGGACCACCCGGCCATCTCCCCCGAAAGTCCCGGCGCGCTGTACGACTCCACCGAGATCGACGAGATCCTGGCCCTGCGCACCGCGGCGCTCACCGACCAGGAAAAGCGCGAGGCCCGCGGAACGGACGCGAAGGCCGCCGCCGTGATCGACCTGGCCGAGTCCATGCCCCCCGAGGTGCTGGAGCGCCTGCACGGCGCGGTGCGGGCCCTTCGGGAAGTGACCGACCCTGTCCCGGCCGCGCCCCTCGAAGCGGACCTTCTCGTCGAGCCGGGTGAACAGAGGGTCATCATGCCCGAGACTCCCTGGTGGGATCCGGAGAGCGACGCGGGCCCGGACCCGGCAGGCGACGAGATCGTGGTCGACGGCCGGGCCGTCAGCGCCGGGAGCCGCGTGCTCCTGCGCCCGGGACTGCGTCGCACCGACGCCCAGGATCTCTTCCTGCACGGACGCAGGGCGCTCGTAGAGGCCGTGCTGCACGACGTCGACGGGGGCGTGCATCTGGCGGTGACCGTTGAAGGTGACCCCGGCGCCGACATCCGTCGGGAACAGGGCCGGTTCCTGTACTTCCAGCCCGACGAGATCGCACCACTGGAGGACGAGTGACGGGGCACGACGACAGGACGCTCGCTCGAACGCTCGTCGCCGGCGTGGGAAACATCTTTCTCGGCGACGACGGCTTCGGCGTCGACACGGTGCGCGAACTCGCCACACACCAGCTGCCCGAACACGTCGAGGTCGTGGACTTCGGTGTGCGGGGCGTGCATCTCGCGTACCAACTGCTCGACGGATACGACACGTTGGTCCTCGTCGACGCCACCGCTCGCGGCGGTGATCCTGGAACGCTGTACGTCATCGAAGTGGACTCACCCGGTGACGTCGCGCCTCAAGCTGCCGTGCTCGACGGCCACCACATGTCCCCGGACGCGGTCCTGGCTCTGCTGGAGGCACTCAGCTCCGGAACCGGCGGGACACCTCCACGCCGCACCGTGGTGGTGGGCTGCGAGCCCGCTTCCGTCGAGGAGGGCATCGGCCTCAGCAAGCCGGTGGCCGCCGCGGTTCCGGAAGCGGTGCGTCTGATTCGGGGGATCGTGCGGGAGGGCGAGGCGCCCGTGGCCGGGAATGCCGCCCATCAGGTCGGAACGTGAGGAGAGATCCATGAGGAAGTCCGCCATCGGTGCGGCCATCGCCGTCGTGGCACTTGCCGCGCTGGCACGGCAGATCGTGCCCGACGTCCAGCGTTACCTGCGCATGAGGCGCATGTAAGGAGCCCGCTGCACCGAACGGTGCACGTGGACACAGGAGTCGGCGAGCCCCACGGTCGTACGGCAACGGGCGTCCTGTAATGGAGCCGAGCGGCGGCCGCCTCATGATCGGCCTCTGCCAGGACGGAGACCGATGCACGAGATGTCCATCGCCATGGCTGTCGTCGGCCAGGTACAGGAAGCGGCGGACCGGAACGGCGGGGTCACCGCGGTCACCTCGGTGCGACTGCAGGTGGGTGAACTGGCCGGCGTGGTCCCGGACGCCTTGTCCTTCTGCTTCGAACTGGCCTGCGCCGACACCCTCCTCGAGGGGGCCGAGCTGGTCACCGACCTCGTGCCCGGCCGAGCCCGTTGTTCACCCTGCGCCGACGAATGGGCTGTGGGCATGCCGCCGCAACTCTGCTGCCCGCGGTGCGGTGAGGCGACGCCCGAACTGCTCTCGGGCCGAGAGCTGCAGATCGTCAGCGTGCGGTGGGAGGAAGAGCCGGCCCGCCACCGAACCCATGAACCGATCTCCGAGGAGCGTTGAGCCATGTGCCGAACCGTGGACCTGCACCAGGCGGTGCTTGCCAAGAACGACGCGACCGCGCACGCTCTGCGGGCCGAACTCGCGGGCCGCGGAACCACGATGGTCAATCTGCTGTCCAGCCCCGGGAGCGGGAAGACCGCTCTCCTGGAGAACGAACTCCTGCGTTCGCGTGAACGCGGACTGTCGGCAGCGGCGCTGACCGCCGACCTCGCCACGGAGAACGACGCCCGGCGCCTGGCCCGGTCAGGTGTGCCGGTCAAGCAGGTACTCACTGACGGGCTGTGCCACCTCGAAGCCTCGATGCTCGGGCGTCACCTGGAAGGCTGGCTTCCCGAGGACACCCGCCTGCTGTTCGTCGAGAACGTAGGGAACCTGGTCTGCCCGGCCTCCTACGACCTCGGAGAGGACCTGCGAGTCGTCCTCGCCTCCGTGACCGAAGGCGAGGACAAGCCGCTGAAGTACCCCACAGCCTTCGGCCTCGCGAACCTCGTCGTGGTCACCAAGGCCGACATCGCCGATGCCGTCGAGTTCGACCAGGAAGCGTTCCGTGCGAACGTCGAGCAGGTCAATCCCGGTGTCGAGGTGGTACTGACCTCAGCCCGCCGGGGCACCGGCGTGGGTCTTCTGCTCGATCGTGCGCTGGCTGTCGCGGACGGCGGGGCTGTCCACGTACCGGTCATGGCCGGACAGCCGCACGAGCATCACCACCACGCGGACGACGTCGTCATGACGCGACCCCGCCCATGAGCACACTTCGGCCCGGCTCGGCCGTCGCCCCGGAGGTCCAGCGCCGTCGGGTCACCGTGCGAGGTGTCGTCCAGGGCGTCGGGTTCCGCCCGTTCCTCTACACCCTGGCCACGTCGCTGGAGCTGGCGGGGCACGTGACGAACACCGAACACGGTGTCGTCGCCGAGGTCGAGGGAGCACATTCGGCCGTCGCCTCCTTCTGCGACCGGATCGCTCAACAGGCGCCGCCGCTGGCCCTGGTGGAGTCCGTGGAGCACGAGCAGGTCCCGCCGGCCGGCGGCAGCGGATTCGCCATCATCGCCTCGCTGTCGCAGGGTCCGTCACGCACATTGGTCTCCCCGGACACGGCCACCTGTGCCGCCTGCCTCGCCGAAATGGCCGACCCGGGGGACCGCCGGCACCGTCACCCGTTCATCACGTGCACGCACTGCGGGCCGCGCTTCACCATCGTCACCGGACTCCCTTACGACCGAGCACACACCACCATGGCCGGCTTCCCGATGTGCCCCGACTGCACACGCGAGTACACGGATCCCGGGGACCGCCGATTCCACGCCCAACCCGTCGCCTGCCATGCCTGCGGCCCGCGCCTGAGCCTCGTGTACGCGTCGCCGCGACGCGCCACTGATGTCGATCCGATCCATGAGGCACGTGCGCTCCTGGGCGCCGGTGCCATCCTCGCCGTCAAGGGTCTCGGCGGCTACCACCTCGCCTGTGACGCCGAGAACTCCCGGGCCGTGGCGGCACTTCGCAGCCGCAAGGGACGTGGCGGCAAGCCGTTCGCGCTGATGGTGAAGAGCATCGCCGACATCGAGCACCTCGTGCACGTCAGTCCCGCCGAACGTGCACTCCTCACCGGTGGCATCCGGCCCATCGCCCTGCTGCGACGCCGAATTGATGCTTCGTCAGAAGAGTGCCGAATCTCCGACGCGGTGGCACCGGGCAGTCCCGACCTGGGTGTCATGCTTCCGTACACGCCGGTGCACCACCTGCTGCTCGGCCTGCCAGGGGACCCGGACGGGCCGCGACTGCTGGTGATGACCAGCGGCAACATGGCCGGTGAGCCCATCGTCACCGGCGACGCGGAGGCACAGGAGAGGCTGTCGCCGATCGCCGACGCCTGGCTCACCCACGACCGCCCCATCCACGTACCCTGCGACGACTCCGTACTGCGGGTGTGCGACGGGGAACGGATGACCGTGCGCCGTGCCCGTGGCTATGCCCCGTTGCCGATCTCCCTGCCCGTGTCCGTCAGGCCGTCGCTCGCCGTAGGGGGAGACCTCAAGAACACGTTCTGTCTCGGCGACGGCAGGAGGGCCTGGCTGTCCGCGCACATCGGGGACATGGACGACCTGGAGACTCAGCGAGCCTTCGGGCGCGCGGAACAGCAGCTGGAAACGATCACGGGGGTGAAGCCCGGACTGCTGGCGGCCGACCTGCACCCCGGCTACCGATCCGGTCAGTGGGCCCAGCGGCACGCGAACTCCCGTCGGGTCGTGCGCGTGCAGCACCACCACGCTCATGTCGCCGCGGTCATGGCCGAGCACGGCCTCGACGGCAGCCGACCTGTGATCGGCATCGCGTTCGACGGCACGGGATACGGCGACGACGGGGCGGTGTGGGGCGGCGAAATCCTCCTCGCGGACTACGAGAGGTACCGGCGGCTCGGGCATCTGTCGTACGTGCCGCTGCCCGGCGGCGACGCTTCCGTGCACCGCCCGTACCGGATGGCGCTCTCGCATCTGCGAGAAGCGGGCATCGCCTGGACGGACGACCTGCCCAGCGTGACCGCCTGCCCGGACGACGAACGACGGGTACTGGCAAGGCAGTTGGAGCGCAGTCTGAACTGTGTGCCGACGTCGAGCATGGGCCGGCTCTTCGACGCGGTCTCTTCACTGGCAGGCGTGTGCCACCTGGCCGGATACGAGGCGCAGGCCGCCATCGAACTGGAGGCGGCCGCGTTGAAGGGGGCCGTGCTGAAGGGGGCCGGAGCCGGGGACGGCGTCGGCTATCGGTTCTCGCTGAGTTCCGACACCTCGGAGCCGATGACGGCCGACCCCGGGCCGGTCGTGAGGGCCGTGGTCGACGACGTTCGCGCGGGCACGGCGCCGGAGGTCGTCGCCGCCCGCTTCCACACCGCAGTGGCAGACCTCGCGCGGCGGATCTGTGCGACGGCGCGTGACCGTCATGGAACCGACACCGTAGTCCTGACCGGCGGTGTGTTCGCCAACGCCCTGCTGTCCTCGGATTGTGCGGGCGGGCTGAGGGAGGACGGATTCACTGTGCTGCGCGCCGGAGAAGTCCCGCCGAACGACGGAGGGCTGTCGCTGGGGCAGTTGATGATCGCGGGGCGTGCGACCGCCGGATGACACGTAGTCGGCAAGACGCAATGGACCACCACAGTAAGGAGAGGCCCCATGTGCCTGGCGGTACCCGGGAGAGTGACGGAAATCGAGGATCGCGACGGCACCCGCATGGCCACTGTCGACTTCGGCGGGGTGGTCAAGGAGGTGTGCCTGGAGTACCTGCCGGACCTTCAGGTGGGCGAATACGCCATCGTCCACGTGGGGTTCGCCCTGCAGAGGCTGGACGAGGAATCGGCCAAACAGACGCTGGAACTCTTCGCGAATCTCGGCATGCTCCAGGAGGAGTTCGGCGACCCGTGGGAGCTTGCGGCCGAGGCGGGCGAACCCCGGTGGGCCGACAGCGAGGACGTACCGCAGGAGGCCCAGCAGTGAAGTACCTCGACGAGTTCCAGGATCCGGACCTGGCGCGGCGCCTGCTCGACGACATCCATTCCGTGGTGACCAGGCCGTGGGCCCTCATGGAGGTCTGCGGCGGGCAGACACACACCATCATCCGACATGGGATCGACCAACTCCTGCCCGATCAGGTGGAGTTGATCCACGGGCCTGGGTGTCCCGTGTGCGTCACCCCCCTGGAGGTCATCGACAAGGCCCTGGAGATCGCCTCCCGCCCGGGAGTGATCTTCTGTTCCTTCGGCGACATGCTCCGGGTGCCCGGCACCGGCCGTGACCTCTTCCAGGTGCGCAGCGAGGGCGGCGACGTACGAGTGGTGTACTCGCCGCTGGACGCCCTGCGCATCGCCCAGCAGAACCCCGACCGCGAAGTGGTGTTCTTCGGCATCGGCTTCGAAACGACCGCGCCCCCCAACGCCATGACGGTCCATCAGGCACGCAAGCTGGGCATCAAGAACTTCAGTCTGCTGGTGTCCCACGTGCGCGTCCCGCCCGCCATCGAGGCGATCATGCAGTCTCCGAACTGCCGGGTCCAGGGATTCCTCGCCGCTGGACACGTCTGCAGCGTGATGGGCGTCGGCGAGTATCCCGAGCTCGCGGAACGCTACGAAGTCCCGATCGTGGTCACCGGCTTCGAACCGCTGGACATCCTGGAAGGCGTGCGCCGGACCGTGCTGCAACTGGAGCGGGGCGAGCACACCGTGGACAACGCCTATCCGCGCGCGGTCCGGCCCGAGGGGAACCCCGCGGCCCAAGCCATGCTGGCCGACGTCTTCGAGGGCACCGACCGGGCCTGGCGCGGCATCGGAGTCATTCCGGACAGCGGCTGGCGACTGTCCTCCCGCTATCGGGAGTACGACGCCGAGCACCGGTTCTCGGTGGGCGACATCGACACCCGTGAGCCCGCGGAGTGCCGCAGCGGCGAGGTTCTGCAAGGGCTGCTGAAGCCGAACGAGTGCCCTGCCTTCGGGACCACGTGCACACCGCGCAATCCACTCGGAGCCACGATGGTCTCGAGCGAGGGCGCGTGTGCCGCCTACTACCTGTACCGACGCCTCGACATCACCACCGCGCCGCTGGAGGCGAGTCCCGTTGCCTGAGACCACCGAACTGACAGCTCCAGACCTGACAGCTCCAGACCTGACCACATGGACCTGCCCCGCCCCGCTGCGCGACCACCCCAGGGTCGTGATGGGACACGGCGGGGGCGGGGCCCTGTCCGCCGAACTGGTGCAGCACATCTTCGCACCCGCCTTCGGCGGCGCGACGCTGTCGCAACTCGGCGACTCCGCGGCCGTCTCCCTCGGCGGCGTCCGGCTGGCGTTCTCCACCGATTCCTACGTGGTGAGGCCCCTGTTCTTCCCGGGCGGCAGCATCGGCGACCTCGCGGTCAACGGCACGGTCAACGACCTCGCGATGAGCGGCGCGCGGGCCGCCTACCTGTCCTGCGGCTTCATCCTGGAAGAGGGCGTCGAGATGTCCGTCGTCGCCCGGGTTGCCGAGACGCTCGGCGTGGCCGCGCGGAGCGCCGGGGTCGAGGTGGTGACCGGTGACACGAAGGTCGTCGAAAGCGGTCACGGAGACGGAGTCTTCATCAACACTGCCGGGATCGGTCTCATCCCGGACGGTGTGGATCTCCGCCCCCAGCGAGTCGTCCCCGGCGACGTCGTCATCGTCAGCGGTGACATCGGCGTGCATGGAGTGGCGATCATGAGCGTGCGTGAAGGCCTGGAATTCGGTGTGGAGATCGAGAGCGACACCGCGGCTCTGGGCGGCCTGGTGGACGCCATGCTGGCGGTGACGCGGGATCTCCACGTACTGCGCGATCCCACCCGGGGCGGTCTGGCCGCCTCGCTCAACGAGATCGCGGCCGCCTCCCGTGCCGGTGTCGTCATCAAGGAAGGTGACGTTCCCGTACCGCCGGCCGTGGCCAACGCATGCGCCATCCTCGGCCTCGACCCCCTCTATGTGGCCAACGAGGGCAAACTCGTGGCGTTCGTTCCGCGCGAACACGCGGACGCGGTACTCGAAGCGATGCGGGCGCACCCCCTGGGTGCGAACGCGAGAGTCATCGGTGAGGCCGTCGCCGAGCATCCGGGCATGGTGGTCGCCCGCACGGGCCTGGGCGGCACGCGCGTGGTCGACCTCCCGATCGGTGAACAACTCCCGCGGATCTGCTGACAGTCGGACCAGTCCGGACCAGTCCGGACGGGGAGCGCGACGAACGACGCGGCGGCGGCGATGCCCGAGATGAGCACCGCCGCCGCCTCATCCATCGGTCTGGGCTGTTCCCATGCACCGGGACTCCGGCTCGGGGGAGAGCGCCTTGCCCGTCGGAGGCAGTACGTGCTCGCGGTAGGCGCTGCCGTCCGAGGCGGGGACGGATTCGAGGACACCGCCGGCGACCAAGGTGTGCCGCGCCGCCATCGACCCGGCCTCGGAGCGTGGCTAGCATCACGACCATGCCATCCGACATGGATCCGTCGATCGCCAACCCGCTCGAGCAGTTGACGCTCGACCAGCTGCGGGCCCGGACCAGCATGAAGTGGACGACCTTTCCGGCTGACGTCCTGCCGCTCTGGGTGGCCGAGATGGACGTGCTCCTCGCCGAGCCGGTTGTGGCCAGGGTGTACGAGGCCATCGCAGCCGGGGACACCGGCTATCCCAGCGGCCGGGCCTACGCCCGTGCCCTTCAGTCGTTCGCCGCCGATCGCTGGGGCTGGCGGGACTTCGACGTCGAGCGGACCGCGATCGTCCCCGACGTGATGCTGGGCATCGTCGAGGCGCTGCGGCTGATCACGACTCCGGGTGATGCCGTGGTGGTGTGCCCGCCCGTCTACCCGCCGTTCTACGCCTTTGTCACGCACGCCGACAGGAAGGTGATCGAAGCACCGCTCGGACCCGACGGCCGACTCGACATGGAGACGCTCAGGGCAGCGTTCGCCTCGGCCGAGCACGTCTCGGCAGGGACCGTCCTGCTGCTGGCCAATCCTCACAACCCGACCGGAACTGTGCACACAAGAGCCGAACTCATGTCGGTTGCCGCTCTGGCCAAGTCCTTCGGAGTGCGAGTCGTGTCGGACGAGATCCACGCACCCTTGGTCCTGTCCGGTGCGGAGTTCGTCCCCTACCTGACCATCCCCGGAGCCAAGGACGCGTTCGCGCTGCACTCCGCGTCGAAGGCCTGGAATCTCGCCGGCCTGAAGGCGGCGCTGCTGGTGGCCGGACCGAACGCCGTCGACGATCTGCACCGGCTGCCGGAGGAGGTCAGCCACGGACCCAGCCACGTCGGCGTCCTCGCCCACACCGCCGCCTTCGAGGAGGGGCGGCCCTGGCTGGACGCGCTGCTGCGCGGTCTCGACACGAACCGGGCGCTACTCGCCGACCTCGTGGCCGAGCGTCTTCCCGGGCTCGCCCTGATGTGGCCGGAGGCGACGTACCTCGCCTGGCTCGACTGCCGCTCCCTCGGCCTCCCTACGACGCTGGCGCCCACTGCCGCTCCCGTGGTGAGTGACATCGCCGGCCCCGCTCAGCTGTTCCTTGACCAGGCGCGGGTCGCGTTGAGCTCAGGGCACGTGTTCGGCAGCGGGGGCGCCGGGTTCGTGCGGATCAACTTCGCCACCTCATCGACGATCCTTCGCGACGCGGTGGACCGGATGGCCGCCGCGGTGTCCGGCCTCGAAACACCCTGACAAGCCAAGAGACCGTACTGCCCGTCAGAGAATGCGCACCGTTCCGCGAGCCCGGCGTGATCCAAACGGAAAGGCCCTAGGTGCCACGGGGCCGCGCCAAGGGCCGGGGGAGCATCCGGGTGTGACCCGTCAGCGACCTCGGCGGGCGTTGAGCCGGGCGGCTTGGCGCGTCAGGTGGTCGCGCTCGGCGAGGTTGGGTGCCTTCTGGGCCGCCTCGGCGTACAGCCATGCCGCCGTCGCCAGGTCGCCGTCGCGCTCGTGGAGATACGCAGCCACCGCGGTGTGGCGGGGCAGTGACTCGTCCAGCGCCGCGAGCGCCGTCAGGCCGGCGCGCGGTCCGTCGGCCTCGCCGACGGCCACCGCGCGGTTGAGCCGGACGACCGGGCTGTCGGTCAGGCTCGCGAGCTCGTCGTACCACTCGACGATCTGCACCCAGTCGGTCTCCTCGGCGGCGGGCGCGTCGGCGTGGAGTGCGGCGATGGCGGCCTGGGCCTGGAACTCGCCGAGCCGGTCGCGGGCGAGGGCCGCCTGCAGGATCTCGACGCCCTCGGCGATCGACTCGGTGTCCCACCGGCTGCGGTCCTGCTCGGCGAGCGGCACCAGGCTGCCGTCGGGCGCGGTCCGGGCGGCTCGCCGGGCGTGGTGGAGCAGCATGAGGGCGAGCAGCCCCGCCACCTCGGGGTGGTCGATCGTGGCCGCGAGCAGCCGGGTGAGCCGGATGGCCTCGGCGGCGAGGTCGACGTCGCCGGAGTAACCCTCGTTGAAGACCAGGTAGAGGACGCGCAGCACGGTGGCGACGTCGCCGGCCTGGTCGAATCGCACGTCGTAGACGGTGCGCTTGGCCCGGCTGATGCGCTGCGCCATGGTCGCCTCGGGCACGAGGTAGGCCTGGGCGATCTGGCGTGTGGTCAGCCCACCGACGGCGCGCAGCGTGAGCGCGACCGCGGACGACGGCGTCAGCGACGGGTGGGCGCACAGGAAGTAGAGCTGGAGCGTGTCGTCCACCGCGGGTGCGGGCCCGGGCGCCCGTTCCCCGTCGACGAGGTCCTCTCGCCTGCGGCGGGCGGTGTCCGCCCGGGTCGCGTCGAGAAACCGGCGCCAGGCCACGGTGACCAGCCAGCCCTTCGCATCCCGGGGTGGGTCGGCCGGCCAGACACGGAGCGCCTCGACGAGCGCGTCCTGCACGGCGTCCTCGGCCGCCGCGAAGTCGGCTCCGCGGCGGACGAGGACGGCGAGAACGCTCGGCGTGAGGCTCCTCAGCAGGGCCTCGTCCATCCGAGTCACCTGAGAGGTCACTCCGTGATGGTGGGCTGCACGCCGTAGAACGGGCGCAGCTCCAGCCACTCGTGGATCGGCTTGCCGCCCGCACCGGGTGCGGCCGACAGCTCCCCGGCCAACTCAACGGCGCGTTCGTAGCTGTCGACGTCGATCACCATCCAGCCGGCGATGACGTCCTTGGTCTCGGCGAACGGCCCGTCGGTGACCGGCGGTCGCCCCTCGCCGTCGTAGCGGACGAACGTCCCCTCGGGGGCGAGCGCCTGGCTGTCGACGTACTCGCCCGTCTTCTCCAGCCGGGCCGCGAAGTCGTTCATGTACTGCAGGTGGGCCGAGATCTCGTCCGGCGTCCACTGGTCCATAGGCACGTCGTTGACCGCCGCCGGGGCGCCCCGGTAGTGCTTGAGCAGCAGGTACTTGGCCATCGGGTTTCTCCTCGTCACTGGTGCGACCCATTCTGGCCGCGTTCACTACGGGGACGGAGCCAGCCACGGGTTCTCGACATCGCCGCCCGATATTTTTGGGCTCTCGTAAATGAGTTTCGAACTGAGTGCTGCCGGCGGTCCGTGAGGCCCCGATGGTCCTCGCGAACGGCGACCCGGAAGCGGTCAGGGATGCGGCACCCGTCCAGCCCGTGGGGTGCGGGTCGTACTGGACGATGACGCCGCGCCTGAGGTGCGCGTCGCCTGCGGCCGGTGACGTACAGCGGGGAGCCGATCTCGCGACGTATGCGAGAGTTCGGGTCCGGCGCGCGAGGCCGGCAGGCTGTCGTACGCGCAGTAACCGCGACACCCTGCGCCGAGATCGGAGCGAAAGATGAAGGCAGTCCGTTTCAGCCGGTTCGGGGGCCCGGAAGTCCTCGAGATCGTGGATCTGCCCGATCCGCATCCGGGTTCCGGCCAGGTCAGGATTACGGTGCGCGCTGCGGGGATCAACGCGAGCGACTGGAAGAAGCGCAAGGGCCTGATGGACGAGGAGCTCCCGCAGACCTTGGGCTACGAGGCTGCGGGCGTCGTCGACGAGCTCGGCGAGGGCGTCCAGGATGTGGCCGTCGGGGATCGCGTGTTCGGATTCTCCGCCGAGGGTGCGGCCCAGGCCGAGCTGACGGTGCTGTCCCACTACGCGCCGATCCCCCCGTCGCTCGACTTCCCGGCGGCTGCCGCGCTGCCGGCCGCGATCGAGACGGCGATGCGCGCGATCGACCAGCTCGGTGTCGCGAACGGCAGCACGCTGCTCATCAACGGTGCCTCCGGAAGCGTCGGCAGCGCCGTGGCTCAGCTCGCCGTGGCGCGCGGCGCACGCGTGATCGGCACCGCCGGTCCGGCCAACCACGACTACCTTCGATCGCTGGGGGCGGAGCCCGTCGCCTACGGGGCGGGCCTCGTCGACCGGGTTCGCGCACTCGCGCCCGACGGTGCCGACCTCGCGCTCGACATCGCAGGGAGCGGCGTCCTGCCCGAACTCATCGGGCTCGCCGGCGGCCCGGAACACGTCGTGACGATCGCCGACTTCGCCGGCGCGCAGGAGTACGGGGTGAGGTTCAGCAGGGGGGATTCCGGTCGTGCCCTCCATGTGCTCGGCGAGATCGGTGAGTTGATCGAATCCGGGCGCTTCTCGCTCCCGGCCGTGCAGACCTTCCCGCTCGCCCAGATCGCTGAGGCGCACCGCGTCGGTGAGGACGGCCACGTGCGCGGGAAGCTCGTGCTGGTGGTCGACCCTCCGCATGCAGGTGCGGATGATGCATGAGGACGGGGCGGGGGGCGACTGCGGCGCTGACCGGTCTGCTCGCCCCGGGCGACAGCCTCCGTCGAGTATCGGCCCGTGACGGTGCTCTCTGAATATGGCTCTGACCGGAGTTTCGTGAATCTCCAGGTCAGCGAGGTGTGTGCGGGAACGTTTCGTCAGGGGATCTCTCGGTTGTGGGGGTCTGTTCGCTGGAAGATGTGCTGTTCCCGGAAATCGATGTGCGGTTGGAGCGAGTGGACTTCATCGCGGAGTCTCTGGTCGTGGTTGCTGTGGCATGCGGCCCGGCACCGAGATGTCCCGGCTGCCGGGCTCGTGCCCGCCGTGTGCACTCCTCGTATGAGCGCGGTCTGGCCGAGCGGCCGATGGCGGGGCGAAGGGTGCAGGTCAGGCTGCGGGTGCGGCGTTTCTTCTGTGACCGGTCCTCATGCCGGAGGAAGACGTTCGTTGAGCAGGTCAGCGGGCTGAGTGAACGCTATCGCCGCTCCAGCATCGGCTTGAAAAGGTGGCTCCACGCGGTCGCGGTCGAACTCGGCGGCCGCCCGGGAGAACGGCTGTGCCGCAAGTTGTCTCTCGACGCGGGCCGCAGCCGCCTCCTTGAACTGCTGGAATCGCCACCGGTGCCGGAGGGGTCCCCGCGAGTCCTGGGTGTAGACGAGTTCGCCTTCCGCAAGGGGCGAACTTACGGAACCCTCCTCGTCGACGTGGAAGCCGGGCAGGTCATCGACGTCCTGCCCGACCGCACCTCGGAGACCTTCGCCAACTGGCTGCGCGAACACCCGGGCGCCGAGGTCATCTGCCGTGACCGCGCCAGCGCCTACACTCGCGCCGTCAAAGAAGCCGCACCACACGTCCTCGAAGTTGCGGACCGCTGGCACCTGCTCCAGAACCTGGCCGCAGCAGTCGACAAGACCTGTCACCAGCACCGCGCCTGCCTGCGGAAACGTGCCGACGAGGACTCCGGCCGCATGCCTGCGGCGCCACCGCTGATGAACCTCCCACTGCACGAACCGCCCCGGACACAGATCATTGAACGGACCCGTCACCGGCACGCGGACATTCACCGCCTCGTGGCTGCCGGCTGGACCATCAGCGCCATCGCCCGCCGCCTCAACCTCGACCGCAAAACCGTACGGCGCTTCCGCGATACCGACCTCGACCAACTCCTCGTCTCCGCCCGCGAACGCCGCCCGGCAGGCGTACTGGAGCCGTTCAAGCCGTACCTCAACACCCGGTTCACCGAAGCCCTCGGCCAGGTCAGCGGCAGCCGCCTTTTCCTCGAAATCCGAGAACGTGGCTACCGTGGCAGCCGCCAGGTCGTCCGCAAACACCTCGCCGCCCTCCGTGCCGGCAACGCCGAACCCGTGCGGGCCGACATCCCCAGCCCCCGGAAGATCACCGGCTGGATCATGCGCCCTCGCGAGACCCTCACCGACCTGCAGGAGGAGCGACTGCTGGAAGTCAGGCTCGCCTGCCCCGACATCACCCGGGCCTGCGACCTCGCCCGAGCCTTCACTGACCTCGTCCGCAACCGCAGAGGATCCTTCCTGCTCGAATGGATCCGCCAGGCCGAGCGAGACGCCCCGAAACCGATGAGCGGTTTCGCCGGCTTCCTTCGCCAAGACCTCGACGCCGTCACCGCCGGACTCACCCTCACCTGGAGTTCAGGCGTCGTCGAAGGCCACGTGAACAGGGTCAAGACGCTCAAGAGAGCCATGTACGGCCGGGCCTCCTTCACGCTCCTCCGGACCCGGATCCTTACTCAGGGCGAGTAGTGGGCAGGTCACCGCAGTGGTTCGAGGATCCTGCGGGCTTCGCCGCTTACGGCGGTATCCGCATCCGATGTCAACGCTGAGCACAGTCCCGCGAGCCGTTCCCCGTCCTCCTGGGACTGACCGCAGACGTTGAGGATTGCAGCATCGAGGTGATCGCCAGTGTCGTCATCCGCGCTGGCGAGCGCGGCCAGGACCATGCGCAGACCAAGCACGTCCCAGCGTCCGAGTAGAGCCTCGGCCGTCTCTTGAGTGACGAAAGTGTCGCGACCATCCAGCAACAGCCGGTGCAGGACCTCGGCTACTTCGGGAACCTCCGCGACGGCTGCCAAACGCCGGCCTGAGGCCGCTCTGACAGACCACGATGCAGAAGTAGACCCCTGAAGGAATGGGGTCAGCTCGTCATCAAACTCGCAACGGGTCATAGTTCTCACTCTGGCATACACCCCTTCGCCGCGCTTTCGGCCATCACGCAATCGCGGTCAGAGCCCTGAATATCCCCGCCCTTGCTCGTAGTTCCTCAGGAGGAGGCGCTGTGAGCACACGTTCACGTGATGGCTGTATGCGTCAGGGCTGCAGGTGTTTGAGGGTGAACTCGGGCAATGCGTAAGGGCCGGCCTGGGGTGCGACCGGGTCGGCGGGGAGATCCGCCCCGGGGATGTCCGCGGCGTGGAGTTTGGCGTTGTCGACGGGGGTGTAGGCCAGATCCGTCGGGTCTGGGAGTTCCCAGAAGCGGCGGGTGTTGGCGGAGACGGCGTACGTGATGGCGAAACGGATCGAGGTCGGTGCGGCCAGTGCGGCCCGGATGTAGCCGACGGCGTCTCGTGGGCTCAGCCAGGTCGCCAGATGTCGCGGGTCGGACGGCACCTGCTCGAAGCTGCCGATACGCAGGCAGACAACGGACAGTCCGAACTTGTCGGCGTACAACCGCCCGAGGGCTTCGACAGCCGCCTTGCTCACCCCGGCCCGGACACCGAGTCGATGACGGCCATCAGCGCTATGGAGACGGCGATCAGGATCGCGCACAGCTGACGTGCACCAGGCGCTCCGTGGCCGCGGGCGGCGCTGCTCCCGTCAACGGCCGGCAGCTGCGGAGGCTGGTTCGTACTCATGGACCTCCCTCTTATTTCGTGCTCATGTGCCTCCTCTTATAAGGGGGTATACGGATCGACTCAGAGGCATATGGATGCAGCGAGGGGCAGTCGGAGTCGGCGTCGGAACATGGCCGGTCGCCGGGTGAATGAGGCGGGCGCGGCTGTCGGGCGCGTCGTGTGATGTGCCGTGGGCCCTCGCGCGCCCCGCGTGTCAGACGGTGATCGTGGTGTCGCCCTGTGCTGCGGCGAGGGCCGCGTCGGTGTCGGCGGTGGCCAGGTGGGCGTTGATATGGGCGCCGGCCAGAGCACCCGCCGCGGCGGAAGCGCCCACCTGGGCCGTCAGGTCCGTGGCGTTGCCGGCCGCCCACACGCCCGGCACCTCGGTGGCGCCGGCCAGGCCGGAGGCGAAGCGGCGGCCCATGCTGTCGGGCAGATCCTCCATCGGCAACTGCAGGCCGTCGAGGCCCTCGGCGCGGGCCTGCATCCGGGTGGCGACCGCGAGGAAGCGGCGGGCCGTGAACGTGCCGTCGGCCAGACGCACCCCGGCGATGCCGCCGTTCTCGCTCTTCACGACGTCCTGCACCGGGGTGTCGACGATGCGGATGTTGCGGGCTGCGAAGCGCGCGCGGGTGTCCTCGTCCAGCTCCGTGCCGCGGCTGAAGTAGACCAGATCCTCGGTCAGTTGGCGGAACAGCAGCGCGTGGTGGACCGAGGCGGGGCCGGTGGCGAGCACGCCGATGGGCTCGTCGCGCACCTCCCAGCCGTGGCAGTACGGGCAGTGCACCACGCTGTGCCCCCAGTGCTCGGCGAGGCCGGGCACATCGGGCAGGACGTCCCGCAAACCGGTGGCCACCAGCACGCGGCGCGCCGTCAGGGTGCGGCCGTCGGTCAGAGTGACCGCGAAACGCAGGTCACCGTCGCGACTGGGGGAGACAGGCTCGGCGGAGGCCACCTCGCCGAGGACAACCCGCCCGCCGTAGTGGCGCACCTGCTCCCGGCCCTGCGCGAGCAGCTCGGCGGGCGGGATGCCGTCCAGCACGATGAATCCGTGCATGGCTTCGGCGGGCGCGTTGCGGGGCATGCCGCTGTCGATCACGACGACCGAGCGCCGGGAACGGGCGAGCATCAGTGCTCCGTTCAGCCCCGCGGCACCGCCGCCGATCACCACGACGTCGACCGTCGTGTGGGGGAGTGTGTCGGTCGCGTACGCGGACGTCGTCACCTTCATGTCCTTGCACCCTTTCGCTCGGGCGTGACTCCGGCCCTTCCTGGGCCCTCGTAGGCGAACGTAACCCCCATTTGCATGTGGGGCATACGATGTTGCCTATGACGCAAAATGATGGCGAGTTGGACAGCCTCGTACGCAAACGGATCCGCGCTCTGCGCGTGGCACAGGGCTGGTCTCTCGAGGAGCTGGCCACCCGCGCCAAGGTCAGCCAGTCCACGCTCTCCCGCATCGAGAACGGCCAGCGCCGCCTCGCACTGGATCAGCTGGTCACCCTCGCCCGCGTCCTCGACACATCTCTGGACCAGCTGGTGGAGACCGCCTCCGACGACGTCATCACCAGCCCGGTGATCGACGCGGCCCACGGCCTGATGCGCTGGGCCGTGAAAGGCGACCCGGGCATGAGCGTCATGCGCCAGCGCATGACCGAACCGCCCCCGGACAACCCCTCACGCATGCGAGCCCACCCCGGCCGGGAATGGCTCGTCGTCCTGTCGGGCACCGCGATCCTCATGCTGGGCCACCGCCGCTTCCGCGTCGAGACCAACCAGGCCGCGGAATTCCCCACCATGCTGCCGCACGCCATCGGCGCCGACGGCGGCCCCTGCGAGATCCTCGGCATCTTCGACCGTGACGCCCGCCGCGGCCACCAGCGGGACAGCGGCAGCCAAGGCGTCGGCGGCGACTGCGAACCAGGCGGCCCCCGTCCCTGACCTCCCGCCTCGGCAGGCGTTCTGCGTGCGGAAGTTCTCGCCGAGCGCCTCACCGCCATCGCAGGCCGGGCGGGAGTCAGCATCGTGACGTCCGGGCGACGACGCATGAGACGAGGTCCGGTGACTGACCGGCAGCCCGTGCACCTCTTGGTCACCGCTGCCAGCAGGGGCTGCAGGGGAAGCGGTGCGCCGGGCTCCGCGCGGGCGGAAGGGGATGGACCTGTCGGGGAGTTCATTCCATCCGCGCCGCCGGCGTAAGGCTGTGCGGCCATGGCGGCCGGAACATCTGGCAAATGTGCAGACGGCTATGTCACCAGCGGGTTTCTGACGGTGAGGCGCTGGCCGAGCAGGTTCGCCCGGATTCAACGCCGAGATGTTGTCCTCTCAAGATGACGTGCGGCGGATACGGAGTAGCGTTAGTCACTGAGAGCCGTAACCCGGAGAAGCGCCCACATAGGCGTGTCTTCTCGTGGCGGGCAGCGTGACTGCTGCTGCGGGGTTCACGCGTGGAACCGTACGCGGCCGATACGGTCGGTGGATGGCCACGGCGTGTTTCTCATTTCCAAAGCGGTGACAGATTGACTGCGCGCTCTGTCCAACTTGTGCGTGCGGCCATCCATCTCGCGTTCGGGTACGCGAGACGATGGAAGGGAGAAAAATCTCATGCGAGCACTTCGCGTGAAGCGCCTCTTCGCGGTGACTGCCACTGGAGTTCTGCTGGCCGGTGGCGCCGCGATCGGTGCAGCGGGGACGGCCTCGGCCAACTCCGGTCACCACGACTCCGGCTACAGCGATTGCTACAACAACAATCGCGGTCACAGCTGGTGGAACAACGACGACTGCAACTACAACCGTCACCACAACAACCGGTACAACAACCGGTACGACAACAACCGGTACAACAACCGGTACGACAACAACCGGTACAACAACCATGACCGCGGCGACTATGGTCGCGGTGGCGGCGGCTACGGTGGCGGCGACCATGGTGGCGGCGGCTACGGTGGCGGCGGCCACGGCGGTGGCGGCGGCTACGGTGGCGGCGGCGGTGGCGGTGGCCACGGCGGTGGCGGCGGCGGTGGCGGCCACGGTGGCGGCGGCGGCGGGGGACGTTGACGCTCCGAGTGGTTGAGAGCACGGTGTGCGGCCCGGTCGGAGCCGGGACCGCACACCGCGTTTCTTGCACCGAAACTGTCCCGATCCGATGTGCACCCGATGAATTCACCACTGCAGTGGGGTGCACGGAAGTGACTCAGACGTGCAAGGTGGGTCGGTAGATGAGTTCTTGGATGTGGTCGTCGAGCGTCCGGTGCTCGACCAGCTCGAGGTCGAAGTCGGCCGCACCCTGGAAGATCGGTTCCAGCCCGGTCTGACCGGTGATCACAGGGAAGATCGTCACCTGGACCCGGTCGACCAGACCGGCGGCCATCAAGGCCCGGTTCATCGACAGGCTGCCGTGCGAACGCAACGGTACGTCGGACTCCTCTTTGAGGCGAGCGACGACGTCGACGGCGTCGCCGCTCACTACGTTCGCCACCGGCCAGTCGAGGGGGCCTTCCAGTGTGGTGGACACCACCGTTGCCGGCAGGCTCCTCATCCGTGTGACCCAAGGGTCACGCACATCGGACTCCTCGGTGCTCGAGGCCAGCATCCGCGCGAAAGCCCGATACGTGTTGGCCCCGAAGACCATCCGCTGCTCCTCCCGGTACAGGGAGAGGCGGTGGTCGAGGAGTTCGGGGCCTTGCTTGCCCCAGTAGCCGGTCCAGTTGCCGCCGGCGGCGCCGAAGCCGTCCAGGCTGGAAAAGACGTCGAATGTATAGGTGGCGGTCATGATGCTCTCCTCGAGTGCGGCTGATCGCGTGTTGCTTGTACAGACCGGCAACCACGGCGAGACTCATCGCCCTGGGACTCCTGTCCTCGTCGGTGGCCACAGGAAGTAATCGACTGACCCTTTCGACTGGCTATTTCGGGGCGCGCGCTGTGAATTCTAAGAGTCGCGGCTCCACGGCCCCTTCTCCTCTATTACGTGTACGTCTTCCTGCTGCAGAACCAGCTGGAGAATTTCATGAGGCTGCGATGGTGTGAGGAGATCCTGGCCCGTCCGGAAAGCGAAAGAAAGCTGGCATCGGGGGCGGCAGCATAGGCGGCCAAGGATTTTCCCGCTCCGTGCAAGGCGATCCAGTCGGGCCCATGGGTCCATTGGCCGGCGCGGAAGCGTAGACGTGGGCATGGTTCGGCCGTCCGGTCGGGGCTGGTTTCTCGTTCGGGCCTGTCCGGGCCGTGGCCGCGGGGCGGGCTTGACTTCGAGCGCACTCGAATTCGTAGCGTGCGGTCATGAGCGACAGCAGCACACCGCAGCACAAGATCGGTTCGGGTTTCGGTGCCCGGAGCACCGCCGATGATGTCCTCGCCGACATCGACCTCACCGGTCGGCTCGCCCTCGTGACGGGCGGCTACTCGGGTATCGGGCTCGAGACCACACGCGCATTGACGAAGGCCGGCGCCCGGGTTGTGGTCCCGGCCCGCCGAGCCGGCGCGGCAAAGGAGAACCTGGCCGGGATCGACGGTGTCGAGGTGGACGAACTGGACCTCGGCGACCTGGACAGCGTTCGGGTCTTCGCCGAGCGTTTTCTCGCCTCGGGGCGGCCCCTGGACATCGTCATCGACAGCGCGGGGATCATGGCCTGCCCCGAGACCCGGGTCGGGCCGGGCTGGGAGGCCCAGTTCGCCACCAACCACCTCGGCCACTTCGCCCTTGTCAACCGCCTGTGGTCGGCGATCGAGCCGGGCGGCGCCCGCGTCGTCTCGGTCTCCTCCACCGGCCACCATGCCTCTCCCGTCCATTGGGACGACATCCACTGGCGCCACGGCTACGACAAGTGGGAGGCGTACGGCCAGGCCAAGACGGCGAACGCGTTGTTCGCCCTGCAACTCGACCGCCTCGGCCAGGAGCGGGGCGTGCGGGCCTTCTCGCTGCACCCCGGTGGCATCCTCACTCCCCTTCAGCGGCATCTGCCGAAGCAGGAGATGGTCGAGCGGGGCTGGATCGACGCGGACGGCAACCTGCTCCACCCGGAGGCGTTCAAGACACCACAGCAGGGAGCGGCCACGCAGGTGTGGGCGGCGACCTCCCCCCAGCTGAACGGCATGGGCGGCGTCTACCTGGAAGACTGCGACATCGCGGAGCCCGCCCCGGCGGACGGCTCCCGGGTCGGCGTGAAGGAGTGGGCCACGGACCCGGAGCAGGCGGCCCGCCTGTGGGCACTGTCCGCCGAACTGACCGGCGTGGACGCGTTCGCCGCCTGAAAGAGGCGGCCGGTGATCTCACCGCCCTGCTGAGCGCTGACCTGTCCGCGGGACCGGGGCTCAAAGGTCCTTTCGCATGAGAACGCACATCGTTTCGTGGCGATGGATCGACCCGTCGGGCGCTTGCTCGTCCCAGGCGTCCGTAGCGCGGCCGTAGGCGACATATCCCAGGCGCTCGTACAGGGCTCGGGCCCTGGGGTTGTTCTCCTCCACAGAGAGTTCGGCCCTGTGCAGCCCGCGGTCCCGGATCCGCTGTTCGGCAGTGCGGACGAGCAGCGTTCCCAGGCCGCGGGACTGCAGCGCCGGGTGCACGGCGAGTTGCCACAGGGTTCCGGCTCCCTCGGAGACCTGGAAGTCGATGCCGCCGATCGCCACCGGCAGATCCACGGGTGTGCACACAGCCAGGTAGTCCACCTCGCCCACCGCAGCGCGCGCCAGCTCTCTCTCGACACTGCGCAGGTGGGTGCTCGAGCCGGACCAGGTGCACGTCGGCAGATCCCGCGGCAGCAGATCGCGGACGCTGACAGGCGAGATGACGGTGGCGTCTGTGAAGTCGTCTTCGTTGGTCACACCTTGGAGCATGCCGACCGCCGCGACGGCACGACAAGGCATTTCTCCCTCTTGGCCCGGGTGGTCCATCCCGGCGAGTTGGCTGGGGATGCGGCAGGTCCTGTCGGGCGCGTTCCGGATCGCCGCCCTCAACCGAGGTCTTGCCAGTTGGCCTGCGGTGGCTTCGTGCCGGCGGATTTCGGCTGAGGTCTTGCGGTAGGGCACTCAAAGAGTGAACCATCATTCAGAGTTTCCCGCCATCGTCGGTCGCCACCGGCACGGCTCGTCAGGAGAACGTGATGCACCTCAGTGCCCTGTTGGACAGCGCCGTCCGCTCGGCAGGAACGAAAGAAGCCGTCGTCTACCGCGAACAGCGTTGGACCTACGGCGAGTTCGCCGACGCGGCCCGCCGTGCCGCCACCGTGCTGCGGGAGGCCGGACTGCGACCCGGCGACCGTCTGGCGGTCATGACGTACAACACCCCCGCCTTCCTGTTCGCCGCGTTCGGTGCCTGGTACGCGGGTGCCGTACTGGTGCCGGTCAACCACAAACTGCAGACGGCCGAGGTGGAGCGCCAGCTGCTGCACTGCGGCGCTCGGCTGGCGGTCGTCGACGCGGAGATCGGCGAGCGCGCGACCGCCGCGGACGCGGACGTGCGCTGGCTGACCAGCCATCCCGACACCGCCGAGGAGGCGCTGCCGGCCGACTCCTTCGAGGCACTGGTGGCGCGCGCCGAGCCCTGGACGGCGGAGGCGGGCCCGGACAGCGACATCGCGCAGATCCTGTACACATCAGGGACGTCCGGGAGCCCAAAGGGGTGCGTGCACACCCATCGGGGCATCGCGCTGGCCGCCACGTACACGGCGGTCACCATTCCCCTTCACCGCGACGAGCGCTTCCTGATCTGCATGCCGATCTGGCACGCTTCCCCGCTCAACAACTGGGCCATGAGCACCCTTCTGCTGGGCGCCACGATCGTGCTCCAGCGCGAGTACGAGCCCCGCGGCATGCTGGAGACCATCCAACGGGAGCGCGTGACCGCCCTGTTCGCGGCGCCGATCGCGCTCATCGCCCCGGTGCAGACCGTCGAGGACTTCGCCGCGTTCGACCTGACGTCCGTACGCGCCTGGATCTACGGTGCCGGACCCCTGGACGCGGAGACCGCCCACCGCCTGATGAAGGCGTACGGCTCGGAGGCCTTCCACCAGGTGTACGGGATGAGCGAGACCGGCCCCGTGGGGGCGTCGCTCTCCCCGGCCGAGCAGGTCGAGAAGGCCGGGTCCATCGGGCGCGGTGGCATGCCCGGCGTGGACCTGAGGGTCGTACGGGCGGACGGTGCCGACGCCGAGGCCGGGCAGACCGGCGAGATCTGGCTGCGCTCGGACACTCGCATGCTCGGCTACCTCGACGACGAGGCCGCCACCGCCGAGGTGTTTGCGGGGGAGTGGTACCGCAGCGGCGACCTCGGGCGCGTCGACGAGGACGGCTTCGTCACCATCGTGGACCGGATGAAGGACGTGATCATCACCGGCGGCGAGAACGTCGCCTCGCAGGAGGTCGAAGGTGCGCTGCGCGGCCACCCGGATGTCCTCGATGTCGCCGTCGTCGGCCGCCCGCACCCGCAGTGGGGCGAGACCGTGGTGGCCATAGTGGTGCTGCGCAAGGGCGCGGAGCTGGGCCTGGCCGGGATGCGGGAGTGGCTGGGGACGCGGATGGCCCGGTACAAGATTCCCCGCGAACTCTTCCTGCGCCCGGAGCTGCCGCGTACCCCGTCAGGGAAGATCACCAAGCATGTGCTGCGGACCGAACTCTCCGGGCCGGACGGCGTGGTGGCCGGCTGACTCGAGGAGCGCTCCACCCTGCGGGCGAGGTCGGCCGGGGCCGACGTAGGCTCTGTGCATGGCCGATGCGCAGGTGCAGCATGAGCGGAGGGGTCCGGGGCGGCCGCGCGAGGAGCGTGTCACCCGGGCTGTGCTGGACGCCGTCGTCGACCTGGTGGTGGAGCGCGGGATGGGCGCGCTGACCATGGATGCTGTCGCGGCCCGTGCCGGGGTGAGCAAGCCGGCCATGTACCGGCGCTGGTCCACCAAACAAGACCTGGTCATCGCCGCCGCCGAGTCGCGGATCGGGCCACTGACCGTGCCGGACCTGGGCGACTTCCGGGCCGAGCTGCGTGCGGTCCTCGTGGCGCGCATGGAGGCGTACCGGCAGCCCGGCGTCGACCGGCTGCTGGCCGGGGTGATCGGCGCGACGGCGGAGGAGGGCGCGGTGCGCGAGGCGTTCCGTGCGTACTCGGCACGGGTGATGAGCGAGACGCGGCACGTGCTGGATCGCGGGGTCGCACGCGGCGACGTACGGCCGGACGCGGATCTGTCCGCCGCCGCCACGCTCGTGGCGTCGTCACTGGTCTTCCGGCTGATCGCCGAGCAGCGGATGCCGGACGAAAGGCTCGTCGAGTCCGTGGCCGACATGATCAGCCGGGCCGTCGCCGCGAGGCCGTGAAGCGCGGCTGATCCAGCGCCACATTCCCGGCGCGTCAGGTGAATCAGGGTCCTGACGCGCCCTTCGGCATGCCCTGAGCCCGTGCCGGTGCTCCGTATGCCACCCGTGAAAACAATCTGCTCAGACCCCTTGCACCGCCGCATCTGAATATCGATACTCGCGGTTACGTAATAAGTGTTGACCCTCGGGAGGACACCCATGCAGGACGTCGCGACGGCCCCCGTCGAGAACCCCAAGCCGGTACTGGACAAGCCCCTCATGCACTACGGGCGCCGCACACTGGACCGGCTCGCGCCGGGTGCCGAACAGTCCACGTACAAGCTGCTCGACATCGAGCCGCTCACCCCGCATCTCGGCGCCGTACTCGGCGGGGTCGACCTGACCCGGCCGTTGAGCGACGAACTCGCCGAGGAGCTGCGGCAGGCGCTGCTCGAGTGGAAGGTGATCTTCTTCCGCGGGCAGACCGGCTTCACCGCGGAGCACCAGCTCGCGCTGTCCGGCATCTGGGGGCCGCCGGAGCCCAACCCGTTCTTCGCCAAGACCGACACCGTCGGCATCTCGAGGCTCGCCAAGGACGCCAAGGCCGCCGGCAACAAGAACATCTGGCACAGCGACCATTCGTTCATGGCCAACCCGTCGCTCGGCGCGGTGCTGCGCGCCGTCGAAGTGCCCGCCTCGGGCGGCGACACCATGTGGGCCGACATGGCCGCCGCATACGACAACCTGCCCGACGACCTCAAGGAGCGCATCGAGAACCTCACCGCGGTTCACGACTGGGAGGCCAGCTGGGGCGCGCTGATGAACGACGAGCAGAAGGCCGCCTTCCGCAAGAGCTGGCCGCAGGTCGAGCACCCGGTCGTCGTCCGCCACCCCCGCAGCGGCCGCAAGACCCTCTACGTCAACGAGCCCTTCACCCGCTACATCAAGGGCCTGTCCGACGTGGAGAGCCGCGAGCTGCTCGACATCCTCGTACTGCAGGCGCGCATCCCCGAGTTCCAGATCCGCTTCCACTGGGAGCCCGACTCGATCGCCATCTGGGACAACATCGCCGTCCAGCACTACGCCGTCAACGACTACTTCCCGCAGCGCCGCGTCATGGAGCGCATCGCCATCACCGGAGCTCCGCTGTCCTGAACCGGGGCCGGCTCGGTCCGCACCGTCCGTCGTCCGCGGTGCGGGCCGCTCTTCCCGAGCCTCCTGTGACCCTCCCGAGCCACCTACCACCTACGGAGCATCCATGACCGCGGCACCGACCGTGTCTCAGCATCCCGCTGGGTCCACTGTGGCCACCGGCAGCAGCAGTGTCCGCGCCTGGACAGTGACCGCGCTGCTCGTGGTCTTCATGATGGTCAACTTCGCGGACAAGTCCGTCCTCGGCCTCGCCGCCGACGAGATCCGTGCCGATCTGCACCTGAGCGCCACCCAGTTCGGGCTCGCCAACAGCGCGTTCTTCCTGCTCTTCTCGGTGGCCGCGGTCGTCGTCGGTCTCGCCGCCGACCGGGTGTCACCGAAGGCGCTGCTTTTGATGATGGCCGTCCTGTGGTCCGTGGCGCAGGTGCCCGCGGCGATCGGCGGCGGCCTCGCCGTGCTGGTCGTCTCGCGGGTCTTCCTCGGGGCGGCGGAAGGCCCGGCGTTCCCCGTCGCCCAGCAGGCCGCGCTGGCCTGGTTCCCGAACCAACGGCGCAACCTGCCCGGCGCCCTGATCACGCTCGGAGTCACACTGGGAGTGATCGTGTCCGCGCCCGGACTGTCGTGGGTGGTCCAGCACCATGGCTGGCGGGCCGCGCTGTGGGTGCTCGCGGCGGTGGGACTGGTGTGGGCCGCGGCCTGGGCCGTCCTCGGCGCCGACGGCCGGCACCGCACCGCCTCACCCGAAGGCGCCGCCACTGCGTCGGTGGAGGCGCGGAGTGTCCCCTCGTACCGAAGGATCTTTGCCAGCCGCACCTGGATCGGCGCCACCCTCGCGTACTTCACCAGCTACTGGTCCGTGGCGCTGATGCTGGTGTGGCTGCCGTCGTACCTGCGCAACGGTCTCGGATACTCGGCCGACCAGGCCGGCACCGTCGTCGTCGCTCCCTGGACGATCGGGGCCGTCGTGCTGCTGGCCCAGGCCGGGATCACCGGCCGCCTGATGCGGCGCGGCGTCAGCAGCCGACGTGCCCGCGGCTGGGTGGGCGGCTGGCTGCTCGCGGCCGGTGCCGCCTGCTGTCTGGCCCTGCCGCTCGTCGACGGCTCGACAGCCAAGACCGTCCTCATCGCTCTCGGGTTCGGTCTCGGCGGCTCGTACGCCACGATCGCGGCCACCACGATTGCCGAAGTCGCTCCGCCGGCCAGGAGCGGAGGCGCGCTCGGCACTATGAACGCGGTGGTGACAGCGGCCGGTCTCGCCGCCCCCGCCGTCGTCGGCGCCATGGTCGACGCCCAGGGCAACAGCGGCTACCAGAGCGCCGTCCTGCTCTCCGGTGTCCTCCTGGCCGTTGGCGCAGCCGCGTCCTTCCTGCTCATCGACCCGGCCCGCGACATCGCCCGGCTGAGCCGCTGACCGATTCGACGTTTCCCAACTTGTCTTACATCTACTGGAGTTGAACCATGAGTGTTGCCCCCGCACTCGACACCGCCCCTCTCGATCGCGCCGTCGGCGATCTGCGCGCCAACGCAGCCTCCTGGTCCGCGACACCATTGGCGGAACGGGTCGGACTGCTGGAACGGATGCTCCCGCGCATCGCCGACGGCGCGCCCGCCATGGTGTCCGACGCCGCCGCTGCCAAGGGCTACGCCGCCACGTCGGCCTGGGCCGCCGAGGACTGGGTCACCGCGCCCTGGGCCCTGGCCCAGACCGTGAGCGCGTACCTGCATGTGCTGCGGCGGATGGCCGCCGGACGCGATCCGCTCGACGCCAAGGCCGTGCGCCACCGCGACGGCCGCACCGTCGTCGATGTCTTCCCCGCCACCGCGTCCGACCGCCTGCTGCTCAACGGATTCACGGCACAGGTGTGGACACGGCCCGGTACGAGCCGTGAGCAGGTCCTGGCCCGGGCGGCCGGGGAGTACCGGGGCCGGCCGGGCGACCCGGCCGTCGCGCTCGTGCTCGGCGCCGGGAACGTCCCGGCCATCACACCACTCGACATCCTGCACAAGCTGTACGCGGACGGCCAGGTCGTCATAGCCAAGATGAACCCGGTCAACGCCTACCTCCGGCCGCATTTCGAGGAGGTGTTCACCGAGTTCGTCGACCGGGGCTGGGTCCGCTTCGTCGACGGCGGCAGCGTGGAGGGCGCGTACCTCACGACACACGAGGGCGTCGACAGCATCCACGTCACGGGCAGTGACCGCACCCATGACGCCATCGTGTGGGGCACGGGCGAGGAGGCCGAGGAGCGCCGCCGCACGGACACACCGGTCAACGACAAGCCGTTCACCAGTGAGTTGGGCGGGGTCAGCCCCTGCATCGTGACGCCGGGGCCCTGGAGCGCGGCGGACTTCCGCTTCCAGGCCGAGCACATCGTCACCAGCAAGATGAACAACTCCGGCCACAACTGCGTCGCCAGCCAGATCCTGCTCGTGCCCCGCCACTGGGACGGCACCGAACTCCTGCTCGCCGAGATCCGCCGCGTGCTGCGCGAATTGCCGCCGCGCACCGACTACTACCCCGGTGCGGGTGAACGCCTCGACGCCGTCACACAGGACCATCCTGCCGTCGAGATCCACGGCGAAGACGCGTGCCGTCTCCTCGTGCCGGACATCACCGACGCCGACGACCCGTTGCTCACCGTCGAGGTGTTCGCCAGCGCCCTGGGTGTGGTGCGCCTTCCGGGCGACGACGCACCCCAATTCCTGCGCGCGGCAACAGAGTTCGCCAACGACAAGCTGCCCGGCACGCTCGGCGCCACGCTCCTCGTGCACCCCGGGACCGAACGATCCCACCGCCAGGCCGTCGGTGACGCCGTCGCCGCCCTGCGCTACGGCACGCTCGGCGTGAACTGCTGGTCGGCCTTCGGGTTCCTCCTGGGATACACGCCCTGGGGCGCGTTCCCCGGTCACACCCGTCAGGACATCGGCAGCGGCATCGGCTTCGTGCACAACGCGTTCATGCTGGAGGACGTCGAGAAGACCGTCGTGAGGGCGCCGTTCGCACCCTCGCCGCGTGGCCTGTTCACCGGTTCTCCCTCCCTGTCGCCCCGACCGCCGTACTACGTCACCAACCGCACCGGCAACACGACGATGGAGCGCCTCACGGCGTACACGACGGATCCGAAGCCGAGCCGGCTGCCCGGCATCTTCGTCTCGGCACTGCGGGGCTGATCCGCGAACCGGGCGGGGTTTCTCAGGAGTTGAGGATCCGTGCCTTCTCCGCCGCGAACTCCTCGTCCGTCAGGATCCCTTGGGCCTTGAGGTCGGCGAGCGCGGTCAGCTGGGAGACGCGGTCCGTGGCGGGCGCGGGGGCCTGGGGCGCCGCGGGGGGCGGGGCCTGGGCCGCCGCCTGCGTGGCGGCCTGGTCCACCATCGCCTGCTGCTGGGCCTGGGCATCCGTCTGCCGGCGCATGTCCCGATCGGCCATGCCTCGGTTCACGCGGTTGGAGACCGCGCTGGCGGTGCCCGAGATCACCGCGGTGCGCGCGATGGTGCCCAGCAGGCCGGGCCGTCCGAATCGTTGCGGCATGACGGTTCCTTTCGTTGCAGTGGTGACTCAGCCTGCGTCGAGCGCGGTGACGGCTTCGACGACCGCGCTCCTGGGGTTGCGCTCCAGCAGCAGGATCTCGCCGTGCGAGTCACGAACCGCGGCACCGAGCCGGGCGGCCCAGGTGTTCTCCCAGGCCACGACCACGGCCGACGACTCCGCGGGCAGCTCGTCGGCGACGGCCCGCAGGTCCTCGTCGCTGAGCAGGTCGAACTGGGCGTCGGCGACCCGCTGGAACAGCTCGGCGACCTCCGGATCGTCGAGCTCGATGATGTCGACCGAGCCGTCGCCCGACTTCCTGACAAAGGTCAGGTCGAGGATGCGTACGGTCCCGTCCTGCTGTAGGTCCCGCAACGCGGGCACGATCTCGCCGTTGAACCGGTTGCCTTCGAAGGCGACCACGGCGACGTCCACAGGACCGACGGTGTCGGCATTGAGGCCACTGGGCACGGGGGCCACCTTCCATATGAAACAAACCGGGTAAATATGAGCATAGGGGGGTGGTCGGAGGTGCGCCCATGGACGGACCTCCGGACCTCCGGACCTCCGGATCGCCCCAGCATCAGTCCTGAGCATTCGGGCCCTCGTTGAATGCCGGGATCTGAACGGAATGCCGGGATCTGAACGGTCGCCGCTGGAGGCGCGCGCCACGGTGCCTCACGATCCGGACGCGTCCCTGCTGGGCGGCCCGCCGAGGCCCTGCGGATCGGTGGCCTGCGAGATGCCGCGCAGGAGCGGATCGGGCGCGGCAGCCGATACGAGGCGGTCCAGTGCGTTGCGGCGCTCGTCGACCGGCGGCTGCCTTTCGGCCGGCGCCGCGGCTGCCACTCGGGCGAGGAGTGCCCGCAGCCAGCGTGCGACCTGCGGGTTCGAGGCTCCGTACAGAAGCGTCTCGTCAAGGGCGAGCGAGACGAAGTCCTGCCACTGGGGCGCGGGATACGACACCCGCGGCGTCCCTGTGCCGTCGAGCAGCCAGGCGTCGCTCAGCGAACGCGTGGACAGCCGCAGGAGGACGTCCTCCACCTGGTCCAATGACTGCACAGCCGTGGTCGGATCGTTGACGGCCGGTGACAGCGCCCTGACGGCGATGTCGGCGAGGAGGCGGATCCCGCTCGACGGCTCGTCATATCCGGGACAGACATCCATCGTGCAACCGATCTCCGGGCTCGGCGAGCCGCGCGGTTCGCCGAGCACCGGCAGACCGGATGCCGACCGTCTCAGGACATGGGGCGGCCTGGCTCCCACAGGCCGGCGATGCCCCCGGCCGGGCCTCTCACAAGCGACCGGACGGTACCGGTTCCGCGTCGGGAGACTCGGCGGCCAGCTCGCCCGTGGCGACGCGGCTGTTGCGGCGCCCCCACAACGCGTAGATCACCAGACCGACCGCCATCCACACGAGGAAGCGGACCCAGGTGATCAGAGGCAGGCTGCCCGCCAGGAGCAGGCACAGGAGCAGCGCCACCACGGGCACGAACGGCACCCACGGTGTACGGAACCCGCGGGGCAGGTCGGGGCGGGTGCGGCGCAGGTACATCACGCCGACGCAGACGACGACGAATGAGGTCAGCATGCCGATGTTGCCGAGTTCGGCGAGGTCCTGGATCGGCAGGACGGCCGTCATGAACGCCACCGCGAGGCCCAGTGTCCAGGTGATCCGACGCGGGCTGCGCGTGATGGGGTGGACGTGGGAGAACCATTCGGGCAGCAGGCGGTCGCGGCTCATGGCGAGGAAGACGCGGCTCTGTCCGAGCAGCATGATCATGACGACGGTGGTGAGCCCGCAGATCGCGCCGAGGCCGACGATCCGAACGGCCCAGTCCGAGCCGACGGCGGCCAGCGCGCCGGTCACGGGCGCCGCGGTGTCCAGTTGTGTGTACGGACGCATTCCGGTGATGACGAGTGACACGCCGACGTAGAGAACGGCGCAGGCGACGACGGTCGCCATCAGGGCGATGGGCAGCGTGCGTTGGGGGCGCTTGGCCTCCTCGGCGTTGCTGGCCATGATGTCGAAGCCGGAGAACGCGCCGAAGACGATGGCGCCGCCGGTGAGGATGCCCGCGAGGCCGAAGGTTGCGTTCGTGCTGATGCCCGCCCAGCCCAGCAGCGGCTGCTGCCACACGTCGCCGTCGCCGCCCGGCGGACGCGAATCCGGAATGAACGGGGTCCAGTTGGCAGGGTCGATGTGGAAGACGCCGACGCACAGGAAGAGCACGATGGCCGCGAGCTTCACCAGCGTCATGACCGTGTTGATACGTGCGGTCGTGCGGACGCCCGCGGCCAGGACAGCCGTCAGCACGAGGATGACCAGCACGGCGGGCACGTTCACCACGGCGTCCGGTCCCGCGACGGCGGAGGGCAGGTGCAGGCCGAACGTGGCGAGGAAGTCGACCACGTACTGCGACCAGCCGCTGGCCACGGCCCCCGCGCCCATCGTCATGTCGAGGATCAGGTCCCAGCCGATGAGCCACGCCGCCAGTTCGCCGAGCGAGACGTACGCGAAGGTGTACGCGCTGCCCGCGACCGGCACCGTCGACGCGAACTCCATATAGCACAGGGCCACCAGGCCCGAGGCGAGTGCACCGAGCGCGAAAGAGATCGCGATGGCCGGGCCCGCGTAATTCGCCGCGGCCGTGCCGGTGAGGACGAAGATGCCGCCACCGATCGTGACGCCGATGCCCATCATCGTGAGCTGGAGCGGCCCGAGCGAGCGGGCGAGCCGGGTCGTGGGACGTTCGGCGTCCCGCAGGGTCGCCTCGATGGATTTGGTGCGCACGCTTACTGCCCTTTCTGGGAGCGGTGGATGGCAGGCCGTCGAACGGTGCCCGCTACCCGGCCGCCTCGGTCAGGGCTGCGGGAAGGTGCTCGGCCAGGTGCGCATAGTCGGCTCGGTCGTTGTAGAGGTGCGCGGACAGCCTCAGGTAGCCGCGCCCGTGCCAGGTGGTCACGGCCGTCTCGCAGCCGATCGCGACGGAGAGGTGGTGTTGCAGGGCGTGTGCGGCCGGCTGGTCGGTTGCCGTGCCGACCGGCAGCGGTACCAGGCGCATCGCCGGGGCCTCGCTTCCGCCGACCGCGGCGGTGTCCGTGCCGAGCGCGTCGGCGAGCATCCGCTGTGCCTCGCCCGCCAGTTCGGTGATGCGGCCCCGCGCGGCCTCCCAGCCGAACCGCTTCTCCACGAATTCCAGGGAGCGCGGCGCCGCGAGCCACGGTGTGAGGTCGACCGTGCCCTGCTGGTCGAAGCGCAGCGGGAACGGGTCGGGCGCGCCCCATGAGTCGGTCAGCGGGTACAGCTCCTGCGCCCGGTCTCCGCGCGCCACCAGGGCGGCCGTACCCCGCGGTGTGCACGGCCACTTGTGCAGGTTGCCGACCCAGAAGTCGGCATCGCCCGCCTGCGCGAGAGGGTCGGCGAGCATGCCCGGCGCGTGGGCGCCGTCGACGAGGACGAGCGCGCCGGCCGCATGGGCGTGCCGGGTGATGTCGGCCACGGGGAAGAGGCGAGCCGTCGCCGAGGTGACCTGGTCGACGACGACGAGCGAGGTCGGGGCCTGCGGATCGGTGAGGGCGTCGGCGAACCGGGCGGTGATCTGCTCGGGCGTCGCGTCGAGCGGCACGTGGACGGTCCGAACGCGCGCCCCAGCACGTGCGGCGGCGCGGGCCACGCCCATGGCGACGGCGCCGTAGGCGTGGTCGGTGATCACCACCTCGCTGCCGCGCGGGAGTGCGAGCGAGGCGAGGACGGTGCTGACTCCGGCGCTCGCGTTCGGGACGAGGGCGAGGGTCTGCGCGGCGGTGCGCAGATAGCCGGCGATCTCGGTGCGGGCCTGCGCCACCCGCTCGGGGAGCTCGCGGAACCAGCGGTCCGGATTGGTCTCCATCTCGGCGCGCAGGGCGTGCAGTTCCTCGATGACAGTGCGCGGCACGGCACCGAACGAGCCGTGGTTGAGGTGGCGTACGTCCGGGTCGAGTGCCCAGTGTTCCAGGGGGTGCGAAGGCATATCAGCTCTCTGAGTCATCCGATGACTATCGCTCTCCCGGAGGACCGTAGGCGGTAAACTTCCCGCTGAACAGGGGTGGGAAGAGAATCTTCACGTCCAGCCGCAAGCTCGGTCATCAGATGACTCGGGGGACGGCGCGCCATGACATCGTTGCGGACACGTCGGCGGGGACGGCCCGCGGCAACCGGAGGGGGTACGAGGATGGCGGCCACCGAGACCGCGGCTGCGGGCCTGCGCGCAATGATTGCGAGCGGCGAGCTGGGGCCGGGCAGCAGGCTCCCGCCCGAACCCGACCTGTGCACCCGCCTCGGCGTCTCCCGCGGTTCACTGCGCGAGGCGGTCCGCTCGCTCGCGGCCCTCGGCATGCTGGAGTCCCGGCACGGCGCGGGCACGTTCGTCTCCGCACTGAACCCGGCGCACATGCTGGCCGGTTTCAGTGCGACCGTCGACGTCCTCCCGCTGGACGGTCTCCTGGAACTCTTCGACGTACGCCGCGCCATCGAGTCACACGCCGCCGCACTCGCCGCGGCGCGCGCGGACGAGACGGTCGTGGCGCACCTGCGCGACCTTCAGGAGCGCCTGTCCCGCGAGCAGGACCAGGAGCAACTCCACTTGCTGGACCACGAGTTCCACGCCACGGTCTGCGCGGCCGCCGGCAATGAGACGCTCGCCGCGCTCGCCGGCCTGCTGCGTGCCCGCGGAGCCCACTACAGCGTCTACGGCACCAGGGAGGCGGCGACTGTACGTCTGGCCAGCGACCTCGGCCACGAAGCGCTCATCACCGCCCTTGCGGCCGGCGACCCCACGGCCGCGGCCGCCGCGGCCTCCGCCCATCTCTCACAGACCGAGGCGTGGCTGCGACGACTGAGACCGTCACCGGAGCCGGGGTGACGCGGCGCTTCGGTCCGGCTCAGCCCTCAAGCCCGGTGGGCACCCGGGTCAGGATCGCGGCGGTGTCGACCTGCGGAGGGAGCGTGCCGAAGGCGATGCCCCAGGCTCCGCCGAGCCGCGAGGCGGTGAACGCGTCGGCGACCTCGGGGGTGCCGTGCCGCACCAGCAGCGAGGCCTGGAAGACCAGCGCCATGCGTTCCACGATGCGGCGCGCCTGGAACTCCAGGTGGTCCGCATCCCTCAGGTCCTTCTTCAACTCCGCGACCGTGGCGTCCAGTTGCCGGTCGGCGCCCTCACCGAGACGGACCTCGGCCAGGAAGCTGTCCAGCGCCTCCGGCTGCTTGCGCACGGCGCGCAGCACGTCGAGCGCCGCGACGTTCCCGGCGCCCTCCCAGATCGACTGCAGCGGCGCCTCGCGGTAGAGGCGCGGCATTCCGGACGTCTCGATGTAGCCGTTGCCGCCCAGACATTCCAGGGCCTCACCGACCACGGGCGCCGCGCGCTTGCACACCCAGTACTTGGTGACCGCGAGGCCGAGACGGCGTACGTGCGACTCGGACTCCGAGGCCGCGGCCCGGTCGGTGGCCCCGCCGAGACGCATCAGGGCGAAGACGGCGGCCTCGGACTCCAGCGTGAGGTCGGCGAGCACGTTGCGCATCAGCGGCTGGTCGATGAGGTGCTTGCCGAACGCCTGACGGTGCTTCGCGTGGTGCACGGCACGGACCAGGGCCTTGCGCATGAACGCTGAGCTGAGGACGGTGCAGTTGAGCCGGGTGAAGTTGACCATCTCCATGATGGTGCGGACCCCGCGTCCCTCCTCTCCGACCAGGTGTCCGACGGCTCCGTGGTACTCGATCTCGGACGAGGCGTTGGACCGGTTGCCCAGCTTGTCCTTGAGCTGCTCGACACGGATGCCGTTGCGCGTGCCGTCCGGCAGCACCCGCGGCAGCAGCAGGCAGGTGATCCCCGACTCCGTCTGCACCAGGGTGAGGAACGCGTCGGACATCGGCGCCGAGGTGAACCACTTGTGGCCGAACACCTCGTACGTGCCGTCGGGGCGCGGCCGGGCATGGGAGATGTTGGCCCGGACGTCGGAGCCGCCCTGGCGTTCGGTCATCGACATGCCGAGGACGAGTCCCGGCTTGTCGTCGAGCGGGCGCAGCACCGGGTCGTAATGGGGGGCGGCCAGCCGCCGTTCGTAGGAGGCGGCCAGTCCGGGGGCGTGGCGCAGGGTGGGAACAGCGCCGTAGGTCATGCCGACGGGGCACATGTGTCCCGACTCGGCCTGGCCCCAGGCGAAGGCCTTCGCGGTGCGGGCGGCGTGCGCGCCGGGCCGGTCGTCGAACCACGGTGCGGCGTTGAGGCCGTACTCGCAGGCCTTGCGCATGAGCGCGTGGTAGTGCGGGTGGTACTCGACCTCGTCGCGGCGGTTGCCGACCGCGTCGTAGCGGTGCAGGACGGGCTCGTGCTCATTGGCGAGGCGCCCCCATTCCTGGGCTTCCCGGCTGCCGGCGTGGCGTCCCACCTCGGTGAGGTCGTCGAGGGCCCACCCGGCCCCCTCCCGGACCAGGCCCTCGCGCAGGGCGGGGTCGGCCGACACGTCGTAGTCGACGAGCTCCGGCACCTGGTTGATCACTTCGTAGCCGCTGCGCATCGCTGCCTCCTCGGGGCAGGTGGATGGTGGTACGGGTGTGTCGCCGGCCGGAGCTGTCACAGGCCCAGCGACTTCGACACGACGCTCTTCATGACCTCGCTGGTGCCGCCGAAGATGCGGGACACCCGTGCGTCGGTGTAGAGGCGGGAGATGGCGAACTCGCGCATGTAGCCGTATCCGCCGTGGAGTTGGAGGCACCGGTCGATCACACGGGCCTGCATCTCGGTGCAGAACAGCTTGGTCTTGGCCGCGTCGGCGACGGTGAGGGTGCCCTCGTCGAGGGCGCGCAGGGCCCGGTCGACCAGGGCCTGCCCCGCTTCGATCTCGGTGGCACATTCGGCCAGCACGAACTTGGTGTTCTGGAAGTCGGCGACGGGCCGGCCGAAGACCTTGCGCTCCTTGACGTAGTCGACGGCCAGGGACACCGCCGCGGTCGCTGTCGCCTGGGCGTTGACGGCGATGGTGAGGCGCTCCTGCGGCAGGTTCGCGGTGAGCATCGCGAAGGCGTCGCCCTCCGTGCCGAGCAGGTTGGCGGCGGGCACCCGGACGTCGTCGAACATCAACTCCGCGGTGTCCTGCGCCTTCAGGCCCATCTTGTCGAGGTTGCGGCCACGGCTGAACCCGGGCATGCCGGACTCCACGACGAGCAGGGAGAGACCGGACCGCCGGTTCCCGGGCTCGGCCGCCGCGGTGCGGGCGACGACGATGACGAGGTCGGCGTTGATGCCGCCGGTGATGAACGTCTTCGCGCCCGTGAGCACGTAGTGGTCACCGGCGCGCACGGCCTTGGTGGTGATGCCGGCGAGGTCGGACCCGGTTCCGGGTTCCGTCATGGCGATGGAGCTGACGAGGCTGCCGTCGGCGAAGCCGGGGAACCAGCGCTCCTGCTGTTCCTCGTTCGCGTACTCCAGGAAGTAGGGCAGGACGGTGTTGAGGTGCACTTGCAGTCCGCCGACGGTGGCCGCCGCGTAGCCGGTTTCCTCCAGGACGACGGCGTTGAAGCGGAATCCTTCGACTCCGCCGCCGCCGAACCGCTCGGGTATCTGCAAGCCGTTGATGCCGATGTCCGCGGTCCTGCGGAACAGCTCGCGGGGCACGAGGCCCGCGGCTTCCCACTCGGGGAGGTGCGGGACGACCTCCTTCTCGAAGAATTGCCGGACGACCTCGCGGAACATCTCATGGTCCTCGGTGTAGACATCCCTGCGCATGCGTTCTCTCCATTGACATAGGGCGTTGTGGGCAGTGCGGTACGGGTTCAGGGCCGGACGCCGACGACTCCGGCGGCGGCGAGTTCGTCGGTCTCGGCCGGGCTGTAGCCGAGGGCTTCGAGCAACTCGGCTGTGTGCTGGCCGAGTTCGGGCGCGCCGTGCCGGACACCCGCGCCGACCGAGCCGAGCCGCCACGGCGATCCGAGCGTGGTGTGGCGGGTGCCGTCGGCGGCCTCCGCCTCGACGAACAAGCCGCTCGCCTCGACGTCCGGGTTCTTGCGCACGGTGTCGTAGCTGCTGATGCGGCCCGCGACGACACCGTTCGAGGTGAGCAGCTCCATCGCCTCGTCGGTGGTCATCCGGGCGAAGGCCGCGCGCAGTTCGGTGAGCAGGGCGGGACGGTGGGTGACGCGGGCCCGGCCGGTCGCGAACCGCTCGTCGTGGGGCAGGTCGTCGCGGCCGATCAGCGCGCACATCTTCACGAAGTGCGGTGGGGCGTAGGCGGACACCACCATCAGGCCGTCGCTCGTCTCCATGACGTCGGCGGCCGGGGCGACGGCAGGCTGGCCGTTGCCGCTGCGTACGGGGGCGTTGCCCGTCATCAGGTACTCGCCCCAGTTGGGGCCCTGAAGGTGAACAGCGACCTCCAGGAGGGAGACCTCGACCTCGTCGCCGAGGCCGTGGCGCAGCCTGCGGATGTACGCGCCGAGGATCGCCTGCGCGAACACGTGTCCCGCGGCGGCGTCGACGAGCGGGAAGCCGACGCGCTGGGGTTCGCCGTCCGCCTCACCCGTGACCCACATGATGCCGCTCTCCGCCTGCGCCGCGATGTCCAGTCCTGCCCGGTTCCGCGACGGTCCACGCAGGCCGAACCCGGTGACCGTCGCGTACACGAGGTGCGGGTGCCGGTCGCGGACCTCGGCCGCGCCCAGCCCGAAGCCGTCCATGACGCCTGGGCGCAGGTTCTGCACCACGATGTCCGCGCCGGCGATGAGCCGCTCGGCGACGGCGCGCCCCCTGGGGTCCTTGAGGTCCAGCGCGATGGCGCGCTTGCCGCGGTTGTAGGTGCGCAGGATCGCGTCACCGTACACGCCGATCCCGCGGGCGGCCTCACCGCTCACCGGTTCGACCTTGATGACGTCGGCGCCCAGGTCGGCGAGGATCTGGGTGGCGGCCGGGGCCGCTATGTACTGTCCGAAGTCGATGACCCGGACGCCGTCCAGGGGAGTGTTCTGTGCTGTCATCGGGTGCCTCCCACGCGTTCGCGGATACGTGCCAGGTCGCTCTCGGGCCGTACGAGGGTCAGGGCGAGGGCGCCGCCCGCGACCATGAGGATCCCGATCGTTGCGAAACCCCGGCCGTAGCCGATGCCGTCGCTCGGTGCCGCGTCGACGAGGTGGCCCAGCAGCAGCGGCGCGAGGATGCCGGCCAGGCTGTAGAAGGCGGCGACGCAACCGAGGACCGTGCCGCGTTGCCTGGGGTGGACGACGTCTCCGACAGCGATGAACGCCACCGCGTACGCAGCGGAGTTCATCGAGAACGCCAGCGTGATGAAGACCATCTGAAGGGGTCTGCTGTCGATCGCCGTGAACAGGTACATCGACGCTCCGGCCAGCACCACCAGACCGCAGGCGAGATAGCCGCGGGTGATGCGCCGGCTGACGCCGCGTGCCGTGAGCCGGTTCGACACCAGGCCCGCGCTGATCGCGGCCACCGCGGCGACCGCGTAGGGCACGGTGATCAGCCAGCCGCTGGTGACGGTGCCGTAGCCGAGCCCTTCGTTGAGGTACAGCGGGAGCCAGGCGACCTTCAGTGTGGTCGCCAGGTAGGCGAACGCCGTCAGCAGGGCGATGCCCATCACGGTGCGGCTGCTGAGCAGGACCCTCAGCGGTGCCTGCACGGGGAGCGCGTCTGCGGAGAAGACGCTGGGTGCGGCGGCGGTGGCGCCCGCCTCCGGCGGATCCTCACTCAGGAAGAGCCAGGCGATCAGCCAGAGCACACCGGCCGCGACCAGCACACCGAACGCCGCGTGCCAGGACCACCGTGCGATGACCCAGGTCAGCAGCGGCGCCGCGATGAGCGGGCCGACCGACGCCCCGGCCGTGACCAGACCGCCGGGCACGCCCCGCTTCTCCGGCGGGAACCAGGAGTGCACGATGTGCGTGCACAGGGCGTACGCCGGGCCTTCGGCGAAGCCGAGGACGATCCGGCAGACCAGGACGGTCCCGAAGCCGACCGGTCCGAGCAGCGGCGCCATCGCGACGATCCACAGAACCATCAACCCCCCGGCCAGCCACTTCACTTTCACCCGGGCGGTGAGCGCACCGAGCGCGAGGGCGCCGACCGCGAACAGCCAGAAGAAGGAGCTCTGCAGCACACCGAACTGCTGCGCCGATATGCCGAGATCCTGTGTGAACTCCGCGCCGGCGAAACCGAGCACCGCCTTGTCCGCGAAGTTGAGCAGCATGAACGCGAAGAGCAGGCACGTGATCACCCAGGCCCGGCGTCCCACCGGGCGTCTTGCCACCGAGGTCTGTCGGCTCCGGGGACTTGCAACAGTCATGGTCGTCTCCAAGCGTGGGCGAGACCGCGAGCAGAGTGGGTCAGCGGCCGGCGAACACGGGTTCGCGGCGCTGGAGAAAGGCCGCAGCGGCTTCCCGGGCGTCCTCGGTGTGGAAGCAGCCGACCATCCGGTCGACCTCCGGAGCGAGGTAGTCGGCGAGCGGCATCGTGGTCGCGTCGAGCAGGTTGCGCTTCATGGCGCGCAGCGCGAGCGGGGCCGACGCGGCGAGGCGGGCGGTGAACTGCTCGGTGAGCTTGTCCAGTTCGGTGTCCGGGCCGACCGCGGTGACGAGTCCGAGTTTCGCGGCGCGGTGCGCGTCGAACTTGCCGGGCAGCAGGAACAGTTCGCGGGCCCGGGCGGCGCCGACGAGCCGGGTCAGGAACCAGACGCCGCCGAGATCGCCGGACAGCCCGGCGCTCAGGAAGGCGGTGTTGAAGACGGCGCTCTCGGCCGCCACGCGCAGGTCGGCCGCCAGCGCGAGGGACAGCCCGGCCCCCGCGCAGGCGCCGTTCACGACGGCCACGGTCACCTGCGGCATCTGGTGGAACTGCTGTACCACGCGGCCGGCCCTGCGCAGCCGGGACGTGTCCCCTTCGACGCTGTCGCCGCGCAGCGACCTGGCCTCAGGCGGGGCGGCGAGATCAGCACCGACACAGAAGGCCCTGCCGGATCCGGTCAGGACGACGACCCGCACCTCCGGGCTGGCCTCGAGACCGCTGAGCACGTCGGACAGGTCGTGCAGCAGCTGCACCGACAGGGCGTTGCGGCGTTCGGTATTGCGGAGGGTGACCGTCGCGACGTGACCGTCGATCGAGCACGTGACCTGCGCTGACATGGGCTGCCTCCTGTGAACGCGGCGGATCGGGGCCGAAAGGACCCGCCGCCGAACTTGACCTGGATCACATGGAAGCGCCCGCGTTCGATGGGGTCAAAGACTCATTTCGTGCCGGACTGACTGTCAGTACCTATCGATCGAGGTGGTCGATCGGCTCGGGTGCCGGCTCGGTCGGCAGCGGGCCGAGCCGCACCGGAGAAGATGCCCGGAACCGGGCGTTCTGCCGTCGTTCGACCGCAGACATCGTGGCGGCGGAGGCCTCGATCTGGGACTCTCCGGCAGCCACCCGCCGTTCGACGGCACGCGCCCATGAAGCCAGCCGGTCCTTCGTGTGGGCGAGGAACGCCGTGGCCGCAGGAGTCAGCCGCCCGTGTCGGTGAACGACTCCGACGGGCCACGACAGATGCGGGTCGAGGTCGCGCACCACAGCGCCGCGCTGGCGCGCCTCGAGCGCCACCCGCAGCGGCAGGATCGCGGCGCCCGCGCCGGACAGCACCATGGGCACGACGGACCCGCGCTGCGGCACCTCGACCGCGATCAAGGGCTCGACACCGTGCGCGCGCAACATCGCCTCCACGTGGTCCCGGCCGGCGGTGTTGCGCTCTCCCATCACCAGGGGCACGCCCTTCATCGCGGCCAAGGGCACGGCAGCCGGCAGATCCTCGTCGTCGCAGCCCGGCGGCAGGACGAGCGTGAAGTGCTGTTGAACGAGGAACTCCTGGGCCAGTCCGTCGAGCGGCACGGGAAGGACGGTGACACCCAGTTCGCAGGCCCCGGACTTCACCAGTTCGACCACTTCGGAGTGCCGGTCCCGCTCCTCGACGCGCAGCCTCACCTGAGGTCTGCGCACCCTGAACTGCGCCACCCACACGGCGAGCGGGTCCGTCGACACGGCGGAAAGACCCGCGATGTCGATACGCCCTCCCTCTACCGCGCTGACCTCGCGCACCGCCTCGCGGGCCTGCTCGACATCACGCAGGATCTGCCGGGCGGGCCCGACCAGCGCCTCACCGGCCGGGGCCAACACCAGACCACGGCCGACCCGGTGGAACAGCTGCGTGTGCAACTCCCGCTCCAGTTTGCGCACCGCCTGCGACAGCGAGGGCTGCGCGATGTGCAACGCCGCCGCCGCGCGGTTGACGCCGTGGTGATCGACCACCGCGAGGAAGTACTCCACCTGACGAAGATCCATGCGGGGAATCTACGCCCGGTGTCGTGCAGGGAAGCGTGGTGCGGCGCTCCCTTCGGAATCGCCGAAGGGTCCGTGCGGAAACCCGAGCTTGTTCGCCCCGATCCACTGCGGTTGCCTGACGTTGCGCCGCTCGGCCGGAGTGGCGCGGGACTGTGGAGGTGAACGTGACCGCGCACGCAGCGTCGCAGGCGACGGCCGGGGCCGGAACGCGGGGCGGAGCCCTTCGGGCGGTGTCTCCGAAAGACTGGTGGATCATCGGCCTGCTCCTGGCGTTCTTCACGCTCAACTTCGCCGACAAGGCCGCGATCGGGCTCGCCGCACCGGACATCGAGCACGATCTGGGGCTCACCGCGGGCGAGTACGGGCTGGTGTCGAGTTCGTTCTTCTGGCTGTTCGCGGTCGGGGCGGTGTTTCTCGCCCTGGTCTTCCGGCGGATCGGCTGGCGCTGGTCGGCCGGGCTCCTCATGATCGCGTGGGTGGCGAGCATGGCACCGCTGACGGTGCCGACCACGCTCACGGTCCTGATCGCGTCGCGGGTGGTGCTCGGCTTCTTCGAGGGGCCCGCGCACGCCCTGTGCCAAGCCGTGGTCGCGGACCGGTTCCCGTCCCAGCAGCGGGCGTTCGCCGGTGCCGTGGTCAACGCGGGTTCATCGCTCGGGCCGTTGGCCGCCGCGCCCCTCCTGACCTGGGTGATCGTCACGTGGACCTGGCACGCGGCGTTTGCCGTACTCGTCGCTTTCGGCGCCGCGTGGGTGGTGATATGGCTGCTCGTCACGCGGCGTGAGCCGGGCATGGGGCCACAGCGGATTGCTACTGGGCAGACGGTTCAGGACGGACCCGAGGTACTCCCCGCCGACCCCAACGGCGACATCGACGTGCCGCTGTCCTCGCTGCTGCGCACCGGAAGTTTCTGGGGGCTCGCGCTGCTCTCCTTCGCCGGCTACCTCATCTCGTCGCTGAAAGTGTCCTGGCTGCCGTCGTTTCTCCACGACGGGATGGGCTACTCCCGCGGGACGGTAGGGGTGCTGGTCACGGTGCCGTACGGCCTGGCGATCGTCGTGCTGCTCACGGCGGGGCTCCTGTCGGGCCGGATGCTGCGGGCAGGCCGATCGGCGCGGGCCGCCCGGGGCTTTCTGACGATGGGGTTCCTGTGTTTCGCGGGGCTCGCGATGGTCGCGTTCACCCAGGTGCCGCCCGGAGGTCTCCAACTGGGGTTGGTGGTAGCCGCGTTCTCCATCAACAGCGTGGCGTTCTCCGTCGCCTTCGCCGGTGCTGCCGACTTCCTGCCACGCAGGCACCGGCCGGGCTTCTTCGGGTGCATCATCGCGGCCTACAGCGTCGCGGGCATCGTCGCCCCGTGGCTGCTCGGCGTCGTCGTCGACGCCGCCGACACCGTGTCTCAGGGGTACGCCGACGGCTTTCTCGTCGTGGGGATCACCATCTGCGTCTGCGCCGTCGTGGGGGGACTGCTGCTGAACCCGGCGCGCTCACGCGAGGTCCTGCTGGCCGAGACCGAGCGTCGTCGCGCCGCAGCGTCAGCATCTGCAGGAGCGGCCCGATGACCACCACCACGATCGGGGCGCTGCCCCTGGCCGGGCTGCGAGTCCTGGACTTCGGGCAGTACATCGCGGCGCCCGGCGCGGGCCAGAACCTGGCCGACCTCGGCGCGGACGTCATCAAGGTGGAGCCGCCGACAGGTGACCAGGCGCGCCGCATCGGCCCGTTCGGAACGGCGATGGTACGCGCCAACAACCGCGGAAAGCGCAGCCTCGCCGTCGACCTGCGGGCACCTGCCGGGCAGGAAGTGGTGAGGGACCTCATCACCTCGGCCGACGTGTTGCTGCACAACTTCCGGCACGGAGTGAGCGAACGCCTGGGGCTGGCCCCGGAAACGCTGTTGGCCCGCCATCCCCGGCTGGTGTACGGCTTCGTCACCGGATTCGGTACGCGAGGGCCCTCCGCATACCGCGTCGGTCTGGACATCGCGGCACAGGCGGAGTTCGCCGTCATGGACCTCACCGGAGAGGCCGACGGCGATCCGCAGCGGGTGGGCTTCACCGTTGCGGATGTCCTGGCCGCGCAGGCCCTCACCTCCGGAGTGCTGGCCGCGCTGCTGCACCGCGCATCGTCGGGACGGGGCCAAGTGGTGGAGACCTCGCTCATGGAGGCGGTCGTGCACGCGCAGGCCGCGTCCTGGGCCGAGTACGAACTGAGTGGTGCAGCGCCGCGGCGCCGCGGCAACGGGCAGGCACTGGTCGCGCCCGCCGCGGATCTGGTGCGCACCCGTGACGGCGGGGCTCTGGTCGTGTCGGCGTACACGGAGGAGAAGTTCGCGGCCCTGTGCCAGGTCATCGGGCGGCCCGAACTCGCCGCCGACGCCCGGTTCGCGTCGAACCGGGACCGGGTCGCCCACCGCCGGGAACTGCTCGACCTGCTGCACACCACCCTCGGCCGGCTCGACCGGTCGGCGGCCCTGGAACGGCTGCGCTCCGCGGGCATCGTCTGCGGGGCGGTGCGCCGCTTCGACGAGGTCGTCGAGGACGCCGACGTACGCGCGTCCGGACTGATCGCCGACTGCCGGGGCGAGCGCACGTCGTACTCCGCGCCGACCACGCCGTTCTCGCTGGGCGGGCGGCGTCCGAGCGCCACCCCGCCCGCGCCCGAGGTTGGGGAGCACACCGACCGGGTCCTGGCCGAACTGGGCCGGTCCGACGCCCAGATCCGCGCACTGATCGAAGACGGTGTCGTCGTCTGTCCGGACGTCGGCATGAAGAACACGAAGAACACGAAGAACACGAAGAAGGAGAAGACAGCATGATCGACCCCGAGGTGTTCGCTCTCGGCTTCGACGACTATCTGGCCCGTGTGGCGGCGCTGACCGACGACGTGCTGATTCCCGCCGAGGCGGAGATGGTGGCGGCGGGCTCGGTCCCGGACCGTGTGCTGCGGGAGCTGGCCCACCACGGGCTGTTCGCGGTGTCGATCCCGCGCCGGCTCGGGGGACTGGACTGGTCCATGACCCAACAGGTCAGGCTCACCATGGAGTTCACCCGCGCCTCATGCGTCTACCGCTCCCGGTTCTCCACCGTGATCGGCCTGTGTTCGCAGGCGATCCTCGACCACGGCACCGACGAGCAGCGTGAGGGACTGCTGCCCAAGATGGCGGCGGGCGAGCACGTCACGGCGTTCGCCCTGACCGAACCCGACGCGGGATCGGACGCGGCGTCGCTGACCACCACCGCGCGGCGCGTCGACGGCGGCTGGGTCGTCGACGGCCGCAAGCGGTACATCACCAACGGGCACTGGGCGGACGACCTGGTGGTCTTCGCACGGACCGGTGAGGCTGCCGACGGCGCCGCGGGTGTTTCCGCCTTCTTCGTGCCGCGGGTCAGCGAGGGAGTGACGACCCGGCTTCCGGAGCGGATGAACGGACACGCCGAAGCCCCCGTGGCCGAGATCGAGTTGACCGGGGTGCGCGTCGACGACTCCGCGCTGCTGGGCGGTTCGGTGGGCACCGGGTTCGCGGCGGCACTGCGCGGCATCAACCACGCCCGGCTGCACGTCGCGGCCACCTGTGTCGGGCAGGCCACCCGGATGCTGGAGGAGACCACCCGCCATCTGCTGGGGCGGCGGCAGTTCGGGGCGCCGCTCGCGGACCTCGGTGCGGTGCAGGCGGACCTCGGCGGCTGCTTCGCGGACCTGGAGGCCGGACGGGCCCTGACCCTCGCGGCGGCCGAGGCATTCGACTCCGGCCACATCCCCCGCCATCGCATCGCCGCGGCCAAGTTGTTCAGCTCCGAGATGGCGGGCCGCGTCGCGGACCGGTGTGTCCAGCTCCTCGGCGGCGAGGGCATCGTCGGCGACAACCCGGTGCCTCGCATGTGGCGCGATGTACGGGCGCTGCGGATCTACGAGGGGTCCTCGCCGGTCCACGAGCGCAATCTGGGGCGGGCGGTGGCCCGGCACGTGGGGATGGACGGAACGCTGCCGGACACCTACCGTGTGACCCGCGGACCTGCCGCAGGCGCGTAGGCCCAGGTCAGCGGCGCCCGACCGAGAGATTCGGACGGCCGGAACAGTCACGGGCAGGGGCCGGCGAACAAGGAGGCTCCGGTGGAGCTGAGACAGCTGGAGCACTTTCTGGCCGTGGTCGACCACGGCGGTCTGGGACGTGCGGCGGAGCGGCTGTACCTGTCGCAGCCCAGTCTCTCCAGTTCGATCCGCGCTCTCGAACGCGAGATGAAGGTGCCGCTGTTCCACCGCACCGGCCGCCGTCTGATGCCCACCTCCGCGGGCCGGGAGCTGGTGCCGCTGGCACGGCGGGTGCTCGACGACGTGGTCGCCGTGCAGGACGCCATGCGCGGCGCGCGCGAGGTCGGCGGCGGCGTGCTCACCGTGATGTGCACCCCGGACATGTCGGGTGAGGCGGTGGCGTCCTGGGCGGGCGGATTCACCCACAAGTACCCCGCGGTGCGCCTCGACATCAGCGAGGTCGGGTCCCGGCACGAACTCGTCGCGGCGGTGGCGGACGGACGGGCCGAGCTGGGCTTCACCCTGGCCTGCGAGGAGCTGCGCGGAGATCTCGACTTTGTCGAACTCGGCGTACAGCGGCTGCTGTTGGTGCGCCCGCCGGGCCGGCGCCCACCCGGCCCCGCCGGCGTGGTGCCGCTCACGCGCATCGGTGACCTGCCGCTGGTGCGCCGTCAGGTCACCCGCAACGAGGAGGACGCCGTGCAACGGGTGCTGACGGCGCACGGTGTGGAGAGCGTGACCGGGGCGACCGTGCCCAGCCGCACCGCGCAGCTGGCGTTCGTCCTCGGGTCCGGGCTCCAGGCATTTCTGCCGCTGCGGATGTGTGCAGCAGCGCTGGACGCCGGAGCCTGCGTGGTCGAGACCGATCCGCTGATCGAGTCGCCGTTCGGCGTGGTGCACCGCTCCGGGGCGCTCGCGCCCGCCGCGCAGCAGTTCGTCAACGACGTCGACGCGGCGCTGCGCGGCTGGTACGAGGCGATCGCCGCGCACCGCGCCGACGGGCTCGATTTCGTCGAGGCGGTGGTTGCCGCGCGCGGCGCACTGTCGTGAGATGGCGCGTCCGGACGCCGGGATCAGCCATGCGGTCTTGCGGGCGCCGATGAGGCCGGCGTCTCGTCGGCCCTTGGCGTCGGCGGTACCGGTGCCGCCTCGGCACGGTCCGCGCCGTCAGGCCCGCAGCCCCGGATGGATCCGGGGGCGGGCGGGCACCGTCTCGTCATACGGCTCGGTGAAGAGCTCGGGGCGGTCCGCCTGGATGGTCCCGATGTCGTCGAAGACTCCCTGAAGGTGTCCGCGTAGAGCCGTCTCCGCGCTCGCGGCGTCGCGCCGCTCCAGCGCGTCGACCACCGCCGTGTGCTCCGCGATGAGGTCCTCGATGCGGTGGGGCAGCGGCAGGCTCAGTCTGCGGGCGCGGTCGAGGTGGGCCTTGGCCGTGGTGACCGTGCGCCACAGCGTGCGGTGGCCGCTGGACTCCATCAGGCGGCGGTGGAACGCCTCGTCCTGCTCGAAGAAGGAGTCCGCGTCCGACGCCGCCAACGCCGCGCGCTGTGCGTCGAGAATCGTTCGCAGCGCCACGATGTCCTCGGCCCCTGCCTGCTCGACCGCCTTGCGCAGCGCGGCAAGCTCGAGGGACTCGCGCATGAACTGGGCCTCAAGAACGGCGTCGACGCTGATCCGGGAGACGAACGTGCCGAGCTTGGGGAAGACGTCGACCAGGGCCTCCTCGCCGAGCAGGATCAGCGCCTCGCGCACCGGGGTGCGGCTGACGTCGAGCTCGGCGGCGAGCTCGTTCTCGGACAAAGGCGCTCCGGGCGGCAGCTCCAGGGACGTGATCCGGGACCGCAGCAGCGCGTGCACGCGGGTGCGGACCGACTCCTTGGGGGCGGGCGACGCGGGAGTGCGCCGCGGGGCCGGTCTCGTGTGTCGTTGCGGGGCTGCCATGACGTCACCTTCTCACCTTCAGCTGCGGAGATTCTTACATACAAGGCTTGTATGTAAGTCGGTGAGAGGGTAGAAAATGTCGCGGGAAGCGAGAACCAACGCATCCCTCCGGTCTCGCGAGCCGCCATCCGCCCAACCGCACCCCACGCATCCCGTCCCCGCACGAAGGAGCCGCCGTGCACGACGTTCACGACGCCTCCGACCGGCCAAAGACGACCGGAGGACCCCGATGACGACGCACTCCGTCACCGAAACCGAGGCCGAGCAGGCCTCACCAGGCGCCGCTGACGCCGTCCGCCCCCGTGGCCGGGGCAAGAACGTCCGATGGGGCATCGCCGTGCTCTGCTTCGGCGGCCTCGCGGTCAACTACCTGGACCGCTCCACGCTCAGCGTGGCGCTGCCCACGATGTCGAAGGACCTGCACATAGGCCCCGAGACGCAGGGCTTCATCCTCAGCGCGTTCTTCATCACGTACGCCCTGTGCCAACTGCCCGCCGGAGCGCTGCTCGACAAGTTCGGCGTCAAAAAGGTCTTCATGATCGGTGCCATCTGGTGGTCCCTCGCCACCGTCGGCATGGGTCTGGTGCGCGGCGTCGGCAGCCTCGTCGGGGCGCGCCTGGTGCTCGGCGCCGGCGAAGCCGCCGGATATCCGGCACCCGCCAAGGCGGTCTCCCGCTGGTTCCCGCGCCACGAGCGGACCCTCGCCAACAGCGTCTGGGACAACGGCGCCCGCGTCGGCACCGCCATCGCGCTGCCGCTCGTCACGATGCTGGTCTCCGCCTTCCACTGGCGCGTCGCGTTCATCGCCTGCGGTCTGCTCGGATTCCTGTGGATCATCGGCTGGTGGCGGCTGTACCACGAGCCCGCCGACCACCCGAAGCTGACCGCCCAGGAGCGCGCCTACATCGAGGCGGGCGGCGCCCGTGTCGAAGAGGCCCCCGCGCAGGGCGATGAAGGCCCCCAGGTGCGCTGGCGTGACCTGTTCCGGTACCGGACGGTCTGGGGCATGATGCTCGGCTTCTTCTGCCTCAACTACGTCATCTACTTCTTCATCACCTGGTTCCCCAGCTACCTCGTGGACGAGCGTGGCTTCGACCTGCTCAAGCTCGGCTTCTTCGGTACGGTCCCGGGCCTGGTCGCCATCGTCGGATCGCTGCTCGGCGGCTTCACCGCCGACCGGCTCCTGCGCAAGGGCTGGTCCATCACCAAGGTCCGCAAGACCTGCCTGGTCTCCGGCACCCTGTGCTCGTCCGTCATCGCGCTCACGGTGGTCGTGCCGACCGCGGCCGGCGCCCTCGCGCTGCTCTCCCTCAGCTATGCGTCGCTGACCTTCTCCACCGCGTCCGTCGCCTCGCTGCCCGCCGACGTCGCGCCCACCGCCGGACACGTCGCCTCCCTCGCCGGCATTCAGAACTTCGCCTCGAACGTGGCGGGCGCCCTCGGTCCGATCGTCACGGGCTTCCTGCTCGCGTCGTCCGGCGGCTCGTACCTCGTGCCGCTGCTCGTCTCCGGCGCGCTCTCCATCGTGGGCGCCCTGACCTACGCGTTCGTGATCAAGCGCGTCGAACCGCTGCCGGCCCGCTAGACCGGCTGCCCACCCCCCTCGTACGACAGAAAGGGCCGCCCCGTGGCCAAGACCACGCACCGCGCCGCCGTCCTGCACGGGCCCAAGGACCTGCGCATCGAAGACCGGCCGCTGCCCGAGCCCGCGGAGGGTGAGGTCCTCGTCGCCGTGCGCGCCGTGGGACTGTGCGGCTCCGACCTGCACTACTACGCCCACGGCGAGAACGGCCCGAACGTACTGCGGCAGCCGACCGTGCTCGGCCACGAACCCGCGGGACTCGTCGTCGGCCACGGCGCCGACGACCTGCCGCACGGCACACCCGTCGCCATCGAGCCCGCCCACCCGTGCGGCCGTTGCACCCTGTGCCGCGCCGGGCGCTACAACCTCTGCCCCCAAGGCACCTGCTTCGGCTCCCCGCCCACCGACGGAGCGCTCGCCGAGTACCTGTGCGTCCCGCGGGACTTCGTACACCCGCTGCCCCAGACCATGGACGTACGGCTCGGCGCGCTCGTCGAACCGCTCGCCGTGGCCGTGCACGCCGTGCGGCGCAGCGGTCTCGAACCGGGCGCGCGGGTCCTCGTCACCGGGGCCGGCCCGATCGGCGTACTGGTCGCGCAGGTCGCGGCCGCCACCGGAGCCGGATCCGTGACCGTGTCCGATGTGGCCGCCGCCCGGCGGGAGTTCGCCGCGCGACACGGCGCCGCGACGGTGGATGCCGCCGACCTCACCCCCGACCCGGAACGGGCACACGCGCTCGCCGACCCGGCCGGATACGACATCGTCCTGGACTGCTCCGGCGTCGGACCCGCACTGGTGTCAGGCATCCGTGCCCTGCGCCCGGGCGGCACCGCCGTCGTCGTGGGCAACCCGAACCGCCCGCTCACCGAGCTTCCCCTGGCCTGGATGCAGCGCCAGGAGCTGTCCTTGGTCACCTCCTTCCGGTACGCGGCCGGGGACTTCCCGGCGGCGATCCGGCTCGCCGCGTCCGGCCGGATCCAGCTGGCCGAACTGGTCACCGCCGCCTTCCCGTTGGAGCGGGCCGCCGAAGCCCTCGACACCGCGCTCACCGACCGCACACAGCTGAAGGTCCTCGTCGAGCCGGGCGGGGAGGCCTGACGATGAACACGCGCACCCTGCCCCGCCTCTCCCGGGCGATCCTCCCCGTCCCCGGTCTCCAACGTCCCTCCAGTACGCCCGAACCCGGCATCGTCCACCTCGGCCTCGGCAACTTCCACCGCGCGCACCAGGCCGTCTACACCGCGGACGCGCTGCGCCGCACCGATGGCCCCTGGGGCATCACCGGAGTGTCCACGAGCCCCGGCCGTGGACCCCGCCCGGTGCTCACCGGCATGGCCGAACAGGACTGCCTCTACACGGTGTTGACGTTGCGCCGTGACCGCGCCGTCGCGGCCACCGTCCCCGGCGTGCACCATGCCCCACTCGCCGCCGACGGACAGGGCGCCGACGTCGTCGCCGCGATCGGCAGCGCCACGACCCGCATCGTCTCCCTCACCGTGACGGAGAAGGGCTATACCTTCGGCGCCGACGGACATCTCGACCTCGACGACCCACTGGTCCGCGCCGACCTGAAAGGCGGCACACCCCGCACCGCCCTCGGCCTCACCGTGCGCGGACTGCAGCAGCGGCTGCGCACGGGCGACGCCCCCGTCACCGTCCTGTGCTGCGACAACCTCATGGACAACGGGCATCAACTACGCCGACTGCTCGGCGAGTTCATCGCCGCGCTGCCCGCCGCCGAACGGGACGACCTCCAGACGTACCTCGACACTGCCGTATCCACGCCGAGCACCATGGTCGACCGGATCGCACCCGCCACCACCGACGAGCACCGCGCCCTGGTCGCCCGCGCGTTCGGCGTCCGCGACACCGTGCCCGTACCCGCCGAGCCGTACAAACTGTGGGTCCTTCAGGACGACTTCCGCGCCGGACGGCCCGCCTGGGAGGCCGCGGGAGCGGTGTTCACGCGGGACGTCGCCCCGTACGAACTGATGAAGCTGCGCCTGCTCAACGGCGCGCACTCGCTCCTCGCCTACCTGGGCCTGCTGCGCGGCCACCGCTCCATCGACCAGGCCGTCACCGACGACCTGCTCGGCGCAGCCGTCGAGGCGGCCATGCGCGACGAGATCCTGCCGACCGTCACCGCACCGGACGGCATGCCGGGCAAGGAGTACATCGCCGAACTCCTCGACCGCTTCGCCAACCCGGCGCTCGGTCACCGCACCGCCCAGGTCGCCTCCGACGGCTCACTGAAGATCCCGGTCCGTTGGGCGGGCGTCATCGAGGAGTCCCTGGCCGCGGGGCGCGTACCGCGCCTGCTCGCCCTCGGGATCGCCGCGTACGTGCGCGTCGTCACCGGCGGAGCCGACGCCTACGACGAGCAGGCGCTCGGCACCGTCCACGACGCCGCACGGCCCCGCCTCACCGAACTGGCCCGGCGAACGCCGGAACCCGGCGAGGCGACGAGACTGATCCTCGCCGAGAGCGGACTGCTGCCCCAACAGACAGCGCAGCACGAGGCGTTCGCGAGCGCCGTCGCCGAGGCCGCGCGGACACTGCACACCCACGGAGCAGAAGCCGCACTGCGCTGGGCCCGCACCTGAACCCGGCGCAGACCGCCGATCCCGTGCGGCGGCAGGCACCGTCCGCACTTCTGCCCCGCACCTTCTGTCCGGCGAATTCTGCCCCGCGAAGCGACCACTTTCCTTCCCGTCCTACGAAGAGAACGGCACCCCATGGCCACGATCACCTCCGCCGAGGTCTTTGTCACCTGCCCCGGCCGCAACTACGTCACCCTGAAGATCACCACCTCCGACGGCGTCACCGGCATCGGCGACGCGACCCTCAACGGCCGTGAACTCTCCGTCGCCTCCTACCTGCGTGACCACGTCTGCCCGACCCTCGTCGGGAAGGATCCCGCGCGCATCGAGCACCTGTGGCAGTACCTGTACAAGGGCGCCTACTGGCGGCGCGGACCGGTCACCATGACCGCCATCGCCGCCGTCGACGTCGCCCTGTGGGACATCAAGGGTAAGGTCGCCGGCCTGCCCGTGTACCAACTGCTCGGTGGTGCGGCTCGGGACGGCGTCACCGTCTACGGGCACGCGAGCGGCAACACGATCCCCGAACTCCTCGACGACGTACGGCGCTTCCTCGACAAGGGCTTCCGCGCGGTGCGTGCGCAGGCGGCGGTGCCGGGCCTGGAGCGGGTCTACGGCATGCGCAAGGGTGACGGCGCGACGTACGAGCCGGCCGACGGCAATCTCCCCACCGAGGAAGTCTGGGACACCGGCGCCTACTTGGACTTCGTACCGACGTACATGGCCGCCGTCCGTGAGGAGTTCGGCTTCGGCTTCCAGCTCCTGCACGACGTGCACCACCGGCTCACCCCGATCGAGGCGGGCCGGCTCGGGAAGTCCCTGGAACCGCACCGACTGTTCTGGATCGAGGACCCGACCCCGGCCGAGGACCAGGAGGCGTTCCGCCTGATCCGTCAGCACACCACGACGCCGCTCGCGGTCGGCGAGATCTTCAACTCCATCTGGGACTGCCAGCATCTGATCACCAACCGGCTGATCGACTATGTCCGCACCTCCGTCTCCCACGCGGGCGGCATCACCCATCTCCGCAAGATCTTCTCCCTCGCCGAGCTGTACGGGGTGCGCTCCGGCTCGCACGGCGCGGGCGACCTCTCCCCGGCCTCGCTCGCCGCCGCACTCCACGTCGACCTGTCCGTGCCGAACTTCGGGATGCAGGAGTACATGGCCCATCTGCCCGGCTACGAGGAGGTGTTCCACACGTCCTGGACGTTCGAGGACGGCCTCATGCACCCCGGCGACAAGCCCGGTATCGGCGTCGAGTTCGACGAACAGGCCGCTGCGAAGTTCCCGTACGAGCGCAAGTACCTGCCGGTCAACCGACTGCGGGACGGGGCCGTCCACGACTGGTGAGCAGCGGGTGATCCGGCCACCGACCCGAGCGTCACGTTCAGCCGAGGACGACGGGGGAGTACCCGCGGCGAGCGCCGGGATAGGCTGCCAGGTCTTGCCTTGGGCGGGCCCGCACCGGGATGATCGTCGATCATGCGTCTCGATGAACTTGGTGCTGCTGAGCGGCAGTTGTGGAACTCCTTCCCGCAGGGCACCGCCGTCAATGTCCGCGACGACATGTCGTCGTCGGCTGTCCGCGTCGTACGGGCCCAGGTCATCGAGGCGCTGTTGCTGGGCGCCGGCGCGGAGCCCGCCCCGGGCGACCGCCCGGCACTCCGCCTCACCGGCGCCCGCATCACAGGCAGCCTGGATCTGCGATTCGCCGAGATCGCCATGCCGGTCGTCCTGGCCGACTGCCGCTTCGACGAAGTACCTCAGCTGCAAGGTGCCAGGTTCCGCGAACTGGCCCTCCCCGGAAGTTCCCTGCCCGGTCTCGCCGCCGACATGGCCCAGATCGGCGGCCGACTGGTGCTGGCCGGCTGCCACCTGACCGGACCCCTCACACTGAACCGCGCCGAGATCCACGGCGACCTCGACCTCCGCCACGCCGTGATCACCGCACCGGGCGCCGAGGCCATATCCGCCGTCCATTCGGCCATCAGTGGTGACGCGTTGTGTGCCGGCCTGGCCGTCCAGGGAGGGTTCCGCGTGTCCGGTGCCTCCATCGACGGCGAGTTCGACCTGCAGGGTGCGTCCCTGAACAACCCTGGCGGCAACGCACTGGACGCCTACCATGTCCAGATCACCGAGGACTTCACCTTCCACCCGGGTTTCAGAGCCGAGGGGCGGGTCCTCCTGTCCGGTGCTACGGTCTCGGCCGCGATCGGCTTCTGCGGCGCCGTCCTGAACAACGCCGGCGACGTCGCGCTCGAGGCCGTAGACGTGCACGTCACCCGCAACTTCGACCTCGGCCGGGGCCTTACCGTCAACGGCGGCATCAAACTCGACGGCAGCGACATCGGTACGCAGCTCAGCTTCCGCGACACCATGCTCACACATCCTGGCGAGACCGCCTTGTCCCTGCGGATGACCCGGGCCCGGGAGACCGATCTGCGCACCCGGCGGCCGATCGCCGGCACCGTCGACGCGCGCAACGCCCAGCTGGGCACCTTGTACGACACCCCGGACACCTGGCCGGCAGACATCCGGCTGGCCGAGGCCACGTACGACGCCCTCGCACACCCCCTGGCAGCGGTCGAACGGCTCGACTGGCTCCGGCGCGGCACCGACGGCTACCTCCCACAGCCGTACGAACAGCTCGCAGCCGCGTATCGGCGGCTCGGACACGAGGACGAAGCACGCACGGTACTGCTGGCGAAGCAACGCCGTCGGCGCACTACGCTGCCCGCGCTCCTGCGCATCTGGGGTTGCATCCAGGACGCGACCGTCGGCTACGGCTACCGGCCACTGCGCGCCGGCCTCTGGCTCATGGCCCTTCTCGCGTGTGGTGCGAGCTTCTTCGCAACCCATGGCCCCGCACCGCTCGAGGTGGGAAAGGCGCCGCCGTTCAACGCCGTCATCTACACGCTCGACCTGCTGGTTCCCATCGTCACCTTCGGGCAGGAAGCGGCATTCGCCCCACGAGGCACGGGTCAATGGCTCGCCTACGGGCTGACCGCCGCCGGCTGGGTCCTCGCCACCACCGTCACCGCCGGTATCTCACGGGCCATCAGCCGCCAGTGAGACGAAAAGGCAGACCAGTAGGCGATTTTCATCCTGGGGCGAGGCGCTGGACAGGAAGGTGCCGGATGCCTCGCGGGGCGGTTCGCTTCGGTACTCGGTAGTGCCGGCCCAGTTCGCAATCAGCGGGCGTGGAGCAGTTCGCGGATGTCCTGCCAGTCACGATCGATCGCTTCCACCCGCTCGTCACGCCAGGTGGAGGGGGAACGGCACGGTGGTTGCGCAGTTCTCGCACGAGCAGCACGGCCCGGTTCAGGGTGAAGGCGGCACGGGCGGATGTGGGGCCGGTTGCTACCAGTTCCTCGATCTGTGTGCGGGCTTCCGGGGTGGGGGCCAGGACGGTCCAGAGGACGGCCAGGTCGTGTCCTGGCAGGTAATGCCCCGCATGCTCCCAGTCGATCACCGTGGTCCGTCCGTCAGGCCCGAACACGAAATTGGTCGGCAGCGGGTCGCCGTGGCCCGGCACCAGGTCGGTGCCGGCCTGATGGAGCAGGTCGGTCAGGGCCTGGTGGTCCTGCCGGGTCGTCAGGCCCTGGCGGTGATCGCGGTCAAGACGTCCGGGATAGTCGGGCGTCCGGGTGAGCACGCCGGTGGGGGGCCGCCACCGGGCGAGGTCGGTCAGGGCCTCGATCATCGCGGTGACGTGCGCCGGGTCCAGCGCCTGTGACGGGAACCGGTCCCGGCCGGGGACGGGGGGCCGGCCCGGGGCGTGCTCGATCAGCAGCACGTGGTGCTGCTCGTCCGCGGCGATGAGTGCGGGTGACGGAGTCCATCACGCCATGCTCGGCATTGCCCGTCTGCACAACCTCACCCTCGCCGGATAGGCGGGAGGGCCGCACGGCAGCTGGCCCCACTCCCACCAACTCCAAGATCGGTTACGGGACAACCCTTCGTCTCCGTCGAATCAGCGGTCGGCCCAGAGGAAGATGCCTGGGATGTGGAGTCCGGCCAGGTAGAAGGTCGCGGTCTTCGAGTGATCCAAACGAAACTGCCCAGGTGGCTTCCGCGGCGTCGGCTGCGCATTCCCTGGGAGATCCGCGACGACATCTACTTCCGGGATGCGTGGGGTGTGTCTTCGCCTGCCCCTCGATCACGATCATCGATGTGCGTTCAGTAAAACGAACGTTGGGTTCACTAGCCGCGATCGTTCGGTATAGTGAACGCATGGTTCAGTCGATCGAGTCCTGTCGGGTAGGCGCACAGAGCAGCGTCTACCTTGATGACACCTACCTGGAGCAGGTCGATACGCGGGTGATCGCGGTCGGCGAGAGGGACGGGACGCCATGGGCGGCCGTCGAGCACTGCCTGTTCCACCCGCAGGGCGGGGGCCAGCCCGCCGACCGTGCGTGGCTGGAGGGCACGGAGGTCATCCCGGTCCGGGACCGGGAGTCGGGACTGGTTGTGGCGACGGCGCCCGAGCGCGGCAGACTTCCGCCCCTTGTCGAGGGGCAGAAGGTGCGAGCCAGGATCGACCTTCAGGCCCGGACGGCTCACGCCGCGTTGCACACAGCTGGACACCTCGTCGAAGCAGTCGGTCGCATGCAGGGGTGGGAGATGGCCGGCAGTAACCACTTCCCCGGTCAGGCACGCATCGAATTCCAGGCGCCCGGGACTGACGCGCGGCTGGCCGATCCGGAAGGGCGGGAGGAGGTGACTGACGCGCTGCGCTCAGCGGTGGCAGCCGCGGTCGCCGACGATCTGCCGGTCTTCGCCCGGTTCCTCGCCGACGGGCGGCGCGTCGTGCACCTGGACGCGCTGCACGCTGCGCCGTGCGGGGGCACGCACGTGCGCAGCCTCGGTGACCTGGCCGAAGTGGTGCTGCCGACGTTGAGAGTCAAGAAGGGCCGCATCCGCGTGTCCTACACCGCAACCCACAGGAGCCGTTGATGACGCCCCCGCCGTCCGGTCGCCAGCCGGTGAGCAGTACCGCAGCCGCGGTCGGCGCGAAGATCCGCCTGCGCCGCCAGCAGCGCGGCATGAGCGCCGCGGAGATGGCCCGGCGCGCCGGGCTGAGCAAGGCCACGCTGTCGCAGCTGGAGGCCGGCAACGGCAATCCGACGATCGACACCCTGGATGCGATCGCGATCGCCCTGCGGATCCCGATCGCCGACCTGTTGGCGCGTGACGCCGACACCGGGCCGGTCTTCCGGCCAGGCACGGACATCGAGCCCGGCGAAGTCTCCCGGGAACTGCTGCGCCGAATCAGCAGCGGCAACAGCCTGGAAATCTGGCGGCTGCGCATTCCGCCCGATACGGAGCTGCCCGGGGTCCCGCATGCCACCGGCACGATCGAGCACCTGCTCATCGCCACCGGTCACGTCACCGCCGGCCCCGTCGACGCCCCGCAGGATCTGGGCCCCGGCGACATGCTCGCCTTCGCCGGGGACGCCCCGCACTTCTACCGCACCGGCGCCGAGGAAGTGGACATCACCGTCGTCTTCGCCTCCCCTATCAGCACGTGAGACGTCGGGACGTGAGACCTCGGCGCTTGGGACCGCCCCACCTGCGACCGACGCACCTGTGACCTCAGCGCCTGCGACCTCAGCACGCGAGACCAAGGAAGACAGATCCCCTTATGAGCGCCGCCATCGCCACCACCCCCTCCAGCCGCGCCTTCATCAGCGACAACATGGCCGGAGCATCACCGCAGATAGCCCAGGCCGTCGCCGACGCGGCCGCCGGGCAGGTCCTGCCGTACGGCAACGACCCCTTCACCGACAGCGCTCGACGCAGGCTCGGCGAGATCTTCGAGCGGGACGTCGATGTCTTCCCGGTCTCCACCGGGTCCGCCGCCAACGGCCTGAGCCTGGCCGCCCTCACCCCGCCGTGGGGCAGCGTGCTCTCTCACCCCGACAGCCACATCAACCACGACGAGTGCGGCGCTCCGGAGTTCTTCACGGGCGGTGCCAAGCTCGTCGGTGTCCCAGGCTCCGACAGCAAGATCGATCCCGAAGCGCTACAGGCGGCGGTGCGGCGCAGGGCCGGTGACGTGCACAGCGTGCAGCCGTCCGTAGTGAGCATCAGCCAGGCCACCGAGAGCGGCAGCGTGTACACGTTGCAGGAGATCCGCCGCCTGTCCGCCATCGCCAAGGACGCAGGACTGCGCGTCCACATGGACGGCGCGCGCTTTGCCAACGCCCTGGATCATCTCGGTGCCACCCCGGCCGAGATGACCTGGAAGGCCGGCGTCGACGTCCTGTCCTTCGGCGCCACCAAGAACGGCGCGATGACCGCCGACGCCATCGTCTCCTTCGACCCCGCACTGGCCATGGAGCTGGCCTTCCGCGCGAAGCGTGCCGGCCAGCTCGCCTCCAAGATGCGTTTTCACACGGCTCAGATCGACGCGTACCTCACCGACGGTCTGTGGCTGCACAACGCCCGCCACGCCAATGCGATGGCCACCCGGCTCGGCGACGGCCTCAAAGCCATCCCCGGCACTGGCCTGCTGGCCACGCCGCAGGCCAACATCCTCTTCTGCCGCCTGCCCCAGCAGGTCACCGAGGGACTCCTCGCCGAGGGCTACGCCTTCTACCACGACCGCTGGGAACCGGGAATCGTCCGGTTCGTCACCGCCTTCTCCCACAGCGCCGAAGACATCGACCAGCTCCTCGCCGCGGTCCTCCGCCACACTCGCTGACCGATGGCCGGGAGAGACGCGGCGTGCGGGGGGCTCGTGGGCCTGCACGCGCCGGCCACGACACGGTTGCTCGGGGCCGATGAGTTCAGGCGAGGATCCTCCGTCGACGGCGAGTTGCGCGCCGGTGATGGAGGACGCGTCGTCGGAGAGCAGGAACGCAACCGGCCGTGGCGATCTCTTCGCCGCGCCCGATACGCCCCAGGGGCAGGCCGTGATCGGCGCCCGTGACTACGAGATCCAATTCGCAACTCACCACCTCGGCCACTTCCAGCTCAGCCTGGGCCTGCTGCCCGCCTTGCGCGCCGCGCACGGTGCCCGGGTGGTCAACGTCACCTCCGGCGCCCAGCGGCTGTCCGACATCCACTGGGACGACCTGCATTTCACCGCCGACTACGAGCACGCCACGGCCTACGCCCGGTCCAAGACGGCCAACGTGCTCTTCGCCGTCGAGCTGGACTGCCGCTGGGCCCGGGACGGAATCCGTGGCTACGCCACCCACCGGGCATCGTCGTCGGTACCAGCCTCAACGGTGCGGCAGGCGAGGAGGGGCTGCGGGCCATGGGACTCATCGACGAGTCCGGCCGGCCGATCATCGACCCCGACCGTGAGAGGAAGACGCCACAACAAGGCGCTGCCACCATCGTGTTCGCGGCCACCAGCCCCCTCCTCGCCGATACCGGCGGCGTATATCTGAGGAACAGCGACATCTCCGAACTGGACGACGAGCCGAGGCCTTTCGACCCGCGGAATCCCAACTCCACCGTCGCCTCGTACTCCATCGACCCGGAATCTGCCCAGCGCCTCTGGGCACTGAGCGAAGAACTGATCAAGGCGTAATGAAACTCCCGCCGTCACGGACCAATCCCCGTGACGGCGGGGCGCGGCGAGGCGGAGTACGTGGGCGGTCTGAACAGCCTTCGACGGCCAGCTGACTCCCGCGGTCTCAGCCTCGACGGCCCACAGGCTGACGCCATGTGGGAGGGTCCCGGGGTTTGGACGGTGTGGCGGTGCCCCATCACGGTGTCAGCATCACGTGGCTGATTGCGGAGGCGACATCATCAGCGACGTGGGTGGGCCGGTAGGAGTCGTGGGACCAGGGGCGGCCGTCCGTCACCCACACACTTGGAAGCCGGAGCGCTTCGGCGCCGGCGATGTCGGCATGAGCTGAGTTGCCGATGACCCACGCACCGGACAGGGGGATGCTGACGGTTGCTGCTGCCGCTCGGAAGATTTCTGGGGCCGGCTTCTTGTGGCCGACCATCTCGGAGATCACCCAGCCCTGGACGAGTTGGTCGAGGCCGGTGTTACGGATCTTCGCTTCCTGCTGGACGGTGCGGCCGTTGGTGACGATCACGCAACTCCAGCCGTCGTCCTGTGCTTTGCGCAGCGCCTCACGGGATGAGTGCGCCAGGACGACGTGGTCGGCGACGCCGTTGTCGAGGAGGGCGCGGACAGCGGTGGTTGACACGGCGTCGCCGTATCGGTCGCTCAGGGCTGCGGCGACTTCGTGCCGTGCGGTATAGCCGCGGGCGTCAATCCTCGTCACCCATGTGAGGTCGGAGTCGGGAAGGCCGTGCTGGGCAAGGAAGCCGGCGACGGCGGTACGGAAGGCCGCATCGCGGTCGACCAGGGTGTTGTCGAGGTCCAGCAGCAGCAACGGCATGACCGGCAGTAGACCGTGCGCACTTGGTGGCCGACCACATCGATGGAACTCGACCGCCCCGGAGCCGAACTCCCTCTTTTTGCTTCCTGCGGGTTCAGTCTTGACGGTCAGTGCGATGGCCGGCGCGCCGGCCATCGCGATGGTCAAGCACCTGGATGCCCTGTTGATCCGAACGAAACCGCCTAGCCGACGGGGCCCGATCGTGCCCGTGCCCGGTCGCGGAACCACGCTCCCGCTCCCACCAGCACTGCCACCCCTACCCCATACAGGGGCAGCCACAGGGCCGTCGTGGGCGCCAGGCAGTCGTCAACGGCCGGCTCGGGTGTTCAGTTGACGGTGTATCAGTCCGCAGTCCGTTGCCGCTCCCCGCGTGCTGGACCGGAATGCCACGTGGTGGTCTCATGGTGGGCGCGGCACCTCGCCTGGTGTCGGGGCGCGTCATCGCGGGTCCTCGGGTTTCCATCCCCACGCGGTGAGCATGCCGGCTGACAGCGCGGCGCAGTCGTCGGAGCCCAGGTACCGGACTGCGGCGTCGACAGCCGCGTCATCGACCAGACCGGTGGCCAGCATCGCGGCTCTGCTGCGTTCCCAAGTGTCCGCCCAGAAGCGGCTGATGGGGCTGCCCGGCAGCAGCGGCGGCACATGCATCTCGGCGGCGACGGGCACGAGCCCCGCGTCGTGCAGCAGTTGCGGGTACGACGGAACCCAGGAGACATCGGTGCCGATGGTGGCCCGCAGTCCCTGCCACATGGCCCGCATCGCCACGTCGTACGGAGTGACGGGCGTCAGGTCGCTCGTCAGGTCGACGGCGTCGCTGAGCACCAACACCCCACCAGGCGCGACGAGTTCGGTCAAGGCCGTGATCACGTGGTCGCGCTCCGGCAGGTGCATGAGCACGAAGCGCGCGTGGACGAGCCGGAACTGGCCGGGGGCGAAATCGGGGGCGGTGACGTCGGCTTGCAGCACGTCGAGTCCGGGCACGGGCCGTGCGCCGAGGAAACGTACGTCGCGATCCACGGCAAGCACGCCGGCCACCCCGGCCTCGTCCAGCAGCCGGCGGGACACCGTGCCCGTGCCGGCACCCACGTCGAGGCAGCGCCAATCCGGGCCGGCCCCGAGTGCCCGCAGCCGCGTCATGGTGATGTCGTCGTAGGCGAGGGCGCCGAAGTCGATGCGCTCGCCCTCGCCCGCCTGCTCGGGACGGAAGACGGCCTCGCCGTACCGACCGCCGCCCGGCACGTCCCCGCGCGGAGCGGTGCTCACGCCGCGGTCGTGGAGGAGGCGCCGAGGGTCTCGTCCTCGATGAGTTCCGGTGCCCGGTCGGTCTTGGACCGGAACAGCGGGTCGTCGAACGGTTTCATGGCCTGACCTCTTCATCCGTGGGGTGGAGCCGGGCGCCCCGTCCCGAGGTCGCCGCCCCACGGATCCTCCACCGACGGCCGCCCACACGGTCGAGGCGCGCCGTGCTGCCTGAGCCAGCCGGCCCAAGAGGCGTCGGGCGGCTGCCCGCTCTGCCGAGCGCAGGCCGGTCAGCCCTCCCGCACCCACGGCCGCAGCTTCTCCGGGTTGCGGACCGCCCAGATCCGGGTGACGCGCCCGTCAAAGACGTCGAACGAGGCCACGGTCATGACGACGCCGGCACGCTGGGCCACCAGGCCAGGCGCACCGTTGACCGACCGTTCCAGGAGCTCGAGCCCCGGAGCCTTGTCGGCGATCGCGACCATGTACTGGGCGATGCGCGCCCCGCCCTCGACCGGGCGCAGGACGGTGCCGACCATGCCGCCGCCGTCGGCGGTCATCACGGCGGCCGGGTTGAGGAGGCCGACGAGGGCAGCGATGTCCTTGGTCTCCCATGCCTCTTTGACGTGCCTCACCACGTCGGCCCGGCCGGCCGCCGTCACCGCAGGGCCCGCGATGTTCACCCGCCGCCGGGCGGACGCCGCCAGCTGCTTGCAGGCCGCAGGGGTCCGGCCGAGAACGTCGGCGATATCGGCGAACGGATACCGGAAGACGTCGTGCAGGACGAACGCCACCCGCTCGGCGGGCGTCATCGCCTCCAGGACGACGAGGAAGGCCATGGTCACCGACTCGTCCAGGACGATCTGGTCGGCGGGGTCTGCAGGGCCAGTGGGGTCGGCGCCGCCCCCGCGGTCCCATTCGGTGCGGTCGGGCACCGGCTCGGGCAGCCACGCGCCGACATAGCGTTCACGGCGGGCCCGCGCCGAGCCGAGCAGGTCCAGGCAGATGCGGCTGGTCACCGTCGTCAGCCAGGCGCCGGGGGACATGATCTCCTCCTGCCGGCTTCGAGTCAGCCCGTACCAGCGTGCGTAGGCATCCTGTACGGCGTCCTCTGCCTCGGTCACCGAACCGAGCAACCGGTAGGCGACATTGATCAGTTGGCGTCGCTCGCCGGCTATCTCATCTGTGCTGGTACCGACAGTCCCCATGCTTCCGGCCGCCCCCTCGCCTTACCTTTCGCAGGCCCGCGTCGTCGGGCTGGTGAGACCTTATCGATCTGCTGCCCGAGGGCGGAAAAGGGGACTGCGACATGGCTACTCAGGTGACGGCGACAACGACAGCGACGGTGACGGCGAAATCGCGGCGCAGCGCTTCGTTCCTGCAGATCGCGATCGCCCTGCAGACCCTGACGATCTTCCTTCAGGCGGTCTCCGCCGGACTGCTGCTTACCGCGTCCTACGGAGAGACACTGCACAGCGTCGGAGCTCGCGTGATGTACGGCGCGTCGATGCTGTACGTGCTCGCGGCGGCGCTGGCGTGGAAGCCGGGCGGCGGCTCGCCCCGGCCCGTCTGGCAAGCGTCGGGATTCCTCGTACTCGCCTCGGTCCAGGTCGTGCTCGGCATCGCGCACGTCCCGTCGGTCCATGTCCCCCTGGGTGTCTTGATGTTCGGCCTGAGTGTGCTGGCACTGGCCCGGCGCTGAGGCCTGTTGGCCATGCTCCGCAACTGGACTCGGATCCGCACGAAAGCCCGGCAGGCCGCTACTCAACTACGGTTGCTCCACATGACAGCCACCGAGACGGATATGACAGAGGACTTGATCCGGGATCTGCTGCGCGAGCAGCACCCCGACTTGGCGGATCGCCCCGTGAAGCTCGCAGCGCTGGGCTGGGACAACCAAGTGTGGCGGCTCGGCGACGACCTCGCCGTCCGGCTGCCCTGGGCGACGCAGTCTGCGGACGCGCTGCTGCGCAAGGAACACACCTGGCTGCCCGCCCTCGCCCCGCACCTTCCTCTGCAGATCCCCGTCCCGCAGCGCCTCGGTGAGCCCTCGGAGCGGTTTCCGCGGACCTGGCTCGTCACCACGTGGGTTCCGGGCGAGCCTGCCGACCGTGCCCCCGCGACGCGCGCGGCGGATGCGGCCGTCACCTTGGCCGGCTTCCTGACAGCCCTTCACCGACCCGCCCCCGACGAGGCGCCCACGGGCCGAGACCGCGGTGGCCCGCTGGCCGACCACGCCGAATCCTTCGCTCACGGGCTCGCCGCGGCAGCCGAACGGGGGCTGATTCGCGACCCGGACGCCGTCCGCGCGGTCTGGGAAGACGCCGCCGCCGCCCCCGAGTGGGCAGGCCCAAGTCTCTGGCTCCACGGCGACCTGCATCCAGCCAACATCCTGACTACGCACGGCAATTTCTCCGGTGTGATCGACTTCGGCGACCTGTTCGCCGGCGACCCCGCCTGCGACCTGGCCGCCGCCTGGATCCTGCTGCCGGACGGCGCCGCCGACCTCTTCCACGAGACCTACCGGCCGAGCCCGGACGCCGCGACCCTGCGCCGGGCCCGCGGCTGGGCGGTGATGCGCGCCCTCGGCGGGATCCACGTCGGAGACGCCGGCGTCCACGGCCGCCCCGGAGGCAAGCCCACCTGGGGCCCACCCGCCCACGCCGCACTGCAACGCCTCACCGCATCGGTACGCCCCTGAGCAAGCAACTCGCTTCCGGCCACCCGCCCCCGCCGGTCCGCCTGGCGCGCTTTCCTGCTGGGGTGGTCAGGCCGCGCGGCAGAGTGCGGTGGAGCGGGCGGGGGTCGTGGTCCGGGCCAGGGGCGGGTGTACGGCGCGCGTGGTGGCTGCGAGCGTCGAGCGGTTCCGTGCGAAGACGACGAGGCGCAGCATCGCGAACCGCGCGACGCCGGTGAGTGCCGAGGCGGACAGGTAGACGGCCTGTTCGAGCGCGGCACCGGGCTCCGCCACCAGCTGCTGCAGGACCAACATCGCCGCGCAGGTCACCGCGTACGCCGCGGCCGCCGATCCGGCCGACTGCGCATGCTGACGCCGGGTCGCGCGTCGGCCCGCGCCGAAGGTGATGCGGGCGTGCAGCTCGGTGGCGAGGAGCGTGGAGGCCACGGTGATCAGGGCGTTGGCCAGGCCCCAGGGAATCCAGGAGGCGAGGGCTGCCACGGCGAAGCTGGAGGCGAGTCCCACTCCGCCGCCGCAGAGCACGAAGCGGGCGAAGGCGCTGAAGGCGCCTGATCCGGCCCGTCGCTGCTTCTGCACTGTCTCCATGATCCGTCCCCCTTGGTCGCCCACTTCGCGAGGCGTGCGCCCTTCGGCCTGTGGGGCCGAGGGGCGTGTTGCCCCTGGCGCCATAATGGCACATGTATGGCGCCAGGGGGAGTCAATTGTGACGTCACCTGCATCGAGAATGGCGTCATTGTGGCGCCGGTGCTGTGAACGTGCAGGTCTACGGCTTGGGGAGGCAGGATTCCTTGAGCTCTGCCGGAGGATCGAAGTTCGGCGGTGCGGGCGTGCCCGGCGACCACCCGAACGACGTCAGTGCCGACCCTTCAGCGCCGATCAGTGCTGGTCGGCCTTGTCGAGTTCCTCGTCGAGCGCCATCGCGGCGGTGATCAGGGCGAGGTGGGTGAACGCCTGGGGGAAGTTGCCCAGTTGTTCGCCGGTCGGACCGATCTCCTCGGCGAAGAGCCCTACGTGGTTGGCGTAGGTGAGCATTTTGTCCATCGCGTAGCGGGCCTGTTCGAGGCGGCCGGCCCGTGCGAGCGCGTTCACGTAGAGGAAGCTGCAGAACGAGAAGGTGCCTTCGCTGCCGCGCAGGCCGTCGGGTGACGCCTCAGGGTTGTAGCGGTAGACGAGGCTGTCGGTGACCAGTTCGCGCTCCATCGCGTCCAGCGTGGACAGCCAGTGCGACGCCTTCGGTGAGATGAAGCCGACCAGTGGCATGAGGAGCAGCGACGCGTCGAGGACGTCGCTGCCGTAGTGCTGGACGAATGCCTTGCGGTCGGAGTTCCAGCCGCGTTCCAGCACCTGGTTGAGGATGGCATCACGTTCGGCGGTCCAGCGGGACAGGTCGGCGGGCCGCGCGTACTGCGTGGCGAGGCGGATGCCCCGGTCGAGGGCGACCCAGCACATGAGCCGGCTGTAGGTGAAGTGCTTGCGGCCGCCCCGGGTCTCCCAGATGCCCTCGTCGGGCCGGTCCCAGGTGTCGGCGAGCCAGTCGAGGAGCCCCGAGATCGCCTTCCACCCGTTGAAGCCGGCGACTTCGGCCAGGTCCGGGGAGTGGGTCATCGCGTAGGCGAACTCGCCGTAGATGTCGAGCTGGAGTTGGTCGGCGGCTGCGTTTCCGGCCCGTACGGGAGAGGAGTCGCGATAGCCGGCGAGGTGTTCCAGGGGCTCCTCGGTCAGATGGGGGTCGCCGTCGATCCGGTACATGATCTGGAGGGGCTCGGCCCCGGGTGGGCGGGGCGCCTGCAGGCGTTCGCCCAGCCACCGGCGGAACGCGTCGGCCTCGTCCACGTAGCCGAGGTCGAGCAGGACCCTCATGGTCAGGGAGGCGTCGCGGATCCAGGTGTAGCGGTAGTCCCAGTTGCGCTCTCCGCCGATCTGTTCGGGCAGCCCCATGGTGGCGGCGGCGATCGGGGCGCCGGTCGGCGCGTAGGTGAGCAGCTTGAGGGTGATCACCGAGCGGTTGACCATCTGCTGCCAGCGGCCTCGATAGCGGCAGCGGCGGATCCACTCGTGCCAGAAGAGACGGGTGGCGCCGAAGTCCGCCTGGAGCCCCTCCGTATCGACGGGTCCCGGGCCGGCGCTGCCGGAGGCGCGGGTGTCCAGGACGACTCCGGCGAGGTCTCCCGCTCGGAGGGTGACGGTGGCGCGGACGTCGTCGCCGTCGGCGGCCAGAGGGAAGGTGCTGCGCAGGTGCACGTCGATCTCGGGTCCGTGAAAGGCCGCGCTGTGGCCGTCCAGAGCCAGGGTGTGCGGGGCGCGGCCGTAGTCGAAGCGCGGCCTGCACTCGAGGTTGAAGGTGATCGTTCCCCGCACGGCGCGCAGGCCGCGCACCAGACGGTGCCGGTCGCTGGGAACATCCGGTTGCGGGTCCACCGGCATGAAGTCGATGACTTCGCCTACGCCGTTCGGGGTCAGGAACCTGGTGACGAGGACGGCCGTGTCGGCCAGGTAGAGCTGCCGCACCGTCACGTCGTCCGTGTCGGGGGCGAGGGTGAAGTGGCCGCCGCGCTCGTCGTCGAGGAGGGAGGCGAAAATGCTCGGCGAGTCGAAGCGGGGAGCGCAGAACCAGTCGATCGCGCCTGCACCGGAGACCAGCGCGGCGGTCTGCAGGTCGCCGATCAGCCCATGGTCGGCGATCGGGGGGTAGCCGCCCATGCCTGGCCTCGTCTCTCGTGCGGTGCAAGGCGCGGGCGTTCGGTACCCGCCCGTCCCGTCCCACGCAACCCTCCTCGGTGCCCCACGTCCACGCGGATGGGCCGACCGGGCGAGGAACCCGGACCGCGCAGGCCCGTACCCGGGGGAGTCGGGCCCCTCCTTCCCCGTCCACCGCAGAACTCGACCTCGCGCTGCGATCGGCTTGCGGATGTCCAAGGGGCGAGGCCTGCCTGCCGGCCTGGGCCCGGACCCAGCGCCGGCCGGTGGGGCACATGCCCGGTCAGCCCCGCCGTTTCGGTCGCAGCAGTTGTTCCCGCAGTGCCGTGAGCTGGTGGGAGGAGTCCACCGCGCGGGACTCGTCGAGCGTGGCGAGTGCGAGCAGGAGTGCATCGGCGACGAGGAGGCCGGTCAGCGACTCCGCCGTGATGCCGGTGGGGGTGTGTGGCGCGGTCAGGACCGCCTCGACCTGGTCCTCGTAAGTCTCGCCCAGTTCGTCCGTCACCAGGACGACCTTGGCACCGACCGCGCGGGCCCGCTCCATCATCACGGTGAGTTCTACGAGTTGGCGGCCGGGCTGGAAGATGACCACCGCGTCGCCCTGCCCGAGGGCGAGCAGTTGGTCGGCCAGGGCGAAGCCGGTCTCGGAGACGAATCGGGCCCGGTGGCCGATGCGGCCGAGTGCGAGGGCCAGGTGGCGGGCGCCCGGTTCCGAGGCGGCGATTCCGTAGCAGAACACTTCGTGGGCTTCGGCGAGTGCGGTCACGGCGCGCTTGAGGGCGTCCGGTTCGGTGAGGCGCTGGGTGTGGTCGATGCGCTCGCGGGCCTCGTCGAAGACATCGGTCCAGATGGAAGCGAGGTCCCGGCCCACGTGCGCGATGCGCTGCTTGAGGCGGACCTCGGGGGCGACGGCAGAGGTGAAGTCGCTGGCCAGTTCGCGCTTGAGGGCGGGAAGACCCGTGTAGCCGAGGCGCTGGAGTGCGCGGACGACGGTGGCGTTACTGGTGGAGCTCGCCGTACCCAGCTCCTGCGCGCTGGCGAAGAGCAGCTGCTCGACGGGTGCGCTGGCGAGGTGCTGCGCCACGGCCCGCTCGGACGTGGACAGTTCCTCCCATTGATCGCGAATCGCTGCCCGGAGCCGCGTCGCGCCGGTCCCGTCCTCTGAAATCTCCATTACAACCATTGACTTCCGTGTGGTCGGCGTTACTGTCCTGGGCAGAACGTTCCAAGTGGAGCTCTTTCTGAAATCGACGTTACAGGATCCTCGGGTCCTCCGCCGTTGGTCGGGAGCGCTCCGTCGCGAGGAGAACAATGACACCCCGTCCCACGGAAACCGCCCCCACCCGGGTCCTTCCGGTCATCGAGATCTCCGGCAGCCCGCTCGAGCGGGGCCGGCAGTACGGCGAGGCCGTGCGGCCCCAACTGCACGCCGCCCTGGGCTACTACGAGGAGGCCTTCGGCCAGTCCGCCGGACTGACCTGGGACCGCGTCACCGCCCGTGCCGCCCGCTGGCTGGAACCCGTACGCGACTACGCACCCCACCTCGTCGACGAGATGCGGGGCATCGCGGACGGTGCGGGAGTCGACCTGCTCGACGTCCTCGCCCTGAACGCGCGGGGCGAGGTCATCTACGACAAGTCCTTCGCGCAGATGGAGGCCGACGGCAGGACACCCGAGGGGGAGCCCGCCGAGGGCTGCACCTCCTTCGCCGCCTACGGAGAGGCCAGCGGCGACGGGCACGTCTACGCCGGGCAGAACTGGGACTGGCGCGCCGGGGTCGCGGACACCGTCGTCATGATCCGGATCGTCCAGCCCCCCAAGCCGACCCTGATCATGCAGGTCGAGGCCGGCCAGATCGGCCGCCAGGGCGCCAACTCCGCCGGGATCGCCTTCAACGCCAACGGTCTCGGCGGCCGCTTCGACGACGCGATCGGCCTGCCGCAGACCGTCGTGCGCCGCAGTGTCCTGGACCAGAGCAACATCACCGACGCCCTCGACGTGCTCTGCCGCACCCGCGCCCACATCGCCAGCAACGCCCTTCTGACCTGCCGCGAGGGCTTCGCCATCGACCTGGAGACCACCCCGGCGGGACACGGCTGGATGTATCCGACCGACGGCCTGCTGGTGCACGGCAACCACTACCAGGCAGGCGTCCCTGCCCACTTGGCCGCAGCCGGCTACCGGCCCATGTCGTCCGACTCCTTGGTCCGCGTGCCGCGCGCCGAGCAGGGGCTCAGGGCGTTGCGCGGCTCCACGGGGCCCGACGAATCCCGCAAGATCATCCGCCACGCCATGTCGGATCACCTCGGTCACCCCGAGTCCCTGTGCACCCACCCGGACCCCCGGCAGCCGGCCGTCAACCACTGGACGACGCTCGTCTCCTCCCTGGCCGACCTGACCACCGGCGACTACCACGTGACCGCCGGAACGCCCTGCGACCGCGAGTACCAGCACCTCCCCTGGAACCTCTACGACGGCCCGTGCGGCCAGAACTGACAGGAAATCAGCGATGACCCACACCAGTTCCAGAAGAAGGGCGGCCGTGGCCGCAGGCCTCGTCGTCGCGACGATCGCCACGGCCGCGGGCTGTAGCGGAGCCACCCGGAACACCGCGGGGGGCTCCGCGACCGCCGACGCCGCCAAGCTCACCCTCACCCCCACGACCGCCGCCGCCAAGGGTGAACTGGCCAACGCCGACTGGCTCCTGGAGGATGAGCCGGACTCGCTCGACCTGGACACCCAGGGCACCAGCGCGGGCCGCGTCGTCCTCACCAACGTCTGCGAACGCCTCTACCAGCTGCAGCCGGACATGTCGACGAAGCCCCTCCTCGCCGAGAAGGCCGAGACGCCGGACGACAAGACCCTGGTCCTCACCCTGCGCTCCGGCGTCACCTTCCACGACGGCACCCCGATGACCGCCGACGACGTGCTGTGGAGCCTGAAGCGGCACGCCGACCCCGACATGGAACAGGGCGACGAGTTCGGCAACATCGCCGCGATGAAGAAGACCGGCGCCCGGCAGATCACGATCACCTTCAAAGCACCGGACGCCATGTTCTTCAAGGCACTCGCGGGCGACGCGGGCATCGTGTGGAACAAGGAACAGGTCGAGAAGGCCGGCAAGGACTTCGGAACACCCGGACAGCCCGACGCCTGCACCGGGCCGTACGAGCTGAGCAGCTGGAAGTCCGGCGACTCCATCACCATCCGCCGCTACGACTCCTACTGGGGCAAGGAGCCGCTGACGAAGCAGGTGACCTTCCGCTGGGCCGGCGACAGCGCCCTCGTCAACGCCCTGACGACCGGAGCGGCCGACGGCGCGTACGCAGAATCACCCAACACCGCCGCCGCCCTCCAGAACAAGAAGGGCATCGAGCAGCACTACGGCCCCTCCACCGCCTCGCTCGTCCTGATCCCCACCGAGCGCGGCGGGCTGAAGGACGCCAAGGTCCGCCGGGCGCTGTCCCTCGCGCTCGACCGCAAGGGCATCGCCGCGTCCGGCTACGGCGGCATGGTCCAGCCCTGGGGCACCCCGGTCGGCTCCGGCGCCTGGGGCTACGAGAAGCCCGTCTTCGAAGCCGCCCAGAAGGCCGTCGGCTACGCCCCTGCCAGCCCCTCGGCCGGCGATCTCGCCACCGCCAAGAAGCTGGTGAAGGAGTCCGGGGCCGATGCCGCCACCCCGATCGTGATAGGTACGGACGCCAGCCAGGGCCGCACCGTCATCGCCAACGCAGTCCGCGCGGCCCTCCAGCGGATCGGCCTCAAGGGGCAGATCAAGACGGTCCCGACCTCACAGTTCGAGCAGTTCTACAGCGACCCTCAGGCCCGCGCCGACATCGACGTACTCGTCGGCGACTGGTACATCTCCAAGGCCGACCCGATGGGCTTCTACGACAACGCCCTGTCCGACTCCTCCAACAACTGGGTCGGCTTCAAGGACGCGGCGTACGACACCGAGGTGAAGAAGGCGCTCGGCACCCTCGACGACGCCGAGCGGGCCCGGCTCGCGGTCGACGTCCAGAAGAAGTTCACCGACGCCGCCGTGTGGATCTCCGTCGCCCAGGTCCCCTCCGTCCTCGTCCTCAACGCGAAGCTCACCGGACCGCCCGCCTCCATGGCGTACCTCTATTACCCGTGGGCCGCCGAACTCGGCGCGAAGAAGGGCTGACCACCGATGCTTGCCCGGATCTCCCGGCGCCTCGCCGGACTGCTCGCCACCCTCGTCGCCGCCTCCTTCGTCATCTTCGCCGCCGTGTACGCGGCACCCGGCGACCCCGCCGTCTTCCTGGCCGGCGGCCGCGACAAACTCACCCCCGAAAAGCTCGACCTGGTGCGCGCGCAGTACCACCTCGACGAGCCGCTCGTCGTGCAGTACGGGCGCTGGCTCGGCGACTGCCTCCACTTCGACCTCGGCCGCTCCTTCAAGTACGGCGACCAGGTCGCAGACCTGGTGAGCGCCCGCTTCCCGACGACACTCGCCCTCGTCGCCTACGCGACCGTGATCTTCGTCGTCCTCGGCGTCGGCGCGGGAATCCTCGCCGCCGTGCGCCGCGGCACCTGGATCGACTCGGCGGTCGTCGGCGGCACGACACTCGCCGCGTCGGTGCCCTCGTTCGTCTCGGCCATCGCCCTGGTCGCCCTGTTCGGCGTCCAACTGGGGTGGTTCCCGGTGTCCGGCAGCGGCGAGGGCTTCACCGGCGGCCTGCACCATCTGACACTGCCCGCACTCTCGCTCGCGCTGGGCGCGCTCGCCCTGATCAGCCGCGTCACCCGGCAGTCCATGGTCGACGCGGGCGCCGCCGACCACGTGGAGGCCGCCCGCGCCTCCGGCATCCCCGAGAGCGAGATCGTGCTCCGGCACATCCTGCGCAACGCACTCGGCCCGATCGTCACCATGTGCGGCCTCGTCATGGCGGGCATGCTCGCCGGCACCGTCGTCGTCGAGACAGCGTTCGGGATCAGCGGCGTCGGATCACTGCTCGTCGGCGCGATCAACACCCACGACTTCCCGGTCGCACAGGCCGTACTCCTCCTCATGGTCACCGGCTACATCGTGGTCACCACTCTCGTCGACCTGGTCCACCCGCTGCTCGACCCGAGAGTGAAGGAGGCCGCCGCATGAGCACCGAGACCCTTGCACCCCTCGGCCTGAAACCCACGAAGGAACGGCGCCCTTTCGGAGCCGTCGTCGCGGGCGCCGCGATGACCCTCGTCGTACTCGCCGCAGTCCTCGCACCCCTGCTCGCCCCCTATGCACCCGACGCCATCGACCTCTCGGCGTCCCTCGTCGGCACGAGCGGCGACCACCTCCTCGGCACCGACTCCTCCGGGCAGGACCTGCTCTCCCGAGTGCTGTACGGAGCCCGCACCAGCCTCATCGCCCCGATCCTGCTGCTGGCCATCGCGGCACTCCTCGGCGTCACCCTCGGCACGCTCGCCGCCTGGCGCGGTGGCTGGGTGGACACCCTCGTCTCCCGCCTCACCGACGTCATGTACGCGTTCCCCGGGCTCCTGTTCACCGTCCTGATCATCGCTGTGTTCGGTTCCGGCATGACGACGTCCGTGCTGGCGCTCGGCCTCGCGTACACCCCGACCGTCGCCAAGTACACCCGCTCAGTGGCGCTCGCCGAATGCCGCAAGCCGTACATCGACGCCTACCGGGTCCTGGGCATGGGCGGCGTACGGATCTGCGCCCGCTTCCTCGTCCCCAACCTCGGCAGGTCCGTCGTCGGCTATCTCGTGGTCCTCTTCGGCGAGGCCCTGATGTCCCTGGCCACGCTCTCCTACCTGGGCTTCGGGGCCCAGCCGCCCAGCTCCGACTGGGGGCTGATGGTCCAGGAAGGGCAGGCCGCCGTCGTCCAGGGCGCGCTCCTGCCCGCACTGGTACCGGGCTTCGCCATCGCACTGGTCGTGGTGTCCTTCAACGTCGTCGGGGTCTGGGCCGTCGACCGACTCGGCAGCAGGAAGTAGCAGGAAGTAGCGCCATGCTCCTCGACATCGACAACCTCACCCTCCAACTGCCCGGCACCGCCCGGCCCGTCCTCAACGGCGTCTCCCTCCAGGTGGCGAGCGGCGAAGTGGTCGGTCTGGTGGGCGAGTCCGGCTCAGGCAAGTCGACCACCGCCAAGGCGGCCCTGCGTACGCTTCCCGACGGAACAGCCATATCCGGATCCGTACTGGTCGACGGTACGGACGTCCTCGCCCTGACCGGCGACGACCTGCGCCGTCACCGGTCCCGTACGGTCGCCATGGTCCACCAGGACCCGCGCTCCGCCCTCAACCCGGTCCGCCGCGTCGGCGACTTCCTCGTCGAACGGCTGACAGGAACCGGCCTCGACAAGAAGACCGCCCGAACCCGGGCCGTCGAACTCCTCGACACCGTCGGCCTCTCCGATCCCGAACGCCGGGCCCGCCAGCGCCCGCACGAACTGTCCGGAGGGATGCTCCAGCGCGTCGTCATCGCCGGCGCCCTGGCCACGGACCCGCGTCTCCTGCTCGCCGACGAGGCGACCAGCGCCCTGGACGTCACCACCCAGGCGGAAATCCTCTCGCTCCTGCGCACCCTGCGCGCCGACCGGAGCCTGGGACTCCTGTTCATCACGCACGACCTCCACCTCGCCGCCGCGTACTGCGACCGCGTGTACGTCATGTACGCGGGCCGCGTTGTCGAGCAACAGCCCGCCACCCAGCTCTTCGACCGGCCACGCCACCCCTATACAAAGGGACTGCTCGCCTGCTCGCCGACGCTGGGAGAGGGGCGGCGCGACCTGCGCCCGATCCCCGGGCGCCCACCGTCCCTCGCGGACACTTTCGGCGGCTGCGAGTTCGCGGACCGCTGCGCCGACGCGGAACCGGCGTGCTCGACCTGGTCGCCCGAACCGTCGCCCCTGTCCGGCGGGGGCTGCGCGACCTGCCGCCGACTGCCCGAACTCACCGGCCCGGCCCCGCTGAAGAGGAGCGTCCGATGACCGCCGACGTCGTACAAGTTCCGCAGGACGCCCCACTGTTGGCCGTGGACCGGCTGCGCAAGACCTACGGCCTGCCCGGCGGAGGCCGGCTCACTGCCGCGGACAGCGTCACCTTCACCGTTCCCGCGGGCGGCTCGCTCGGCATCGTCGGCGAGTCCGGATCCGGAAAGACGACCGTCGCGCGCATGCTCGTGGGCCTCGTACGACCGGACGCCGGCACCGTCGCCGTCGCGGGGCGGACCCGCACACCACGCACCCCACGCGGCAACCGGGCCCGCCTCGCGCGGGCCCGCGAGATCCAGATGGTGTTCCAGGACCCGTATGTCTCCCTGGATCCGCGGCTCACGTCCCGCCAGTGCCTGACCACCGCCCTGCGCCTGCACGGCCGGGAGGAGTCCCTCGCCGACGGACTGCTCGAACAAGTAGGCCTCGGCGCACGTGAGTCGGGGGCCAGGCCGCACGGGCTGTCCGGCGGCCAGCGCCAGCGGCTCGCGATCGCGCGGGCGCTGGCGGTCGACCCCAAGGTGCTGGTCCTCGACGAGGCGGTGGCCGCGCTGGACGTGTCGATCCAGGCGCAGATCCTGCACCTGCTCGAAGAGATCCGCCGTGACACCGGGGTCGCTCTCGTCTTCGTCAGCCACGACCTGGCGGTCGTCCGGCACATCACGGAGGAGGTCCTGGTCATGCGCAGCGGCACCGTGGTCGAGCAGGGCCCGACGGCCGATGTCCTGGCCGGCCCGCAGGACCCGTACACGCGGTTGCTGCTCGCCTCGGTGCCGCGCGCGGGCTGGGATCCGGCGGACGTGGTCAGGGCGCGGGCGGCCACAGTGTGAACGCTCTGGCTGGCTGAGCCCGTCGAGTGCGCCGGTGGGCTGCACCCTGCCGACGACCTGTCACCGGACCGTCGCCAGGGTGCCCTGCGGAAGCAACCGTGTCAGGACAGCGGCTCCACCCACACGTCCCGGAATCGCACCTTGTTCCCGTGGTCCTGGAGCCGGATCGCCCCGGCCGCCGCGGACTCCGGGTCGCCCGCGCCCGTCGGCCCGTCGACCGCCACGTCGTCATGGACCTTCTTGCCGTTCCACACCACCGTGATCCTGGCGTCGGACGTCTTCTTGCCGTCCGCGTCGAAGCGGGCCGCGCGGAACGTGATGTCGTACGTCTGCCAAGTCTCCGGCGCAGTGGACGCGTTGAGGTCGGCGGCCTTCTTCTGGTAGATCGCCCCCGCCTCGTTGTCCGCGAGCTTCTCCACACCGAACGAATCGAGGATCTGCACCTCGTAACGCTCCTGGAGATAGACCCCGCTGTTGCCCCGGTTCTGCCCGGTCACGTTGTCCGGCAGCTTCGGCACCCGGAACTCGACGTGCAGCTTGAAGTCCTGGAAGTGCTGCTTCGTACGCAGATCGCCGCAGCAGACCTCCATGGACTTCTCAGCGGTGTGCGGCCATTCGGCGCTGCGGCCGTCGCTGTGCTGCCAGGCGGTGGAGATGCTCCCGCCGGAGAACAGGTCGATCCGGGCGCCGGGCCGGCGCACGTCGAGCGCGTCGAGATTCACATGACCGGTGTCACCGGCCCCGACGGCGTACGTGATCGTGTTGCGGCCCTTGCGCAGTTCGAGCCGCTCGGTCTTGGTGGACCAGCGGTTCCACTCGCCGGTGGACGGCAGGCTCGTCTGCTTCGGCTCACCGCCGTTGACACTGACGCCCAGCGTCTTCGTGCCAGGTGCGGGGTGCGGGCCGTTCGCGTACCGCAGGCCCACGTCGTAGGTGCCCTTCTTGTCGACCACGACGTAGAAGCTCGCCTTCGCCCCCTGCTCGCCGAAGCCGTCGACGAAGCCCCCGCCGGTGTAGCCGGCGTGCTCGGTGTCGATGCCCGCACTGCCGGAGAGCTTCGCGGACTCGGCGTCGTACGTGGTGACCGACTCCTCGGGACCTGGCTTGGCGTTGAGCGTGTACCAGGCCTCGGTCGACCACAGCTGCTCGCCCTCGGACGACGAGAACGGGCGGGGCGAGCGCACATGCACCACGCGGTCCGCCTTCAGGCCCGGGACGGTGAGCCGGACCGTGCGGCGGTCGTCGGAGAGCTTCGCCGACGCGACCGGCAGCGACTCCTCGTCGACCTTCGGTCCGCCGTAAGCGGGTGTCGGCACGTACCGCCACTGCTCGACGGAGTACGCGCCCTTGGCCAGCTTGGCCGCGGTCTCCTCGGACAGGGGCTTGGTGTAGGTGAGTTCGAAGCCGCTCGGCGTCGCGCGCATCGTCTTGATGTCGAAGGCGGTCTTCCCGGTCGGCGTCAGCTTCTGCAGTCCGAAGCGGAGCTTGCCCTCCTGGCCCCAGTTGCCGTCGGCGCCGAGCCCGCCGGTGTAGATCGCGCCGTCGGGCCCGGTGCTGATCCGGGTGATGCCGGACTCGAGGCCCTGAGTGTGCCGGAACACCGCACCCTGGTACTCGCCACCGACCCTCTCCAGGTCGGCCCGCTGGAGTCCTCCGTAGGTGACGTCACCGAAGACCATCTGCCCGGCGAACGGCCCCTTCTTCAACTGCATCGGCGTACTGGGGGAGTTGGCGATCTCGTTCTGTGGCAGCCAGAGCGCCGGTTTGGTGACGGGCTGGTCGTCGAACGGGCCGTCCGGGTTCATGTAGTGGTTGAAGAACCGGTCCTGCTTGATGTGCACCAGCTTCGACGCGGGCAGCCAGCCGCCCTGGTTGTCCGCAACGAACAGATCGTTGCCCGGGCCGCGCCCGATCCCGTTCGGGGTCCGCAGGCCGCCGGCGAGGTAACTGACCTTGCCCGTCGCCTTGTTGACCTTGATGGTCGTACCACGGTTCGGTGCGGGCTGCGGATCGGTACTCGCTCCGCCGTAGTTGATCGCGACCGAAAGATTCAGATAGAAGTCGCCCTTGTCGTAGAGCAGCCCGAAGGCGAACTCGTGGAAGTTCCCGCCGTACGGCCACTCGGCGACCTTCCGCCTCTCGTCGACGACGTCGTCACCGTCGGTGTCGTTCAGCTCGGTCAGCTGATGCTTCTCGGAGACATACAGCTTCCCGTCCACGTACTTGATCCCCATCGGCTCCTTGAGCCCGTCGGCGATCTTCTTGTACGTGACCTCGTCGGGCCCGGTGTCCCCGGTGACGTGGTCGAGGAGGTACACCTCGCCCTTCGTCTCGGTGCTGCCGCCCCAGGTGGTGATCGCAAGGCGGTCGTCGGGCAGCCAGTCCATCGCGGAGACCTGCGGCTCGAAGCCCTTGGGCCGCAGATCGGTCAGCTTGTAGCCGGGGTTGACCTCGGTCAGCGGCAGCCCGTCACCGGGGGTGTCGTACGTCCCCTCGCACTCCTTGCGACCGGGCGCCGTCACTCGTACGACACCGGCGTCCGTGCTGAGCACGGAGTTCGGCACGGTCGTGAATTCGCTTGCTCCCGGCGGCTTCCACTGCAAGGTGACCTGCTGGCCGCCGCCCGCGTCGAAGTGGTCGATGCGCAGCGGCCGGTAGCCGGCGTTCAGCGTGATCTCGCCGTCCTTGGGCTCGGCTCCGTGCAGCCCGTCGTGGTCGATGACCTGCTGATCGCCGACGAAGAGCCGCGAACCGTCATCGCTGATCAGCCGGAAGGCGTACGAGCCGGCCTCCGGCACGTTCAGATTGCCGATGATCTGCGAGACGAAATTGTCGCTGAACCCGAAGCCGTCGGTGGAGTTCCAGTCGGCGGTGGGGATCAGCTTGTCGACGTTCGGGGTCTGCGCGGGCTTGAGGTCGCACAGCTTGCTCAGCGGTGACTGGACGTCGAAGACGCGCAGGGTCACTCCCGGTTCCTGCGGGGGCAGATCCGCGAATGGCCGCGGATCGCCATCGGCCGCGGCCGATGGCGGGGCCATCAGACCGGCACCGAGGAGAGCGGTGAGCAGCAGCCCGGTGGTTCTTCGGGCGCCGCGACGTCTGGGGCGGGACACGTGCACGGGGCGTGGCGTCACTCTTCCTCCTGCGTGGTTCCGCTGTGGGTAACGCGGAGTTCTGTGGCCGAGCGACGCTCAGCGTAGGGATGTGGTCGCGGAGCGTCCACACTTTGTCCACAGAAAAGAAGAACCGAAAGAGAGTTGGCCGAGACCGAAGTGCTGCCCGGGTGGAATCGCTGGGCATGACGCCGGCCGAGCACGGCACTTGGCAGACAGGGAGATCCTGATCGCGACCGCCGCCTCGGGCCGGCCGGCCGATCGAGGGGCGGCCTCCCCGAGACCGCCCCTGACAAGCCGTCAGCCCGATGGTGATCCGGCCGCCCCTAGATCCCCAAGGGCCGACAGTAGAGCCCTGCCTGGCGTGCTAACCCGCGCTACCGCGGGTCACGCGCGCACCTGCGCCCACCGTGGTCACCTGGGTGTTGCCGTAGCCGGCGCACTCTCCGTATTCCTTGACCCACGTCGTCGTGCCGGACAGGGAGCCGGAGGACGGTCCGCCGAACGTGACGTCGTAGCGCGGCTGCTGGTCGCAGCTGGGCACGTTGTAGTACTCGATGAAGCCCGCCTGTGAGGTCTTCAGGTTGCCGGAGCCCGCAGGCAACTTGTAGGTGCCGACGGGGATCCGCTGTCCGTTGTTGGTGTCGACGACCGTGCCCGACCAGGTGTCGGTGCCGGCCTGGGTGATCTCGACGCGGAAGGTGTGGCCGTACACGGCGTCGAAGTCCACTCCGCAGCTGACGCCGGCGCCGCCGTCGGCCCCGTCCGAACAGTTGGCGTGGGTGCTCGTCGTGCCGCTGATGAAGGAGGAGAACACCCCGTGCAGGCGCTGATGCCCGTTCGCATCCGGCCGCGGCTGCAGTCCTGCGTACCCGATGTCGCTCTGCCCGGTGAACCCGTACTGCATCGCGAAGTAGGTCCCGGCCACGTGGGCGGTGCCGGTGTTCACGGTGATCGGGAAGTTGAGGGATGTCAGCCCCTCGCTGGGAGCTCCGCTGATGGACCACGACAGTAGTTCGTTCCCGCCGAAGGTCTGTGCCTGTGCGTCAGGTGCTGCGATGAACGGGACGAGTGCAGCCAGGGCTCCGACCGCAGTGCGTGTCAACGCTCGCTTCATCTGATTCTCCTCAAGGGGGTGTTGAAGGTGGCCCGGGTCGTGAACGGTTGGGCACCGCCTTCTCGGTCCGAGGTGGCTGTGTGGCCTGGACGTTGCCTCGGCTCCTGGACCAACGACCAGCCTGTTTCCGGCTACTTCGCATTACTTCGCATTACTTCGCGTTACTTTGCATCACTTCGCGACACGGAAGGGGAGTTCATCGAGTGCCCGTTTGGCCATGCTCATGACAAATACCGTGCTGCGGGCTGTCTCACTTGACCCCGAAAGAGCCGCGCACCGACAGTCGCCGCATCGGTAGGTACCTTCTTCGTTCGCCAGGACTCTGCAGTCCAATTTGCCTGCGAAGGACTATGGCGCCCCGCTCGGGGAGTGTCAATACTTGCTCGTAAATACGCGACTTCAAGCAGAATCAATCATGCATTCGTTCATGACCTTAGTGCGATTGCGGCGGACGTTCAGGGCTTGCAGGGGCGGGCCTCGTTCCGGTCGACCATCAGGCGGCGTTCGGCAAAGAACCTCTCGCCGCTCGCTCGCCCGCCGTCGAGTGACACCGTGTTCTGCCCGTTCAAGTGGGCGGTGCCTCTGTAAGTGTTGAGGTTGTCGAAGGCCGGGGCGAAGGATTCCCGCGGCGCATCGACGCCGCCCCCGGATGCAGCCTCGGATACAGCCCCGGATGCAGGGCGCGTCCGGCCCGTCAGCCGGAGGCCGTGCCGGCACCCGCCTGGCGGAGGCAGCGTTCGAGGCGGTGCATGAATCCGTCGAAGGACTCGTCCGTGCCCCAGGTCTCGTAGGCGCTGTTGGTGGCGGCCAGCGCGAGGTTCAGCTGCAGTATCGCGGTCATGTCGTCGGCCGGGGTGGCGCGGGCGGCCACCCACTGCCGCAGATCGGTGAAGAACTGTGCGCCGAAGCTCTGCGCGGACTGCGCGAAGGCGGGCGACTTCGCCTTGAGGCGGCGGTGCAGCGGCAGCGTCTCCCGCAGGCTTTCGCAGAACCCCGTCATGATCGCGGCGAGCGAGTCCCAGAGCGGCTCGCCGGCGGGGCGGCCGTCCATGAGGGCCTGCCAGTCGCGCGCCTCCTCGGGGTCCTGGTCCACCACCACGGCCTCTTTGCCGGCGAAGTAGTTGAAGAAGGTCGCGCGCGAGACGTTCGCCGCGGCCGCGATCTGTTCGACGGTCGTGGCCTCGTAGCCCTGCTCCTCGAAGAGCCGCAGCGCGGCCACCCGGATGGCGCGCCAGGTCGCCAGCTTCTTGCGCTCGCGCAGGTTCATTGTTCCTCCCATGCGGCCCATCCTACGTTCTGATTCCTGGACGGATACATTTCTGGATCGATGCATCTTTGGACTCGTCTAACTTTCTGCGCTACGGTGAAGTCAGCGCCGGGGACAGCCCCCGGAAGGCTTTCTCGCCAGGAGGACTCATGAGCAAGGTCTGGTTCATCACCGGTACGTCCCGCGGCCTCGGCCGCTCGTTCGCCGAGTCGGCACTGGAGCGTGGGGACAAGGTCGCCGCGACCGCCCGGAACGTGGCCGCACTCGACGATCTGGTCACCAAGTACGGCGACGACGCCGTCCTGCCGCTGGCGCTCGACGTCACCGACGAAGCGGCCGTGGGCACCGCGGTGACCGCCGCGCACGAGAAGTTCGGCCGTCTCGACGTCGTGGTCAACAACGCCGGCTACGGCCTGTTCGGCATGGTCGAGGAGATCACCGAGCAGCAGCTGCGCGACCAGATGGAGACGAACTTCTTCGGCGCGTTCTGGGTCACCCAGGCCGTGCTGCCGATCCTGCGCGCCCAGCGCAGCGGCCACATCGTGCAGATCTCATCCGTCGGAGGCATCGGCGCGTTCCCGTCCCTCGGCGCATACCACGCCTCCAAGTGGGCGCTCGAAGGCTTCAGTGACGCCCTCTCCCAGGAGGTCGCCGGCGCGGGGATCAAGGTCACCATCGTCGAGCCGGGCGGCTTCGCCACCGACTGGGGCGGCTCCTCCGCCACCCAGGCCGAGCCCATTCCTGCCTACGACCAGGTCCGCGAGGCCATCGCGGCCCGCTTCGGCGACGCCCGGTACGCCGAACCCGGCGACGCCGGCGCCGCCCTGCTGCAGATCGTCGACGCCGAGAACCCGCCGCTGCGAGTGCTGTTCGGCACCGAACCCATCGAGATCATCGAGCCCTTGTACGCCGAGCGCCTCAAGACCTGGTCCGACTGGCAGCACGTTTCCCGGATCGCACAGGGCTGACCGCCTGACGGCTCACTCGCACCGCCCTCAACACCCCGAACACCCAGCTCGCCGATCTCGCCGACGACAGGAGACTCCTCATGTCCGCACCTCAGACACCCCACACGTTCGGTGCGACCACCACAGCCGCTGAAGTGATCGAGGGCGTCGACCTGCACGGCCGCCGGGCCGTGGTCACCGGAGCCAGCTCCGGGATCGGGGTCGAGACGACCCGGGCGCTCGCCGCGGCAGGCGCCGACGTCACCCTGGCCGTCCGCAACACCGACGCGGGCGCCGCCGTGGCGGCCCGGCTCGAAGCAGAACTGCCGCCCGGTTCCGGGAAGTTGACAGTGGGTCAGCTCGACCTGGCCGACCGGTCGACGGTCTCGGCGTTCGTAGCGGCCTGGAACGGTCCGCTGGACATCCTCGTCAACAACGCCGGAGTGATGGCCCCGCCCGAGATCGCCCGCACAGCGGACGGCCGGGAATGGCAGTTCGCCGTCAACCACCTGGGCCACTTCGCCCTCGCGACCGGCCTGCACCCGGCGCTCGCCGCGGCGAACGGCGCCCGGGTCGTCGCAGTGAGTTCCATCGGCCACCTCTTCTCCCCGGTCGTCTTCGACGACCTGGACTACCGCTTTCGCCCCTACGACCCGTGGACCTCCTACGGGCAGTCGAAGACCGCCAACGCACTCTTCGCCGTCGGCGCCGCCGCGCGCTGGGCGGACGACGGCATCACCGCCAACGCGCTGATGCCGGGCAACATCGCCGACACATCCCTGGCCCGGCACATGGACATGCAGCAGGTGACCGACTTCATCGCCTCGGGCGAGCTCACACTGCCGCCGCAGAAGACAGTGGAGCAGGGCGCCGCCACTTCGGTACTGCTGGCCGCTTCGCCGACGGTCGAAGGCGTCACCGGCCGCTATTACGAGGACTGCGCGGAGGCCAAGCCGATCACCGAGCGGGCCGGTGCCGTCGCCGGCGTCGCACCGTACGCCCTCGACCCGGACAACGCGGCTCGCCTGTGGGCCGAGTCCGAGACCCTCATCCGCTGACCGGCGCCGCCGCATGTCCGTCCCCGGCCACTTGACCACTCAGCACAGCCCCCAGGAACACACCATGACTGACACCGCCCGTCTGACCACCCCGTTCGACCGCGAGACCACCGCCGACGAGGTCCTCGCCGGCATCGACCTGACCGGCAAGCGCGCTGTCGTCACCGGCGGAGCCTCCGGCATCGGCATCGAGACCGCCCGCTCCCTGGCCCGGGCGGGCGCCGAGGTGACCCTCGCCGTGCGCAACACGGAGGCGGGCCGGAAGGTCGCCGCCGACATCACCGCCACCACCGGGAACCCCAAGGTCGGCGTCACCGCACTGGAACTGACCGACCGGTCATCGGTGGCCTCGTTCGCCGACGCCTGGTCCGGCCCGCTGCATATCCTCCTCAACAACGCAGGCGTCATGGCCGTGCCCGAGCTGCGCCGTACACCCGAGGGTGTCGAGTACCAGTTCGCCACCAACCACCTCGGCCACTTCCAGCTCGCCAATGCCCTTCACGCCGCCCTGGCGGCCGAAGGCGGACGCATCGTCGCGGTCAGCTCCAACGGACACCTGCTCGCACCGGTCGACTTCGACGACATCAACTTCGCCCACCGCGCCTACGATCCGTGGCTCGCCTACGGCCAGTCCAAGTCCGCCGTCACGCTGTTCGCCGTCGAGGCGTTCCGGCGCTGGGCCGATGACGGCATCACCGCCAACGCCCTCAACCCGGGCGGCATCCGCACACCGCTCCAGCGCCACCAGCAGAACATGGACGTGGACCCGGCGACCCAGGCGATCTTCGACAACTATCCCTGGCGCACCGCCGAGCAGGGCGCCGCGACCTCCGTGCTCCTGGCCGGGTCACCGCTGGTGGACGGGGTCGGCGGACGCTACTTCGAGAACAGCAACGAAGCCCTCCCGCACGACCCTGCAACGGCCGCCGACAGCCCGGAGCCGTCCGGTGTCGCTCCCCACGCCTTGGACGACGAGTCCGCGACGCGCCTGTGGGACGTGTCCCGTCGGATGCTCGCCCTCTGAGGCGCCGGTGAAGGAGTAGCGGTCCAATTCGCCTCCACTGCACATCAGTTGGCGGCACCCCAGGTCAAACGGCCGACTATCCGAACGAAACTGCCCGGCCCACTTCGGTTCATCTAGGATCAGCGCGTGAAACTGGGGGAGGGGCTGGCAAGCGTGCATGAGGAGTTGGCAGGGCAGCTGCGGCAGTTGCGCGATCTGACCGGACGAAGCCTGCGGGAGCTGGCCCGCGACGTCCACGGCAGTAGTTCCTCGCTGTCGCGCTACTTCTCCGGCCAGTCCGTTCCACCCTGGCCGACGGTGGTTGCGCTGTGCAAGGCAGCCGGTCGCGACCCCCGGGCGATGCGTGAGGTGTGGGAGCGGGCCAAGGACGAGCCCCAGACGAGCACCGCCGCCACCGTGCCGGTGCGTAACGACCTGCCGCACGACATCACCGCCTTCACCGGGCGCCGGGCGGAGCTGGCCGCTCTCCTCAGCGCCGCGCGGAACACGACGATAGTGGCGATCGACGGCATGGGCGGGGTGGGTAAGACGGCGCTTGCCGTACACGGCGCGCACCTGCTGACCGCAGACTTTCCCGGTGCCCAGCTCTACCTGGACCTGCGCGGGTTCACTCCGGGCCGGGAGCCGGTCGAGTCCGCGGAGGCGCTGCGTGTGCTGCTGGCCGCGCTCGGCGTGCCGCCCGGCAGGATTCCCGACGGGGTCGCCGAGCGGGCCGCGCTGTGGCGGTCGGAGTTGGCGGCCCGGCGAGCGATCGTGCTCCTGGACAACGCCGCCGACGCCGATCACGTACGCGATCTGCTCCCCGGTGCCGGACAGAGCCTCGTCGTGATCACGAGCCGCCGGCGGATGGTGGAACTGGACGGAGTCCAGCCGATCTCGCTGGACGTCCTGCTGACCCAGGAGGCGGCGGAGCTGTTCGTCGAATCGGCGGGCGGGTCCCGTCCCGGTGATGTCGGCGAGGTGCTGCGCCGGTGCGGGAACCTGCCGCTGGCCATCCGGGTGGCCGCCGCGCGCCTGCGGCACCGGCCCGCGTGGACGCTCGACACCTTGGTGCAACGGCTGCGCGAGGGCGAGTTGGCGGTGTCGGACGTGTTCGAGATGTCGCTGCGGCAGCTCGACTCCGCCCAGCGACGAATGTTCGGGCTGCTGGGGCTGGTACCGGGCGAGGACATCGACGCGTACGGAGCGGCAGCGCTGGCCGGGATCCCTTTGGCCAACGCCCGTTCCCTGCTGGAGGACCTGGTCGATGTCCATCTGTTGCAGGAGCCGTCGGCAGGCCGCTACCGGATGCACGACCTGTTGCGGCAGTCCGCCCGTGCCGAGGATGCCGCGGCGGACCCGGGACCGGCGATCGCCCGCCTTGCCGACTACTACCTGAGCGGCATGCTGGCCACGACAGAGGTGATCGAGCTGGTCGTCGTCCCCGTGCCGGTCGTCGTGTCGCAGAGACCTCCCGCGCTCCCCGACCTCTCCCATGACGGAGCCCTCGACTGGCTGGACACCGAGTGGGGCAACATCACCGCGACGTTCCTGCTCTGCGTGGAGCTGCGCATCGACGCGTCGGCGGTCGGGCTCGGCCAGTTCGCCTTTGTGATCGCCCTCGGGCGGCGCGGTGGCATGGCGCAGGTGTGCCGCGGCATCGAGGCCGCCATGCCCGCCGCCAAGGCGCTCGGCGAGCGCCGGGTGCTCGCCTCTCACCGGTACTTGCTCGGCGCCGCGCTGATGCGGGTGGGCCGGCTGGAGGAGGCGGTGCCGGAGCTCGAGGCGGCCCGCGTGCTGATGGCCGAGGAGGGCGACGTCGTCGGTGAGGCCCTGGCCGTCGAACAGCTGGCGGAGGTCCGGCTGTACGCGGCCGACGCCAAAGGCGCCATCGAACTCGTACGCCGGGCGACCGGACTCGTGCCGTCCGGCGAGGCCGCCGTCCGCGTGTACATAGGCGTACGCCTGGGGCGGGCTCTCGTGCTGCTGGGAGAGCACGGCGAGGCCCGCGAGGTCGTCTCGGACCTGCTGAAGACCGCGCGCGAGCTGGACCGGCAGAAGGAGCGCATGTGTCTGGACGTGCTCGGCCGGGCGGCCCTCGGCCTGGGAGAAGCCCGTACCGCCCTCGACCTGGCGGAGCAGGCCGTCGCGATCAGCCGGGAGACTCGCCATCCGGTCTTCGAGGCCATAAGCCGCACGGACGCCGCCGTGGCCCTGCGCCACCTCGGTGCCACCGAGGAGGCGGCGGCCATGCATGCCGAGGCCATGCTGATGCTCGAAGTGGCCGGTGAGCCGCATCGGATGGTGCGCAGCCTCCTCCCGTACGCGGAGGCATGCCTGGCCACAGGCGATCGGGAAGCCGCGGCGCGGCACTTCAGGGCGGCGCTGGAGACCGCCGGCGCGCACGGCATCAACTACCTGGTGCCGGCGGCGTGTTCGGGCCTGACCCGGGTGTCCTGATCCTGTCCGAGGGGTGGCGCAGGTGTCTTGATCCTGTCCCAGGGGTGGCCCGGGTGTCCTGAGCCTGTCCCAGGAGTGGCGCAGGTGTCCCGTCCCGTCCCGGAACACCCGACAAGCAGCCTCCGCCCGGTGTGAGTGCGCAGGTCGGCCGGGCCCCGCTGAGATGCCGCCCGTCCCGGAAGGCGCGACACGGGTTGTCGCGTACGGGCTGCCGCGCCGAGGCTCTTCGCCATGCACACACCGCCTTCCCTGCTCGCCGAACTGGACGCGCTGCCCGCCCGGTGGGAAGTGCAAGGCACGCTCGACGCGCCCGTCGCAGCGGTCGCCGCGCTCCTCCTCACCGTTGCCGAGGGGCGGGTCGGCGACGACAACCTGCTGGTGCTGGCCAGAGCTTCGGCTGCTCGGCAGGGGGCGATGACCGTCGTGGCCGCGTCCGGCGCCGACACCTACCGAGCCGAGCTGGCCGGGCCGGTCGAGCCGGTGGAGATCCAGCTGGACCGGGCGCGGTCCAGGGTGGCGGTGCAGAGCTGGTACGCCGGGGTGCACGCCGTCGCCGCCTGCCCAGACGGCACTCGGGTGACGCATCGCGTCCACAGGGTTCTCCCCGGCCATCCCGGGTTCGCGGCCGGGATCGCTGAGATCGGCCTACGCGCCCGAATGTCACGCGATCTGGGGCAGGTGTTGGGTGTGATCGCCGACCGGCTCGGCTGCTGACCCCGTGCGGCGTACAAGTCCCTCCGCCGTGCCCTCAAGGTCGGTCGCCTGCGCGGGAGATCCCCTCGGGCGCCGACCCAGGCAGTCCAGACACCACGGGCGTGAACAGGACCGCATTCCATCATCCGTGCGTTCAATCGAAGGAGCACACATGCCCATCGCCCTTGCCGACCAGCACGACGGCTTCTCCAAAACAGGCGTGCAACGAGTGCGGGACGTCCTGGCGCGGCATGTCGAGTCCGGGAAGATTCCTGGACTCGTGGCGCTGTTCAGCCATGGTGGTGAGACGCATGTCGAGGCGCTCGGGACGATGCGCCATGAGGGTGGCGCGCCGATGCGCCGGGACACGATCTTCCGGATGGCCTCGACGTCCAAGCCGGTCGCGGTCGCGGCGGCGATGGTCCTGCTCGACGAGTGCAGACTGCGGCTGGACGACCCGGTGCAGGAGTGGTTGCCCGAACTCGCCGACCGGCAGGTGCTGAAGCGCATCGACGGCCCGCTGGACGACACCGTGCCGGCGCGGCGGCCGATCACCGTGCGGGACGTGCTGACCTCCACCTTCGGGATCGGCATGGATATGACGTCGCTCGGCACTCCGATCATGGGCGTGATCTTCGAGCAAGGGCTCACGCCCAACCTGCCGGAGCCGATGCCGGGGCCGGATGAGTGGCTGCGCCGCCTGGGTGAGCTTCCGCTGATGCACCAGCCCGGAGAGCGCTGGCAGTACCACATCGCCAGCGACCTGCTCGGCGTACTCGTCGCCAGGGTCACGGGCCAGTCGTACGAGTCGTTCCTGCGCGAGCGCATCTTCGACCCGCTGGGGATGAAGGACACCGGATTCCACGTGCCGGCCGACCAGATGGACCGGCTGCCGCCGCTGTATGCTCCCGACCCGCAGACCGGAGAGTTCCAGGTGTGGGACGAGGCCGAAGGGGGACGTCACAGCACGCCTCCCGCGTTCCAGGGTGGCGGCGGTGGACTGAACTCCACCGCCGACGACTACCACGCCTACTTCCGGATGCTGCTCAATGGCGGGATGCACGGGAGCGAACGGATCCTCTCCCGGGCCGCCGTCGAGCTGATGACCACCAACCGGCTCACTCCCGAACAGCAGGCCGCCCGGCACGAGTTGGCCACCAACAACGTCCATATCTCCTTCGGCCAGGGCCAGCACGGCGGCTGGGGCTTCGGCATGGCGGTGCGCACCTACCGCGGTGACTACGCGCCGATCGGCCAGTTCGGCTGGGACGGCGGAAGCGGCGCCTCGACGTACGCCGACCCGGACAACCAGCTCACCGGCATCCTGCTCACTCAGGTAGGGGCGTCCGTCCCGGATCCGGTGCGGCTCATGCACGACTTCTGGACCACGCTCTATCAGGCAATCGACGACTGACACCGAGCCGGCTCTCCGGTCTCCGTGGGCCCGCCCTCAACCCGACGACACCAACGGTCAGCCCCATGACGGCCGAACATCGATGTCGGCGCGGCGAACCCACACACCGCTGCTCCGGATGCGGCCAACGCCTCCTGACGGGCCTCTTGTTGGACCACCCTCGCCGTCGCGGCCTTCGTCCCGGTCACGTGTACTCCTTGGTCGGAGCACGGGATCAGGCGAAGGCCGTGTGTGCGCTCGGCGTCCTGAAGCATCACCGGTAAGCGATGAGTTGTCTCCACTTCATGCTTCATGCTTCATGCCGGCGCGTGAGGGGGCGTCCCTGTCTGGGTGCGGGTTCGAAGGTTCCTGGAGGCCGGCCCTTTGAGTGACGACCTCGTACCCGGCTGTCCTCCTCGCCGAGGAGCTGCTGCCCGGGCGCCCGAGCCGATGGGGGAGGAGTGACCCGTCGCCTCGTGACCGCTTCACCGCTCGGCCGGGATGAAACATGCGATGGGGCCGTGTGGAGGCCATGGACGACATGTCCAGGCAAGCCGCCTCGATCGCCTCACCGTCCGCGCCCAGTGTTGTGCCGTGCAGTTCGATGCGTGCACGTCGATCAGTGAGTGTTTGAGATCCTTTGCAGAGACTCATAGTTGGGTTCCGGTGCCGTGTCAGTGTGGGGCGCATGGATGTTCACATTCGTGAGTACAGCCGCCTCGACGAGGAGTATGTCGTCGAGTTGTCACTTCGCGCATGGGCACCGGTTTTCGCCTCGATGCAGCGTGTTCTAGGGGAGGAGCTATTCCTCCGTCTGCACGGTGACTGGCGCGAGTACCAGGAGAGAGCAGTGCGGCAGGTGCTCTCTGAAAGCGCGATGGAGGTCTGGGTGGCCGAGACGGAGGGCCGGGTGGTCGGTTTCGTTGCAGCGACGGTGTCCGAGCCCGCCCGTCTCCTCGGAGAAGTCTCGATGCTGGCCGTGGATCCAGACGCTCAAGGCGGTGGCATCGGGGCCCGACTCACCGAACACGCCACGGCCTGGCTGCGTGGCGCTGGGATGCGGGTCGCGATGATTGACACGGGGGGCGACGCAGGCCATGCCCGGGCTCGCCACGTCTACGAGAACGCCGACTACACGCTCATGCCTGTGGCCCGTTACTTCAAGGCTCTTTGAGTGACCTCCGCGCCGCGCTGTGCCGGACCGGGTCGCAGGTGGAGCGGCGGACGCAGGTTTCTCTGAACTTTCGATAGCCCGCGCGGGCGGGAGGATCGTGCTTCTCTCGGCTCGCCTCAGCGCGAGGAACTAGTGTCGTGAGCATGGTTGAACACGATGCCCTCAGTGCCACCCGCGAGGCGTACGACGCTGCTGCCACCACGTATGCGCAACTCTTCCGCGACACGCTGCGTGACAGTCCCCTGGATCGTGCGATCTTGGGTGTCTTCGCCGAGGTCGTCAGGGCGAGTGGGGACGGTCAGGTCGCGGACCTGGGATGTGGGCCTGGCCATATCACCGCTTATCTGGGCGAGTTGGGGCTGGCGGCGTTTGGTGTTGACACCTCTCCTGTGATGATCAAGTTGGCTCGACAGGCCTGTCCGGGGCTGCAGTTCGAGGTGGGTTCGATGGCGGCGCTGGACATTGCTGACGGCGTGCTGGGCGGCGTCCTTTCGCGGTGGTCCATCATCCACACTCCGCCGCAAGAACTCCCCGTCATCCTGGCGGAGTTCCACCGTGTGCTGGTTCCTGGCGGCCACCTTCTGATCGGCTTTTCGGCAACTGATGATCCGTCCCACCTGACGCAGGTCTTCGATCACGCAGTCGCCCCGGCCTATCGGTGGTCCCCTGATCACCTCGCCGCGATGCTGCGTACGTCAGGGTTGGCCGAGGTGGCCCGGACGGTTCGCGAGCCTCAGCCCACCGACCGACGGCAGTTCCGGGAGATTCAACTGCTCGCCCGTAAAGCCTGAGGGTCCGTCCTGTTGATGACCTTCGAGCACGGCCCCGCCTCGACGAACCGCTCAGCGGCGTGAGCCGCTCCGCACGGCGGGCCTCCGACGGCCCGGTCTACTGCCGCCGCGGCTCTGTCCGCTCAGCCGACGCACCGTGGGGAATCTGGACGAGCCGGTTGCCGGCTATCGGTTGCCGGTGTGGGGTGAGGTTGTGCAGGCGGGCGATACCGAGCTTGGCGTGGTGGGCGCCGTCGCCCTTGAGGCGGCAGTCGCGGGGAGTCAGGAGATCTCGTAGGTTCCGTCGAGGCAGGCTCGCCCGATGATGCGGCCGGTGATGGCGGTGATCATCTGGTCGAGGGTGAAGCCGTCTGGCAGTTCGGGGGCCCGGGACAGGGCGAAGAGCTGAAAGACGTAGGCGTGGGGTCCGTGCGATCGGATCGGCATGGGTCCGCAGTAGCCGCGGCGCCCCAGTGGGCCCTTGCCGAGCCGGAGTCCGGGAATGGGGCTGGGGTTGGCCAGGGCGTTCTCCGGGATGCCGCCCAGTGCGGGGTCGATGTTGAGTGCGAGCGCGTGCGTGGCTGATTTGCCGAAGGGGACGTCGGGGTCCTGCACGACGAGCGCGAGTTCGACGGTGTCCTGCGGGGGCTGTGTCCAGGTGAGGGCGGGAGAGATGTTCGCGCCGAACATGTGGCCGCGGTGCCTGGCCGGTATGGGTGTGTCGTGGTCGAAGGCGGGGCTTGTGAGGGTGAAGCTCTCCGGGGCCTGGAGGGCTGGTTGGGCCCAGGCGAGGGTGTGCCGGCCGGCGCGCCGGTTGCGCAAGGCGACGCCGAGGAGGTTTGCGGGCATGGCTTCGGCTCTTTCCGACGGTCACTGCTTAGGTATACGAAAGATATGTTTAGGTATACTAAGCAGCTATGGAGATGCCCGCAACTGGCGATGAACCCGCAGCCGAGCAGCCGGCCGCCGAGGCTGGGGAGGCTGACCTCGGGGGGCAGGTGCGCTCCGCCGTCGGGAGCCTCTATCGCCGCTTCCGTAGCGAGCGCCCCGAAGGGGGACTCGGAGATGTGGCGCTGGATGTACTCGTCCACCTGCACAAACACGGACCGCAGACACTCACCGGCCTCAGTGAGCGCGGCAGGGTCTCTCCCGCTTCGATGAGCCAGACGGTGAACCGCCTGACCTCGGCCGGATATGCCGTGCGCTCCCGTGATCCGGGCGACCGTCGCAAGGTGCTTTTCAGTGTCACCGAGGAGGGTGACCGACTGGGAGGTGCCGCTCGGGCGCAGCGAAGCGCCTGGCTCGATGCGCAGCTCGAGGCCCTCGGCGCCGAAGACCGCGCAGTGATCGCCCGCGCCGCGGCGCTGTTCAGTGCTATCGCCAACTCCTGAATTCTGTCTTGTGTGGCGGAGCGTCAAAGTCCGGCTCGAAGGCACTGGGCCGGGGATCGCTGCACGCGAGCACCGGTCTGGGTGTCGGCGTAGTGGGGTGGCGTCCGATTTGCGCTCAAGTGAGGCCGGCTTCGAGAGGATCAAGACGGTTCGCGCGAACGCCATGCGGTGGGAGGGGTGGCGACGTCCCGCCATGGCGTGAAGCCGCTCCCCGTCTTCCGTCCCGGCGCTTGCTTCATCTATCGAAATTCGATAGGTTCCCATCGTGAATCGATGGAAGGATGGGTCATGGGAAAGCTGACAGTGGGTGCGCTGCGCGCCGTGCTCGTGGTGGTGCTCGGCGGCACCGTGTTCGTGCAGGCGGGGATGGTGTGGGCGTTGGTCAGCGGGAACGACCCGGAGGACGGGTCGCTCCCGCTGACTGCGCTGCGCGTGCTCACGATTCTGGGCATGGTGTCGGTCCAGGTGGCGCTCGTCTGCGTATGGCGGCTGGTGGCGATGGTGCGTCGTGGAACCGTGTTCTCCTATGCCGCGTTCCGGTACGTGGACGTCGTGATCGGCGCGATCGTGGCGGCTGCCCTGGTGTGGTTCGCGGTCACGGCCTTCAATGCGCCGGGCCAGCGGGAGGATCCGGGTGTGACCGTGATCATGGGCGGGGTTGGTGTGGCCATTCTGGGGGTTGCGCTTTTCGTCCTCGTGCTGCGGATGTTGCTCGCCCAGGCTGTTGCGCGCGATGTCGAAGCGTCGCAGATGCAGGCTGAGTTGGATGAGGTGATCTGATGGCGATCGCCGTCGATATCGACGTGATGCTGGCCAGGCGGAAGATGTCCGTGGGCGAGCTGGCGGACCGCGTGGGGATCACTCCGGCCAATCTGGCGGTACTCAAGAACGGCCGCGCGAAAGCGGTGCGCTTCGCGACGCTCGCCGCGCTCTGCGAGGTGCTCAAGTGCCAGCCGGGCGACCTGCTGCGCTGGGAGGCCGAGGACGCCGCGGGCGGATGACGCGTCCCAGGACGGGCGTGGAAACGCCTAGCACCTCCGGCCTGTGATGCGGCACGGTGAACCGTTCCGGGTTCGATGGGGACTCGATCATTTGAGAGGATCGAGTCATGGCACGTTCTTCCCGGTACCCGCTTGAGCTGCGCCGTCGTGCGGTGCGGATGGTCGGCGAGGTGCGGCCGGAGTACGACACCGAGTGGGCCGCGATGAAAGCGGTCGCCCAGAAACTGGGCATCGGCACGACCGGGACGCTGCGCAAGTGGGTGCGGCAGGATCAGATCGATGCAGGTGCCCGTCCGGGCACTACGACGGAGGAGTCCGCGCAGGCCAAAGCGATGAAGAAGGAGATCGCCGAACTCAAGCGGGCGAACGAGATCTTGAAGACTGCGGCGTCTTTCTTCGCGGCCGAGCTCGGCCGGCCACACACACGCTCGTAGCGTTCATGGACGAGTACAAGGGCCGCTTCGGCGTCGAGCCGATCTGCCGGGTCCTCACCGATCACGACTGCAAGATCGCCCCGTCCACCTACTGCGCCCACCACAAACGCCAGGCTAAGCCTGCGGCCCGCACCCTCCGCGACGCCGAGCTGAAGGACCTGATCACCCAGGTGTACGAGGCCAACTACCGTGTCTACGGTGCCCGGAAGATCTGGCGGCACCTGAACCGCCAGGATGTCGCGGTGGCCTGCTGCACCGTCGAACGCCTCACCGTATCGCCGCGGTCGCCCAGAACCTGCGGGCGCTGGGGGTCCGGGCGGACGAAGGCCCCGACCGCATCACGGTCCACCCGGCCGGACCTGCATCGCTTGCCACCGCGACCACCGCATCGCGATGGCTTTCAGCGTCCTGGCACTGCAGTCCGGCGGCATCGCCCTCGACGACCCGACCTGCGTTACGAAGACGTTCCCCGCCTTCCGCGAGGAGCTGCGCCACTTGTTCGGGCCGCCGCTGGGGTGACGAGTACTGCCGGCGAGTTCCGCCGCAGCAGCCGAGGACCTCGGCCGTAGCCGACCATGCCGCAGAGGAGACGAGCAAGATCGCTACCCCGCCCGAGGCCCGGACGTCGCTGTACGCTGCGTCCATGCAGTCGTCCGCCCCTTCCTCGCCTCACCGATCCGCGCCCACGGGTCCTGCCGCCGACCCCGCGCAGCGCGGGCTTTTGACTGAGCGCATCGCTCGCCAGTTGGAGCACGACATCCGGTCCGGTGAGATCGCGGTGGGAGCGAAGCTGCCTTCGGAGCGTGAGCTGGCCGCCCAGTTCGGCTCCAGCAGGAACGTCGTACGGGAGGTGCTGCGGCGGCTCGAGGCTCAACATCTGATCGAGGTTGCGCCCGGACGGGGTTCCTTCGTGCGTGAGCAGACCTCCGGGCAGGCGAGGGGGTACGACGCGCTGTACAGAGCGGGTCGGCCCACGGTCCGTCAGCTCATCGAGGCCCGCCTCCCGTTGGAGGTCGAGATGGTGCGACTCGCGACCCGGCACGCCACTGACGAAGACCTGGCGACGATGCGTCACGCGTGCGACGCCCTGGAGTCGGCGACCGATGTCGTGGTCAAGGCGCAGGCCGACATGGACTTCCACGACGCCGTCGCGGTGGCGAGCAAGAACCCCGTGCTGCGGATCATGCTGTCGTCGATCAGCGGAATGATGTTCGAAATGATGCTGCGTTCGAACTCGGACCCGTCGATCGGCGAGGAAGGAGTGCCGCACCATCCGGAGATCTTCGAGGCGATCGAGGCACGCGACGTGGAACTCGCCGGCGCACGCATGAGGGAGCATCTGATGCTCGGGCTGCGTACCTACGGGCCGGATCTCGACGTGCAGGTGGACACCATGGCGCGTAACCACATCGAGACTCTGCTGGAACGGGCGGCGCGGGGACGCTGAGCCGTCGGCGGGGATGGGGTGCCGCCGGCACCCGGTCCGGCCGGGCCCTGGCGGATCCGACCTGACAAAGGCGGTCGGCGCGCACGCAGTTGAGATTTGTCGATCTTTCCTCTCGGGGGTGTTCCGGATCTGCGGAGCCTGCTACGGTCCTGTCCGGTCCAACTGGTACTACCAGTTGGACCGGACAGGACCGTAGGACTTTGAGAGCGTTCCACAGCAGAAAGACGAGGACAACGATGTCCACGAGCAGTCGGCTCCTGAGCCGCCGCTCCTTCGGCAGGCTGGCCGCAGGGATCGCTGGTGCTGCGGGGACAGCGGCGCTCGGCGCCTGTTCGCCAAGGACCGGAAAGCCGTCGGCCAGTGCTCCGTTGCGGATCATGGCGATCAACCACGTGTGGTCGCAGGCGATCAAGCGTCGGACGAAGGAGTTCGAGGAACGCATCGGGCGCCGGGTCTCCCTGACCCTGCTCACCGCCGACCAGCTGACCAGCAGTTACAACGTCAAACTCAACGCGTCGGGCACCGACGTCGACGTCATGATGGTGCGCGCGCTCCAGGACCAACTCCTCTTCGCACACAACGACTGGCTCGCCGATCTCACCGACCGGGTGGAGGGCGACAACGAGTTCGCCTGGACGGACTTCCAGAAGGCGCCGCGCGAGGTTTCCGTGACGGCAGGCAAAGTACTGAGCGTTCCCGTGGTGACCGAGCGACCCACGCTGTACTACCGCAAAGACCTGGTCCAGGACGCCGGCGGACCCCCGCGCACCCTCGACGCGCTGATGTCCTCCGCCCTGGAACTCAGCCGACGCAAGCGGGGGTTCTACGGATACGTGGGCCGCGGACAGCGCAATGGCGCTGTGTCCCAGTGGTCCAGCTTCCTCTACTCACACGGCGGCGACTTCGTCATCGACGGCCGGTCCGGCATCGGGAGCCCGCAGGCACTGGCCGCTTACGAGTACTACGGACGCCTTCTGGGGAAGGCGGGGCCGCCGGGAGCCACCAACATGAGCCTCGAACAGGCCATGCCAATCTTCGCGCAGGGCAAGGCGGCGTTCTACATCGACGCCGACGCGATCTACAGCAACTTCCTCGACCCGAAGATCGCGAGCCGGACGGTACGGGACACCGTCGGATTCGCCCCCTTCCCCGCGGGACCGGCCGGTGCCAGGCCGCACAACATCGCGTCCTGGAGCCTCGGCATCAACAAGTTCTCCCTGCTGCGTGACGACGCCTGGCAGTTCATCAAGTGGGCCGCGGGACCCGATATGTCGGCGGCTCTCCAGGCAGACGGCATCCCTGGCGCTCGCACCTCCGTGTGGGCCGACTCCAAGACCCTCAGGTCCTTCCCGCCCGACCTCGCCGAGGCCATGAGCCTCAACGCAAAGCGAGGCCTGGGCTACGACCGCCCCCGTGTTCTCCAGGTCGGCCGCGCCCGGGACATCGTCGGCCGCCCGCTGGTCGCGGGGATTCTCGGCGAGTCCGTTCGGCCCGTCGTACGGGACGCGGACGCGGAGTTCGCCGATTTCCTCGTCCGCGACAACCGACACAAGGAGTCCTGATGACCGCCACCGAGGTCTCCGCATCCCGGGCCGACGCCCGACCGACCCATAGCCGAACGCGACGCACCCGCCCGCCGCGCACCTTCGAACAGGCCAACCGTCGCCTGAAGTGGGCGATGCTGGCCCCGGCCCTGCTCTTCGTCGGCCTGATGATCGTCTTCCCGCTGGCCTTCACGCTCGACCTCAGTCTCACCGACGCGTTCGGAGCGGTGAACGCCGACAAGAGCCACATCGGTCTGCGGAACTTCGCCGACGCGCTGGGCGACGCCCGCAGGTTCTGGCCCGCGGTCCGCCGCACGATCGTCTTCACCCTCGGCGCCGTGGTCCTGGAGACGGTGTTCGGCCTCGCCCTCGCGATGCTCATGCGCAAGCCGTTCCGCGGCATGCGCTGGGTGCGCACCGTACTGATCATCCCTCTGCTGGCTACACCGGTCGCGATCGGCATCCTCTGGCTGCTGATCCTCGACCCCACCAACGGCATCGCCAACCACATCCTCGCCGGTCTCGGACTGCCTCGCCAGGAGTTCCTCGGCTCAGTGAGCCAGTCCCTGCCGACGCTGATGCTCATCGACGTGTGGCAGTGGACACCGATGATGACCCTGCTCCTCCTGGCCGGACTGACCACACTGCCCGAGGAGCCCGAGGAGGCCGCCCTCGTCGACGGAGCCAACGCCTGGCAGCGCTTCCGCCACGTCGTACTGCCCATGCTCGGCCCCACCCTCGCGACCGCACTCGTACTCCGTGCCGTCGACGCCCTCAAGACCTTCGACATCCTCTACGCCACCAAGGGCGCAGGCGGCGGCTCGGACTTCGAGGTGGAGACGCTCAACGTCTACGCCTACGGGCTGACCTTCGACTACCAGGAATACGGCCTGGCCGCCGCCGTCCTGGTGCTGTTCACGCTGTTCATCATCGGTGTCGTGGTCCTGCTGCGCCGCCGCGGCGGAAGGAAGAACGCATGAGTGCCACCCTCACCCACGCCGCCCGGCCCTCGGTCGCCCCGCCGTTCCGCCGACGCCGCCGGCTGGCCTGGCTGCGCGGTACCGCGATCGGGCTCGTCACCCTGGTCTTCGCGCTGCCGCTCGCGTGGATGTTCGCCGCCGCGTTCAAAACCAACCTCCAGGTGACCGACCCCTCCGTGGGCCTGTGGTTCACGCCCACCTTCGACAACTTCCGCAACGTCGTCGAGGCCGGGCAGATCGTCCGCTCCATGGGCAACTCCCTTCTGGTGGGCGCGGTCTCCACTGCCCTGTCCGCCGTCATCGCGGTGCCCGCCGCCTGGGCCGTGGGCCGATTCGGCATGCGTCGCACCGGGTCTGTCATCCTCATCGCGCGCATCGTCCCGGCGATCTCCCTGCTGGTGCCGTGGTACTACCTGTTCGCGCAGATGGGGCTGGTCGGCTCCTACACCGTGCTGATCCTCAGCCACATGTTCGTATCCGTCCCGCTCATCATGTGGATCATGATCAGCTTCTTCGCAGGACTCCCGGTCGAACTCGAAGAAGCCGCCCGCACCGACGGGTTGAGCGCCTTCGGCGCCTTCTGGCGGATCTCCCTCCCGCTCGCCGCACCTGGCACGGCGACCGCCTCACTCCTGGCCTTCGTCTTCAGCTGGAACAACTTCATGTTCGCGCTGGTCTTCGCCGACGACCGCACACAGACCGTGCCGGTGACCCTCTTCAACTTCATCTCGTACGCGAGCACCGACTGGGGCGGCCTCATGGCCGCCTCCACCCTGATCACCGTCCCCGTGGTCATCGCCGCCGTCCTCGGCCAGAAGTATCTGGTGGCCGGCCTGACCTCGGGCGCCACCAAGGGCTAGGCCCTACCTCCCACGACACCGGAAAGAGCACACGTATGAAGATCGTCGACGCGAAGGTCGTCGTCACGAACCCCGGACGCAACTTTGTCACCCTGAAGCTGACGACCGACGACGGCCTCACCGGCCTCGGCGACGCCACCCTCAACGGCCGCGAACTCGCCGTCGTCAGCTACCTCACCGACCACGTCGCGCCCCTCCTCCTCGGCCTCGATCCACACCGGATCGAGGACACCTGGCAGTACCTGTACCGCGGGGCGTACTGGCGCCGGGGTCCCGTCACTATGGCCGCGATCGCCGCGGTCGACGTCGCCCTGTGGGACATCAAGGCCAAGGCCGCCGGCCTCCCGCTCTACCAACTCCTGGGCGGTGCCGGCCGGGACCGCGTACGCACCTACGGGCACGCGAACGGACGCGACATCCCCGAACTCATCGACTCGGTGCGGGCCCGGCTCGCCGAGGGCTATCAGGCCGTCCGTATCCAGTCGGGCATCCCCGGCCTCAAAGCCGTGTACGGCGTGCACAGCACCGACGACGACGGCTCGGCCGTCCTGCATCAGCAGGCCCGTCCCCTGGTCGAGGACTGGGACACCGACGCCTACCTGCGCCACATCCCGGCCGTGTTCGACGCGGTACGCAGTGAGTTCGGCGCCGAACTGCCCCTGCTGCACGACGCGCACCACCGGCTCACCCCCGTCCAGGCGGGCCGCCTCGGCAAGGACCTGGAGCCCTACCGGCCCTTCTGGCTGGAGGACTGCACCCCCGCCGAGAACCAGGAGGCACTGCGCCTGGTACGGGCCAACACCACCACGCCGCTGGCGATCGGCGAGGTGTTCAACACCGTGTACGACTACCAGACCTTGATCACCGAGCAGCTCATCGACTACGTACGGTCCGCGGTCACCCACTTCGGAGGCGTCACGCCGCTGCGCAAGCTGTTCGACTTCGCGGCCCAGTACCAGATCAAGAGCGCCATCCACGGGCCGGAGGACATCTCACCCGTCGGCATGGCGGCGGCCGTCCACCTCGACCTGGCAGTCCACAACTTCGGTATCCAGGAGTACTCGGGCCACACCGCACTCACCGAGGAGGTGTTCCGCCACGCCTACACCTTCACCGACGGACACCTGCACCCGGGCGAGACTCCCGGCATCGGCGTGGAACTGGACGAGGACATGGCCGCAGCTCACCCCTACGAGGCGGCCTATCTGCCCGTCAACCGCCTGCAGGACGGAACCATCCACGATTGGTGAGCCACCGTCCGCCAGCTCACAGCACAGTCTGACCCTCTGGTTCCGGTGGGTCGCCGTGCTCCAGAGCAAGGCGAGGGAAGGAGGACGGCTCACTTCCCTCGCCGCAGTCGGTAATCTGCATCGACCCGGCCTTCCGCGGGCAGGGCCTGCCCGCCTGCCCGCTTGGCCTTGGCCCCGGCATCCGTGCCCGCGACGCGAAGCCCTTCCTGCTGTCTCCGCGTTGCAGTCCACCGCCCGTCCCACCCTTCGCCCGCTGCCAGAGGCCCGAACGTCCTTTGCGGCGCCCCCAGAGCGCGTACCGAGCGGCCGCCCGATCTCCTCCGGTTCGCTTGTGGTTTCGTTGGATAGGGTTCGTTGACTTGTCTGCAGCGAGTTGTTGCTTGAGGGCTGCGCAGGCATGCCAGCCGTGGGCTTCGACTTCCGCCGCTCCAGCCCGGCAGGAGCCGATGGCTACGGGCCTGGCCTGGTCGCGCTCTCTACACTCACGGGATGAACAGTTACACATGCACCCAGTGCAGCACCGTCGGTCTGGTGGAGGGTTTCGTCGAGGATGCCGGCGAGCACTCACGCGGGTACGCACGCTGGATCGAGGGCGCGTTGGAGCGGGGAATTCTCGGGGGTGCCAAGCGGATGGGCCGACTCCGGCGGCAGATAGAGGCGTTCCGCTGCCCCAAGTGCGGGCACCTTGAGCTGTTCGCCACGGGCGAGGTGTAGTTGACCCTCGCTCTCCCAGACTCCACTACAGGCGGCCGCGCGTCACGCGCCACCGCCATCTGGCTCTCCACGAGTTTCGGTTCTAGCTCACTTTTCCGAGCCAGAACCCCGTCTCGTGGACAATGCCAGCCTGAAGTTCCCCCGTGATGTCGGACACTCGATACTTACGCCGCGAGGGCGTGTCCTTGTTCGTGCTTCTCCGCGGCTTCGCCGAGGTTGTGCCAAAGATGCCATCGGTCGGCGACCTGGAGTGCCTGGAGGGCGTCTCGGGTGGCGCCTTCGGTGAAGAAGGGGGGCGCGGTCGCGGCAGACCACCTCGATGTCGGGCCGCTCGGCGAGCCAGGCGGCGAGCGTGTCCGCCTTGCGGTCGGGGAGGAGGTCGATCGGACGACGTGTTGCGACGTCGACAAGGACAGTTCCGTAGATCCGCCCCTTGCGCTGGGCGTATTCGTCCACGCCTACCACACGTTGGGCGACGGTTGCAGGGTCCGGAAGTGAGCCGATCAGCCTCAGCAGGGTGTTCCTGCTGACTGTGGCCTTGAAAGCATCCGTCATGCGGGCGCCGGCCCGGCCTGCGAGCGCGAGGCCAACCGACACTAGCGTCGATCGCAGCCGCTCAGTGCGTCGCCCGAACCGGCGGGTGAGCCCAGGCACTTGCTCGGCGAACGTCTTGCGGTGGCAGCAGTCATCCGCGCAGACGAATCGCCGCACCCGTAGCGACACCACGACGACCTTGCCCACCGCTGGCAAATCACGAGGAAACCGCACGTAGGAGCCATGTATTCGCCCTGACCAACATCCGCACCCCGGGCAGGCGGCCCGCACTGCGGTGGTCCGAGCCCCGACCCGGACCACGGTGTCGGTCACTTCGACTGACTCATGAACCGACCCTCGTCCGAAACTCAACTCGTCACCGTGAACCATGTCGGGCGACGGTCCGGCGCCGGATGCGGGCAGGCGCCAGAACGTGCCGGCTCCGGCGGGCGTGATCACGCGCAGGGACTGCACGAAGTCGTCGATGTGGGTGTGGATGGTGGCGTAGTGGCCGTCGGCACGGGTGGCCAGCCAGCCGCCGAGGGTGGAGAACTCGAAGCTGCGATCGTCGGTGGCCGCTCGACGAGGTGGCCGAGTTCGAAGCGGGCGCCTGCTCGGACGAGGGCGACGAGGTGGGGTGCGTTCACGGCTCGCCAGCGGGCCTGCGCGGACTCGACGAGCTTGAAGACCATCGCCAAGGCGGCGGCTCGGGAGCCAGCGCCTTTGGTGACCTTGGTCCGTAGGCGGACGGTCGCGAAGGTTGACTCGATCGGGTTCGTGGTGCGCAGGTGGATCCAGTGTTCGGCGGGGAAGTCGTAGAACGCCAGGAGCTCGTCCTCGTCATCGGCGATCTTCTTGACGGCCTTGGGGAACTTCGCGCCGCACTGATTGGCGAACGCGGCGACCGCCTGAGCGGCGTTGCTCCTTGTCCTCGGCGTTGCAGATGTCCTGGATGGCCCTCTTCGCCGCGGGCTGGGCCGACTTCGGCAGGGTGTCTAGGCACTTGACTGTTTTGTGAACCCAGCATCTTTGGTGGCGGGTTTCAGGGGAGACCTCATTGAGCGCGTTCCAGAAGCCGAGGGCGCCGGCAGCCACGGCGAGGACGGGAGCACACATGCCGCGGCGCTGGCAGTCCCGCAAAAGGCTCGCCCAGGACTCCGCGGACTCGCGGTTGCCGTCCGTCATCGCGATCGGCTCCTCGGTGCCGTCCGCGCGCACGCCCATGACGACCAGGACCGCGGCCTTCGCCTCTTCGAGACGGATCCGCAGGTGGATACCGTCGGAGGTGGAGCCGGACGCCTGCGTCGGTCAAGCCCCGCAGCCGGCGCCAGGCCGTCACTCCGGAGCAGCCCACTCTCTCCGCGGGAACGTCCCGCCAGGACAACCGGTTCGCAGCACTTACATCACGTCGGCCGGCGCTGCCCGGTCGGGAACGCGTAACCGTCCCGGATGGCGTCGGCGCCGCTCGGGAGCAGGCGGCAACAGCGGACCCCGCGAGGGACGCGCTCCACGGTACGAGGCCGTGGAGCGCGCCGACGCGGTCCTCAGGACGTCACGTCGGTGACCTTCCACCGTTGATTGGAACCGGAGTTGGGCTGCCAGGTCCCGACGGGCGCGCCCTCGTGCGTGGCCTGTCCGCCGACCTCGAGGAGTCGGCCCGTACCGGCGTTGACGAGCGTGTACGTGCCGTCACCCGTCGTCGACAGGATCCACTGCGTGGCCGCGTCCCGCTCGTCGGTGTCGGGTTCGACGACCGGTGCACCGTCGCGGACGGCCAGCCGCCTGCCGTCGGCGGCGCTGGTGAAGACGTGCCGCCTGCGGTTCGCCGGTCCTTCACCGCTGATCTGCGCGAGCCGCCACCGCTGACCGGCCGCGCCCGTCCCCGACTCGATGACGAGTGTGCTGCCGTCGTCGGCGACGGTGAGGTCCTTGCCGCTCTGTACGCCGGTCAGCTCGTACGTTCGTCCCTTGCGCAGCGTCGCGGCGTCCTTCGTGACCCCGGACACGCCCTTGATCACGAACGTGGTCACCGACTGCGCGGGCACCGTGAAGGTGGCCGTACGGCCCGTCACCGCGACCGGCGTCTGCTCGGCCAGCTTGCCGTCCGTGCTGGTCACGACCGGGGTGACGGTCGCGCCCTGGCGTACGGTCGCGAACTTCGACAGGTCGAGCGTCACCGTGCGGGAGGACGTGGTGCTGTTGACGTGGACGACGGTGGCGCCGTTGCCGCCACGGGTGACGGCCGCGGTGCTGCTCGTGTCGTCGGTCTTGATGAGATGGTCGCCGGGACGGATGTAGTGGGTGAAGTTCCGGGCGGTGTCGAACTTCGTGTTCGTGTGGACCGGGCAGGTCTCCAGGGTGTCGTCGGGGCCGGCGCTGAAGGAGACTTGGATCTCGCCCCAGTTGCCTCCCTCGGCGGATTCCCCGCCGGGCTTCATGTTGTCCCAGTCCTCGACGGGCTGCCAGAACACCCAGGCGGTGGGCTCCAGTTCGCGCAGGTCGTCGACGATGTGCTGGGCGAGCCCGAGTCCGGGGCGCATGTCGGTGAAGGATTGGCCGTCGCCCCAGTCGCCCTCGACCTCGCTCATCCACAGCGGCTTGCCGTCGGCCTTGGCGAGGTCGCGGACGGAGGTCCGGCCGCCGGTGCCGTACGTGTGGACGTTCATCTGGGCGACGTGGCTCTTCACGTCGGCCGGGTAGCTGGTCCAGTTCGTGGCGAAGGTTGTCGGGTTGGTCTCGTCCATTGCTGAGACGACTGCCGTCGTCCGCGCCTTCTTGAGCGCGGTGTGCAGCGCGGGCACGATCTTCTGCTGGAGGGCGGGGCCGATGTGACAGCCCTCCTGACGGCCACCGGTCGGATTCCCGTCGGCACCCAACTTCGTACCCCAGTAGCTGGTGTTGGGCTCGTTGCACGGGTCGACGGTCTTCACCTTGATGCCGTGCGCCTTCTCCAGGCGCCGCGTCGCCCCGGCCAGATAGGTGGCGAAGTCGTCGACGGACGCCTCCTTCAACTGGTCTTTCGACGCGTCGAAGCCGCCGGAGACGTAGCCGCTGACCGTCATGAAGTACGGCGGCGAGTTGGAGAACGTCTCCCAGTGGGTGATGTCCTTCTTGATCCGGTCCACCCACCAGCGCTGGGTCGCGTCGGCGTCCCCGTTCCAGTGGTCCCCGTTGTCGGGGTCCCACCAGTCGGTGTCGGTGCGGGTGGTGCCCTCGGGCGCCTTCCACCAGCCCTCGACGGCGCCGCCCGGCCTCAAGTAGGCCGGTACGTCGGGTGCGTTGCCGCCGCCTATGTTGTAGCGGGCGATGTTGAGGGCGAGGCCGTCACGGCCGAAGACGAGGTCGGCTATCCGCTCGCGGATCTCGTCCGGGTAGTGTCCGGTCGCGTTCGCGAACCAGACCAGGCTGGTGCCCCACCCCTCGAACCGCTCCTGCCGGTACGAGGGGTCGGGGGTGACCGTGACCGTCGCGGCGGCCGCCGCGGCGGCGAGCGGTGCGGCTGAGAGCTGGGTTCCTGCGGCTGCGGCCGTGGCCGCGGCGATGCCGATGAACCGTCTGCGGGTCAAGCGCGCCAACGTGTGCTCCTAATGTCGTGGTGTGGGTGGAGTGTCGGTGGTGCGAGAGCGGGTGGATTCAGGAGGCGGACTGCCGCAGGACGGCGACCTGGCGGGGCGCCAGGACGAGGCCGTCGCCCTCGGACCGCGGCGCGACGAGCACGTCACCGGTCAGGCCCGGCAGCGCCACCTGCTCGTCGCTCCGGTTGACCAGGAACAGATAGCGGTACTCGGTGTCGCGCCGAACGGCGTGTTCCACCAACCCCCGTGCGTGTTGTGGGAGTTCGCTGGTCACCCCGGCGGGCGCGAGCAGCTCGGGCAGCAGCACGGTCAGCCCGTCGGCGCCGAGCCGGGTGGACACGTATGTGGCCGAGCCACGGCCCGTGCCGCGCCGGGTGACGGCAGGGCGCGACGCGTACGTGCCGGTGCGGTAGCCTGCCAGGACCTCGACGTCCGTGCCGGTGACGGAGATCCGGTCGGTCCACAGGCTGCCGGTGGTGCCGTTGTCCAGGTCGACGGTGTCGCCGTCGAGCAGTGGCCCGAACTCCTCGATGCGGATGCCGAGGACGTCGCGCAGTGCGCCCGGGTAGCCGCCGAGCCAGACGTGGTCGTTCTCGTCGACGATCGCGGAGAAGTATGTGGTGACGAGGTGGCCGCCGCCCTCGACGTACCGGGTGAGTTCCTTGGCGAGCGGCTGTGGCACCACGTGCAGGACGGGCGCGATGACGACGTCGTACGCGGACAGGTCGGTGCGGTGGGCGGGCACCACGTCGGCGCGGTGGCCGAGACGAAGCAGCGCCGAGTACCAGTCGAGGGCCTCGCGGTGGTAGTCGAGGCGGGAGGTCGGGTGGGAGTCCTGCTCGCCGGCCCACCAGGAGTCCCAGTCGAAGAGGATCGCCACACGGGCAGGTTCGCGCTCGCTGCCGGCGATGGGGGCGAGCGCGTCGAGGGTGCGGCCCAGCTCGACGACGGAGCGGAAGAGTTCACTGTCGGCTCCGGCGTGCGGGACCATCGCCGAGTGGTATTTCTCGGCTCCGGCCGCCGACTGGCGCCACTGGAAGAAGCAGACGGCGTCGGCGCCGTGCGCGACGTGCAGCAGCGAGTCGCAGGCCAACTCTCCGGGCGTTTTGGGTGGGTTGACGGGCTGCCAGTTCACGGCGCTGGTGGAGTGCTCCATCAGGAACCAGGGGCGGTGTCCCGCGATGCCGCTGCTGAGGTTGGCGGAGAAGGAGAGTTCGTCGCGGTCCTGCGGTCCGGGGGTGACGTAGTGGTCGTTGGCTACGAAGTCGACCTCGTCCGCCCAGTCCGCGTAGTCCATGCCCTTGGTGCCCGGCATCACCATGAAGTTGGTGGTGACCGGCGTGTCCGGGGTGAGCTCGCGCAGGATCTCTCGCTCGGCGAGCAGGTGGTCCTTGAGCGCATCCGACGAGAAGCGCTTGAAGTCGAGCTGCTGGGTCGGGTTCGGGTGCGAGGCGGCGAGCCGCGGCGGCAGTATCTGCTCCCAGTCGCTGTAGCGCTGGGACCAGAAGGCCGTCCCCCAGGCGTTGTTGAGGGCGTCGAGCGTGGTGTAGCGGCGGCGCAGCCAGGACCGGAAGGTGCGGGCGGCGTCGTCGGAGTAGTCGTAGACGTTGTGGCAGCCCAGCTCGTTGTTGACGTGCCAGGCGACCAGGGCGGGGTGATCGGCGTAGCGGGACGCGAGGCGGCGGACGAGGTTCAGGGCGTGCTCGCGGAAGGCGGGCGAGGTGGGCCGCCAGTGCTGCCGGGCGCCCGGCCACAGTGTCTCGCCCCTCGCGGTCACCGGCAGGATCTCCGGGTGCGCGGTGGTGAGCCACGGCGGCGGCGACGCGGTGGCGGTGGCCAGGTCGACGCCGATGCCGCCCGCGTGCAGCAGGTCCATGATCTCGTCGAGCCAGCCGAAGTCCCAGGTGTCGGCGGTGGGTTGGAGCCGTGCCCAGGAGAAGATGGCGAGGGAGACGACGTTCACCCCGGCCTCACGCATCAGCCGGATGTCGTCCGCCCACACCTCCCGTGACCACTGCTCGGGGTTGTAGTCGGCTCCGTAGCCGAGGCGCCGGGTGCCGTCCGAGCCCTTCGCGTACGGGAAACGAGAGGTGAGGGGGGCGGTCATGCGCGTCCTTTCGGGGAGCGGTCTTCCACAGGTGCGGTCGCGGGAGGCGGCGGGCTACTTCTCGACGGTGAAGCCCTGCTCGGTGCCGTACTTGACGGACGCGTCCTGCCAGGACTTCAGCCCGGCGGTGAGCTTGGTCGAGGAGACGTACGCCTTGCCGACGGTGTCGTTGAAGATCGAGTTGGAGTACACCTGGTACGGCAGGTACTTCCAGTCGGTGGGCACACTCTTCGCGGACTCGGCGAAGACCTTGTTGGCCTTCTGGCCCCCGAAGTACGGGAACTCGGTGTTCTGGAACGACGAGGAGTTCAGGTCCTTCGTCGTCGCGGGGAACGCGCCGTTCTTGATGCGGGTCTGCACGCCCGCACCGGAGTTGGCGTACTCGACGAACGCGTAGGCGAGTTCCTTGTTCTTGCCGAGCTCGGGCAGCGCGAGCGAGCTGCCGCCGTTCTCGGAGCTGGTGTGCGCGCCCTTCTCCCACTGCGGCATGGGGGCGACGCGCCAGTCGCCGGAGGCGCTCTTCACGCCGGAGGCGAAGTTGGCGGGCATCCAGGCGCCGGTGGGCAGCGTGGCGATGGTTCCGTCGCCGAGGCCCTTGTACCAGTCATCGGTCCAGCCGGTGACGGGCGCGACGAGCTTCTCGTCGATCAGTTTCTGCCAGGTGTCGGTGTACTTCTTCGCACCCGCGTCGGTGAAGTCGATGCCGACCTTGGTGCCGTCGACCTTGTACGGGTGCGAACCGGCCTGCCACAGCAGGCTGGTGGTCAGGCCCGCGTCGCCGGCGTCGCTGGTGATGTACGCCTTCGGGTCGGCCTTGTGCAGCTTGCGGGCGGCCTCGACGTACTCGTCCCAGGTCGTCGGGACGGCGATCTTGTACTTGTCGAAGACCTTCTTGTTGTAGAAGAGCGCCATCGGGCCGGAGTCCATGGGCAGGCCGTAGACGCCGGCGCCGGACTTCACCGAGTTCCACGGCCCGGGCGAGTACGATTCCGCCAGCTTCTCGGCACCGTACGCCTTGAGGTCGGTGATCTGCTTCGTCAGGGCGTACTGGCCGAGCGCGTAGTACTCGATCTGCGCGACGTCCGGGACGCCCTTCTTCGCCGAGATCGCGTTCGACAGAGCCTTGTACTGGTCGTTGTTGGTGCCCGCGTTGACCAGCTTGATGTCGACCTTCGGGTACTTCTTCTCGAAGTCGGCGGCGACCTGCTTCAGCGTGGGCTCCCACGCCCACACCGTGACGGTGCCGCCCTTCTTCAGCGCCGACTGGATGTCGGCCGAACTGACCTGCTTGTCACTCGAGGCGTCGTTGTCGGAGCCGCCGCAGGCGGTGGCCCCGAGGGCGACGGCGCAGAGGAGACCTATGCCGCGCAGCAGGCGGCGGGAGTTCTTGGGCATGGGCATGGCTTCCACTTCTTCGTGGTCCTACAGAGGGTGTACGGGGCGTGAACTGCGGTGCTGCGCCTACTCCTTGACGCTTCCGGCGGAGAGCCCGGACTGCCAGTACTTCTGGAGCAGCAGAAAGGCGGCGATCAGCGGCACGATGGTGAGCAGTGAGCCGGTGAGCACCAGGTGGGGTATGGCCTCGCCGCCGGCCGTCTGCGCCTGCTTGTTCCAGGAGTCCAGACCGAGCGTGAGCGGATACCAGTCGGGGTCCTTCAGCATGATCAACGGCAGGAAGTAGTTGTTCCAGGTCGCGACCGTGGTGAAGAGCAGGACGGTGACCGTGCCGGGCGCGAGCAGCGGCAGGGCGACCTGGAAGAAGGTGCGCAGCTCGCTCGCGCCGTCGATGCGGGCGGCCTCCATCAGCTCGGTGGGGATCGCCTCGGCGGCGAACACCCACATCAGATACAGGCCGAACGGCGAGATCAGCGACGGGATGATGACGGCCCACGGGGTGTCGGTGAGCCCCATCTTGCTGAACATCAGGAACGTGGGGACGGCAAGGGCCGTGCCCGGCACCGCGACCGCCCCGATGACGACGGCGAACACGGCGCGCTTGCCGGGGAAGGCGAACTTGGCGAGCGCGTATCCGCCGAGGACCGCGAGGAAGGTGGCGCCGCCCGCGCCCACCACCACGTACAGGAGCGTGTTGAGGAGCCAGCGGCCGAAGACGCCGTCCTGGTACGTGAAGGTCTCGCCGATGTTGTGCCAGAGGTCGAAGTTCCCGTCGAACCACAGGCCGAACGAACGGGCCAGTCCCTGCTGGGACTTGGTGGCACTGATCAGGAGCCACACGAGCGGCAGCAGACTGTAGACGAGGACGACACCGGTGAGCACGGTCAGCAGGACGCTGCGCCGGGGAGGGCCGGGTATCCGGCGGCGCGGTGAACGCAGCCGCGGGGCGTCGGACTTGAGCGGTGCCGTCGGCCGCACGGAGCCGGTGGTGGTGGTCATCGCGCTCACGCTCCCTTGCGCATGCCGCGCAGCTGGACCACGTAGGCGACGATCATCGTGATCACGCCCATGACGATGGCGACCGTCGCGGAGTAGTTCTGCTGCTGACCCGAGAAGGACAGCGAGTACGTGTAGAAGTTCGGGGTGTAGTCGGTGGTGATCGCGTTCGGCGCTAGCTTCTGGAGGATGGCGGGCTCGTTGAAGAGCTGGAAGCTGCCGATGATCGAGAAGATCGTGGCGATGACGAGGGCGCCGCGGATCGCGGGAAGCTTGATGGCCGTGATGATGCGCCACTGTCCGGCGCCGTCGATCTCGGCCGCCTCGTACAGCGAGTGCGGTACGACGCGCAGCGCGGCGAAGAAGATCAGCATGTTGTAGCCGACGAACTCCCAGGTCACGATGTTGCCGATGGACGCGAGGACCAGGTCGGCGGACAGTGGGTCGGGCAGCTTCACGCCGAACGCGTCGTTGACGTCGCCGACCAAGCCGTAGCGGGTGCCGTACATGAAGCCCCACATGAGGGTCGCGACGACGGCGGGTACCGCGTAGGGCAGGAAGACGGTGATCCGGAAGAAGTCCTTGCCGTAGAGGCGGCCGCTGTCGATCGCGAGGGCGACGAGCAAGGCGATGCCGAGCATGATCGGCACCTGGATCAGCAGAAACAGTCCGACGCGGACGACTCCGTCCCAGAACTGGCCGTCTTGCAAGGCCTGTTGGTAGTTGTCCAGACCCACGAAGGTGGTGCCGCCGATGAGTTGTGTGCGAAACAGGCTCAGATAGACCGAGTACGCGAGCGGCGCCAGGAAGACCAGGGCGAAGACGAGCACGAAGGGGCCGATGAACCCCCACCCCGTCCACGAGCGGCGCGCCCTGCGTACCGGTGGCCCGGCCGGTCGCGGCCTTGCGGCGGCCGGCGGCTGAAGCGTCGTCATCTCGCGTCCCTCGCTCGTACGTGTCTCGCGGATGGTGCTCGGATGTTTGCGTAAACATTCCGGCGCGCAAGCGACCGACAGGTATTATGTTTGCGTAAACATTCGGTGGCGGCATGTCTACACTGCCTCGCAGAGGACGGTCAAGAGTCGCCCGTGAACGATCAACTCGACTGGTGAGGCCAACGGTGGGAGCAACGGACAGAGCCCCGGAGCGCGGCAGGACCCACGCCCGGCGCCGCACACACAACGCGTCCATGGCCGACGTCGCCCGGGTCGCCGGTGTCTCGTCCCAGACGGTCTCCCGCGTCTCGAACGGCTTTCCCGGCGTCAACGAGGAGACACGCGAGCGGGTCCTCGCCGCCATGAAGGACCTCGGCTACCGCCCCAACAGTGCGGCGCGGGCGCTGAAACGGGGCGACTTCCGCACCATCGGCGTGATCACGTTCACGCTCTCCACGACAGGCAACATGCGCACGCTGGAGGCCATCGCGACCTCGGCCGCGCAGGAGGGCTACGCGGTCACGCTCCTCCCCGTCGCGGTGCCCACCCAGGACGAGGTGCGCGGCGCGTTCTCGCGCCTCGGCGAACTGGCGGTGGACGCGGTCATCGTCATCATGGAGGTCCATCTGCTCGACTCGGCGAGCCTCACGCTGCCGCCCCACGTGAAGGTCGTGGTCGCGGACTCGGACGCCGATGACCGTTACGCGGTGGTGGACACGGACCAGGCGGGCGGCACCCGCGACGCGGTACGCCACCTCCTCGACCTCGGCCACCGCACGGTCTGGCATCTGGCGGGCCCCTCCGAGTCGTTCGCCGCGCAGCGCCGAACGGATGCGTGGCGCAGGGCACTTGAGGCCGCGGGCCGCGCGGTCCCACCGCTGGTGCGCGGCGACTGGTCGGCCGATTCGGGCTACCGCGCGGGCCTGCGCCTGGCCGAACAGGGCGACTGCACCGCGGTGTTCGCGGCGAACGACCAGATGGCGCTCGGCCTACTGCGGGCCCTGGAGGAGCGGGGCCGCAGGGTCCCCGAGGACGTTTCGGTCATCGGCTTCGACGACATTCCTGACTCTGGCTCGTTCCAGCCGCCGCTCACCACGGTCCACCAGGATTTCGCGGAGGTCGGCCGCCGCTGCGTGGAGAGCGCGCTGCGTCAGGTCCGGCAGGGCGAGGCGGAACCCGGTACCACGCTGGTGCCGACACGGCTGGTCGTGCGGGAGAGCACGGGACGACCGCCGTCGCGAGAAGGCGGGCGAGGCTAGGCAGTTCCGTTGGGAAGAGCTGGTCGTTGGTGCCGGGACGCCGGTTGCGGCTGAGACGGACGTGACGGTTATTCATGAAGTCGCGGTGCCAGCGCAGGACAGTGTCCGGGGAGACGATGAGCCGCAGCCGGCGCAGGGCGGCTTGTGGCAGCGGGGCGAGGAGGGCGGCTAGGAAGGTGCGGTCGGCCGCCTGAAAGCCGGGGTGCTGGTTGCCGGGCCGACGTTGCAGGACGGCGAGCTGGTGATGCAACGCGAGGATTTCGATGTCCTTGTCGTGGTCGCTCATAGGGATCAGTCGCAGGGCGGTGAAGGCGTGAGTGACGGCAGTGCAGGCCAGGCGTACGAGCATGAGCGGTGATCATTGCCGACCGTTGTCGTCGGCGCGGTAGCGGGGCTGAACTGCACCGACGTAATATTCGGCACCCACACGCAGCACCGCGTTCTCATGCCGTAACGCGAGGACCTCTGCGTCCTTGGCCACGTGGGTGCGGAGTACGGCAGAGGGCACCTTGATCAGATTCCGGACCAGCGTGGTGACGATCGACAGCGACATCGAAGGATCATCCCAGGCGCCATTGAGGCTGTTGCCCCGCGTGGAGAAGCTGCAGGCCAGAGCCGGAATCGTATTTCCGAGCGGGACACCTCCTGGACCACACCCTCATCTGGAACGAGCGCCACCTGCGCCATGCCCTCCGCCAGTTCGAGCTGCACTACAACACCCACCGGCCCCACCAAGCGAATGATCAGGCAGCACCCTTGCGCGCCGTCCCGGAACCGCGCACTCCCGCACATCTCACCCCGCTGAAGGTACGCCGGAAAGACCGCCTCGGCGGAGCCGTCCACGAATACCAACATGCCGCCTGAACTGCGCGGATGGAGTTTTCGGCAGGCACAGAGTTCTGCAGCCACCGCAACGAGAAGTGCGGGCGGCGATGCGCGCCCGCGAGGGCATTCGCGTCAAGCCAGGAGAGCGTGGGCCCGGTCTGGCGACTGCACGAGGAACGGCTCGGCGTCGGCGACGCCGGGATCATCCGCGCCCGGCCCCGCGATCTTCGGGGGCCGGGAACGCGGGTGGTCAGGCGTCGTTGCCCGGCGCGGAGCCCGTGGCCGCGCCCCCGCGCAGTGCCTCGGAGATTTGCTGTGCGGTCGCCACCGCCCGGTCGGTGTAGGCCTTGCGGCGGGCGTCGTCGAGGCGGAACTCCGGGCAGGACAGGGAGAGGGTGGCGACCGTGCGGTCGTCGTCCCGGATGGCGGCCGAGACGGCCCATATGCCTTCGTCGATCTCCTCGTGGCTGATGTCCCAGCCGCGCTCGTCGGCGATGTCGACGCCCTGCAGGAACTCCTCATGCCCGTGCAGCGGCGGCACGGCGCCGGAGGCGAGCGCCCGGTCGACGTAGCGCTCCCGCTCGGCGGGCGACAGGCCGCCGAGCAGCACGCGCGCACTGGCACCGCGCAGCGGCGGCAGGTTCTGTCCCACCTCGAACGACAGCCGGTACGGACGGCTGCTCTCGGCGCCGTGCACGCACACGGGAAGCCCCTGTATCAGACGGATGAGCAGCACCGTCTCGGAGACCTCGTCGGCCAGGGCGCGCAGGAAGGGGTCCGCGACCTCGGCCAGTGAGGTGCCCTGCCGGGCCGCGCGGCCCAGCGCCGCCACCCGCATCGTCAGCCGGTAGCGCCCCCGGGTGTCCTCCTCCACCAGGGCCATGTCGCGCAGCAGCGCCACATAGCGGTGGGCGGTGGGAACCGGGATGCCGACCGTATCGGCCAGTTCGCGCACCGACGCCATCGGTCGCTGTTCGGTAAACGCGAACAGCACTTCCAGGGCCCTGCGTCCACTGTCCGCCCCCGCCCGACCACCGGCCATTTTGTCGCTCCTCGCCCATTGACGTGCGCTAAGTCGCCACCTACTGTAGCCGAACCGCAGGGCGATAACGCATTATCGCAGAGCGATAGAAAGCGAGTTCAGAGTGAGCGACACCGAGATGACAGGGACACCTGCCGAGGCCCGCGCGAGCGTGGCCCTGCCAGGCGCACGGAGCGAGCTGAGGACCCTCCCCCTGCGCGAGGCGGGCCCGGGGGAGGGGTGGCTGCGGGTCACCGCCTCCGGCATCTGCGGCACGGACGTCTCCCTTTTCGCGAAGGGCGTCCCGGAGCCGACCGTGCTGGGCCACCACGTCGTTGGCCGCATCGCCGCCGCGGCCCCCGACCAGGGGAAGCGGACCTGGCAGGGCCGGGTCGGCGACCGGGTCGTCATCGAGGAGTACCTGCCGTGCGGGACCTGCCCGTCCTGCACGTCGGGTGCCTACCGCCTGTGCCCGCAGACCGACCTGTGGGGCGGCGGCCGCCGCGTCGGCACCCTGCCGGCCTCCGAAGCGCCGGGCCTGCACGGCGGGAACGCCGAATACCTGCTCCTGCAGCCCAACACCGTGGTACACCCGCTGCCGCCCGAGCTGTCCGAGGAACTGGCCGCCTGGGTGCTGCCCTACGCCAACGCCCTTGACTGGACCCTGCGCGCGGGCGCCGTTCGCAAGGGCGAGACCGTCGTCATCCTCGGCCCCGGCTACCACGGGCTCGCCGTGGCGGCCGCGGCGCGCTACGCCGGAGCCGAGACGGTGGTGGCCGGGCTGCGCCGCGATCGCACCCGCCTCGAGATCGCCGAGCGCCTCGGTGCCGTGACCGTCGCGGCCGACACCGGCGCCGAACTCGCCGAGGGCGTGCGCCGCGTGCTCGGTTCGCGGGCCGCGGACTGTGTCGTCGACTCCGTCGGGTACGCCCCGCACGTCATCGGCGTCGCCGTCGGCCTGCTCGGCCAGGGCGGGCGCCTGGTGCTCACCACGCCCAAGCAGCCCGCCGCGGTACCGATCGACACCCGGGCCATGACCCGCGGCAACCTCCGGATCTCCGCCGTGCGCGGCCGCCGCCCCGAGTACGTCTCCCAGGCGATCGACTCGCTCGCCGGCGGCACCTCGGGCCTGCAGGAACTGCCCTCCGTCGCGGTCTCCCTCGAAGAGACCGGCGACATGCTCGCCCGGCTCGCCGCCGGCACCGGACCCGAGTCCCCGCACGTCGTGGTCCGCCCCTGAATCCACCGACCGGCCGGACGACTCCGGGCCGGTCCGCCCCGCCGGTTCCGGCCGGCACACCGCACAACCTTGCACAACCAAGGAGTTTTGATGCTGACCCGTGAACAGAACGAGCGCCTCGTCCGCACCGGCCAGGGAACCGAGATGGGCACCCTGCTGCGCCGCTACTGGATTCCCGCCCTGCTCGCCGAGGAGCTGCCGGAGCCCGACTGCGCGCCGGTGCGCGTCCAGCTGCTGGGCGAGAAGCTGATCGCCTTCCGCGACACCCAGGGCCGGATCGGCCTGCTCGACGAGATGTGCAGCCACCGCACCGCCTCGCTGTTCTTCGGACGCAACGAGGAGTCCGGGCTGCGCTGCGCCTACCACGGCTGGAAGTACGACGTGGACGGGAACTGCGTGGACATGCCCTCCGAGCCGCCGGAGACGCGCATGTGCCAGAAGATCAAGCAGCCCGCCTACCCCTGCGTGGAGCGCGGCGGCGTCATCTGGACGTACATGGGCCCGCCGGAGCTCAAGCCCGAGCTGCCCGACCTTGAGTGGGCCGGCCTGCCGGAGAGCCACGTCTTCCTCTCCAAGCGCCGGCAGATGACCAACTTCATGCAGGCGATGGAGGGCGGCATCGACTCCAGCCACGTCTCCTTCGCCCACCGCTTCAACCTGGACGACGACCCGATGCACTCGGGCACCGCGGGCAACGAGTACCTGAAGCAGGACACCCGGCCCAAGTTCGAGGTCGTGGAGTCCGACGGCGGCCTGCTCATCGGCGCGCGCCGTAACGCCGACGAAGAGAATTACTACTGGCGCATCACCCAGTGGATCATGCCCTGGTACACGATCATCCCGCCGTTCGGCACCCACAACCCGATGGGCGGCCACGCCTGGGTCCCGATCGACGACGAGACCTGCTGGGCCTGGTCGGTCAACTACCACCCGACCCGCCCACTCACCGAGGACGAGCTCGCCTCCCTGCGCAACGGCGACGGCATCCACGCCAAGTACATCCCGGGCACCTACGACACCCTGGCCAACGCCTCCAACGACTACCTCATCGACCGCCAGGCCCAGAAGGACAAGAAGTCCTTCTCCGGCGTCGAGGGCATCGCTGCCCAGGACTTCTCCCTGCAGGAGAGCATGGGCGCCATCGTCGACCGCACCAAGGAGCGGCTCGGCACCTCCGACGCGGCCATCATCCTCGCCCGCCGCAGGCTGCTGGCCGCCACCGAGCCCGCCGCCAGGGGCGAGGACGTCCCCGGCGTCAACAGCAAGCACCACGCCGTGCGCTCGACCTCCGTGCTGCTTCCGAAGTCCGTCCCGTTCCAGGACGGCGCCGCCGAGGTCCTCAAGGTGAAGGAAGGCGAGGACTTCTACTCCATCTGACCGCTCCCGCCCGGAAGTAGGCACCCACCGGAAGAAGACATCATGCCCAGCCATTCGTGGACCAGGCGGTCGTACGTGGCCGACGTACTCGTCGTGCCGCTGGACCCGACCGCCCGCGAGAACCTCGCCGAGCGGCGGGACGCCCTCGGCGGCGTCACCGTCGCCGACGGCGACCAGCTCGACGACGGCCTCCGCAAGGCCGTCGAGCAGGCCGACGCCATCACTCTGGTCACCTGCGACCTCTCTCTCATCGACCACGCCGCGGTTGCCGCCCTGGGAGAGGCCGCCCGCGCCGCCGGCATTCTGCTCGGCGCCGTCGTCGTCGCCCCCGGCCTGTCCTGGAGCAGTGACGACGAGTACGCGTCCGCCGCGGTGCTGCGCGAGTACGTCGACACCGTCGCCGTGCTGCGCGACCTGCCGCCCGTCCTGCACTTCCTGCAGGTGCTGCGGGGCGGTACCCGCGACTCGGAGGAGGAGTCATGACCATGCCCGACTGGCGGGAGGTGACCGTCACCCTGCTCGGCTTGGAGGCCGACGGCGTGGTCTCGCTCGTCCTCGCTCCGACCGACGGCGCCCCCCTGCCGGAGTGGGAGGCCGGAGCCCACATCGACGTGCGGCTGCCGTCCGGCACCGTGCGGCAGTACTCGCTGTGCGGCGAGCCGGGCGACCCCGCGTACACCATCGCCGTACTGCGGGAGGCCGACGGGCGTGGAGGATCCGCCGAGATCCACGACACCGCGCTCATCGGCCGCACCCTTTCCATCCGCGGCCCGCGCAACCACTTCCCGCTGGAGTCCGCCGTCCACCAGGTCCTCGTCGCGGGTGGCATCGGGATCACCCCAGTGCTCGCCATGGCACGCGAGGCCACGGCGCGCGGCGACTCCTGGGAGCTCCACTACGGCGGGCGCGCCGTCACCACCATGGCCTTCGTCGATCAGGCCCGTGCGCTGGCCGAGTCAGTGGGTGCGCCGTTCCGCCTCAGTGCGGGGCAGCCGCTGGACCTCCCCGCCCTGGTGCGGGACGTGCCCGAAGGCGGCGCGATCCACGCCTGCGGACCGCCGGGTCTGCTCGCCGCCCTGCGTCAGGAGATCGACGGCGCCCGGAGGGGGCTGCCGCTGTACACCGAGCAGTTCACCTCGGCGGGCACCGGCGCCGCCGCGTCCGAGCCCGAGGGCGCCGACGGCGAGCCCTTCGAGGCCTTCGAGGTCGAACTGGCCGGCACGGGAGCGACCGTGGTCGTCACCCCCGGCACCTCGATCCTCGAGGCTGTCCGCACCCTGCGGCCGGACGTCCTCTCCTCCTGCGAGGAGGGCTTCTGCGGCACCTGCGAGACCAAGGTGCTCGGTGGGACCCCGGTCCACGCCGATACCATCCTCTCGGAGCAGGAACGTGCCCAGAACGCGTCGATGATGATCTGCGTCGGCGGCTGCGCCTCCCAGCGACTGATCCTGGATCTGTGAGCCTGCCCGGTTCCACGTCCATGACCCGTCCCCCTTTCCTCCCCCTTCTGCTCCCTCTTCCGCAGCGGAGGTTCAACAGTGAACCCGCTTCACCTCACCCCCAGCCGGGCAGTCGCACCCTCCCCATACCGCTGGGTCGTGCTCGTCACGTGTTGGCTGTCCTTCACCCTGACGTCGATCGACCGCTCGACCTGGGGACCGGCCTCGGTCTTCGTCGGCGAGGGGCTGGCCGTGCCCGTGGCGAGCCTCGGTGTCTTCGCCACCGCGTATTACGTGGGTTACGTCATCTCGAACGCCATCGGCGGCATAGGTGTGGACCGCTTCGGCGCCCGTATCGTGCTCACCGTGTCACTGGCCGGTGCCGGTGTGTTCATGACCGCCTTCGGATCCACGAAGTCGGCGACCGTCGGCATCGCGGTGCAGGCGGTGGTCGGTCTCTTCGCCGGGGCCGACTACGCGGCCGGTATCCGCCTGATCTCCACCTGGTTCCCGAACAACAAACTAGGCATGCCGATGGGCGTCTTCACCACGGCGACCTCGCTCGGCACCGCCATAGCCAACGCCGTCGTGCCGGCCCTGATCGCCTGGCACGGCTGGGGGACCTCCTACCACCTCTTCGGCATCATCTCCGTCGTCGTGGCGGGGCTGCTGCTGTTCGTGCTCCGGAACGGTCCGCAGGAGGCGAAGGGCCAGAAGCGAGCCCCCGTCGTCGAGCGGAAACCCGGCGGGATACTCGGCCCCGATCTGCGCGCCTTCCTCCGCAACCGTGACGTGGTCCTCACCTGCCTGACCGGGTTCTGCGGCTTCTGGGGCCTGTACGGCTTCGTGACCTGGGCCAACGCGCTCATGATTAGGGGCCATGACATCGACGCCGGCACCGCGGGACTGGTCGTGGCGATCTTCGCCATCACCGCCGTCGCGGTGAAACCGCTGGTGGGCCTGATCACCGACCGCTTCTTCGGCGGCGCCCGCAAGACACCGAGCCTGGTGCTCTTCGCGGTGTTCGCGACCACCCTGGTGTGGTTCGGCAACGTGTCCTCGGCGACGGCCTTCATCTGGCTCGCACCCCTGCTCGGCGCCGCCGCCTACGGCTGGACCGCGCTCCTCGTCGCCCTCATCCCGCGTCTCGTGCCCAGTTCGGTGACGGGCAGCGTGGCGGGTATCTCCAACGCGATCTGGCAGCTCGGCAGCGTGCTCGTGCCGCTGGCAGTGGGCGCGGTGTTCTCCGCGACGTCGTCCTTCAACGCCGCCTTCCTCACCCTCGCCGCCGGTCCGGCCCTGGCCATCCTGTTCATGCTGCCGGTCCGCGACCGGGCGGGGGACCGGAAGCAGGCCACCTCGGCGGAGTCGGAGGAGAGGGTGCCCGAGTCCGTGTAGCCCCCGGCCTCGCGGCTCTGTGTGCGAAGGGCCCGCCCCCGTCCACGACCGGACGGGGGCGGGCCCTGAAGCAGACGATCGTCCTTCAGGACCGGCCGGACCTCAACCTCGTCTTCCGGCCGCGCCGCTGGGGCAACTTCCTTGCTGCGCAGGGCATCACGACCGGGCCCGCATTCCGTGAGGTCCTGCGTAGCTGCAAGGTCGCCTCGACAGAGACCCGAGCGAAGAAGGCGAGCAACCGCGGTGGTTATCTTCGCCCGCAGACCGTCAACGAGCGCGTGAAACATCGATTGGCGTTGCCGATCAATCTACTTGGGCCAAATATGCGGTCGCCCGCGCGTCCAGCACACCCACCACGGGAATCCCGCGGCGTCGGTAGGGAGACAGGAGCCGCCGCATATCGGCGACTGTCTGTTGCGCGCGGCCGGAGTACATGCCCTCCTCCATGGCGTCGAGGACGCCGGACCATGTTGAGCAGGCCTCCTCTACGCTGCCGTCGGCGATCTGTGTTGCTCCCATGTACCCGAGTGTGACTGCGTGCGTGCGCCGGAATGCTTCACCACGTGTGCGTACAGAGCGCCGGAACTGCCGCAGAGCGCCTTGCCGGTCGCCCAGGTCCCGCAGTGTGCATGCGGTCTCGTGGGCGAGGGATGCCTCGCCGAAGGAGAAGGTGCGGTTGGGTTCTTCGATCCCCTCGTGGGCCTTCGCCAGGGTCGTCCTCGGCACGCAGTAGAGCTTTTGTGCCTGCCTTGTTCATGCCGTTCGCTGCGAGCGACCGGGCGTGGACGACGCGCAGCAGCGCACGTTCTCGTGGCGTCGCGGCCGCATACCGTTCGCCTTCCACGGACCGCTGCGCGAGGGTCAAGGCTTCATGGGTGAAGCCGAGATCGATCGCCTGGTGAGCCATTGCTCGCAGGATGTGCCCGGAGAGGGGAGCATTGGCAGCGCGGGCCACAAGTTTCACGGCGGTCACGAATTGTTCCTCAGCGACGTCATGCTCGCTGTTGTCGAACGCCATCCACCCCGACACGTACGTCAGCTCGGCGACCGCCGAGTACATGTCCCGCCGCACGCCATCGCTGGGGAAGCGGCCGTTCAGGAGCGCATTGAGTTGCAATTTCCCTGTCCAAGTGGCCTCTTGCACAGGTCCTTGCGGGAACCGGGGCGGTGGCGCTGCTTGCCTCCGTGGAAGTCCGCATCGGCCCATCAAATGCCGAGAAGTAGCATCGGCAACCCCGCTGAAGCCGGTGTGCCGGGACGACGCCAGCGGCGTGGATGGGTTGGATGACGGAGCGACTGGGTTCACTGTCAAAGGACAGGCCGGTTGGCGAAGTTCCCGACGAAGTGGTGGACGGCACGGCCCGAAGTGAACATTCGGGTGAACCAGTGCTCCCGCGGCTTCTGCTCCACGCCCTGCTGGCCGTACTGGCGCAGGAACTTGCGGTACGACTCGCCGGCTTCCCAGTCCCTGAGCGCCAGGTCGCGCTTGGTGCAGCGGGATTCGTCGCAGCTGAATCGGTAGCGGAACTCCAGTGGCACCCATTCGAGTTGGGGCAGGTCCTGGTTCATGAGGTCCATCTGATCGGCCAGGGCCCCGGCTGGGGAAGGGCCACATCGCCGGGGTGTCCGACGACGTCGTCGACGCGGTCGCCCGCGCCCTGCAACTGGACGACGACGAGCGCACCTACCCGTACGACCTGGCCCGCGCCGCCCGTCCCGCCCGCCGCACGCCGTCACGACGCAAGGACATCCCGGTCCCGCCCCCGGTCCAGTGGCTGCTCGACCCCGTGACGCTGTCCTCGGCCTTCGTGCGCAACGGCCGACAGGACATCGTCGCCAGCAACCCGCTCGGCCAGCCCCTGCACTCCCCGGTGTTCGACAGCCCCACCACCGATAAGCACCGCTACCCCAACATCGCCCACTACATCTTCCTCGACCCCGGCGCGCAGGACTTCTTCGTCGACTTCGACGGCGCCGCCACCGCCACTGCCGCCTTGTTGCGCGCGGAAGCCGGGCGGGAGCCGCATGATCGGGCCCTGCGCGACCTCATCGGCGAGCTGTCCACCCTCAGCCCCGACTTCCGCACCTTGTGGGCCGCCCACGACGTCCGTATCCGCCACGACGGCATCAAACGGCTGCGGCACCCCGAGGTCGGCGACCTGGAGCTGACCTATCAGTCTCTGGACCTGCCCGTGTCCCAGCGCGCAGTCCACGACCTGACGCTCTACACCGCCGAGCCGGGCAGCACTTCCGAAGACCGCCTCAAGCTCCTCGCCAGCCTGGCGGCGACCCGCACCCGGGCGGCAGAGCTCATCGACCGACTCAACTGAGCGGCTGCTCCGCACGCTCCGCCCCACCGATCGGTACCAGTCCGGACCGGTCCGTGGCCTCCCGATGGACAACGGCGACTGGCCCGACAGGTTCGGCGGCCTGTGGGGCCTCGTCGACTCCGACGCCGGCCGCGTCCTCATCGGCCCAGTGCTGTTGCACCTGGTCGCCACACATCGATACAGCCAGCCTGATCCGATCCCGCCCACCCCGTGATCAGCGGTCGATGCTGGCCATGTTCGCCTCGTCGTGGCGTTCTCCCGAGGCGGGGGTGAGGTTGTTGAGGCGCTCGAGCTGGGCGGCGCTGAGTTCGACGGCGTCGGCGGCGGTGTTCTCCTCGACGCGTTCGACGCGCCGGGTTCCCGGGATCGGGGCGATGTCGTCGGCGCGGGTCAGTAGCCAGGCCAGTGCGGTCTGGGCCGGGGTCGCGTCGATCTCGGCACCGATGGCCTGGACTTCGTCGACGATGCGCAGGTTGCGCTGGAAGTTCTCCCCGGTGAAGCGCGGGTTGGTCTTGCGCCAGTCGTCGTCGGCGAAGTCGGACGCCAAGCTGCACCTGGAACACCTCGGCCTCGACGCGGACGCCCTCTTCGGCTCCCTGTGGGCAGAGGGCAAGGCCGAGGCGCTGCGCAAGCACCATGCGCAGGTCTACGTCGGCGACCACATCGGTGACGTCGTCGGGGCGCACACCGCGGGCGCGCTGTCCGTCGCGGTCGCCACCGGCCCGTGCGATGCCACGGAGCGTGTCGGGACGGCGGGCGGATGGACACCCAGCTCCTCCGGGGCAACGGCGGTGTCGGGTAGCCGAATAACGGCGACGACGAGCCGTGATGGTGCCGGTACTGGTGATGCCGGGGGCGGCGTGTCGCCTGCCCTACGGTCACCCCTCCGACGCGGCACGCCAGCCGTGCCACCGGCGGACGGCGATCACGAGCGCCGGACCGGTCGGCGGTCGCTGCCGGTACGGCGCGTACTTCTCCCGCAACAGGGCGACGGCCGCCGGGTACTCGCCCTGGGTGCCGGGCGGCAGCACGCGGGCGTCACCGTCCGCGCGGACCCACCACAGCCGCTCCCAGTCCTCGTCGTACGCGTCGACGAGCAGGCAGACAGCCGGGTGGGCCGCGATGTTGTCCAAGCGTTTCAGCTGCTGTGACCTCTTCGGCTTCCAGTCGACGGCGGTGACGATCTCCTCGCCGTGGGCCGCGAAGACGACCGGCACCAGATGCGGGCGCAGGTCCGCGTCCACCGTGGCCAGGCGCGCCACCCGAGCGGTCATGAAGCGGCGGCGCGCCTCGTCCCCGGCCATATCCGGCACGGTCAGCTCCTATTCAGCGGCAGCCGCGAGCTGTCACCGGTGGCCGGACGTGGCCTCGGCCAGTTCGTCCAGGGTGCGCAGCGTCTCGTTCTCCGGCAGGGTCGGCAGATACAGCAGGACGCGTTCGACGCCGAGTTCGGCGTAGGTGTCGAGCGCCTTGCGGTCGTGCCGGCCCGCGTACACCACGACGGACGGGCGGTCACCGGCCGTCCGCCGCATACGCGCGATGCGTTCACCCAGCTTCTCGAGCGGCAGATCGCTCGGCATCCACGCCGCACCGTACGCGGCGACGCGTTCGAAAGCGCGCTCGCTGTCGCCCCCGACCCAGATGGGCGGATGGGGCTTCTGGACCGGCTTGGGCCAGGCGTAGACGGGATCGAAGTCGACGAAGTTGCCATGGAACTCGGCCTCCTCCTTGGTCCACAACTCGATCATCGCGCGGATGCGTTCGTCCATGAGCCGCCCACGGACGGCTGGATCCGTCCCGTGGTTGCGCATCTCCTCGCGGTTCCAGCCCGCGCCGACACCGAACACGGCCCGGCCGCCGGAGATCAGATCGAGGGAGGCGACCTCCTTCGCGGTGTGGATCGGATCGCGCTGGATCACCAGAGCGATGCCGGTGCCCAGGAGCAGGTCACGGGTCACCGAGGCGGCCGCGGCGAGCGCCACGAACGGGTCGAGCGTCCGGTAGTAGATCCGCGGCAGCTCACCGCCCCCCGGGTACGGGGACTCCCGCTTGACCGGAATATGCGAGTGCTCGGCCAGCAGCAGGGAGTCGAACCCACGCTCCTCCAGGGCGGGTCCCAACGCCTTGGGGACAATGCCCTCATCGGTGACAAATGTCGATACTCCGAACTTCATCCGCGACCACCTCGCCTCGTCGGCATACCTGCTGTCAGTGTGACGCGGTCGGTCGCTCCTCGTCGGGCATGACCTCCCGCGGCGTGGCGTCCGGACCCTATGCCCACTGTCACTGCCCGACCCACGCGTCCGCCGGCCGCTGCAGGGCCACCTCGCGCAGCGCCGCAGCGGTGAGGCGAGAACGCCGGCGATCGCACGCGGGTCGTCACGGAGCTCGTAGACGATGTCGAGCATCCGCGCCCGGCCCTCGCGACCGTGTGGCACCTGCCCCAGCACCAGCTGGATGGTGGCCCGGGCGCGGCCGGTGGCGGCCGCCTGGTCCTCGACGTTGCGCAGTTCCTCATCGAGCCGGCCTCCGAACAGGCTGCGCTGCCCCTCGGCCGTCATCAGGACAGGCGTCCGCGTCCTCGGGGACCAGCCGGTCGATGTCCGGGACCCCGTACCCGTTGCGCAGATGCTCCGGGCAGTCGTCGTACACGATGGCGGCCAGGAGGCTGCGCGGCGTGGAGCGTGCGGAAAGGGGAGAACTGTGCGGTGAAGTTCCCCCGTGATCGTGGACAGCAGATGGTTAGCCTCGATCTTTCTCGACGGTCCGCCGACGGAGTCGGTGGACCGTTTTGCCTTCTGGGCGGGGTCGCAGGCAGGCCAAGGGCCCGAGCGTCGCGTCGGGTGGGCGCCGGGTTCCACTGCCCGGGCTGTGATGCTGATGCTCGCAGGAACGGGGAAGGTCCTGGTCAGCCTGGGTTGGGGAGGAGGGCGAGCCGGGCCAGCGCTGCGGTGATCTCGTCGGTCCAGGGCCAGCGGCGGGCCAGGCGGAGGATCCGCCGACGGCCCGTGGCGAGGAGTTGGGCGGCCGCGGTGGACAGGCGGAACCGCAGGCGGCGGGGCTCCCAGAGCCGGGCCTTGCCGGTCAGGGCGAGCATGGGCATCCAGGCCAGCAGGTCGAGAGCGATCTGGACGATCTCCAGCCAGACCTTGTTCTGGGCCGTGTCGTGGAGGGGAAGGTTGCGCAGGCCGGTGGCCCGGGCGGCCCGGATGCGGTTTTCCGCGCGGGCCCGCAGCTGGTGACGAAGCTCGAGTTCGGCGATCGGCCGGCTGGCGGTGTTGGTCGCGAAGCAGTTGAGCCGCATGCCGTCGGCATCCGTGAACCTCAACTGGGCCCCGGGATGCGGCCGTTCCCTGCGGACGATCAGCCGCATGGCCAGCGGCCAGCCGTCCAGGACGCCGGCGGCCAGTTCGGCGACCCAGGCCCCGTCCCTCACCTCGCCACTGGTCTCGATGGCCGGTGTCCAGGCCGGTTCGGGGATCTTCAGAACGTGTTGGTGGATGGTCTCGGTGATCGTCATTCCGACGGAATAGGACAGCCACCGGCCCCGCCGGGTGAGCCATGATACGAACGCTTGGGTGCCCCGGCTGAGTCCGTGCGGATCAGGGTTTGCCGTCCGCGCCGGTATTTTCGGGGCAGTTGGGCCAGGGCGAGGCGGGTGGCGGTGCTGTGGTCGGCGGCCGTGTTGGATCCCGCGTTTCCGGGCCGCAGCAGGACTGCCACCGGTTCGCCCGTGCCGCCCGGGCCATGGTCCACGAAGCCCATCAGCGGATGGTGGCCGTAGGTCGTTTTCCAGGTCGCCGTCGCGTCCTGTTTGTCGGAGTGGGCGAGGACCAGGACGCCGTCCAGATCGACCGTCACCCCACCGCCCTGGTCGGGGGCGTTGTTGCCGGCCAACGGCCAGATGCGGGAGCGGACTTCGGCCCGGGCCCGGTGGATGACCTGCAGTGCCTTCTCGCCGGAGGCGGCGAGGGTGTCGATCAGGCGCGAGACGGTCGAGTCGGAGGCGACCGGGCCGAAGACGTCCGGCTCGGACCGCAGCGTGGCGATGTCGGCGAGGCAGTCCCCACCGAGGGCTACCGCCAGCGCGAGGTCCAGGAGGATCTTGCCGGGATCGTGGACGGCCCGCGGTTTCCGCCAGGGCGCGAGCGCGGCGGATATCGCCTGGTCAAGCCCACTCTTGCGGACTGTTTCGACGAGCAGGACCGAACCGGCCTGCGAGACGACGTGGCGACCGTCGCCCGGACACGTACACGCGGGTAAGACCCGATACTCTTCGTCACCTGAGGAGCGCAGCTTTCCTGATGACGAACAGGACCCTAGAAAAGTCCCATCGTCCCAGGTCAGAGGCACTCCTCGCTTATTTGATCTGCCATCGGACAGCCCACCTCGTGAAAGCGCGAGGCTAGGCTAAATAGTCACCGTGGTCGTCCTGGAGCATGAGGCGACGTTCCTGTTCGCGCTTGGCGTAGGCGGCTGCCCTGATCGCCTCGTCGCTCTCCAAGCCCGATCCCAGTGCGCCGCCCACCGTGGCGACCGAAGCGACGAACCATGACAACGTCCAGTAGCCCGTTGCGTGCAGCGGGGTTCGTGTCATGGAAGCGAACACTTGGTCGTTGAGGATAAACAGCGCCCACACCAAGTTGATGACCATCAAGCCCACGTAGCAGACGAGCACCCCGATACCCACGGTCACGACCGTCGAGGCGTTGTAGAGTCTCGCTCTCTGCCTCGCCTCCAGCGAGCCCTCTGCGGAGCGATGCCATAGCTGCGCGTCTACGATCAGCCAGCCGATCATGACCCCGACGGACCCGACCATGGCGATCACGAGGCGCGGCGCGCTCAGGGCCTCGGCCAGGCTCCAGACGGTGGAGTTCACGGTGGCGACTGCTCCCGTGGCAAGTGCGGCTGCCAGGGCTTTCGACAGCCCCGGCACCAACCGCCACGGTCGGTTGGCGCGGACCATACCGACGAGCACCCGCAGGTAACCGCGCGGCCCGCTGACGACGTACCGAAGATCGGCGGTCTCCTCCCCACCGACCGGGACCGGGTGGATGGGCGCGAGTCGACCGGCAAAGGGCCCCAGCAGCGGCTGACTCTGCGAAGGTCCTTCAGCCCCACCTGCCAAGCCCAGCACGGCTTCTTCCACGGCCCGCTGAGCCCTCGTATACAGCCGAAAGCCCCCCAAAGAGGGAAGAGACAACAACGCCAAGCCGTGTTCGTGACTCAGATTCACAACGAGCTTGCGCCCGTGCGTGTGCAGCGGAAGGTCGGTGAGGGCCACGACGATGTCCCAATCCTCCGAACTTCCGCGATCCATGATCCGGCGCATCAAGGTGGGCAAGTCCTCGGTCCCTGCGGTGAAGGGCTCACTGACGACCTCGACGTCGAACCGTCGTCCCTGGCCCGACTTGTCGGCGAGCCGAGCAGTAAGTGTCTGGGCCATGCGCTGCGCGATCTCCGTCGGCGCATCCGGATCCGCCAGGAGAGCCACGACCGTAACGCCCCGAGACGACACCCGCATGACTGGACCCTCGTCGGCTGCCCCCCGACCGCCCGTGCCCACAGGATGCCCCCGAGGTATCGCCGACGCCGCGTGACACGCTGGCCCCTGCCAGCAGGTGCAGGCGGTACGGTCAGATCTCCTCGTCCTCCCCGTGCAGGGCCCGCCCCACCACCGGGCCACGGTTGCGTGCGCTACCGCGAACACCCGCTCCGCGCCACACCGGGCACCGCGACGAGATCGATCGGCAGCAGGCCCGCCTCCTGTTCAACCTCGTCACCGTGATCACCTTGTTCATGGGCATCACTGCCTCTACGCCGCGCTGTTCCTGCTCGTCCATGTCACTGCGGCGTTCCTGCTCACACCGCAGTCGTTGCGTCCCCTCGTCCGACACCAGCACGATGCCGAGTGCCTCTCTATGGCCCGCCACCGGCCGGGGCCCTCGAGGCCCGCGGTGCGGACCAGGTTGCCCGTCTTTTCCCGGTGCTCGTGCACGAGGCGGATAGCCATGGCACCCTCACCGGCCGCCGACGCCACCCGTTTGAAAGCGTGTTGCAGAAGGCTTTGGGCCGGGCATTTCCCTTGCATGGGTGCTGTGTTGAGGGCTGATCCGTTGTGGGTGGAGACGTTCACCGGGTTGCGGATGCGGCAGTTCGCAGGGCTGCTGAGAGCTGTCCGGGAACGAGGTGGTGATGGTCCGCGGACTGGTCGTCCGTGGTGCCTGCCTTTGGCGGACCGGGTGCTGGTGGTGGCTGTCTATTACCGCACGAACCTCACCATGCGGCAGCTCGCGCCGCTGTTCGGCGTCTCGCCGGCGACCGGTGCCGGGTGATTCAGCGACTCGGTCCTGTGCTGGCCATCGAGCCGGTCCGACGCCCGGCCGATGCCACGGACCGGTTGCGGATCGTGGACGGCACGCTGATCCTGGTCCGTGACCGGCAGGTCGGCGCCTCCAGCCGCAACCGACGGTTCTCGGCGAATGTGCAGGACATTATCGACGCCGCCACGAAACTGGTCATCGCCACAGCTCGTCCCGCGCCCGGCGACCGGGCAGACGCCCGCGTGTGGAGAGAATCCGGCCTGGCCGAACACTGACGGCGCCTACATCAACACCGGGCTCGTCGTCCCGCACCGCAAACGCCCAGGACGTCCCCTCCTCGCGGGCGAGGAAGCGGACAACGCCGAGCACCGCAAGGTCCGCGCCCGCGTCGAGCACGCCTTCGCCCGCATGAAGAACTACAAGATCCTCCGCGACTGCCGGCAGCGCGGCGACAGTCTCCACCACTGTCCAGGCCATCGCCCGCATGCACAACCTCGCCCTCACGGCATGACCAGCAAGGCCCCGAACCGCAGCTCAACCTGCCTACCCACACCCTTATGCAACACGCTTTCAGGCCGTGTATCGAAAATGGATCCGGGATACTCCGGACGCTCGTGTGAGCGGGGCCCGGTGACGGCGCCTGTCGCGCGGTTCCCGGTGCGATCAGGTAATCAGGAACGGTGAACACGGACGCGACCGACCCCTTCGTGCATGTCCGGGGCGCCAGTGAGAACAATCTGCGGAACATCGATGTCGACGTTCCGCGGGACGCGATGGTCGCCTTCACCGGCGTCTCCGGTTCGGGCAAGTCCTCGCTCGCGTTCGGCACGCTCTACGCGGAGGCCCAGCGGCGCTACTTCGAGTCCGTAGCACCGTACGCCCGAAGGCTGTTGCAACAGGTCGGCGCACCGCACGTGCAGGAAATCACCGGACTGCCACCCGCCGTGGCCCTGCAGCAGCGACGCGGGTCGCCCAGCTCGCGATCGACCGTCGGCACCATCACCACGCTGTCCAATTTGCTGCGCATGCTGTACTCCCGCGCCGGTACCTATCCGCCCCGGGCAGCGCGGCTGGAGGCCGAGTCGTTCTCACCCAACACCGCGGCCGGCGCCTGCCCGGAGTGCCACGGACTGGGCGTCGTGCACGACGTCGCCGAGGACCTGCTCGTCCCGGACCCCTCGCTGAGCATCCGCGAGGGGGCGATCGCCGCCTGGCCGGGCGCCTGGCAGGGCGCCAACCTGCGCAGTGTCGTGAGCGGCCTGGGGATCGACATCGACCGACCGTGGCGCAGGCTCAGGAAGAAGGACCGGGACTGGCTGCTGTACACGGACGAGCAGCCCTCCGTGTACATCGAGCCGGAGGAGGATCGCGTCGACTACGGCTACCAGGGCAAGTTCTGGAGCGCCCGCAAGCACGTCATGCACGTCCTCGCCGACTCCAAGAGCGAGAAGATGCGCGAACGGGCGCTCCGGTTCGTCAGGAGTGTGCCCTGCCCCGAGTGTCACGGCAGCGGACTGCGGCCCGAGGCGCTCGCCGTGACCTTCGCCGGACGTTCCATCGCCGAGATCAACGCGATGCCGCTCACCGAGGTCGTGGCGCTGCTGCGGCCCGTCGCGGGGCGGTCCGAGGCCGACGCCACCACGTCGACGGCCCGATCCGGGGAGACGACCGAGGTCGCGGTCCGGATCTGCGGCGATCTGGTCGCGCGGGTCGACGTACTGCTCGACCTGGGCCTCGGATATCTCAGCCTCGGGCGCCGCTCGACGACCCTGTCGCCCGGGGAGGCGCAGCGCCTGCGGATCGCCACCCAGCTGCGCTCGGGGCTGTTCGGCGTCGTCTACGTTCTCGACGAACCCTCCGCGGGCCTGCACCCGGCTGACGCGGAACCGCTACTGGACGTGCTGGACCGCCTCAAGGCGGCGGGCAACTCGCTGTTCGTCGTGGAGCACGACATGGACGTCGTACGGCGGGCAGACTGGGTGGTCGACATCGGTCCCGGCGCGGGTGAGGGCGGCGGACGCGTGCTCTACAGCGGCCCGGTCGCCGGTCTTGAGCGGGTCGGGGAGTCGGCCACGAGCCAGTACCTGTTCGGGCGCGCCCAGCCGCTCGATCACCGCCCGCGCACACCGCACGGCTGGCTGCACCTGAGCGGCGTCTCCCGCCACAATCTGCACGACGTGTCCGTCGACGTACCGCTCTGCGTACTGACGGCGGTGACGGGCGTGTCCGGTTCCGGAAAGTCGACGCTGGTGACGCAGGTCCTCGCCGAGGTCGTCCGCGGCCACCTCGGACTCGTACCCGAGGAGCCCGACGAGGCGCAGCTGGAGGTCGACCTCCAGGACGCGTCGGGGGTCGAGTCGTTCGACCGGCTGGTGCGGGTCGACCAACGGCCCATCGGCCGGACTCCCCGGTCCAACCTGGCCACGTACACGGGGATGTTCGACGCGGTGCGCAAGCTGTACGCGGCGACGCGCGAGGCCAGGGCGCGCGGCTACTCGGCCGGGCGGTTCTCCTTCAACGTGCCCGAAGGGCGGTGCGAGACCTGCCAGGGCGAAGGATTCGTCGCGGTGGAACTGCTGTTCCTGCCCGGCACCTACGCGCCGTGCCCGACCTGCCAGGGCGCCCGGTACAACGCCGAAACGCTGGAAGTCACCTACCGCGGCAAGAACATCGCGGAAGTACTGGCGCTGTCCGTCGACGCCGCCGCCAAGTTCCTGTCCGCCGTCCCGGCCGCCTCCCGCAGTCTGGAGACGTTGCGCGAGGTGGGACTGGGGTACCTGCGGCTGGGCCAGCCTGCGACGGAACTCAGCGGTGGTGAGGCGCAACGCATCAAACTGGCCACCGAACTGCAGCGAGCCCGCCGTGGGCACGCGCTCTACCTGCTCGACGAGCCGACGGCGGGGCTGCACCCCTCGGACATCGCGCTGCTGCTGCGACAGCTGCACCGGCTCGTCGACGCCGGCAACACGGTCGTCCTCGTCGAGCACGACCTGGACACGATCGCCACCGCCGACTGGGTCATCGACCTCGGGCCGGGCGGCGGCGACGCGGGCGGGCGGGTGGTCGCGGCGGGCCCGCCGGCCAAGGTGGCGAGGGCCCGCCGCAGCGCCACCGCGCCCTATCTCGCGGCCCGGCTGGCGCGCTCCTGACGACGGAGCGAGGGGCTGAGGACCGGTCAGCCGGGTTCGGGGCGCAGGGTCGCGCGCGTCGCCATGCTGCGTTCCAGCTTGTGGCGGATATCGCTCGCGAGGTGTCCCGCCTGGGCCCACTGCACGATGAGTTCGGCGACGTGGCGCATCTTGATGTCGGTGTGCTGGGAGATCTCCCGTAGGACGTCCCGGCTGTCCTCTGCGCGCAGGCGGGCCAGCGTGACGACGATGCCGATCGCCCTGCAGAGCGCCTTGATTGCGGGCCCCGGCCGCATGCTGGTGTGCGCGGCAGACCGTGGAGTCGACGCTCAGGTCCCACGTGATCGCACCCTTCGCGTCGGCCAGGGACTGGAGCCGGGTGGATCTGGTGTCAGGTGCCGTTCCGCTGCCATCGGCGGAGTGAAGTAGGCCGCCGACGAGGTGCCCGTGGCCCGGGTCCTTTTCCGACGGCCCCTTCCCGAACGGTGCGGGCTAGTTTCCCAGCACACCGCTCTCCAGTGATCTTTTCCGGGTGGATGAGGTCGCTCGTCCCGCGTGGATGTCCTCGTGGCAAGGCCGGCAGACGACCAGGGTCTTACGTCGTCTCATTGCCATCAACTTCACCCACACGGGGCGCTCGGCTCGGCCCTGTTGCTTGAGTTCGGCGAGTTTCCGGATGTGATGGACCTCAATCCGGCTCGTCGATCCGCATATCTCGCAGCAGTCCGCGAGGAGCCGCTTCACCAACTCGGTGGTGCTGATGTGGTTGGGTTTCAACGGCTCTCGGTCGGTCATTACCGCTGTGCGCTGCCGTTTGAGCGGGATGCCGCCGAAGCGGGCAACCAGCGCCTTCTTCACACCTCCGCGCTCGACGATGACTTCAAAGCATTTTCGAGGGCCGTCCGGGGTGTCGGTGGTCGCTTGTGCTTTCGGGCCATCTTCGTGACGGTCGATCTGTGCTTCGACGCCAGTGTCTTGAGCATGGATGTCTCCATCACCCATTGCAGGCGGTTTACCGGGTGCCCTGCCCGAGCGCCGCGATCTGCTCACCGGAGGGGAGCGCGATCGTTCTGGCCGATTCCGCAGACATCTCGGGCCTCCCGTCTGCCGTGGATCCGTGTCACGCGCGCCCGCACCGAGTGCCCGGGTCCGCGCCTCTCAGGCAACCGGTGGCGCATGCGCCGCAGGGAGGTCAGGAGGGGCGAGCGGACTGCGCCGAGAGCGCGCCGGGACCGGGTGCGCGGTCGCGCAACGCGACGGCGACCGACACAACGGCGCCGCAGGAGAGGACCGCCGCGAAGCCGATCATCGCGGTCTGCACGGCGAAATGCCGCGAACGCGTTCGTCACACCCAGGTAAGCCAGTCGAAGCAGCACGGTTGATCATCATGCCGCGGCGACCTCCAACTGCGCGAGAGCGCAGACTCGAGCAACCGAGGTCGACATCGGCGAAACCGGGCACACCCGCTCTCACCAGGGCCGGATGAGATATTCGGCAAGCGCAGGACCGGGGATCTGCTGGTCCGAATCGGCGCGATCATGTTCCTAGCTGACGCAGTGGCCACTCTCGCCACGGTGGCGCCGCTGTTCCTCGGGACCCGAACCGCTGCGGTCCGTCTTCTACTGGGTGTGCATGCTGATGGGCCTCGGTTTTCTGATCGCCGCGGCTGGAGTGATCCGTTCCGCCACGGCTCAGCGCCGTCAGGTGGCGGCGCCGTCGCCCCCGTCCACCACTTCCGCCACATAGCGCTCCAGCCAGGACGGAAACTCCGTCAGGTCCGCGAGCACCACCTCGGCACCGGCGTTGCGCAGCTCCGTGGCATCGCACGGGCCGGTGGCGACCGCGACGGACAGCGCGCCCGCGGTGTGCGCTCCGACGACGTCACCGATGTGGTCGCCGACGTAGACCTGCGCATGGTGCTTGCGCAGCGCCTCGGCCTTGCCCTCTGCCCACAGGGAACCGAAGAGGGCGTCCACGTCGAGGCCGAGGTGTTCCAGGTGCAGCTTGGCGTTGGGCTCGTACTTTGCCGTCACCACGATCGCCCGGCCTCCCGCTGCGTGGATCGCGTCGATGGCCTCCCGGGCGCCGGGCAGGGCGGGCGTCGCCGCGACTGCGTATTGCGGATACAGCTCGCGGAAGAGAGCGGCGGTTTCTGCCACCCGCTCCTCGGGGAACCAGTGGCGGATCTCCTGCTCCAGCGGGGGCCCCAGCCGGCTCGCCGCGAGGTCGGCGTCGATGAAGGTGCCGGTCCTGGCCGACAGCTCCTGATAGAGGGCCTTGATGCCCGGGCGCGAGTCGATCAGCGTCATGTCGAGGTCGAAGCCAACCGTCAGAGAGTGTGCAGCCATGCCTGCCATTGTGCCTGCGGCGGCATCCCCGGTCAGGGAGGCACGACCCCGGCCCCCTCAGCGGGGCACCCGCCGCATCCGCCACACCAGGAACAACGCCGAGGCGACCGCCGCGACCCGCACGATTCCAGGCAGCCCGTCGGCCATCTCCTGCCCCAGCCGTTCCTGGGCGCTGGGCTCACCCCACCGCCCGTCGAGCCAGCCCCACAGCCACACCACCAGCCCACCGACGACGATCCCCGGAACGGTCTCCCCCGGCCCGAACGGTGCCGGCTCCACCCGCCACCAGTCGGGCACGTCAGCGTCGTCGCCCAGTTCGTCCGCCCCGGCCAGATGCGGTGGCAGCCCGACGGACGGCGCGGAGTCCGCCGCCCCGTCGCGCGGGCCGGGCACCGTGCCGCGCCCTGAGCCCCTGCCTTGCCCGGAGTTCTTGCCGTTCCCGGAGCCTTTCCCGTGCGGGGAGTCCTTGCCGTTCGCGGATGGCTTGCCCGCCCCCCGCCCCCCGCCCCCTGACGGCAATCGGTGAGCGCCTCAACGTCAGTCGACCGTCGCATGCTGAGAGCACCCCAGAACGGGCCACCTCGTGCCGAGACCCTCATGCTGCCCCCAGCCGAGTCGGCCGCGGCATGGCACCGGCAGGAACTGGGCCGATGGCTCCCGACGCCCCCCATTGCCGGGATGCTCCTCCTCGACCCCGACTACACGCAGGACCCGACGCCCGACGAGTTCGCCCTGGCCGTCGAAGAGCAACTCGCCCGCTACGAGGTACACATCCTGGGCCGCTTCCCCAAGAATGAATGCGTCACACTCGACCCGGATGGGGCCCACCCCGCGGCTGACCTTCCACCAGGTTCCCGAGCTGAAGCGCAACATGTGGGTCAGGGGAGCTTTTGCGTGGCCTCCTGTCGTGTGCAGGTGTGGTCGAGTGCAAGCTGCTCCGGCAGGGTTCTTGCTGACCTGATGCCGACTTCCTGATGGCTCATCAGTTTGATCGCGTCGTTGTCGATGCGGCTGGCTGCTGGTGGTAGTCGGGTGGGGGAGGGACGAGGGCTCCGGTGCTCGGAGCTGCGGCTATGGGGGCAGCGCCGAATGTTTCGAAAGCTCGCCTGAGGGGGGCAAGGGGAAGTCGCGTCGCTCGCCGCCGACACCCGCGCGGGGGTGAGCCGCGCAAGTCCCTGCTCGCACGCCCTACAGGACCCGGGGGTAAGCCGCAATCCGGCGACGACCAGCGTGTCCGCCGTTTCTTCCCATGCACGGCGAAGGGGCCGGACGGTTTGTCCGGCCCCTTCGGTGCGTCTCGCCGCGGCGAGCAAGTCTGCAGCTCCCCGGCCTGCGTCAGGGCGAGTTCGGCGTGTTCGCGATTGCTGGCGATGTACTCGCGGTGCCACTCGGCGCTGACCCGGTGTTCGTCGACGAGGGGCGGCTCGGCGCCGATCGGCTCGTCATAGACCTGTGCGGTGGCCGCCGCCGGTCAGCCGCCGGGACCGTCACCCTGTCGAAAATGGGTCTCCGGCATCCGGTGGTCGTGATTCAACGGTTCCTTCGTTCCCAGGCGGACTCAGACCAAGAACGTCCCCAGGCCTCCAGCCAGCAGACCGACCGGAACGAGTATCGCGAGAGCCAACTCGGGCATGCCGCATCCCCCTTCCGCTGCCGGGCACGAGCCGAACGCGGGCAGCTACCTCTCCCTCGCTTGCTTCATCACGTCCGTGGGAACGCTGGGTGGCGCCCTCGGCGTCGGTCTGGAGGACTGACCGGGCGGTCCGCCAGGCCGCCTCCGGCGAGCGTCAGGACACCGACTGGCCCGGCACGGACCGAGGCTCGCTCACGCCGGACCCGCGGACGAGATTTCCTTCCTGAGCCCGGTGTTCATGGACGAGCCGAACGGCTATGGCGCCCTCCCCAGCGGCGGAGGCGACCCGCTTGACGGACCCGCTCCTGACGTCACCCGCAGCGAAGACACCCGGCATCGTGGTCTCCAGCATCAGTGGCCCGCGCCCGAGCGATTCCCAGATGTTCTCGTCGGCCGCTGCCCGGGCGTCGGCGCCGGTGAGCACGAACCCCCGTCGGTCCAGCGCGATCACGTTCTTCAGCCACTCGGTGTGCGGCCGGGCGCCGATGAACACGAACAGGGCGCGGGCCTGCAGTTCGCGACGGTCGCCGGAGGCGTTGTCCTCCACGGTCAACGACTGCAGGGTGCCCTCTCCGCTGACCTGGCGCACTTCGGTGTGGGTCAGCACCTCGACCTTCGGATGGCGTGTCACCTGGTCCACCAGATAGCGTGACATGTCCTTGCCGAGGTCGCCGCTGCGGACGATCAGATACACCTTGGGCGCGTATTCGGCGAGGAAGAGCACCGCCTGGCCTGCGGAGTTGCCCCCGCCGACCACCGCCACGGGGTCCGTCCGGCACAGGTTGGCTTCGTGGAGTGTGGCGGCGTAGTAGACGCTGGAGCCTCCCAGCCGGTCGATGCCGGGGACGTCGAGCCTGCGGTAGCGCACTCCCGAGGCCAGGACGATGGTGGCGGCCTGGATTTGGGAGCCGTCCGCGAAGGTGAGGGCGTACCGGCCGTCGCGCGGTTCGAGCGAGGTGACCTCGGCGGGGACGGCGAGCTGTGCGCCGAATTTGCGGGCCTGGAGCACCGAGCGTTCCATGAGTTCGCCACCCGAGATCCCGGACGGGAAGCCCAGATAGTTCTCGATGCGCGAGGAGGTGGCGGCCTGGCCTCCGGTGGCTATGGCGTCGACGGCTACGGTGACGAGGCCGTCGGATGAGCCGTAGACGGCGGCGGCGAGCCCGGCCGGGCCCGCGCCGATCACCACCAGGTCGTATTCACCGTCGCCGTGCGCAGAGGTGGGGAGTCCGATGAGGCGGGCGAGGTCCGCGATGCTGGGATTGCGCAGTACCTGCTCTCCCTTCCACAAGACGACCGGGGTCTCGTCCGGACGGATGCCGAACCGGCGCAGCAGCGCCTCGGCTTCCTTGTCCTTCTCCAGGTCGATCCATCGGTGTGGTAGCCGGTTGCGGGCGGCGAATTCACGCAGCCGCAGGGTGTTGGGGGAGTAGCACGAGCCCAGGATCCGGAAGCCGGCGCCTAGGCCGATGAGCAGGGACCGGCGGCCGAGGTAGGCGCGCAGAACCAGGTCCCCGAGGACCGGATCGCGTGCCACCAGGGCCCGCTGGCGCTCCAGCGGGACCGCGAGGACCTGGCCGGGCTCGCGTACGACCGCGGTGTCGAACGCCGTCTGGCCTTCGAGCAGACCGAGTTCCCCCAGAAAGCGGCCGGGGCCGTGTACCGCCACGGTACGTTGGTCGGGACCGCCGTAGTCGTGGATGACCTCGACCATCCCGCTGACGATGGCAAGGAACTCCTCGCACGGTTCGCCCTCGCGGAACAGCACCTCGCCCCGCTGAGTGGGGCGGTACTCGCCGTACTGGGCCAGCGCATCGAGCTGTTCCAGCGTCAGCCGGGGGTAGGCGCCGTGCAGATCAGGGGTTTCGGTGGGTATCCCGTCCGGGCCCGCGGCAGTCATCAGACCACGGCCTCGTGGACGTAACACCAGCGCCAGTTCTCTCCCGGCTCGAGGGGCTGCACGATGGGGTGGCCGACGTTGGCGGCGTGCAGACGGGCGTGCTTGAGTGGCGAGGAGTCACAGCATCCGACGTGTCCGCAGGTCAGGCACAGCCTGAGGTGCACCCAGGGAGAGCCGAGGCGCAGGCATTCCTCGCAGCCCTCGGGGGTGCGCGGCGTCACCGGGCGCACGAGCGACAGGTGCCAGTCGCTTTCGGTAGTCATGATGGTCGTCCTTCCTTGGCGGACGGGCTCAGCGGCGACCCGCGATGGTCTCCTCGACCCATTGGCGCAGCACGTTGGCGGGGGCGGCGCCGGCCTGTCGCGCGATCGCCTCTCCCTGGTCGAGAAGGAGCAGGGTCGGCACGGCCTGCACCTGGAATCGCTGGGACAGCCTGGGGGCCTGGTCGACATCGACCTTGACGAGCTTGATCTTTCCGGCGAGCTCGCGGGCGACCTGTTCCAGTGCGGGGCTGACCATGCGGCAGGGACCGCACCAGGTGGCCCAGAGGTCGACGAGGACGATGGGCGCCGCCTTTTCGGCGATCTCCGCGAAGTCGTCATCGCCAGCATCGACGATCCATGGCAACGGGGTACCGCAGTTTCCGCATTTGGGGCGCCCGGCCCCCACTGCCGGCACCCGGTTCTTGCGGCCGCACGACTCACAGACGACCGTCTTGGTCCGGCTCGTTGCCATCGTGCTCACGCAGCCATTCCGTGGTCGGCCTGGGCCGGCCTGTCGTACGTCACGACCAGTTCACCGTTCTGGGCGTCCACCCGGATCGTCGAGCCGTCGTCGACATCGCCGCGGATCAGGGCCCGCCCGACGAGCGTTTCGACCTCGTGCGAGATGAAGCGGCGCAGCGGCCGTGCCCCGTAGACGGGGTCGAAGCCCTGCTGGGCGATGAGCTCGCGGGCCTGATCGGTGAGCTCGACGCTGATCTGGCGTTCGGCCAGGCGCCGGCGCAGGTCGTTGAACTGCAGCTCGACGATGCGCTTGATCTGGTCCATGCCCAGCGGCTTGAACAGCACGACGTCGTCGACGCGGTTGAGGAACTCGGGGCGGAAGTGGCTTTGCAGTTCGCCCATGACCAGGGCCCGCGCATCGGGTTTGATCTCGCCCTCGGGGGTCACCCCGTCGAGCAGATGGGCGGATCCGATGTTGGAGGTCATGATGACGACGGTGTTGCGGAAGTCGACGGTGCGGCCCTGGGCGTCGGTGATTCGGCCGTCGTCGAGTACCTGCAGCAAGGTGTTGAAGACATCGGCGTGTGCCTTCTCGACCTCGTCGAACAGGACCACGGAGTAGGGCTTGCGGCGTACCGCCTCGGTGAGCTGACCGCCCTCCTCGTAGCCGACGTATCCGGGCGGCGCTCCGACCAGCCTACTGACGGTGTGCCGTTCCTGGTACTCGCTCATGTCGAGACGGACGATGCTCTCCTCGGTGTCGAACAGTGCCGCGGCGAGCGCCTTGGCCAGCTCGGTCTTTCCGACGCCGGTGGGGCCGAGGAAGATGAACGAGCCGATGGGCCGGCGCGGGTCGCGGATGCCGGAGCGGGCCCGGATGATGGCGTCGGTCACCAGCTTGACGGCCTCGTCCTGGCCTATCACCCGCTCGGTGAGGATCTCGTCGAGCCGCAGCAGCTTCTCCCGCTCGCCTTCCTGCAGCCGGGTCACCGGGATACCGGTCCACGCGGCGACGATCTCGGAGATCTCGTCCTCCGTGACGACCTCGCGCAGGAGCCGGGTCTCCCCCTGCTTGGCGGCGAGCGCCTCCTCTTCGGCGGCCAGCCTGCGCTCCAGTTCGGTGAGCTTGCCGTAGCGCAGTTCGGCGGCGCGGCTGAGGTCGTAGTTCCGCTCGGCCTCCTCGGCTTCCTGACGGACCTGTTCCAGTTCCTGACGCAGCTCCTGCACCCGCCGAATGGCCTGGCGTTCGGCCTCCCACTGGGCGTTCATGGCGTCGGCCTCGGCGCGCAGGTCGGACAGTTCGCGCCGGAGCTCTTCCAGCCGCTTTCGGCTGGCGGGGTCGGTCTCCTTCTCCAGGGCCGCATCCTCGATCTCCAGGCGGGTCACCCGGCGGGTGATCTCGTCGAGTTCGGCCGGCATGGAGTCGATCTCGGTGCGCAGCCGGGCGCAGGCCTCGTCGACGAGGTCGATGGCCTTGTCCGGCAGGAACCGGTCGGAGATATAGCGGTGGCTGAGGGTGGCCGCGGCGACCAGCGCGGTGTCCTGGATCTTCACGCCGTGGAAGACCTCGAGACGTTCGCGCAGACCGCGGAGAATGGAGACGGTGTCCTCCACGCTCGGCTCGTCCACCACGACCTGCTGGAAGCGCCGTTCGAGGGCGGCGTCGGATTCGATGTGCTTGCGGTACTCATCCAGCGTGGTGGCGCCGATCATGTGCAGTTCGCCGCGGGCGAGCATCGGCTTGAGCATGTTCCCGGCGTCCATCGCGCCCTCGGCGCCGCCACCGGCTCCGACGACCGTGTGGAGTTCGTCGACGAAGAGCAGGATGCGCCCCTCGGCGGCCTTGACCTCGCTCAGCACGGCCTGCAGTCGTTCCTCGAACTCACCGCGGTACTTGGCGCCCGCCACCAGCGAGCTCATGTCGAGGGAGAAGATGGTCTTCTCGCGCAGCCCCTCGGGCACGTCACCGCGGACGATCCGCTGTGCCAGGCCTTCCACAATGGCGGTCTTGCCGACGCCCGGATCGCCGATCAACACGGGGTTGTTCTTGGTCTTGCGGCTGAGGATCTGCATGACCCTGCGGATCTCTGCGTCCCGGCCGATCACCGGGTCCTTCTTGCCGCTTCGCGCCTCGGCGACCAGGTCTTGGCCGTACTTCTCCAGCGCCTCGTACGCGGCCTCGGGCGTCGCCGAGGTGACACGCTGGTTTCCGCGGATGCGGGTCAGCGCGGCGAGGAAGGCGTCCTTGGTGATGCCGTGTTCCTTGAGCAGGCGTCCCGCCGCTGTCCTGGATCCCTCGTCGGCCAGTGCCAGGACGAGGTGCTCCACGGACACATATTCGTCCTTGAGGCGCTTGGCCTCCTGCTCGGCGGTGTCCAGCAGCTTGGCCAGCCGCTGGGTGACATACACCTGGCCGGGTGTGGCGCCGGGTCCGGTCACCTTCGGTCTGCGCGACAGCTCGCTCATGAGCGAGGCGCGCAACGCCTCGGTGTCGGCCCCCGCTTGGTCGAAGAGCCGCGGCACCAGCCCGTCCGGCTGGTCGAGGAGAGCGAGCAGCAGATGCTCACCGTCGACCTCGGTCTGGTCCATCCGGCCGGCGATCGTCTGCGCTTCCTGAAGGGCTTCCTGGGACTTCTGGGTGAGCCGGTTCATATCCACGATTCATCACTCCTCGAGCCGGCGTTGCTGCGCCTCAACGCGGCCTCCAGCTCGCTGACCCGGTCGAGCAGGTCGAGCACCAGACCGAGGGAGGCGTAGTTGAGGGGGAGCCCGGCCCGTAGCCGTTGGATGCGGGCGAGAGTTGCGGGCGCGCCCGGGTCGAACCACAGTCGGCCGCTGTCGTCGCGGGTGGCGTCGACCAGGCCGAGGGTGACGAACCGCCGGACGAGGTCGGGGTGGAGTCCGGAGCGCCGGGCCACGACGTCCAGGCTGAGTCTGTCGACGGGCACGATGGCGTAGTTGCGGACAACGACGTTCAGCGGCCGCTGCTTGTCCGGCGCCGTCGACCGGCGATGCCCGGCCTCCGGCCCGGCGGCAGCGCGCCGCGGATCATGGTTCATCCTGGCTTCCTCGGGTCGAAGGTGGACACGGCAGCCAGCTCCTCGAAGAGCTCACGCTCCCGGTCGCCGAGTTCGGGCGGCACCATGATCCGGACCTCCGCGTAGAGATCTCCGTTGGCGCCACGGGGGTTGGGCATGCCCTCGCCGCGCAGCCGCAGCCGACGGCCGCTGGACGAGCCTTTGGGAACGGTGACTTTGGCGGTGCCGCCGGGCGTGGGTACCGGTACTCTCGCGCCGAGCGCCGCCTCCCAGGGCGTGACGGGAAGAGCGACGTGGATGTCCCGGCCCTCCAGGCGGAATCGCGTATCGGGCTTGATCCGTACGCGGAGGTACAGATCTCCCGGAGGACCGTCGTCGCTGCCCCTGCCGCCTTCCCCGGCCAGCCGGATGCGCTGTCCGTCGACCACGCCACGCGGGATGTTGACGTCGTAGGTCCGCTGTCCGCCGGGCCCGGCGAGGGTGATGCTGCGATGGCCGCCGTGGTAGGCCTCCTGGACACTGAGCTGGATCTCGGCCTCTTGGTCGGCCCCGGGAACCGGGCCCCAGCGTCCGCCGCCTCTGCCGCGGCCGTATATCCCGCCGAACAAGTCCTCGAAGTTGATGCCGGAGCCGTCGAACCCCTCGCCGTAGTCGGTGAACCGGACCCGGCCGCCGCCGTCGCCGGTCGACCAGCTGCGGCCGCGGCTGCGGCCTTGGGCTCCCGCCCCGGCCCCCACGCCCGCGCCCACCCGTTCTTCCCAGTCCTCCGGGATCTGCCGGAAGTTCTCGCCGAAGCGGTCGTAGCGCTTGCGCGTCTTGGGGTCGGACAGCACGCTGTACGCCTCGTTGAGCTCCTTGAAGCGCTCCTCGGCCTGCGGGTCCTTGTTGATGTCGGGGTGGTGTTTGCGGGCCAGTTTGCGGAAGGCCTGCTGTATTTCGTCGGAGCTCGCGTTGCGCTGCACCCCGAGCACGTCGTAGTAGTCCCGTGCCATGGGGCGTCACTCCTGCCGCTTGCTGACCAGGACGGCCGCGGGGCGCAGCTGCCGGCTCCCCTCGCCGTAGCCGGGACGCACCACCTGCACGACGGTGTTCGGCTCGGCATCGGGGGCGTCGACGGTGCCGACGCCGTCGTGCCGGGTCGGGTCGAAGGGCACTCCGGTCTCCTCGTAGCGGGGATACCCGAGCCGGCGGAGCACGTCGACGGCCTGGTCGCGTACGGCCTTGACGCCTTCGACCACGGCGGACGGATCGGATCCGGCATGTGTGAGCGCCAGGTCCAGATTGTCGACCACCGGCAGCCAGGCCGCCGCGGTGCGGACGCGTTCCTCGTTCCGTACGGCGTCCAGTTCCTTGGCGTGGCGCTTGCGGAGGTTGTCGAGGTCCGCGAGGGCCCGGCGCCAGCGGTCCTGGAGCTCGTCGAGGGCCGCGGCGTGGTCGTCCACCTCCGGCTGCTCCGGGGGCAGGGCCTGGCTCAGCTCGTCCTGGGGCGTCGTCGGCTCCTGTTCGGTGGACATCGCCGCACCTCAGCTCTTGTCGAATTCGGCGTCGACCACGTCGTCGTCGGATCCGGCGGAGCTGCCCGAAGCACCGTCTGCCCCGGCGTCCGCCGTGGCCCGCTCCTCCGAGGACGGGCCCGCGCCTGCCTGGTGGGAGGCCAGCGAGGCGTGGATCTGCTGGAGCTCGGAGGTCAGCGACCTGACCTTGTCGAGCGGCGCTTCTCCCTTGACGGCTTCCCTGGCGTCGGTGACGAGCATCTCGGCGCGGGCCTTCTCGTGCGCGGGTGCGGCGTCGCCCAGCTCGTTCAGCCGGCGTTCGACCTGGTAGGCCACGGCGTCCAGTTCGTTGCGGGCGTCCACCGCCGCGCGCAGCGCCTGGTCCTCGCCGCGGTGCGCTTCGGCCTCCTGGACCATCCGCTCGACCTCGCTCTGGTCGAGGTTGGAGCCCTCGCTGATGGTGATGCCCTGCTCGGCGCCGGTGTCCTTGTCGCGTGCGGTGACGTTCAGGATGCCGTTGGCGTCGATGTCGAAGGTGACCTCGACCTGCGGCTCGCCACGGGGCGCGGGGCGGATGTCCTTGAGCTGGAAGCGGCCCAGGACGCGGTTGTCGTTCGCGAGCTCGCGCTCTCCTTGCAGGACGACGATGTCGACGGCGCCTTGGTTGTCCTCGGCGGTGGAGAAGGTCTCCGTGCGCCGCACCGGGATGGTGGTGTTCCGCTCGATGATCTTGGTCATGACACCGCCGCGGGTCTCCACACCCAGCGACAGCGGGATGACGTCGAGCAGCAGCACGTCCTTGACGTCGCCCTTGAGCACTCCGGCCTGGATCGCGGCGCCCATGGCCACGACCTCGTCGGGGTTGACGCTCATATTCGGGTCCTTGCCGCCGGTCAGCCGACGGACCAGGTTCTGGACGGCGGGGATACGGGTGGAGCCGCCCACGAGGATGACCTCGTCGATATCGTTCTCGCTGATCTTGGCGTCGGCCATCGCCTGCTTGACCGGTTCCATGGTCCGCTCGACCAGGTCGGAGGTGATCTGGTCGAACGTGGACCGCATGACCGTCTCGGTCAGATGCTTCGGGCCGGCGGCGTCCGCGGTGATGAACGGCAGGCTGACCTGCGTCTGAGTGACCGAGCTGAGTTCGGTCTTGGCTTTCTCCGCGGCCTCGAAAAGCCTTTGCAGGGCCTGCGGGTCGCTGCGCAGATCGATGCCGTTGTCGCGTTGGAAGTTGTCCGCCAGGTAGTCCACGAGCCGTCGGTCGAAGTCGTCACCGCCCAGGTGGCTGTCGCCCGCGGTGGACCGAACCTCGACCACCCCGTCGCCGACGTCGAGGAGGCTGACATCGAAGGTGCCGCCGCCCAGGTCGAAGACGAGCACGGTCTCGTGCCCCTTCTTGTCCAGCCCGTAGGCGAGCGCCGCCGCCGTGGGCTCGTTGATGATGCGCAGGACCTCCAGTCCCGCGATGCGCCCCGCGTCCTTTGTCGCGGTGCGCTGGGCGTCGTTGAAGTAGGCGGGGACGGTGATGACGGCTTCCGTCACCTTCTCGCCCAGCTGCTTCGCGGCGTCGTCGGCGAGCTTGCGCAGGACCAGTGCGCTGATCTCCTCGGGCGCGTACAGCTTGCCGCGTACCTCGAAGCGCGCATTGCCATGGTCGTCGGCGACCACGTCGAAGCCGACGGCCTTCGCCTCGTCGGAGATCTCGTCGTAGCGGCGGCCGATGAATCGCTTGGCCGAGTAGATGGTTCCCTTGGGGTTGAGGATCGCCTGGCGGCGGGCCAACTGGCCGACGAGCCGCTCGCCCGTGTCGGTGAACGCGACGACCGACGGGGTCGTGCGGCTGCCCTCGGCGTTCGGGAGAACCGTCGCCTCACCGCCCTGCCATGCGGCGATCACCGAGTTGGTGGTTCCGAGGTCGATTCCGACTGCCTTAGCCATGGGGATACTCCTTCATCGAAAGCCACGGAAGCGTTCGCGCGCCCTGTGCCGAGGGTTCTCACTTCTCGGTGGCGGCGGTGCCGGCCGCCGCGCTTCCGAGCCGGTTGAGCAGCTTGGCGGCCTGATCGGCCACCTCTGCGTCCGCCACGACCTCGTACCGGCTCGGCTGCATCGCTCTCACGGAAGCGAAGTCGCGGCGCCCGCGCTGCATGCTGTACAGAAGCAGCCCGAGCAGCGCGCCGATCACTGCGCCGAAGATCAGCCCGTAGAGGGCCAGCAGCAGCGACGACAGCACCGGGTTGAGCCAATTGAGCAGGCCGAAAAGCCAGCCGATCAGAGCGCCAGGCAGAGCGCCGGACGCGGCCCCGCTCAGCGCCGCCCTCCCAAAGCCGACACGACCGACAACTTGTTCGACGAGTTGCAGGTCGTGGCCGATGATGGCGGTTCGTTCAACAGGGAACGCCTGGTCGGATAGGTAGTTGACTGCGTGCTCCGCCTCCGCGTAGGTGGGGTAGGACGCGATGTTCCGACGATCCTGCTGGCTCATGTCCCCTCCTCCCGGCGACAGACCACTGCTACTGGTTCACGGCTGACCGCTTCAGTCTCGCCATCGCAGGCGCCCCGCGGCCTGCGCCTGCGAGGCCGAAATCCGTAGGCAATCTCGGTCTGCCAGGGTGAGCTGATCGAGGTCGACATATCGGACAAGATCTGCGTCATTGGGTAGTGTTGATCCCGGGCGAGTCCCTCAGAAAGGCCCGTGATCCACACCATGGCCACGACCTCGGGCACGACGGGCCGGTCCCCCGGTAACAGATGGGGCCGCGAGCACCTGGCGAACTTGTACGGCCTTTTCGTGCTCTCGATGATCATGAATGACGCGCCGGACGAGAGCGACGTCCTGACGCGGGCCCTCACCGCCGTTGGCACCCTCGGCCCGTGCCGCGCCGAGGCCGCTTACCTCACGTTCGACAACGGCCCGACCCGCACACCCGCCGACTGGCCCCACGCCACCCCCCACCTTGATGCCCAGGTCCGGAGACTGGGCGGTCAGGGTGGGCCGGTCACGGTGCCGGACCGGGCATGGGGCTGGAGCTTCGCGCTGCAGAACAAGGCGGACAACATCGGCTACCTGGTGGTGAGCGCGCTGTCCCGGCCCACCGATGACGAGTTCTTCCTGTTGCGGGTTCTGGCCCAGCAGACCGCGGCGGGCCTTACCCATGCCCTGGCCCGGCGCACGGAACGCGACCGTACGCAGCAGCTCCGGCGGGTCAACGACGACCACGCGGCCCTGAACGCCCGGCTCAGCACGTCCGTCTCCGAACTGGAGCGGCAGCGCTCCGTCCACGAGACGCTCAGCCAGGCCTCCGCGGACGACGGCGGGGTACAGGGCATCGCCGTGGTCCTCCACCGGCTCACCGGGTACCCGGTCGCCGTCGAGGACCGCTTCGGCAATCCGTGGGCCTGGGCGGGTCCGGGCCGTCCCGACCCGTACCCCAAGCCCGAGGCGGGCCGGCACGAAGAGCTGCTGCAGGAGGCGGCCCGCCGGCTGCGGCCGGTGCGGGTGGGGGAACGGGTGATCGCCCTGGCCCGGCACCGTGGCGAGATCCTCGGCACGGTGGCCCTGATCGACCCCGAGGCGAGCACCGGTGAGCAGGAGGAGTTCGCCCTCGACCACACCTGCACCGCGCTGACCCTGGAACTGGCCCATCTGCGCAACCTGGCCGAGGTGGAACTGCGGCTCCGCCGCGAGCTCGTGGACGACCTGATCACCGGCACCGATGACGAGAGCGCCTACGCACGGGCGGCCGCCGTCGGCCACGACCTGCATGGCCCGCATTACCTCGCCGCGGTGCAATGGGTCGGTCGGCCGGCCGGCGACGCGTTCGTGCAGGCGGTCGGCAGGGCGGCGGCCGGCCTGCGGATGCGGTCGCTGCTGGCCAGACGCTCCGGGAAGGCCGTCCTCGTGCTGCAAGGGCGTCCGAAGGCGATGGCCCTGCACGAGGCCGTGGTGCGCGAACTGGGCTCGCCCACCGGTGCGATCGGCGTGGGCGGCCGCTGCGACACCCCGGGCGAGATCCCGCGCTCGTTCCAGGAGGCGCTGCGCGCACTGGAGGTCCGCCAGCGCTCACAGACCCCGCACGGCACCACGACCTTCGACGAGCTGGGCCTGTACCGCATCCTCGGGCCGGGCGGCAGCTACCGGGATGTCGAGCAGTTCGTCCGTGAGTGGCTCGGCCCGCTCCTGGACTACGACGCCGCACACCACGCGGACCTGGTCCGGACCCTCTCCCGGTACTTCGAGTGCGGCGGCAACTACGACGGCACGGCAGCCGCTCTCGGCATCCACCGCAGCACCCTGCGCTACCGGCTCCAGCGCATCCGCGAGGTCAGCGGCAGGGGCCTCGCAGACGTCGACAGCCGGCTGAATCTGCACGTCGCCACCCGGGTGTGGAAAGTCCTGGGCGGCTCATTCTGATCGGGAGAACAGCGTGGATCAACGGAGTGCCGACGCCCCCGTGGCTGCTGTCGCTCACCTGGGCGGAGTACCGCTGACTCCTGGCGACCACATCTGTGCCCTGTACCGGGGACGTGCCGAGCGGGACCGGCTCATGACCCCGTTCTTGGCGGACGGCCTGAGTGCAGGGCACATCTGCCTCCTCATAGGCACCGAAGGCGAGGGCCGTACTTTCCGCGACATCCTGGCCTCTGCCGCCCCCGCGGTGGGCCGGGGCGGCAACAACTTCCAGATCAAGGGCCCGAATGAATATCTGCAGGACGGGACCTTCGACGGAGACCGCACCCTGGCCCGTATGTACGCATGGTCCGACGAAATATTCCCGTCCGACAAGCGCACCTGCGCCCGGCTTGCCGCCGATATGAGCTGGGCCCAGCCCTTGGTGCAGCCCGCCTTCGTCCAGGACCTGGTCCGGTACGAGATGCACGCGACCCGGTGGCTGCGGTCGCATCCCCAGGTGGGGATGTGCATGTACGACCTGGAGCTGTTCCACAGTGACCTGATCGTCCCACTGATCAAGGCCCATCCGAAGGTCTGGCTGAACGGCATGATCATGGAAAATCCGTACTTCCTCGATCCCGATGAGGAGACCGGGCCACCGGCCTCCGGGGAGACCTGACACCGCGCACGGCTCCGGCCGTGCGCACATCCCGCCGTCCGGTTCCGGCACGAAACCCCGGCTTGCCGCACGGAACGCGGCGCTGCCTATCCGCCGTCCTTGGGTGGCGGAGTCGAGCCGTCACCGCGCCTCCGCCGGAGTTCCTGTTCCTCTTCCGCATCTGCCGCCTCTTCCTCCGGTGCCGTTCGCTCCTGCCGGTCCTCCCGCGCCTCCCGGACCGACTCGACATCCCGTTCCAGCGGTGTCGTGCCCAGCGCGGCCGTCAACTCCTCCAGGGCCCCCAGCAAAAGTTCCGCGCCACGCCGCACCACCGGATCGTCACCGCCGTCCGCGCCCTCCCAGGCGTCGAGCGCCGCCGCTACCCGCTCCCATCCCGGGGCCCGCCGCTCACGTACGTCCCGCGCCGCACGCGCGGTGTCCGCCCGCAGGGCCGCCGCGAACAGTGCGGCTTCCGGGACGGGCCGCACCCCTCGTCCCGGAAGATGGGCCTCCAGAAGCATCGCCGCCCGCCCCATCGACTTGAGCGCCTCATACGCGTCCTGGGCCGCACTGCGGGTCAGTCCACGATGCTTCACCGGCTCTTGCTTGGACCGCTCGAAAGCCTCGTCCCACGCGGCCTCCTTCTTACGGGAGGCAAGCAGTGCCTGCCGCACTTCCGCGCGATGCCCGCCGCCGGGATCCGCGTAGCTGCCGACCACCGCCGCCGCGTACCGCCCGTTCGCGGCGAGCCAGTCCGCGAGACGGTCCAGCAGCCGCGGGGTCTCCCAGGCCGGAAAGACCACATAGGCCAGCATCGCGAGCGCACCGCCGAGCAGGGTCAGAAGCACTCGGTCCCGCACCGTCTGGTGCCACTCCTCGCCCCCCATCCCGAGCAGGAAGACGACATATGCTGCGGCGAAGGACTGCGAGACCGCGTACCCGGTGCGCATCAGCAGGTACATCAACCCGGCCGAGAACACGGCCAGCCCGCCGGACAGATATGCGCCCGGGTGAGCCAACTGCACCACTCCGGTGGCCAGTCCGACGCCGACGAGAGTGCCGGCGAACCGGGCCACAGCACGGGAGTAGGTCTGGTGGAAGTCGGGCCGCAGCACCATGACGGAGGTGATCGGCACCCAGTAGCCGTGGCCCAGTGGAAGCGCATTGCCGAGCAGATAGCCGAGGCAAGCCACCCCGGCGAGGCGTACAGCGTGCCGGAGAACAGTCGAGTCCCAGGTGAGCTCGCGGCACATCGCACGCAGCACGACCGGCACCATCCGGAACATGGTCGGACGCACCAGTGCCGGGGCGTTCGCCGCGTGAGTGTCGCCACTGTCCGCGATCTCCACGACCTCGCGCAGCAGATCGAACAGCCGCACCGCTGCCAGCCGCGCCGGCCCCCGCAGCACCTCCTCCCCGCCCCCGAGGGCCTCCATGGCTTCGGAGGGCACCCGGACCGGGGTACCGCGGCGGATCGAGTGGGCAGTGGCGTCCAGCACCTCGCCGGCCGCCTTCAGGAGTTCCCGCGTCCGGTCGCGTTCCGGCCCCTCCGCCGGAGCGCCGACCCGGGGATCGGCGAGTGAGGCGAGGACCGGGCGGATGCGCTCGGCCAGACCGCGGGGGCCGTTCAAGGCGGCGGGCCGCCGGCGCGCCTGCCACGGCGTGACCGCAGCGGCGTCGCGGGCCGTCATCATCGGTTCCGGGGCGAAGGGGGCCACCGGGTCGTGCCGCAGCCGCCGGGCGTAGTCGGCCACGGCGGCGAGGGCGTCGGCGAGCGCATCCCGGTGCGCTCCCCAGCGGCGGATCGGGAACAGCAGGATCAGCGTCGCTTGCACCACACCGCCGAAGGCGATCACCGCGGCGTGCTCCAGCGCCTGCACCACGGTGGTCGGCAGGGTGATGGCCACCAGCATGATGCCGATCGTGGTGGCCGCGACGATCCCGGCGGTCGAGCCCGCGGCCCAGGCCATTCCGGCGCCGAAGGACCACACGGCGAGCAGCAGGAGGAACGGCACGGGGTGCGCCCCCGCCAGATATCCCAGGAAGGTGCTGAGCGACAGGCCCGCGCCGGCGGCCAGCGCAAGCACCTTGCGCGGGCGCCAACTTCGCTGGAACGTGGCGGTGCCGGCCGAGAAGGCTCCGAACGCCGCGGACGTGGCATAGGCCGGGGAGACAAGCCACAGCGCGAGCCCGATCACGGTCGCCACTCCGACCGCGGCGCGCAGTGCGACCAGCGGCTCGAGCCGGGTCCTCTCAATCGTCAGCCCGGAGCGCACGATCAGCCCCAGCGCCCGCAGCCACGTCACGGCGCCGAGCTTAGGGCGAGGCCGGGGCCGTCCGCCGTGAGCCGCACCGTGCACCCGTCCACGCGAGCTACCACGCGGTGCCGCCCGGGTGCGAACCGAGGAGTCCGGCCGGAACGCCGGCCACCAGACGGGGCGGACCCAGGTGCCGCTGTCACGGGCGCCGGCCCCGCGGCATCCCGATGTGTGGCGGCTGCGCTCGGGTTCCGGGAGCCGGGCAGCCAGCTGAGTGTTCGCCGCGAGCCAGTGAGAGCAGCTACTTGGGATCTTCTCCATTCGGTCGTGTAATCGTCTTCATGAGGCGGGGCAGGGGGATGAAGCCGTCCGTCGTTCCGAGTTCTCGCGGGGTCGGTCCGGCGAGTGTGGGGTGTCCGCGAGGCGTTCGGCGCGAGCGGTGACCGCTTCGCGGTCTCCTGCGAGGCTTCGAGTTCGTCGTCGGTGAGGTCGAATTGCTGGAGCATCTGGTCGATGCTGTCCTTGACGGCTAGCAGTTGGCCGCGGGTGGAGTGCTTGGGACGTAGAACGGGCAGCGTGCGCAGGCCAGCCGGTGCGGACACTTGGCGAAGAAGTCGTCATTGCAGTAGCGCGCTCGCCCAAGCCGTAGTGCTTCCCGGGCTGTTCGCCGCCTGGTGGGTGGCTCCGGTGAGGATGGACTCGCGGTCGATGAGGACCTGGATGGTGCGGAAGTTGCGGGCGAAGTAGTCCGCCTTCTTGTGGGACGCGGTGAGGGTGCGTTGCAGGTTCGCCGCGTAGTAGCGGGTGCCGGCAGGGTGCTTGTGTCCGATCCATTGCTGCAGGTCGTTGCGGGGGTAACGGCTCGCCGGCGTTGGGAAGGTGGGGGGCGATGGTGGCGCGGGCCCGCTGGCTGGTGAGCGCGTCGCGCGAATCGGACTGGGGGACACCGATGCCCGGCTTCCGGTTCGGCGAGGCACGGTAGGACGGGGAGCGGTTGACTGTTCCCGAACTGCCGCCGGTGCCCGTGACACCGCGGGGCGGGTGCATTGGCACAGGGCGGCGCGGGGACGGCAGGCGGGGCGTGAGTCTGGCTCAGGATGATGGTGTGCTACTGGGGACGCCGTCACGTGAGTGACGGGGTCACAGGCCCAACTGGATTTTGAGCAGGCATACGACTACGTCGGTGCGGGAACTCAGCAGGCCGGCCATCAGAATGCCTCGTTGGTTCTGGAGAATCCGGTAGCGGCCGTGCAGGGGTTCCACCTGGGGGATGAGTACGGCGACCTGCCCGCCGTTGCGGGCGAGCTGCTCGACGTAGCCGATGACTGGATGCACCAGGGAGTGCTGAGGGCTGTCGATGATGTCGAGCCGTGGGCCGGGGTTCCATCGCGCCCAGTCGGCGCGCATGGCGTCTGCTTTCGTCCGGTCGTCGAAGACGGCGACCACGACGACCTCATCGCCCAGTGAGGACGCGGCGTTGAGGGCGGCGACGGCGACCATGTCGACTCTGCCCAGGGGGACGATGACCAGACTGTGGGTTCGTGTGGGGCGTGGCGGGGTGCCGTCCAATCTGAGTTGGTCGCGAACGCGCGTGTAATAGCGCTCGATCCGGGAGAACAGCAGCATCAGCAGCGGCACGATGAGGACGACGATCCAGGCACCGGCGAGGAACTTGGTGGTGAGCAGGACGATTCCGGCGACGGCGGTCAGCACAGCCCCGACGCCGTTGATCATGGCCCGGGGCAACCAGCCGTCGGGGCGTTGCATGCTCCAGTGCCGGACGAGGCCGATCTGGCTGATGGTGAAGCCGACGAAGACGCCGATGGCAAAGAGCGGGATCAGGCGCTGGGTGTCGGCGCTGACGACGACCAGCGTGACGCCGGCCAGCACCGCCAGGGCCACGACGCCCCAGCGGTGGACGGGCCGCTCCGAGCGGAGGGCGAACAGATGAGGGAGACGGTCGTCCTTGGCGAGGACACTCATCAGGACCGGAAGGCCGCCGAAGCTGGTGTTCGCGGCGATGCCCAGTACGAGAGTGACGATGAGGCTGATGGCGTAGTAGGCCCAGCCGGTCCCGAAGGCGCCGGCGGTCAGCTGGGCCAGCAGTGTCACACCGCCGCGTGGCACCACGTGATGGCGGCGAATCAGCAACGACAGCCCGATGAGCATGGCGCCCAGCAGCAACCCCAGCATCAGCTCGGTGTGTTGCGCCCGCTTGACGCGTGGTTGGCGGAACATCGGAACGGCGTTGGCGATGGCCTCCACCCCGGTCAGCGCCGAGCATCCCGCGGAGAACGCCTTGAGCACGAGGAGCACGCCCAGCGCCTCGACGGCAGGGAAGGACTGGGACGTTCCGACCGTGGCTGCGGGATGGGCCCGAAACAGCCCCACCACGATGACAGCGGTCACGCTGACGATGAACAGCACCGTGGGCAGCATCAGCACCCGCGCGCTGTCCGCGATGCCGCGCAGATTGACGACGGTGAGGGCGAACAGCGCGATCAGGCATACGGCCAGAAGGTGATCGGAAAGGACGGGAAACGCCGATGCGAGGCTCGCGGCGCCGGCGGCGAGACTGACGGCGACGGTGAGGACGTAGTCGATGATGAGGCTGGCCGCGGCCATCAGACTGACGGGTCTGCCCAAATCCTTCTTCGCCACGGCGTAGGCTCCACCGCCGTCCGGGTGCACGGCGATCACCTGGCGGTAGGAGACGACCAGGACGGCCAGCAACGCGGCGATGACCAGGGTGATCGGCAGCATCGCCGTGAGCGCGCCCGAACCGGCGGCCACCAGCACGACGACGATGGCCTCCGGGCCGTAGGCGACCGAGCTGAGGGCGTCCAGTGAAAGGGCGGCCAGCCCCTGGATCACGGTCAGGTGGGACTTTCCGCCCTCGCCGTGACGCCGTGGGACCTTGGGGTGAGGTTTCTTGGACGCAAGCCCGAGCGTCACGTGAAACTCACTCGTTCATTTGGCGGGGGCACCCACCCATGCCGGGCCGTGGCACAACGGCAATGCTCATGATGTCTCCATTTCGGTAAGAGGTGACCGCCTGATCCAGCTTCGGGGAGTCTGCGGGGACCTGCACGCCCACCGCGCTGGAGGGGTGCGACGTGGAGGACACCCCAGGCACAGGTTCTGGACCTGGCGGACATCCAGGGCACGGTGCTGCGGCCACGGCCCTCGTCCTTCACCGACGCCTACTTCCTGCTTCCTGCTTCGCATCGACGACCCGGCGGACGGCCGCCGCATGCTGCGGCGCCTGGCACCCCAGGTGGCCACAGCGGCCAACTGGTGGGACGCCGGAGAGGGCCTGGCTGAACGTGGCCCTGAGCTCTTCCGGGCTGCGTGCCCTGGGCGTCCGCGAGTCATTACTGGAGAGCTTTCCGGCGGAGTTCCGCGGAGGGATGTCGCTCAAGGGGTTCGGCCGGGTGGTGATGCTCATGGAGAGCGACGTCCTGCGGGCCGACAGTCGTTTCGTCCCCGAGGCGGAGCGGTTCGCCGAGGACTTGGAGGCGGACACCGCGCAGGCGGCAGTCGACGTGCGCGAGCACAGGAATTCCGGACTGGGAGTGCGTGGGGGAGGCGCTCCACGCGTGGGAGGGCGCCGCCGACGGGGACCGGAAGCCCGGTGGTGCGGCGCGGGGCGGAACTGCAGAAGCGGGCCTTGGAAGACCTCGCGACGGCGGTGAGCCGCACACCCCTGGAACGGGACGTCGGCTTTGGCTCGCGAGGAGCAGCGGGTGCGGGCGGCCGTGGAGGCGGAAGGTGACGGATCAGGACCCGCACACCGGGATGGGTGACGGCGCCGGCTACGGGGAGCGCCGCGCCTCCTCGAGCGGGAGGTAGTCTCCGGGCCGCGTCGAGCGCCGCCACACGTACACCGCTGTCGCCATCACGAGGATCAGCCCCGCCAGGATGAGCAGTTCGATCCCCTCAACGTTCCACCGGAAGGACTTCTCCGCCTCGGCTGTCACGATGAGCACCCTGCGGATGCCGGCAATCAGGCCAACGACGAGGAACGGCTCCGCGTCGAGGGTCTGGTTCCTGATGGTGAGGCGGACGGTGTGGAGCAGCTCGGCCACGATGAACAGCACAAGGCCGTTGTCCAGGGCGGAGAGAACGACCGTCTCCTCACGGTATGGCCCCTGGATCGACCTGATGACATCGTGGACGACCCCGACGGTCAGGAGCCCCGCGAGCAGTACAAGGAGCGCCGCGACGACGAGGTGGATGCCGTCCTCGATGAGCTGCAAGAGGCCCTGTACCCGGCCGCCCTCGAACTTCGGGGGTATGGGTCGCACACTCAGCATGCTAGGTGTTCTCCGGCCCGCAGGCGCGGCGTGATGCCGAACGGGTGGACGAGCGGACCGCCCTGTGATGGCAGCCTGGGGGAAGCGTCGAGGCGCGACATCACCGGGGCCCACCCAGCGGCAGGACAAGGGTGTGTGAGGCAGCCCGACGCGGACACGAACGGCAGGAACCTGCGGCTCGTCCTGGTCGCCTATCCGAGCCTGCCCTCTGACATGGCCCGGGACCTCGCCCCCGCCTGCCGGAGGAGTCTGCGCCGCCGCATCGCCAGGGGCATCCGCTGGCAAGCGGACACCGTTGCCCGCCGTCATCCCTGGCCTGGTCGCTGATCGTTCGGTGCGGGCGCCGCGCATTTCGGGCTGCCGCCGGCCCGGGCAGCCCGTCACATACATACCCGCCCCGCCCCCACCGCGTCCCAGCGCCCGGGGGCGGATCGAAGCCCTGGTCCCGGGCGGACCAGGGCTTCGATCGACGGCCAGGCAGGGGGAACGGGCATCTGCTGCTGCCCCGGCGCCCGCGGTACGGGTCCCGTGGGGTCTTTGCAACCTGTCTATGTGTCACCGTGACCAACGCGCCCGCGCCGGATGGACACGGCGCGCTCAGGCGGCGGGAATGAGTTCGGCGCGGCCGAACAGCAGCGCGAACCCGGAAGGGAGCTGGCGCAGGATGCGGGTGAGGAGGTCGGGGCCGGCCAGGGCCGCGACGGCGGCGAAGACGGCTCCGGTATTCCAGCGGGTGGTGGCCAGGGAGGCACCGGTGCGGTCGGCGAGGTCCTTGACGAAGGCCCAGCCGGTCAGGGGCGGGGAGTCGGGGATCTGAGTCGTGAGGACACGTGCGGCTTCGAAGGGGAGGCGGCCGGCGAGCTCGACGCGTTCGTCGCCCGTCAGCTGGCGTCCGAGTCCCTCGAGGACCAGATGGGTGACTTCCTCGGCCCGCTCGCGGGTGGGGTAGGCGCCTTCGTAGCGGACCTTCTCCAGCATCTGCGCGTAGGTCATCGCGGGCAGCTGCTGCAGTGGTGTATGCAGGTCGGAGATCACTGCGGTGGTTGCCTTTCTGTCGCCGGGATAGTGGTGCCGGTATGCGGGCACCAGGTGAGTGGGTGGGTGATCAGGCGGGCTGGGGGCGTCCGAAGAGGAGGTCGTAGCCCGCGGGGAGCTGGAACAGGATCTGCCCCAGCAGGTCGTCACCAGCCGCATCGGCGGCGGTGCTGAGGACGGCGCTGACGTCCCAGGCCGCGGTCTGCTCGGTGGCCCCCTCGATCCAGGCCGCCGTCGCCCGAACGAACCGCTCCGGTGGCAGCGGCTCGGCGCTCTGCAGTGGGTTGAGGAGGATGAGGGCGAAGTCTTCCGGCAGGCGCGCCGCGAGCTGGGCGCGCACCGCGCCGACCAGGTGCGCCCCCAGCAGGGCGAGCACCACACGGGCCGCGCGTTCTGCTTCCTGCAGGCTGTCGTACTCACCGCGTTCCTTCACCCGGTCGAGGAACGCCTTGCGTCGCAGGGTCACCGCCGCCACCTTCTTCGGTCGATGGGGTGCGGAGGACGGGAGAGGGGGAGATCGGTGACCCGTCCTCCGCCGCTGTTCGGTCCTTGTCGCCGTTGGGTCAGCCGGAGATCTCCTTACGGCCGCCGCCGATGGCGATCTTGCGGGGCTTGGCACGTTCGGCGATCGGGATCCGCAGGGTGAGCACGCCGGCGTCGTAGTCCGCCTCGATGCGCTCGGTGTCCAGCGTGTCGGCCAGCGCGATCTGGCGGGAGAAGACACCCAGCGGCCGCTCCGACAGTTCCATCTGCACGTCGTCGGCCTTCGCCACGGGCCGGCGCTCGGCCTTGACGGTCAGCATGTTCCGCTCGACGTCGATGTCGATCGCGTCCGCGCTGACGCCGGGGATGTCGAAGGCCACCACATACCGGTCGCCCTCGCGGTAGGCGTCCATCGGCATCGTGGACGGCCGCGACCAGGTGCCCGGGCCCATCAGCTGCTGAGCCAGCCGGTCCAGTTCACGGAAGGGGTCAGTGCGCATCAACATCGTGAAAACACCTCCAGCAGGTTCGGGCAGTTGCTGCCAATGCGCTTCACTGAAATCGTTGTAACATGTCATCCAATGGATGACAAGCGCGGTGTCGTCCAGTCGATGACAAGCCCGAGGGAGGTGCCCGTGACAGCAGCCGACCAGTCGGCCTCGTTCAGCGCCGACGACCGAAGCCCGGCTTCGTTCCTCGCCGCCGCGGCGGCCCTGCACGCCATAGACGACGCCCTGCACGCCGCCCAGCAGGGCGCCTCCGGCACCCCAGCCGCCGGCCCCGGCGCGGAGCAGGCCCTGGCCTCCCTGCTGCTGTTGCGGCAGGTCCGCGAGCAGCTCGCCGGATGGGAGACCGGCCTGATCGAAACGGCCCGGCACGCGGGAGCCACCTGGGCCGACCTCGCCCACCCCCTAGGCGTCGCCAGCCGCCAGGCCGCCGAACGCCGCTACCTGCGCAACCGGCCCGGCCCCGCCGGAACCACCGGCGAACAACGCGTCCAGGCCACCCGCGAACGCCGCGCCGCCGACCACACCCAAGCCGAATGGGCCCGCCGCAACGCCGCCGACCTGCGCTGCATCGCCGGCCAGATCACCGCCCTCACCGACCTCCCCACCGCCGCCCGTCACCCGCTCGACCAACTCCACGCGGCCCTCGCCCACAACGACCCCGCCGACCTCATCCACCCGCTCAATGCCACCCGCCCCCACCTGACCACCGCCCACCCCGACCTCGCCGCCCGACTCGACACCCTCACGCGTAACGTCACGGCCCTGCCCCCACCCGGCTGACCGAACACCCCCCGTCGGAGCAGGCGACCGTTCCGGCATCGGGTATCCCGCGTACTTCCTGGCGGGTCAATGGGGTCGGCGGCCCTGGCGGCGCGAGCTCCGGGGGACGTAGCTTGGCCGGTCCAACAAGATCCGGACCATATCCGGACCACGCCCGGCACAGCGATCAGGTGATCACCAGGCTGAGCTGAATTGGCGCGCGCCCTGACTCTGCGTTCCGACCTCCGCAAGCGGTTCGGAGCCGCACTTTGCCACGTGGTTCGCGTCAGACGCGGGCGAAGTCGCGGGGGCGGAACTTCCCGCTCTTCAGGTGCCTCTCGATGTCTTCGAGGCTGTGCCCGGTGAGCTCCGGCATTCGCCGCCATACGAACAGCCACGCCGCGACGTTGAACATCCCGTAAATCCAGAACACCTGGCCCACACCGAAGATGCTGATCATCGTCAGCAGGGTCAGCGTGATCAGCAGGTTCGTGCTCCAGAGCGTGGCCGACTGCACGCTTGTGGCGGCGGCACGCACCGACAGCGGGTAGATCTCGGAGCCGGTCAGCCAGCCCATCAGCTGGAGCCCGCCAGCGTTGAAGAACATGAAGGCGAGCAGGCAGGCGACGATGGATGGCACGTAGTCACGGGTGGCGTGGCCGGTGATGAAGAAGGCTCCGAGGGCGAACAGGCTGACCGCCGCGCCGGGCACCATCACAAGGGTCAGCCGACGGCGCCCGACCTTGTCGACGATCACCAGGCCAACCACCATCATCACCAGGTAGGTCATGCCCAGCGCCACGCTGACCGATAGAGCGGTCGTTGTGGAGAAGCCGTTGTCGGTCAGGATGGTCGGGGCGTAGTAGATGATCATTTCGATGCCGGACAGCTGGGTGAAGACGGCGATGCCGCAGCCGACCACCAAAGCCGGGCGCACCCATGGCTGCCACAGCCCGCTCCACCCGCGGTTGCGTCTGCTGGTCCGCTGCTGGCGTCCCTCCAAGGCGACGAACTCCTCGAGCTCGGAGGAGATGTCGTAGCCGTCGGGCCGTATGTCCTCAAGCACCCTTGCGGCCTCGTCCACGCCGACGCGGCCGTGTCTGAGGACCAACCACCGCGGGCTCTCGGGCAGGCGCATCTGCAGGAGAAGCATCACCAGTGCCGGTACAGCGGCCGCGCCGATCGCCTCCCGCCACGACACAGCCTGGCTCGCGCCCACGAGCGTCGCGATGACGATGCCAACGCCGATGGCGAGCTGGAAGCAGAGTACGAGCCGTCCGCGGATCGCCTTGGGGGCCAGCTCGGCGATGTACATGGGCACGGTCTGGGTGGCACCACCGACGGCGAAGCCGAGCACCACCCGGGCCAGGGCCAGGCTGACCGCGGTGGGGGCGAGCGAGCTGCTCACGCTGCCGAGCATGAACACCACGCAGATCAGCAGGATCGTGCGGTGCCGGCCGATGCGCGCGGACAGCAGGCTGCAGGCAAGGGCGCCGATCACGGCGCCGAGCAGGATCGCGGCGGCGATCACCTCCTTCATGTCGTTCCCGATGTGGAATTCCTTGGAGATCTGGAGCAGTCCGCCGGAGATGATGCCCGTGTCGTAGCCGTACAGCAGTCCGCTGACGGCAGATACCACGGCCGCCATCAGCATCCGCCCGTTCAGGACCTTGGTCGGTGGCGCCTTGCCTGCGATATGGGTCATGGTTCCTCCAGGGCGGTGAACGGACCCTCATCCATCCTCGAACCCGGGGGCTTGGCCCTCATCGCACGGCTGTCCTGCCGCGCCGAGGCACAGTACGTGACGGCCTGTAGCCGTTGGCATTCACTCGCGAAGCACCAGACGACGGTGACAGAAGGGTTCGGCATGCCCAAGGTCGGCATTCGCAATGTCCTCGGCAGCACCGAGACGACACAGAACCCAAACCTCTCGGTGACAGCCTGCGCGTAGCGGGTGACTGGCGACATGGCCCAGGGAGGCACATTGGTCTCTTCGTCTCACCCCACGGGGCCTAGCCAGGCTTCCGCGCCGTCGCCACCCGCTACGAGAAACGCGCCTACATCTACCTCGACACCATCACCCTCGCGGCCCTCATCATCTGGCTCCGCACATGATCCAAGAAACAGTGCCTAATGGGCGTCGAAGGGGCGGTCACGGAGCTCTGATGCGGGCCAGTGGCCCTCGAGCCCCGTGACCAGACGGGGGGCGGCGTACAGGACCAGACGTCGCCACTCCCCAGTGCTGTCCTGGTACAGGAGGCCGGTTCTTTGCGCGGGCCAGGCAAGTGTGGATGTGCCGGCAGTTGCCTTGGCCAGTTACATGCCGAGCACCCGTCGGGTCTCGGCGGCGATCTGCTGTGTCTCGCCGGTTGCGACCACGAGAACCGGGACACCTCTCCCCGCCTGATCGATGCGTCGGAGGCCTTCCCGCATCAAATCGCCCAGTTCGGGGACGAGCAGCCCGCCTTGTACACCGAGAACAGTCAGGGCCGAGCAGATCTCCTCGCGCACCTCGGGTTGGTCTTCGCCGATCTCCCCGGTGAAGACCAGCGCGTCCAGCCGGTCCAGCGAGGCGGCCATCGAGGCGATGCCCCTGCGGCAGCTGAGTGTGAACGTCGCCAGCGCCAACGCGGCCGCGGCATCACCCTCCGCGCGGGCGCGCACCAGGTCCCGGGTGTCTCCCGAGGTACCGGAGAGGCCGAGCAGACCGGAATGCTGGTGGAGTGCGTCATCCAATTCGTCCGTGCTCAGACCGTGCCGCCGCTGCAGCCACAGCAGCGCGCCGGGGTCGAGGCTGCCGCTGCGCCGGCTCATCACCAGGCCTTCCAGCGGAGTGAGGCCCATGGTGGTGTCCACGCTGCGTCCGTTCCGGACGGCGCAGGCCGAGCAGCCGCCGCCCAGGTGCACGAGCACGACCTGGAGGTTGTCGACGGGTCGGCCCAGGGCCTGCGCCGTCCTCTGCAGTGCCCACGAGTAGGAGAGCCCGTGGAAGCCGTACCGGCGCAGCCCGTATTCGGCTCGCCATCGCTCCGGCACGGCGTACGTGCGCGCCTGTGCCGGCAGATCCTTGTGAAAGACAGTGTCGAAGCAGGCGACATGAGGAACGTCGGGCAGGAGTTCTCGTGCGGCATCGACCACAGGCAGGGCAGGGGTCACGTGCAGCGGCGCGAGATCGGCGACGTCCGCCAGCAGAGCCCGTACGCGTGCGTCGATCAGCGTATGTCCAGTCAGGCGCGGACCGCTGTGGACGATGCGGTGACCAACCGCCGCAGGAGCGGGCACCTCGCTGAGGAAGTTCCGCAGTTCCGCCGCCGCAGCAGGCCCCGGGGGCTCCGAGGCGTCTCGATCCGCCACCCGTTCACCGTCCGCCGCGTACAGAGCGATGTGAAGGCTCGAAGAGCCAGCATCAAGGACCAGTACGTGACCGTCACGGCTCTCGTGGGAGCGGTCAGCACTCATCACACACCTCCAGTGCACTCGAGTCCTCCGGCACGGTGCGCCCGCCACGCAGCAACGGGCCCAGTACAAGTTCCCCGCCATCGCTTCGCGCCACTCCGGCAACGCACGGTCTCCGCTGTTGCTCGCGGAACGGTAAGAACTCGGCAGGTTGCGGACGTCCAAGGACTCAGCGGTGACGACCTGCCAGGTCGTGCCGTTGATGAACCCGACGGCCGCGGTGGCGAAGACGCGCGTGCAGGGTCCCGGGGTACACCGCCCAGGGGCGGTTGGCGCGCACCATGCCCAGGACCAGTCGGACGTGCGCAGCCCTGGCACCGCGTAGCGCTCGTGTCTGGATTCCTCCCCGGGTGCCGGCCGGCCGACGACGGGGGAACCAGAGGCTCTTCGTCCTGCGCGGTCTGTTGCCTGACGACGCCGGCCACCGCCTGCCGCACCCGGCGCCGCAGACGTCGGGAGCCGAGGGCGGGCGTGAGACAGTGCGACCCTGTGCTCAGGGTCGGCCTCGGTGCGGACCGGGTTGTGCTCCGCCCAGCTCGGCAGGTCGGGAGTGCGACGACCACTATGCCGTCACATTCGCCGAAGGCACCGAGATCACCGGACGGACCATCGTCCTGGCGACAGGCGCCCGGTACCGCAGACTCGACGTCCCCGGTATCGACCGGCTGGAGAGGACAAGCGTCTATTACGCGGCGACCTCCTACGAGGCGCAGCAGTGCCACGAAGCACCGGTCGCCGTGGTCGAAGGCGGCAACTCCGCAGGACAGGCCGTGCTCTTCCTCGCGAAGCGTGTGCCCCGAGTGCAATTGCTCGCCCGTGCCAAGGATCCGGGTGCGGGGATGTCGCGCTATCTCGTCGATCAGATCGAACGCCATCCTCGCGTGACGGTATTGCCGCACACCGAAGTGCGCGAGGTGACCGGCGGGCAAGTCCTGCGGTCGCTCGTCGTGGAGGACAAACACACCGTGAGCGCCGCGAACTGGAGGCCCGTGCCTTGTTCGTCTTCATCGGCGCCCAGCCCTGTACCGCCTGGCTTTCCGGCAAACTCTCGCTCGACCAGCGCGGCTTCGTCCTCACCGGCGCCGACACCCAGGCCCGTACGATCCGCGCCCTCTGGCAGGGCCAGGGCCGGAACTGCATGTCCCTCGAGACCGGACTGCCCGGGGTCTTCGCGTCGGGCGACGTCCGCAGCGGCTCCTGGAAGCGGGTCGCTCTGCGGTCGGCGGGGGGCGATGGCCGTCCATCTCGTCCACGAACCCCTCGGCCATACCGCCGCCGACTCGGCGATGGAGATGTGAACCATGACCGCAACCACGGAAACAGGCACCGTCACCACCCGCATGCCCGCCCGTCTCGACCGGCTGCCCTGCACACGGTTCTCAGCGCGTCGTGATCGGCCTCGGCACCGTGTGGATCCTCGATGGACTCGAAGTCACGATCGTCGGCGCCATCGCCTCCCGGATGACCGAGCCGGGTGGCGGCATCGCCCTGACCGCATGGACCTTCTTCCTGCTGGTGTCGGTGACCTTCTTCGTGGCCTCGGCAGGAGCGAGTTCGGCGTATCTAACAGGCAGCGAGGTGTTCCCCATGGAGACTCGCGCACTGTCCATCTCTCTGTTCTTCGCCGTCGGTACGGCCACCGGAGGCATCACCGGACCACTGCTCTTCGGACGGTTCATTCACCGACGGCTGGCCACCACAGAACCCAAGCACCCGGCGGCATCCGCCGGTAAGCGGGGCGCCGCGGCAGCCAAGGGCCTGCAGCCCGTGGCCCCTGCCTGCGCGGGTTTGGCGCTGCAGATGTGCGGCGCCATGCCTGCTGCTTCCCGGAGACTGAGCTGCGCTCGGCATCCACCGACGTCAGCGCCTGCGTCTTCGGAGTACCTGCGCCACGGCTGCGCTCTCCGGCTCTTGCGGTCACGGATCAGGGGGCTGCCACTCGAACATCAAGATCGTGGCGTCGTCGCTGAGTTCGTTGTGCCGATGCTCGAGGATGGCGTGGATGAGCAGGCGCAGCACTTCCGGGGCGCTCTGCCCCGCTGCGGTCGACCGGATGATGTAGTCGGTGAAGCGCTCCAGGCCGAACTCTTCGCCTGCCTCGTCGCGTGACTCCACGACGCCGTCTGAGTAGAGCAGTATTCGGTCACCGGGTTCGAGGCTGACGTCGTGCACCTGACGGGCGGCCCCGGCGAGACTGGCAGGCAGACCCAGAGGAGGCTCAGGTGGCCGCTCCAAGGCCTCACGGAGCAGGCGGTGGCGACGGATGAGCAACGGAGGCGGGTGGCCGCAGTTGCACCATCGCAGCACACCGGTGGGCATGTGCAACTGGGCGAAGATACCCGTGCAGAACTGCTCCGGAAGCCACTTCGCCAGCGCCTCGTCCACGGTGCCCACGAGTTCGTTCAGGTCTGCCCCGCTGCGCCGGGCGTTACGGCAGCCTGCCATGGCGACAGAGGTGGCAAGCCCGGACGCCAGGTTATGCCCCATGCCGTCAAGGATCGTGGCGTGCAGAACGTCCTCGGTGAACGCATGGTCGAATGCATCGCCGCCCAGTTCGTACGCAGGCTCCAGGACCGCCGTCGAAACGACCCGCCCGGTGCCGATCGACCGGGGAGGAAGGAAGGCCCTCACCAGCTCTGTAGGCAGTTCCATCGGCCTGGTACGCATGCGCTGCGCGATGGTGTCGCTGTAGGTGCGCTTGGATGTGACGATCAGTGCCAGGATCAACGCCATCGTCCGGCAGCGCCGTAGCTTGAGCCCGTCTAGGGTGTCCATGTTCAGTTCGAGGACGCCCAGCCGTTCCGCCCCGTCAGCCAGGGGCAGCCATACGTTCAGCCCGTCGGCGTGGTCTTCTTCCACCCGGAGAGAGCCGGTGCGGTAGGCCCATCCGGCAAGGGAAGCGTCGAGTTCGAATTCCGGCTCGCCTTCGACGAGCGGCAACAGCAGTCTTTGCTGGATGTCGGCCAGATAGACAACCGCCCGGCCCACACCCATGGCCTCGGCATACCGGTTCACGACCACAGGCAGTTCTGCGGGTGATGCCAGCTGGGCTGCTGCGACCAGTTCCTCCAGCAGCCGCTCCCCGGGCCCGACGGACATGTTCCTGTCCATGGCTTCGATGATCCCTGAGAGGTCGAGCCTCCACAATCTGGACCGGTGAGGGGGTGCTCCAGGCAGTCGCGCAGGGGGCATCAGGCGGCGGAGCAGGGCGGGCAGGCTTCGGGCCAGGGCGGACAGGATCGCGCGGTCGGCCCACGACAGGCGGGGGGCGCGGGGTGTGGCGGCGGCGCAGCACCGTGACCTCGTGCCGGAGTACGAGTATCTCCATCTCCTTTGACCGGTTGGACCGGCCGTAGAGGACAAGCCGGCCGAGTATCCGACAGAAGATCATGTAGGGCAGTCGCAGAGCCACTACCGACGATCATGCCCAGCCGACAGCGTCAGCCAAAAATCCAGGTCAACGCACGCGTGGAATAAGGACACCCTTCAGGGTCGGCCCAGTGAGGGGCCCTGCGCTTCTCGGACACCGGTGTTGAGGGTTCTCCTTATGCCGCTGCCTGCAACACCTCGTACTCGGCGTGGACTTCTGCGGGAGT
>NZ_JBWKIS010000016.1:0-191917 GCF_056432625.1 Streptomyces sp. NPDC045026
TGGTGGTTCATCGTCAGGAGACAGAAGAGGTGGTCGTCGTACTCGGTGACGGTCTTTCCGGGCCAGTGCTTGTAGACCGCGCCGACCTCGAACTCCTCGTAGGTGCGTCCGAACTGCATGGTGCTCAGGCCTCCGGGGCTTCGAACTTGGAGGTGCGCTGCATGCCCGCGGCGCGTCCCTTGCCGGAGATGACGAGGGCCATCTTGCGGCTGGCCTCGTCGATCATCTCGTCGCCCAGCATCGCCGAGCCCTTCTTGCCGCCGGCCTCGGACGTGTAGAAGTCGTACGCGTCCAGGATCAGCTCGGCGTGGTCGTAGTCCTCCTGCGAGGGCGAGAAGATCTCGTTCGCCGCGGCGACCTGGTCCGGGTGCAGCACCCACTTGCCGTCGAAACCGAGGGCCGCGGCGCGCTTCGCGACCGCCTGGTAGCCCTCCTGGTTGCGGATCTGCAGGTAGGGGCCGTCGATCGCCTGGAGGTTGTTGGCGCGGGCGGCCATCAGGATCTTCATCAGGATGTAGTGGTAGGCGTCGGCGTCGTAGCCGGGCGGCTGCTCGCCGACGACCAGGGACTTCATGTTGATGGAGGCCATGAAGTCGGCCGGGCCGAAGATGATCGTCTCGACGCGCGGCGAGGCCTGCGCGATCGCGTTGACGTTGTTGAGGCCCTGCGCGTTCTCGATCTGCGCCTCGATGCCGATCTTGCCGGTCTCGAAGCCCATCGTCTTCTCGATCTGCGTGAGCAGCAGGTCGAGCGCGACGATCTGCTGGGCGTCCTGGACCTTCGGCAGCATGATGCAGTCGAGGTTCTGGCCCGCGCCCTCGACGACCGTGACGACGTCGCGGTACGTCCACTCGGTCGTCCAGTCGTTCACGCGCACCACACGAGTCTTGCCCGTCCAGTCACCCTCGTTGAGGAACTTGACGATGGTGTGCCGCGCTTCCGGCTTGGCGAGCGGCGCGCAGGCGTCCTCCAGGTCCAGGAACACCTGGTCGGCGGGCAGGCCCTGGGCCTTCTCCAGGAAGCGGGGGTTCGACCCCGGGACCGCGAGACAGGAGCGGCGGGGGCGGAGACGGTTGATGGGCGCGGTCATGCGGGGACCTCCAGAGGGTCGAGCTGGTTCGCTTGCCGGATCTCGTCGACGATACGTCCGATGATCTCCGTGATGCCGAAGTCCTTGGGGGTGAAGACGGCGGCCACGCCCGCGCGCTTCAGGTCCTCGGCATCGCCGTTGGGAATGATGCCGCCGACGATCACCGGGATCTCGGCGGCGCCCGCCTCGCGCATCCGGTCGAGGACGTCGGGCACGAGCGCGGCGTGCGACCCGGAGAGGATCGACAGGCCGACGCAGTGCACGTCCTCGGCGAGCGCGGCGGACACGATCTGTTCGGGCGTGAGCCTGATGCCCTGGTAGACCACCTCGAAGCCCGCGTCACGGGCCCGGACGGCGATCTGCTCGGCGCCGTTCGAGTGCCCGTCGAGGCCCGGCTTGCCGACCAGGAGGCGCAGCTTGCCGCCGAGCTCGTCGCCGGTGCGCCGGACCTTCTCGCGGACGAGGGCGAGCGGCGTGCCCTGCTCGGCGGTCACGGCGACCGGCGCCGACGAGACGCCCGTGGGGGCGCGGAACTCGCCGAACACCTCGCGCAGCGCCTCCGACCACTCGCCGGTGGTGACGCCCGCGCGGGCGCACTCCAGGGTGGCCTCCATGAGGTTGCCCGTGCCGGACGCGACCTCCTTGAGGCGCTCCAGGGACTGCTGGGTGGTCGGGTAGTGGAACGGGTCGCCCATGCCCTGCCGGTCCGAGGACTCCTGACGCGTGGTGCGCCACTCGCCGATGGCCCGGACGACCTTCTCCTCGACGGCGTGGTCCACCGTCATGATCGCGGTGTCCAGGTCGGCGGTGAGCGGGTTCGGTTCGGTCGACTCGTAGATGTTGACGCCTACGATCTTCTCCTCGCCGCCCTCGATCCGGGCGCGCCGTTCGGCGTGCGAGGAGACGAGCTGCGACTTGAGGTAGCCGGACTCGACGGCGGCCATCGCGCCGCCCATCTCCTGGATCCGCTGGATCTCGGCGACGGACTCGGCGACCAGTGCGTCGACCTTCTTCTCGATGACGTGCGAGCCGGCGAAGATGTCGTCGTACTCCAGCAGGTCGCTCTCGTGCGCGAGGACCTGCTGGATGCGCAGCGACCACTGCTGGTCCCAGGGGCGGGGCAGGCCCAAGGCCTCGTTCCAGGCCGGGAGTTGGACGGCGCGGGCGCGGGCGTCCTTGGACAGCGTCACGGCCAGCATCTCCAGGACGATGCGCTGGACGTTGTTCTCCGGCTGCGCCTCGGTCAGGCCCAGGGAGTTGACCTGGACGCCGTAGCGGAAGCGGCGCTGCTTGGCGTTCTCGATGCCGTACCGCTCGCGCGTCACCTGGTCCCAGATGCGGCCGAACGCCCGCATCTTGCACATCTCCTCGATGAAGCGGACGCCCGCGTTCACGAAGAACGAGATGCGCGCGACCACGTCACCGAACTTCTCCGGCGGCACCTGTCCCGAGTCGCGCACGGCGTCCAGGACGGCGATCGCGGTCGACATCGCGTACGCGATCTCCTGGACCGGGGTGGCCCCGGCCTCCTGGAGGTGGTAGCTGCAGATGTTGATCGGGTTCCACTTCGGCATGTGCCGGACCGTGTACGCGATCATGTCGGTCGTCAGCCGCAGGGAGGGACCCGGCGGGAACACGTGCGTGCCCCGCGACAGGTACTCCTTGACGATGTCGTTCTGCGTCGTGCCCTGGAGCTGGGTGATGTCCGCACCCTGCTCCTCGGCGACGACCTGGTAGAGCGCCAGGAGCCACATGGCGGTGGCGTTGATGGTCATCGAGGTGTTCATCTGCTCCAGGGGGATGTCCTGGAACAGCCGGCGCATGTCACCGAGGTGCGAGACCGGCACCCCGACCCGGCCGACCTCGCCGCGGGCGAGGATGTGGTCCGGGTCGTAGCCGGTCTGCGTCGGCAGGTCGAACGCGACCGACAGCCCCGTCTGGCCCTTGGCGAGGTTGCGCCGGTACAGCTCGTTGGACGCCTCGGCCGTGGAGTGACCGGCGTACGTGCGCATGAGCCACGGCCGGTCCCTTTCCTTTCGCCCCTGCGACTCGGTCTGACGCTCAGTCATGTTCCGCTGCTCCTCAGGGATTCAGATGTTGCGGAAGCGGTTGATGGCGTCGATGTGCTTGGCGCGCAGTTCCTGGTCGCGCACGCCCAGGCCCTCCTTCGGGGCCAGCGCGAGGACGCCGACCTTGCCCTGGTGGAGGTTGCGGTGCACGTCGTAGGCGGCCTGGCCGGTGTCCTCGAGGGAGTACACCCTCGAGAGCGTGGGGTGGATCTTGCCCTTGGCGACCAGGCGGTTCGCCTCCCACGCCTCGCGGTAGTTGGCGAAGTGGGAGCCCACGATCTTCTTGAGGGACATCCACAGGTAGCGGTTGTCGTACTCGTGGTTGTAGCCCGAGGTGGAGGCGCAGGTGACGATCGTGCCGCCCTTGCGGGTGACGTACACGGAGGCGCCGAAGGTCTCGCGGCCCGGGTGCTCGAAGACGATGTCGACGTCCTCGCCGCCGGTGAGTTCACGGATGCGCTTGCCGAAGCGCTTCCACTCCTTCGGGTCCTGGGTGTGCTCGTCCTTCCAGAACTTGTAGCCCTCGGCGTTGCGGTCGATGACCGCCTCGGCGCCCATGGCCTCGCAGATGGCGGCCTTCTCCGGGCTGGAGACGACACAGATCGGGTTGGCGCCGCCGGCGAGCGCGAACTGCGTGGCGTACGAGCCGAGGCCGCCGCTGGCGCCCCAGATCAGGACGTTGTCGCCCTGCTTCATGCCGGCGCCGTTGCGCGAGACGAGCTGGCGGTACGCCGTGGAGTTGACGAGCCCGGGTGCGGCCGCCTCCTCCCAGCTCAGGTGGTCCGGCTTCGGCATCAGCTGGTTGGACTTGACGAGCGCGATCTCGGCGAGGCCGCCGAAGTTCGTCTCGAAGCCCCAGATGCGCTGCTCGGGGTCGAGCATCGTGTCGTTGTGCCCGTCCGAGGATTCCAGCTCGACGGAGAGGCAGTGCGCGACGACCTCGTCGCCGGGGTTCCAGGCGTTGACGCCCGGCCCGGTGCGCAGCACGACGCCCGCGAGGTCGGAGCCGATGATGTGGTACGGCAGGTCGTGGCGCTTGGTGAGCTCCGACAGGCGTCCGTAGCGCTCCAGGAAGCTGAAGGTGGACACCGGTTCGAAGATCGAGGTCCAGACGGAGTTGTAGTTCACGGAGCTGGCCATGACGGCCACGAGCGCCTCGCCCGGACCGAGTTCGGGGACCGGCACGTCGTCCAGGTGGATGGACTTGCGGGGGTCCTTGTCCCGGGTTTCGAGGCCGGCGAACATCTCCGTGTCTTCCTTGTGCACGGTGATGGCGCGGTACGACTCGGGGAGCGGCAGAGCGGCGAAGTCGGCAGAGGTCGACTCCGGCGACTGAATCGCGTCCAGGATTTCCTTCACGGTGTTGCCTCCGGCGATCCGTCCCAGGGGGACGTTGAGGGGTACGTCGGTGTGGAGAGCTGCTGTGTGGGTGAAGAGGTGCCGTCGGTTCGGCGGGGTCTTGCTACGGCAGCGCTTGGTCGGCGCGAGAAGTTTGCCTGTGACGCAGGCGTCCGGGCGCGCTCGCCACGGCGTGTGGTGGCTTGCGGGGACAGCCGGCGTACGGAAGTTCTCTGCACGCCGGCCGCCCGGACACATTCAACGTATGGCACCGCGTGCCAGTCGGCAAGACACTGGGTGCCACCAATTTTTGAGCGATGATCGATCAGTGCAGGTCAGGGGTGGTGTGGCTCGTGGCACCGGAGGTCATCGGCGGCTCTGATCCGCGCACCAGGAGCCCCGTAGGAGCCCTGTAAGGGCCCAGCGGGGGGTTCACAGAGGCCTCCAGGAGGTCCGGGGATGCGGGAGGCCGGGGGCGTGGGAGGCGCAGCGCGAGGGCCGCGTGCGGATCGTGCGGATCGTGCGCCTGGAAGGGCCGGGCAGATCTTCGAGCTCGGCCTCCGCCGGAGCGGCGCCGCAGCCTCTCGGACGCAGGGCGCACCGATCGCGGCGGACGGCCTGCTGGGGGTGGCGGCGTGCGCCTGGAGGGGCCGGGCAGATCTTCGATCTCGGCCTCCGCCGGAGCGGCGCCGCAGCCTCTCGGACGCAGGGCGCACCGATCGCGGCGGACGGCCTGCCGGGGGTGGCGGCGCTTGCCGAGCGGGAGGCCGGGCGGCCGGGCCGCCGGGGAGCGCCGCGCGTGCCGGGCTTCCCGATGGGGTGTCAACAGCCTCTGGGCGCGGCGCAGTTCATGGAATTCCTGCCGGGAACGCCCCGGCAAGGCCCAAGGCCTAGCCGCGGTCCCGGAGCGCCTTCTCGATCGTTTCCATGATCTCGTCCAGCGGCGCGTCCGTACGCGCCACGGTGACCAGTACGTCGCCCCCGGTGCTCACCGAGGCCGCCGGCGCGGTGGAGGTGGCGATGTCCCGGCCCGCCCCGATGCCCGTACCGAACGTCTTGCGGACGATCGCGAAGGCGTGGTCGAGCTGGTTCTCCACGTCGCCCCGGCCGCCGGCCCGCAGCCAGCGCCGCAGCACGTGGTTGTGGGCGGTGACGACGGCGGACGCGGCGACCTCGGCGAGCAGCGGGTCGTCATTGCCGTGCTGGTGGGCGTGCTCGTCGAAGTGGCCCAGGAGATACCGCGTGAACAGCCGCTCGTAGCGGGCCACCGAGGCGATCTCGCGCTCGCGCAGGGTGGGGACCTCGCGCGTGAGGCGGTAGCGCTCCACCGCGACGGCGGGCGAGGCCGCGTACATCTTCATGACTTCCTTGATGCCGCGGCACACGGTGTCGAGGGGATGCTCGTGCGCGGGCGCCGCGTTGAGGACCGCCTCCACCCGGATCAGGGTGTCGTCGTGGTCCGGGAAGATCGCCTCTTCCTTGGAACGGAAGTGACGGAAGAAGGTCCTGCGGGCGACGCCCGCCGCGGCCGCGATCTCGTCGACCGTCGTGGCCTCGTAGCCCTTCGTCGCGAAGAGCTCCATCGCCGCGGCCGCCAGCTCCCGGCGCATCTTGAGCCGCTGGGCGGCGGCGCGGGAGCCCGCGGCGCTCTCCGGAGCGTCGGGCGTGGGCGTCGTACGGGAGGACTTGGCGGCCTTGGACATGCCATGAACGTACTGCATACGGGCGGTGGCGTGCGCCCGAGCGGGGTTCCCCCCGCCCGGGTCACGGACGGGGGGAGCGAGACCGGGCGGCCGGAGCAGGCCGCCCCAGTCGGTGGGCCGTCCGGTGCCGCTGCCCGTGGGCCGGTCAGCGCCGGGCATATTCGCGGAAGCCGCGGCCGGTCTTGCGGCCGAGGCAGCCCGCGGCCACCAGGTGCTCGAGCAGCGGCGCGGGGGCCAGCCCCGGGTCGCGGAACTCGCGGTGCAGGACCTTCTCGATGGCCAGCGAGACATCGAGGCCGACCACGTCCAGGAGCTCGAAGGGCCCCATCGGGTAGCCGCCGCCGAGCCTCATCGCGGCGTCGATGTCGTCGAGCGTCGCGTAGTGCTCCTGCACCATCTTGATCGCGTTGTTCAGGTACGGGAACAGCAGCGCGTTCACGATGAAGCCGGCGCGGTCGCCGCAGTCCACCGGGTGCTTGCGGATCTTCGCGCACACCTCGCGGACGGTGGCGTGCACGTCGTCGCCGGTCAGCACCGTCCGCACGACCTCGACGAGCTTCATGGCGGGGGCCGGGTTGAAGAAGTGCATGCCGATCACGTCCTGCGGGCGCGAGGTCGCGCGGGCGCAGGCCACGACGGGCAGCGACGAGGTCGTGGTGGCCAGGACGGCGCCGGGCTTGCACACCTTGTCGAACGTCGCGAAGAGCTCCCGCTTGATCTCCAGGTCCTCGGCGACGGCTTCGAGCGCCAGGTCGACGTCCGAGAAGGCGTCGTACGAACCCGCCGGACTGATCCGGTCCAGGGTCTGCGCCGCCGCCTCCGCGGTCATGCGGCCCTTGTCGACAGAGCGCGAAAGCGACTTGCCGATACGGGACTTGGCCTTCTCGGCCTTCTCCTCGCTGCGGGCGGCGAGCACCACGTCGTAGCCGGCCTTCGCGAAGACCTCCGCGATGCCGGACGCCATGGTCCCGGAGCCCGCGACGCCGACCGAGCGGATCGTGCGAGCGCCGTCCACGACCTCGCCCGCGAGCGGGGTGAGTGCGTCCCGCACCACCTCGGAGCTGCCCGGCTCCGCGTACGTGTAGAAGCCGCGCCCCGACTTGCGGCCGGTCAGCCCCGCCTCGCTGAGCTGCTTGAGGACGGGCGACGGCGCGTGGAGGCGGTCGCGGGACTCGGCGTACATGGCGTCGAGGACCGTGCGCGCGGTGTCGACCCCGATGAGGTCGAGCAGCGCGAGAGGGCCCATCGGCAGGCCGCAGCCCAGCTTCATCGCGGCGTCGATGTCCTCGCGCGACGCGTACTTCGCCTCGTACATCGCGGCCGCCTGGTTGAGGTAGCCGAACAGCAGGCCGTCGGCGACGAAGCCGGGCCGGTCGCCCACCGCGACGGGCTCCTTGCCGAGTTCGATGGCGAGATCCGTGACCGCCGCGACGGCCGTGGGCGCGGTGAGCACCGACGAGACCACCTCGACGAGCTTCATCGCGGGCGCCGGGTTGAAGAAGTGCAGCCCGAGGACGCGCTCCGGGCGGGCCGAGTCGGCGGCGAGCCGCGTCACGGACAGAGCGTTGGTGCCGGTCGCGAGGATCGTCCCGGGCCGCACGACGGCGTCGAGGTCCCGGAAGATCTGCTGCTTGATGTCGTAGGACTCGGGGGCCACCTCGATGACGAGGTCGGCGTCGGCCGCGGCCTGGAGGTCCGTGAAGGTGCGGAAGCGGGCGAGGATGCCTTGGCGCTCATCCTCGGTGAGGCGCTCGCGGCGCACCGCACGCGCCGTCGAGGCCTCGAGCGCGGCGACGGCCTGGGCGGCGGCGGCCTCACTGACGTCGATACCGATGACTTCACGGCCGGCGCGGGCGAGCACCTCGGCGATGCCGGTGCCCATCGTGCCGAGACCGACGACCGCGACGGTCGGGAGGGTGGCCGGGGAAGCGGGGGACAGAGGAGCGTCCATCTGAGGACTCCAGGAGGGGAGGGGTGACGACTGAGGGGCGCACATGGATACGCCGACGGGCGTACGCAGTGCGGGAGTTCGAGTCCGGACGCGACGCACACAGGCGTCCGGTGAATCGGTGAGATGGAGATCCGGCGGTGGCTCTGTCCCGGAGCCTCGCCGTACTGCGGTACCTGAGGCACCGAACCGACTGACACTCTCGGCGGCTGCGTCACCAGGCCGCCAGGAGTGGGGTGCGGGGAGTGTGCCCCGCTCACTTGAGGTTAACCGGCGAGTAATGAGCGCGCCAGTCCCCGGCGTTCATCAGTCTCTGTGATCTACGTCGCCGGGGCCCGCCGCCTGTCTACGCTGGACGGCATGGACGAAGAGTTGCGATCGGTCACGGAGCGCTTACGAGCCGAGTCGGGCGCCTCCCCGCTGCTCGACCGCCTGGCGGCGACCGGCGACGTCGACGAGCTCGCGGCCGCGCTGACCGAGTCGGGACAGCCACTGTGGGCGCGGGAGCTGGCCGCGTACCGCCTCGGAGTGGCGGGGGACCGCCGGGCCTTCGAGGCGCTCGTCCTGCTCCTCAACCACCGCGACCCGGCACGCTGTGCCACCGCCGCGCACGCCCTGGCCGCGCTCGGCGACCCGCGCACCGCGCGTGCTGCCGCGGCGCTCGCCACGAACGAGCTGCGGGTCGCCTACGCGCTGCACCCGGTGCGGCTCCTGGCAGCGCTGCGCGCTCCCGAGTCCGCGCCCGCACTCATCACCACCCTGGAGCGGCGCCTCGGCCCCCGCGACCCGTACCGCGCGGTCGCGCTCGCGTGCGTGGAGGGGCTCGGCGGCCTCGGCGACGCCCGCGCCCGGCCGGCCCTGACCGCGGCCCTCGCCCACCCGGCCCTCGCTCAGGCCGCGGTACGCGCGCTCGCGCGACTGCCCGAGCAGCGTGAGAGCTGAGGCCCGAGCACTGAAGCCCGAGCTTCAGCGGCGGACAGCGCGCACGTAGCGCACCTCCGGTACGGGTTCCCCGTCCACCTCGTACGGTTCCTCGGCGCCGTCCGGGGTGAACCCGGCGCGCTCGTAGAACCTGCGGGCGCGGGCGTTGCCCTTGAGCACCCACAGCCTTATCCGCTCGTACCCGGCGTCGGCGCAGCGGTCCAGGCAGGTGTGCAGGAGGGCGCGGCCCACGCCCGTGGACAGCTGGCCGTCGTGCACGTAGATCGCGTACAACTCGGCTTCCCCGGGCGGGAGATCGTCGTCCCGGGACGGGCCGTGGCAGGCCCAGCCGACGAGGTCGCCGGCGCGTTCGGCGACCACGTTCACCACGGACGAACCGGCCAGCGCGAGACGCTCTCGGCGGCGCGCCGCGTCTTCCTCGATGCTCAGCGCGGCCAGGTAGGACGCCGGCATCAGGCCCGCGTACGCCGTCCGCCAGCCGCGGACCCGGATCCCGGCCACCGCCTCGCAGTCGGCGTCGGCCATGTCCCGGACGCGGATCTCCTGTGCCGGGACCGCAGCAGGGACGGTGCCGTGGGGTCGAAGGGTGCTCATGCGCCCATCGTGACCCGGCGGACACCGCCCCTGCCAGGGTGTGGCAGCACGGGAACTGCTCAGCCGCGGTAGCCCATCAGCCCGTGCAGACGCACGCCCCGTGACGGGGGCGGACCGGCGGCCTTCTTCGCGAGCGGCTTCGGCTCCGGCAGCTTCTTGCACGTCGCGTCGGCCTCGCCGCTGCCGCGCGGTACCTTCCCGGACCGCAGATAGTCGGCCAGGTAACGGTCCAGGCAGGCGTTCCCGCTCAGGCTGATGCCGTGGTTCTCACCGCCCTGCTCGACCACCAGGCTGGAGCCGCGCAGCTCGCGGTGGACGGCCACCCCGCCCTCGTAGGGCGTGGCGCCGTCTTCGGTGGCCTGGAAGAGCAGCGTCGCAGGCAGCTGGTCGTTGGACACGTCCGTCGGGGCCAGCCGGCTCGTCGGCCAGAACGCGCACGGCGCGTTGTACCAGGCGTTGTTCCAGGTGGAGAAGGGTGCCTTCTCGAACGCCCCCCAGTTGTCGTCGCGCCACTGGTTCCAGTTGCGCGGCCACCCGGCGTCGCGGCACTGCACCGCCGTGTAGACGCTGTAGCCGTTGTCGCCCGAGGCGTCGACGGCGCCGAACTCCTTGTACGCCGCGACGAGCGGTTTCGGGTCCTTGTCCTTCACGTACGCCGCGAACGCCTTGGCCAGATAAGGCCAGTAGCCGTTGTAGTAGCCGCCCGGCAGGAACGTGTCCTCCAGCTCGGCGGCCCCGACCTTCTTGCCCGCCGGCTTCTTCTGCACCGCGGCGCGCATCGCGTACCACTCGGCCTCGACCTTCGCCGGATCCTTGCCGAGCTTGTACGTCGCGTCGTGCCGCGCGACCCAGGCGAGGAACGCCTGGTGGCGGGCGTTGAACGCGTGGTCCTGCTCCATGTTGTCGTCGTACCAGACACCGCCCGGGTCGACGATCGAGTCGAGTACCAGGCGCCGCACGCGCTGCGGGTAGAGCTTGGCGTAGACGGCGCCGAGGTAGGTGCCGTACGAGTAGCCGAAGTAGTTGAGCTTCGGTGCGCCGAGCGCCGCGCGGATCGCGTCCATGTCCCTGACGGCGCTCACCGTGTCGAAGTACGGGAGCAGGTCCGCGTACTTCGTGGTGCACGCCTTCGCGAACGCCTGCGCGCGGTCGAGGTCGGCGCGCTCGATCGCGGGGGTGGACGGCACGCTGGGCGGGCGCACGGTGGCGAAGTGCTTGGGCCGGCAGTTCAGGGCCGGTCTGCTCTTGCCGACGCCGCGCGGGTCGAAGCCCACCACGTCGTACTGGGAGGCGACGCTCTTCGGCAGCTCGCGGGCCACGAAGCCCGCCAGCGTCAGGCCGCTGCCGCCGGGTCCGCCGGGGTTCACCAGGAGCGGGCCCTGCGAGGTCTTCGCGGTGTGCCGGACGCGGGACAGAGCGAGCGTGATGTGTTTGCCGTCGGGGTGGTCGTGATCGAGGGGCACCCGCACCGTGGAGCACTGGAGCTTCGGGTATTTCTCGGTGGCGCAGTCCTTCCAGGTGAGGGCTGCGCGGTGGACGGAAAAGGTCGGGGCCGCGGCGGCCGGGGCCGAGGCGAGCAGGCCGGCCACCGCGGTGGCGGCACCGCACATGGCGACTGTGCGTTTCTTCATCGGGCCTCCCAGGACGGAGGGTTCGGGGCCGCGAGCGCGCGGCCCCCGCGGCATGGTCCCCGAATCCATGCCGAGAACGTCCTGTTCTGTGGAGAGTTGACCCGATTGGCGTGTGTGGCCGGGGGAGCGGGATCAGAGGAGCGTCAGCTGGGTGGCGGCGGGGGCGGGCTCCGGCTCCTGGCGGGCACGCAGCCGCCGCGGGGCGTCCGCCCGCGAGGGGCCGATGCCGAACTCCTCGGCCAGTTCGTGCACCTGACGGGTGATCCGGCGCTGGTACCACTTCGGGGCGTACGCGCCTTCCGCGTACAGCCGCTCGTAGCGCCGCACGAGGTGCGGATGGTGGTGCCCGAGCCAGGACATGAACCACTCGCGCGCCCCGGGCCGCAGATGCAGCACGAGCGGGGTCACGGAGGTCGCTCCGGCCGCCGCGACGGCCCGCACGGTCTCCCGCAGCTGCCCGGGGTGGTCGCCCAGGAACGGGATCACGGGGGCCATCAGGACCCCGCAGCCGATGCCGGCCTCGCCGAGGGCGCGGACGACGTCGAGGCGCCGCTCCGGCGCGGGCGTACCCGGCTCGACCGTGCGCCACAGCTCGCGGTCGACGAAGCCGACGGACACGGAGACGCCGACCTCGGTGACCTCGGCGGCCTGCCGCAGCAGGTCGAGGTCGCGCAGGATCAGCGTGCCCTTCGTGAGGATCGAGAACGGGTTCGCGTAGTCCCTGAGCGCCTCGATGATCCCCGGCATCAGCCGGTAGCGCCCTTCCGCACGCTGGTAGCAGTCCACGTTCGTGCCCATCGCGATGTGCTCGCCGTGCCAGCGGCGCGAGGCCAGATGGCGGCGGAGCAGATCCGGCGCGTTCACCTTCACGACGATCTGGCTGTCGAAGCCGAGGCCCGTGTCGAGGTCCAGATAGCTGTGTGTCTTGCGGGCGAAGCAGTAGACGCACGCGTGCGTGCATCCCCGGTACGGGTTGACCGTCCACTCGAACGGCATGCGGGAGGCGCCGGGCACGCGGTTCACGATCGACCTGGCCCGGATCTCGTGGAAGGTCACGCCGGCGAATTCAGGCGTGTCGAAGGTGCGGGTGGTCACGGTGTCCGCGCCGAACAGCGCGGCGTCCGTGACCCTCCCTGTCGGGATTTCGGCGGGATTCTCCGTGAGGTTCTCCCAGCGCATGACGCCTCCTAGCTAGCACTGGGCACAGAATAGAACACATGTTCCCTTGATCGTGCGACCCCGATTTTGGCGGCCGATGCGGAGGGTGGTTGGCTTGGGCCCTCTCTCGAACACCGAGAACACCGACTGCTGGAGGAAGTGCCATGGCGCAGGTCGAGGCCATCACGGAGCGGGTCATCGCCGCCAAGCCGGACGACGTATTCGACGCGCTCGCCGACTACAGCGGCACGCGCGCGAAGCTGCTGTCCGAGCACTTCAGCGAGTACGAGGTCCGCGAAGGCGGCGACGGCGAGGGCACGCTCGTCCACTGGAAGCTCCAGGCCACGAGCAAGCGGATCCGCGACTGCCTCCTCGAGGTCAGCGAGCCCACCGACGGCGAGCTCGTCGAGAAGGACCGCAACTCCTCGATGGTCACCACCTGGCGCGTGACCCCCGCGGGCGAGGGCTCCTCCCGGGTCGTCGTCAGCACTGTGTGGAACGGCGCGGGCGGCATCGGCGGCTTCTTCGAGAAGACCTTCGCCCCCAAGGGTCTCGGCCGCATCTACGACGCCGTCCTCGCGAAGCTCGCCGCCGAGGTGGAGAAGTGACCCCTGTGTAGTACCTGGGTGCAGTGCCTCGGTGTAGTACCCCGACGCAGTACCCCGAGGTAGTGCTCACCGTTTCGAGTGGTTTTCCGTTCGCGCGCGGTTGTACGCCGTAGGGCTCCCACCGGCGCATTCGCGCCTGGAACCCGCCGGAGCCGCCGCTCGTCGCGCTTGCCCGCAGTTGTCGCGTAATGCGAGAAATATGCGGCGCAGGCGCGACGAGGGGAGCGACAGGTGGGCACGACGACGCTGGTGACGAATGAGCCGGGGGCGGTGCCGGCGACGGAACCGAACCCGCTCCCCGAGCCCCAACCGGCCGCGGAGCAGCAGCAGTTCCCCGACCACGGCCTGAGCCCCCGCCGGGTCCGGATGGTCTTCGTCGGGCTCATGCTGGCGCTGCTGCTCGCCGCGCTCGACCAGATGATCGTCGCCACCGCGCTCCCGAAGGTCGTCGGCGAGCTGCACGGCCTCGACAAGATGTCCTGGGCGATCACCGCCTATCTCCTGACCGCCACCATCGGCCTGCCGATCTACGGAAAGCTCGGCGACCTCTTCGGCCGCAAGGGCGTCTTCCAGTTCGCCATCGCCGTCTTCGTCGTCGGCTCCGCACTGGCCGGCTGGTCGCGCAACATGGACGAACTCATCGCGTTCCGCGCCGTCCAGGGCATCGGCGCCGGCGGACTCATGATCGGCGTGCAGGCGATCATCGCGGACATCGTGCCGCCCCGCGAACGCGGCCGCTATATGGGCCTCATCGGCGCCGCGTTCGGCCTCGCGTCCGTCGCGGGCCCGCTGCTCGGCGGCTACTTCACCGACCACCTCACCTGGCGCTGGTGCTTCTACATCAACGTGCCCTTCGGCCTGGTCACGCTCGCCGTCGTCACCGTCGTCCTCAAACTGCCCCGCCCGAAGGTCAAGGCCAGGCTCGACGTCCTCGGCGCCCTGCTGCTCGCGGCCGCCTCCACCTGCCTCGTCCTGCTGACCAGTTGGGGCGGCACGGAATACGCGTGGGGTTCCCGCGTCATCCTGGGGCTCGCCGCCGGAGCGGCCGTGACGGCCGTGCTCTTCCTCGTCGCCGAGCACTTCGCCGCCGAACCCATCATCCCGCTGCGACTGTTCCGCGACCCCGTCTTCAACATCACCAGCCTCGTCGGCATGGTCATCGGCATCGCCCTTTTCGGGGCGGCCAGTTACCTGCCGACCTTCCTCCAGATGGTCGACGGCGCGAGCGCCACCGAGTCCGGGCTGCTCATGCTCCCGATGATGGGCGGCATCGTCATCGCCTCGATCGTCTCCGGCCAACTCATCAGCCGCACCGGGCACTACAAGGTCTACCCGATCGTCGGCGGGGCCCTCTCGACGGCGGGCATGTGGCTCCTGTCCCGCCTCGAGGTGGACACCCCGCGGCTGCACTACAGCCTCTTCATGGCCGTACTCGGCGCGGGCATCGGCCTGATCATGCCGGTCCTGATCCTCGCCGTGCAGAACGCCGTACGCCCCGCCGACCTCGGCACCGCGACCAGCGCCAACAACTACTTCCGGCAGATCGGCGGCAGCGTCGGCGCCGCGATCTTCGGCACGCTCTTCGCCGACCGGCTCGCCGACGCCCTCGCGGACCGGCTGCCCAAAGGGGCGGGCCTGCCCGACCCGGAGTCCATCACCCCGCAGCTCGTCCACGCCCTGCCGCCCGCACTGCGCGACGGCTACATCCAGGCGTACGCCGACGCGATGCCCCGGATCTTCCTCTACCTCGTCCCGGTGCTCGTCCTCGGCCTCGTGATCGCCTTCTTCCTCAAGGAGACACCCCTGTTGTCCAGTGCCGCCCCCCACAGCGCCCCGAGCGGCGAGGCCGCCTCCGTCCCGACCCAGTCCCGCGCCGCGTACGGCGCCGGAGTGCCGGTCTGCGGCATGGTCCAGCACGCCGACGGAACCGCGGTGCCGCGCGCCGCGCTCACCCTCATCGACGTCGGCGGCCAGCAGATCGGCCGCGGCGCGAGCGGCGACGACGGCCGGTACGCGCTGTCGACGCCCGGCTCCGGCAGTTACGTCCTGATCGCGGCGGCGGGCGGACACCAGCCCCAGGCCGTGACCGTCACCGTCGGGGAGCGGCCCGTCGACCTCGACGTCGTCCTCGGCGGCGCCGGCCGGCTCGCCGGAAGCGTGCTGACCGCCGACGGTACGCCCGTGCGCGACGCCACCGTCACCCTGACCAACGTGCACGGCGAGGTCGTCGCGACGACCCGCAGCGGGCGCGAAGGCAGCTACGTCATCACGGAGTTGGTGGCCGGCGAGTACACGCTCGCCGGGAGCGCGCCCGCGTTCCGTCCCGCCGCGCTCCCCGTCACCGTGATGGCCGCACGCGAGACCCGCCAGGACGTCGAACTCGCGGGCGGCGCCGTGCTGCGCGGCACGGTCAGGGCCGGCGGCGGACGCCCCGTCGAGGACGCGCGCGTGACCCTCCTCGACGCGGCGGGCAACGTCGTCGACACCCTCACGACCGGTGCCGACGGCACGTTCCGCTTCGTCGACCTGTCGTCGGGCGAGTACACCGTGATCGCCGCCGGCTACCCGCCGGTCGCCACCGTGCTGCACATGGCGGGCGGCGGCCGCACGGAGCGCGACCTGCAACTGGGGCACGAGGACTGAGCGTTGGGGCCGGGCAGGGCGCCCGGACCCCGGGCGCACCGGGCGCCCGGTGAATTCGGCCGATGCAGCCCCCTGTACCCCTGTACCGCGTACGGTGGAACGGGATAGGGCCGAACCGAATGACGCTCGGTCGCCGCGCAGGGAAGGGAGCGCAGGCCATGCACAGTGGCACCGGGTCGGCCTCGCAGCGCCCCGTGCCGGGCCGCGTACCCCTGGCCGTCGTCGTGGTCGACGGCGACGGACTCGTCTCGCACTGGAGCACCGGCGCGCGCCGCCTCTTCGGCCCCGCGCGCGAGGAAGCCGTCGGCCGCCCCGCCACCGACCTGCTGCCCGTCTCCGGCGCGTTGTCCGACGGGCGGCCGGACCCCGAAGGCGCGTACGACGGGCTCGGCCCCGACCTGGAGTCCTCGCTCGACGGGCGGGCCTCCTACCCCGCCGCGGGCCGCGCCCGCCTCGAGGCCCCGCGTCGCGAGCGCATCGACGTCCTGTGGTGGGCCTACCCGCTCGTCGGCCCCGGCCCGGAGAAGCTGCTCGTGCTCGCCGCCGACGCCGGCCGGCTGCACGCCGAGGACGTGCCCGACGGGCACCCGATGGAGCGCATCGCGCCCGGTTTCGCCCTGCACACCGACTTCCCCGGAGCCGACCAGCTGGCCCGCGGACTCCCCGCCATCCTGCCCAGCATGAGCGTCGGCGAGAGCGCCCGCATCGTCTCCCAGGTACTCGAACTGGGCTATCCCGTCCTGGAGTTCAGCCTCCACGACCGGGTCCCCGTCACCGCCGACTGGGGAGTTCCCCGGCGCGCCGAGCGCAAGGCCCGCAGAGAGGAGGCGGCCCGCGCGGCCGCCGCCGGACTGCCCGCGCCGCGCCGAGCCCCCGACGACGAGGCGGACGACGCGGACGAGCTGGAGTACGCGGCCGTCCGCGAACACCTGGAGTTCCTCAACGAGGTGAGCGGGCGCATCGGTTCGTCCCTCGACCTGTCCCGCACGATCATCGAGGTCAGCCGGGCCGTCGTACCGCGCTTCACGGATGTCGCGGGCACCTATCTGCGCGAACAGGTCGTCGCGGGCGAGGGTTTCCCCGAGGGCCCGCCCGACGCGACCACGATGTGGCACCGCGTTGCCCTGGAGCACACGGACGAGCCCGGCCGCTGGGACGACGTCGTACCCGTCGGCGAGTCGATGCCGTTCCCCGCGCACACGCCGTTCTTCCAGTGCATGACCTCCGGGCAGCCCGTCCTCGTCCCGCGCATCACCGAGGAAATGGGCAACGCGATCGCGTCGCAGTTCGAGAAGCGCGACATCAGGCCCCTCATCACCAACCGCTCGATGCTGGTGGTGCCCCTGAAGGCGCGCAACGTCGTCCTCGGGTTCATGATCCTGCTGCGCCACCGGGAACGCCCGGTCTTCAACGACATGGACCGGGTCACCGGCGCCGAACTCGCCGCTCGCGCGGGCCTCGTCCTCGACAACGCCCGCATGTACACGTACCAGGAGAGCGTCGCCGAGACCCTCCAGGACAGCATGCTGCCGCGCATCGAGCCCCGCATGCCCGGCTGCGACATCGCCACCCGCTATCTGCCCGGCACCCTCCTCGGCCGCGTCGGCGGTGACTGGTTCGACTCGATCAAGCTCCCGGGCTCGCGGACCGCTCTCGTCGTCGGCGACGTCATGGGCCACGGGCTCAACTCGGCGGCGATGATGGGCCAGTTGCGCACCGCCGTCCAGACCATGGCCGCCCTCGACCTGCCGCCGGCCCAGCTCCTGCGCAACCTCGACGACCTCGCCCAGCGCCTCGGCGAGCACTACCTCGCGACCTGCCTCTACGCGGTCTACGACCCGATCGCGAACGAGCTGGAGCTCGCCAACGCCGGGCACATCCCGCCGGTCCTCGTCCGCGCCGCGGACGGCCGCAGCGAACTCCTCGAACTGCCCACCGGCGCCCCCATCGGCGTGGGCGGAGTCCCCTTCGAATCGGTCCGCGTCCCGATGGCGCCCGGCGACCGGCTCGTCATGTGCACCGACGGCCTCGTCGAGGTGCGCGGTGAGGACATCGGCGTCGGCCTCGCCACGCTGTGCGAGTCCGCCGCCCACCCCGCGGCCTCCATGGACGCCGCCTGCGACACCATCATCAGATCCCTCAACACGCGCGGCGGCCGCAAGGACGACGTCGCCCTCCTGATGGCGCGGCTCAACGGCATCGCGCCCGAGGACGTCGCCCACTGGAGCGTCACGCCCGATCCCGCCGAAGTGCCCCGTACGCGCGCCCTCGTCCGCGACCAGCTGACGGCCTGGGGCCTCGGCGCGCTCACGACCGTCGCGGAGCTGATGGCAGGGGAGCTCGTCGCCAACGCCGTGCGGCACGCCCGTACCCGCAGGGTCGATGTACGGCTGGTGCGCTCGGGGACCCTGGTGTGCGAGGTCGAGGACGACGACCGGCGGCTGCCGACGCTGCTCAACGCGGGTCCGGGCGACGAGTTCGGGCGCGGCCTGCATGTCGTGAGCGCCCTCGCCAGGGAGTGGGGCACCAGCGGCACCGGCTCCGGGAAGACCGTGTGGTTCGAACTGGCTTTGCCGAGGGCGTAGTTGGGCGTGCGGGCGCGGCGGGCGTACACGTATCGAATGCGGCGTGAAGGTATGCGCCGGGTGCTTGTGGGCGGGACCCGCGCGCGGTAGACCGATCTTGCCGTGCCACCGCACCCCGGGAGCTGCAGATGAGCGTGACGAGTCGGTACAAGGACGCCTGGGAGAGCTTCTGGCGCGAGGCTCCCGGCGAACCCGGCGGAGTCTTCTGGGACGCCGAGCCCGCCCTCGCCGCGGGTGTCCATCTCGCCCTGTTCGAGCCGCACTTGGCGGCCGGGCTGCCCGTCGTGGACCTCGGCTGCGGGAACGGCACCCAGACCCGCTTCCTCGCCGGCCGCTACCCGCACGTGGTCGGCGCCGACCTCTCCGCCGCCGCCCTTGACCACGCCCGGCGCGCCGACCTTGCGGGCCAGGCCGACTTCCGCCAGCTCGACGCCACCGAGCAGACCGAGGCCCACCAGCTGCACGCCGAACTCGGCGACGCGAACGTGTACATGCGGGGCGTGCTGCACCAGTGCGAGCCCGACGACCGGCAGCCGGTGATCGACGGCATCGCGGCCCTGGTCGGCGAGCGCGGGCGTGCCTTCGTCGTGGAGCTCGCCGAGGCCGCCCGGCCTGTCCTGATGTCTCTCGCGCAGAGCCCCACGGGCCCGCCTGCGAAGCTGGCACCGGTCTTCGCGCACGGCATCGCACCCGGCGAGGTGTCCGACGCGGCGGTCCCCGACTACGTACGCTCGGCGGGCCTCGACGTGCTCGCGAGCGGCGAACTCCCGCTCACCACCACCGAGTACGCGCCCGACGGCACCCGCATCGAGCTCCCGTCACGATGGCTCGTCGTGGGGCGGGCACACTAGGGCCTCCCGTTCGGACCTGAGCCGCCGCAGGCCCAGGCGGTGCAGGGCGTTGCCGAGCGGGCCCAGGAGATGCGGGCAGAGCGGCCGGCCGCGCGGGAGCGGGACGCCGTCGTGCGCGGTCACCGCGAGGAAGAAGCCGCGCCCGGGGCGGGTCTGGAGGGTGGTGTTCCAGCGGTAGCCGTGGCCCTGGGCCAGCGCGACCCGCACCGCGCGCCGCCCGAGCCCTTCCTGCCGGCGTGACTCCAGGATCCAGATGCCGAGGAGCCGGCCCGTGCGGCACGGTGCGCACAGGCGGAAGCGGACCTGGCCGACTAGCGTGCCGCCCTCGTCGTGGAGCAGCACCTCACCGGCGCCGCGCGCCGTACGGGGAGCGATGCTCGTGACGCACACCGGCCCGGACGGTGACGCCGGCGGGCCGGGGCCCATGGGGGATCGACCGGCCCGTCAGTCGCGCGAGTTGCCGAAGAGCAGGCGGTAGCCGATGAGCAGCACGAGCGAGCCGCCGATGGCCGCGATCCAGGTGGTCCCGTCGAAGAACTGGTTCTCGATCGGGCGGTCGAGGAAGCGTGACGAGATCCAGCCGCCGACGAACGCGCCGGCGACCCCGATGAGGGTGGTGCCTATCAGGCCGCCCGGGTCGCGGCCGGGGAGCAGGACCTTGGCGATGACTCCGGCGACGAGGCCGAGGATGATCCAGCTGATGATGCCCACGTGTGCGTCGTTCCCCTCGGTGATGAGTGGTGCCTTGTTCTTGTACTTGGTAGCGCTAGCACTAGTGCTCTTGCTGTGCTCCGGCTGTGCTTCAGCTGTGCGTTGCGAATTTGCGCAACTGTACAGACAGAGGTGAAGACGTCGTAGGGGACCGGTCGGTTGCACGGGTTCGGCCGTGGCGCGTCATCCGTAGGAGAGGTTCGAGCACAGGCTGTCGTCGGCGGAACGGGCCTCGTCGGAGACGTCGGACGGTACGGCGGTGGGCTCCGGCGACGCCGTGGCGGCGGTCGACGGATGGTCCGCGTAGTCCTGTCCGAGAATCGCCCTGATGCCCGCCGTCGAGGTCTCTTCGAGGCGTGCGCCCGGGAACCGCTGGGCGAGCGTGCCCGCTCGCGTCTTCTCGCCGGGGCCGTACTGGATCAGGGTGGTGGCCTGGCCCTGGGTGCTCGCCGTCGCCGTGCCCGTGACGGTGAACCCGTCGTCCTCAAGGGCGCGCGCGGCCTGGGCGGCCAGCCCCATGACGGTCGTTCCGTTGTAGACGGTGACGCGGATGCCGTCCCCCGGATTCGGCGCGGCGGAGCGCGCGTGGGAGGGGGCCGGCGCGGCGCCCTTCCTGCCGCTGGCGTCCTTCCCGTCGAGGGTCCGGTCCTCCCTCAGTGACGCCCACAGGGCGTCGGCGTCCGGTTCGACGACCGCCACGCGGCTTCCCTCGTAGCGCCAGGGGATGGTGACGAACTTGGTGTTGTGGAGGTCGACGTTCTTGAGGGACATCGCGAAGGAGAGGAGCTTGTCGGCGGAGCCGAGGCCGGGGTCGACGGTCATCGACCGCGTGGCCGCGTTCGCGAGCGGCAGGAGCCTCGTGGGCGTCAGGCCATTGCTCCTGACCTCCTTGATCAGGCTGCCGACGAAGGCCTGCTGGCGCTTGATGCGGCCGATGTCGGAGCCGTCGCCGATGCCGTGCCGCAGGCGGACGTAGTCGAGGGCCTTCTGCCCGGAGACGCTCTGCTCGCCGCGCGGGAACAGGAGCTTGCCGGGGGTCGTGCGATGGGGGTTGAGGTCGCGCTGGTAAATGGCCTGCGGGAGGCACACCTTCACCCCGCCGACGACGTCGGTCAGGGCGGCGAAGCCCTTGAAGTCCACGACGACGGTGTGGTCGACGCGCAGGCCCGTCAGCTTCTCCACGGTGTTCTGTGTGCAGGCGGGGTTGCCGCGGGCGGTCTCGCCGGTCGAGTACGCGGCGTTGAACATCGTGTCGGGCCGCGTCCTGGTCCAGGTGCCGTCGGGCAGTTTGCAGGGCGGGATCGTGACCAGGGTGTCGCGCGGGACGGACACCGCGACGGCGTTGCGATGGTCGGCGTAGACGTGGAGCAGGAACGCGGTGTCCGAGCGGCCGATGTCGCTCTTGTCGCCGCCGCCGAGCGCCTCGTTGCCGCCGGTGCGCGCGTCGGAGCCGATGACGAGGACGTTCTCGCCCTTCGAGTCGCCGTCCGGGCGGTCGCCGGAGATGCCGTCCGCGCTGAACGTGTTGATGTCGCCGCCGAGTTTCAGATACACCCAGCCCACGCCACCCGTCAGGAGGACGAGCAGGGACAGGGCTATCGCGAGGGTGAACCGCAGGCGGCTGCGCCTCGGTCGCGCCGCGCGTGCGGCGGACGCGGACTTCGCGCCGCCGCCTCGGCGCGCGGGTGCCGACTGCTCACGGGTGCCTGCCATGGGGTGCGCCCTCACTCGGGTCCGGGGTTGTACAGTTGCGCAATGTAGCAAGCTTCCTGGTGGGTGCCTTTCGTGGCGTCCACCTCATCCGAAGAGACGAAGGGTGGGGCGAAAATGTTCCGCAACGGTCTGGAACCCTGGCACCTGCTCATCGTGGCGATCGTCGTCATCGTCCTGTTCGGCTCGAAGAAGCTGCCGGACACGGCGCGCGCGCTCGGAAAGTCGCTCCGGATCCTCAAGAGCGAGACGCGGGCCATGAAGACGGACGAGGTCGAAGAGGGCCGGGACCCGGCCGCGTCCTGACGGGAGAAACCCCCCTGACCGAAGGGGCGACCGCCGCCTTTCGGTGGACTGGACCTCTGGCTCTCCGAGCGGCTCTGGCCTGCGCGTTCCCCGACGCGTACGGTGATGCGCCATGAAGATCCTCATCAGCGCCGACATGGAGGGCGCCACCGGCGTGACCTGGCCGGGCGACGTGCTGCCCGGCACCCCGCAGTGGGAACGCTGCCGGTCCATGTTCACCTCGGACGTCAACGCCGCCGTGCTGGGCTTCTTCGACGGGGGCGCCGACGAGGTGCTCATCAACGAGGCGCACTGGTCGATGCGCAATCTCCTCCTGGAGCAGCTCGACGAGCGCGCCGAGATGCTCACGGGCCGCCACAAGTCGCTCTCCATGGTCGAGGGCGTCCAGCACGGCGACGTCGACGGCATCGCGTTCATCGGCTACCACACGGGCGCCGGCACGGAGGGCGTCCTCGCTCACACGTATCTGGCCAACTCCATCACCGGCGTCTGGATCAACGGCGTACGGGCGAGCGAGGGCCTGCTGAACGCGCACGTCGTCGCCGAGTACGGCGTACCCGTCGTCCTCGTCACCGGCGACGACCTCACCTGCGACGACGCGCTCGGCTACGCACCCGAGGCCCGCAAGGTCGCGGTCAAGGATCATGTGTCCCGGTATGCGGCGGTCTGCCGTACGCCGAAGAGGACCGCCGCCGACATCAGGGCCGCGGCGCAGGAGGCGGCGGCACTCGCCGTGCGCCACGAGCCCGTCCAGGGCGGCCCGTTCACCATCGAGCTCGAGTTCGACGCCGAGCATCTGTCGATGGCCGCGACGGTCGTGCCCGGCGTCCGGCGCACCGGCGAGCGCAGGGTCTCCTACACGAACGAGAACATGTACGACGGCATCCGCACCTTCAAGGCGGTCACCACGATCGTCTCGGCCGCGGTGGAGGAACAGTATGGCTGAGCAGGCATTTCAGGTGGACGAGCAGGCTCTCGACGAGGTCGTGACCTTCACGTCCGAGCTCATCCGCATCGACACCACCAACCGGGGCGGCGGCGACTGCCAGGAGCGCCCGGCCGCCGAGTACGCGGCCGGAAAGCTCGCCGAGGCCGGCCTGGAGCCGATCCTCCTCGAACGCACCAAGGGGCGCACGAACGTCGTCGCGCGTATCGCCGGCACGGACCCGTCCGCCGACGCGATGCTCGTCCACGGCCACCTCGACGTCGTCCCCGCGGAGGCCGCCGACTGGAGCGTGCACCCGTTCTCCGGCGAGGTCCGCGACGGGGTCGTGTGGGGCCGGGGCGCGGTCGACATGAAGAACATGGACGCGATGATCCTCGCGGTCGTGCGGCAGTGGGCCCGCGCCGGTGTGCGCCCGCGCAGGGACATCGTCGTCGCCTTCACCGCCGACGAGGAGGCGAGCGCCGAGGACGGCTCCGGCTTCCTCGCGGACCAGCACGCCGGCCTCTTCGAGGGCTGTACCGAAGGCATCAGCGAATCGGGCGCCTTCACCTTCCACGACGGCTACGGCAAGCAGATCTACCCGATCGCGGCGGGCGAGCGCGGCACGGGCTGGCTCCGGCTCACCGCGCACGGCAAGGCGGGCCACGGCTCGAAGGTGAACCCCGAGAACGCCGTCACCGAACTCGCCGCCGCCGTCGCACGGATCGGCGCGCACGAGTGGCCGGTGCGGCTCACCCCGACCGTGGCCGCCGCGCTCACCGAACTCGCCGCCCTGTACGGGATCGACGCCGGCGTGGAGTCCCCGGGCTTCTCGGCCGACGAACTCCTCGCCAAGCTCGGCCCGGCCGCGGCTCTCGTCGCGCCGACCGTCCGCAACAGCGCCAACCCGACGATGCTGTCCGCCGGATACAAGATCAACGTGATCCCCGGCGAGGCGACCGCGCACATCGACGGCCGGTATCTGCCGGGAGGCGAGGACGAGTTCCGCGAGACCCTCGACCGGCTCACCGGACCCGATGTGGACTGGGAGTTCGAGCACCGCGAGGTCGCGCTCCAGGCGCCGGTCGACTCGCCGACGTTCGCGGGGATGCGCGCGGCCGTCGAGGAGTTCGCGCCCGAGGGGCACGTCGTGCCGTACTGCATGTCGGGCGGCACCGACGCCAAACAGTTCTCGCGGCTCGGCATCACGGGCTACGGCTTCGCGCCGCTGAAGCTCCCCGAGGGCTTCGACTACCAGGCGCTGTTCCACGGCGTGGACGAGCGGGTCCCGGTCGAGGCGCTGCACTTCGGCGTCCGCGTGCTCGACCGCTTCCTGCGGTCCGCGTAGACACCGCCGGGCAGGTTTCGGCAAGCGGTTCGGGAGACGGTCTAGGAAATGGCGACGCAGGTGGAGAACATGGGGGCCTCTGAAGTCATGGGGGACGTGGACAAGTTGGTGCTGATCCAGGAGTACGGCTCGTGGCCGTCGCCGATCACGGCCGCGCTCGCCGCCGCGCACGACGGGAAGCCGGAGTACGTCGGATTCGTCGGCGACGAGACGTGGTGGACCGAGCCCCGCCCCGCCGAGGCCGGCCGGCGGGCCCTGGTCAGGCGGCGCGCCGACGGCACGGAGCACACCGTGCTGCCCGCGCCGTGGAACGTGCGCAGCCGCGTCATCGAGTACGGCGGCCGGCCGTGGGCGGGCACCGGGCGCCCCGAGGACCCGCACGGCCCCCTGGTCGTCTTTGTCGACTTCGCCGACCAGCGCCTCTACGCCTACGAGCCCGACGCCCCCGGCGCCGTACCCCGCCCCCTGACGCCCGTGTCGCCGGTCGGTGGCGGGCTGCGCTGGGCCGATCCGCAGATCCACCTCGACCGCGGCGAAGTGTGGTGCGTCCTGGAGGAGTTCACCGGGGACGGGCCGGCCGACGTGCGCCGCGTCGTCGCCGCGGTTCCCCTCGACACAAGCGCGGCCGGGGACCGCACCGCCGTGCGTGAACTCTCCGACGGGCGCCACCGGTTCGTCACAGGACCGCGCCTGTCGCCCGACGGCCGGCGCGCCGCCTGGCTCGCCTGGGACCACCCGCGCATGCCGTGGGACGGCACGGAGCTGGTCGTCGCCGACGTGACGCAGGATGGCACGTTCAGCGGGGCGAGGACGGCGTTCGGCGGGCCCGACGAGTCCGTCGCGCAGGTGGAGTGGGCGCCGGACGGAGCCCTCGTCTACTCCAGCGACCGCAGCGGCTGGTGGAACCTCTACCGCGTCGCTCCGGGCGGCGTACCGCGGCCCCTGTGCCCGCGCGAGGAGGAGTTCGGCGGACCGCTCTGGAAGATCGGCCACGGTTGGTTCGCCCCGCTGGAGAGCGGCCTGATCGCCGTCGTCCACGGCGTCGGCGCCACCGCGCTCGGCGTGCTCGACCCGGCGACCGGCGAGGTCGTGGACACGGCGGGACCCTGGACCGAGTGGAGCCCCGCCCTCGCCGCGCACGGCACCCGCGTCGTCGGCATCGCGGCCAGCCCGCGCACCGGCCACGAGGTCGTGGAGCTCGACACCCGGACGGGCCGGGCGCGCGTCGTCGGTGCCGCGCACACCGACGCCGTCGACCCCGCGTACTACCCGGAGCCGCAGATCCGCACCTTCGCGGGCCCTGACGGCAGGGACGTCCACGCCCACATCTATCCGCCGCACAGCCCCACCCACGCCGCGCCCGGCGACGAACTGCCGCCCTACGTCGTGTGGGCCCACGGCGGCCCGACGGGACACTCGCCTCTCGTACTCGACCTGGAGATCGCCTACTTCACCTCGCGCGGCATCGGCGTCGCCGAGGTCAACTACGGCGGCTCGACCGGCTACGGCCGCGCCTACCGCAACCGTCTGCGCGAACAGTGGGGCGTCGTCGACGTCGAGGACTGCGCCGCCGTGGCGCTCGCGCTCGCCGCCGAGGGCACCGCCGACCGCGACCGGCTCGCGATCCGCGGCGGCAGCGCCGGCGGCTGGACCACGGCCGCGTCCCTGACCGGCACCGACGTCTACGCCTGCGGCACGATCCTCTACCCCATCCTCGACCTCACGGCCTGGGGCTCCGGCGAGACCCACGACTTCGAGTCCCAGTACCTGGAGTCGCTCGTCGGGCCGCTCGCCGAGGTGCCCGCGCGGTACGTGGAGCGCTCGCCCGCCGAGCACGCGGATCGGCTCACCGCGCCGTTCCTGCTGCTCCAGGGCCTCGACGACGTGATCTGCCCGCCCGCGCAGTGCGAGCGGTTCCTCGCCCGCCTGGAGGGCCGGCGCGTCCCGCACGCCTACATCGCCTTCGAGGGCGAGGGCCACGGCTTCCGGCGCGCGGACACCATGATCCGTGTCCTGGAGTCGGAACTCTCCCTGTACGCCCAGGTGTTCGGCCTGCATCCGACCGGGATCCCCATACTGGAGCTGTCCAAGTGACGTCACCCGCACCTCTGGCCCGTCCCGCGCGCCTCGCCCCCGGAGCCCGCGTCGCCGTCGTCGCGCCCAGCGGACCCGTCCCCGAGGACCGGCTCGAGGCAGGTCTCGACATCCTGCGCGGCTGGGGCCTCGAGCCCGTCGTGGAGCCCCAAGTCCACTCTGTGGACGGGCGGTTCGACTACCTCGCCGGCGGTGACGCCGAGCGTGCCGCCGGCCTCCAGCGGGCCTGGTGCGACCCGTCCGTCGACGCCGTCCTGTGCGCCCGGGGCGGATACGGCGCTCAGCGCATGGCCGACCTGCTCGACTGGGACGCGATGCGGGCCGCCGGGCCCAAGGTGTTCGTCGGGTACAGCGACATCACCGCGCTGCACGAGGCGTTCGCCGCCCGGCTCGGTTTCGCGACCCTGCACGGGCCGATGGTCGCGGCGGCCGACTTCCTCAAGAGCGCCCGCGCACAAGACCACTTGAGGGCCACGCTCTTCGCACCCGAGACCGTACGGACGATCAAGGCTGTGGAGGGCGGGCGGGCGCTCGTGGGCGGCACCGCGCGCGGCGTCACGCTCGGCGGCTGCCTCTGTCTGCTCGCCGCCGACCTGGGCAACCCGCACGCCCGACCGTCGGCCGCGGGCGGGCTGCTGTGCCTGGAGGACACCGGCGAGGAGACGTACCGCATCGATCGCTACCTCACCCAACTCCTGCGCGCGGGCTGGCTGGACGGGGTCTCCGGGATCCTGCTCGGGTCCTGGGCGGAGTGCGACGCGTACGACGGGTTGCGGGTGCTGCTCGCCGACCGGCTCGGCGGTCTCGGCGTACCGATCGTCGAGGAGTTCGGGTTCGGGCACTGCGAGGGGGCGCTGACGATCCCGTTCGGCATTCCCGGTGAACTCGACGCGGATGCGGGGACGTTGACCCTGGATGTGCCCGCGCTGGCCTGAATCGTTCGCTTACTGAATCTTCGTCAAGAAACACGCGTCCCGGTGATTGACCCGCGTATGACACGTGTCACAACATGACCACGCCCAGACTTACCGGTCGGTAGCCGGTGGGTCTTCCTCAGCGTGGAGGTAGCCGTGTCCCGTGCCGTGCCCCGATCCCGACCACGATCACCACTGCCGCTGGCCCTCGCTCTCGGCGCCATGACCGCCGCGCCCCTCGCCCTCGCGGCGCCCGCGTACGCCGCGCCGCAGACGCAGCAGACGGGCGAATACACCGTCACCGCACTCAAGTTCACGGTCCAGGCCGGCGGCCGCAGCTGTGTCGTGGACGCCGACCTCTACCGGCCCGCCGGCGTCGACGCGGCCCACACCGCGCCCGCCGTCCTCGCCACCAACGGCTTCGGCGGCAGCAAGTCGGACGGCTCGACCGACGCCATCGGCAAGGCCTTCGCCGCGCGCGGCTACGTCGGGCTCGTCTACTCCGGGCTCGGCTTCGGCAAGTCGGGGTGCCTCGTCTCCCTCGACGACCCCCGCATCGACGGCGCGGCGGCCTCCGGACTCGTCGACTTCCTCGCCGGGACCCGCGCGGCCGACGACGGCACGAAGGCCGACTACGTCACCAAGGACGGCAAGGGCGACCCCCGCGTCGGCATGATCGGCGGCTCGTACGGCGGCGCGATCCAGCTGGCCACCGCGGCCGTGGACCACCGCGTCGACGCGCTCGTCCCGATGATCACCTGGAACGACCTGGCGTACTCCCTCGACCCGAACAACGCCGCCGACCGTTCCGTCCCCGGCGCCTTCAAGTGGCAGTGGACCAACGGCTTCTACCTGATCGGTGAGGGCCAGCCCCTCCTCGAACAGTCCCTCGACCCGTCCCGGATCAACAAGCTGACCTGCCTGCACTTCGTCACCGACGCCTGCGAGACGATCAGCACTCTGAACTCCGGCCGCTACCCGTCCGCCAAGGCGGGACCGATGCTCGACTACGCGCGCAGCGTCTCGCCGGTCTCGTATCTGAAGCAGGTCAAGGCGCCGACGCTGCTCGTGCAGGGCCAGTCCGACAGCCTCTTCAACCTGAACGAGGCGCAGGCCACGTACGGAACCCTCAAGGCGCAGGGCACGACCACCAAGATGATCTGGCAGTCCTGGGGCCACAGCGGCGGCCTCACCGATCCGGCGAGCGGCGAACTCAACCTCGCGCAGGGCAACCTGGAGACCTCGTACGTCGGCAAGCGGATCCTCGCCTGGTTCGACCGCTACCTCCAGCACAAGAAGGACGTCGACACCGGGCCCGCGTTCGCCTACTACCGCGACTGGATCACGGACCCGAACCAGACCTACGCCACCGCGCAGAGCGTCCCGGCGCTGAGCCGGAAGCTGTATCTTTCCGGCGACGGCAAGCTCGTCGACAACCGCGCGAAGGTCGCGCGCGGCAGCCGCGAGTACCGGAACTGGCTGATCCCCACCAGCCACTCCGAGTCCTCCCTCGCCGGCCTGATCGGCCTGCCCGACCCCGCCCCGCGCGACACCGCGGGTACCTACCTCGGCTGGACCAGCGAGCCGCTGACCCGCACGACCGACGTCGTGGGCTCCCCGAAGGCCACCCTCAAGGTCGTCTCACCGAAGACCGAGCGCGTCCAGAACTCGGACGACGCCGCCGACAAACTCGTCCTCTTCGCGAAGCTGTACGACATCGCCCCGGACGGCAGCAAGACACTCGTCCACCGACTGGTCGCACCGGTCCGTGTGCCGGACGTGACCCGCTCCTTCACGGTGTCACTGCCCGGCATCGTCCACCGCTACGAGACGGGGCACCGCCTCCAGTTCGTCATCGCGGCCAGCGACGACGCGTACGGCGGCAACAAGGGAATCAAGCCCGTCACCGTCACCAGCTCGCCCGAGGACACCGGCGTCCTGGAGCTGCCGGTCGTCGGACAGTAGGGCCGCCCGGAGCCTGCGGGCCGTCACCCGTACGGCCCGCAGGCCCCACCCCGGAGGGACACGCCGCCGTGCGCGAACCCCGCCCGGCTGCACATGCTGGGCGGGGAAGGCACGCGTCGCTCCGACGGAAGGGTCCACCGATGAGCCCCGACGACAGCAGGCGCACGTGACCGGCAGGCGCAAGTGACACGGACCCGCTGCCGCACCACGGCCGCCGCGTAGGCTGGCCGGATGTCTGCCACCGGCCGCCACCTCGACGAAGGCCCCCGCGTGGGCATACGCCCCTTCACGCTGGCGGACGGCGAAGAGTTCACGGCCAGGGCGCGGGAGAGCGCGCACCTGCACCACCCCTGGCTCTTCCCGCCCACCGCAGCCGACACCTATGCCGCCTACGCGGGCGCCCTCATCGACGATCCGACCCGTTGCGGATTCCTGGTGTGCGAGCGGGCGGGCGACGAGGGCGGTGGCGGCATCGCCGGCTTCATCAACATCAACAACATCGTCCGCGGCGGCTTCCGCAGCGGCGCCCTCGGCTACGGCGCGTTCGCGCACGCGGCGGGCCGCGGCCTCATGAGCGAGGGCCTCGGCCTCGTCGTCCGGTACGCCTTCGGGCCCCTCGGGCTGCACCGCCTGGAGATCAACGCGCAGCCGGGCAACGAGGCGTCCATCGCGCTCGCCCGCCGCGCCGGTTTCCGCCTGGAGGGCTACTCGCCCGACTTCATCTTCGTGGACGGCGCCTGGCGCGACCACGAGCGCTGGGCGCTCACGGCCGAGATGCCCGGTGCTTCCGATTGACCTTCATCGTGTCCATGTCCGTCGCGGACGACTTCAGCGCACCGAAGCCGTAACCCTCACCCAGAGCCCTGAGTGACGCCTCGGCCCGCTCCTCGGCGAGCGCCTCAGCCATCTCCTCGCCGTCCTCGGCGTCCGACTCCACGACGAACCGGTACGAGAAGTGCTTGAGGACCCGGTCGTACGTGAGAGATCCCTCCGGCGTGAACTTCATCGACGCGAGCCCGTGCTCGTCGACCTCGGCGAGCAGCCGCTCGCGCGCTCCGTCCGCCAGACCGTCCCACGTGCCGCGGACGATGACCCGATAGGTGTGCTGCGTTCCCATCCGCGGAGAGTAACCCGGCGGGCCGAATTGCGCCTTTGCTTAATTCTGACCTGGAGAGCCCCTGGTCAGCTGATGGGCGAGCCTGTTCCATGGTCGTCGGGGCACACCGCGTGCGGACGGCGGGCCCCGCGAACCAGGAGGCGGACTTGACGGACTCGCAGGCCGAGCGGACGACCCTTCGACGCGACGCACTGACCCTGCCCGGCGTGGCGGTGGGCGCCCCCGATCCGCTGCCACCACTGCGGCCCCTCGACGAACTGCACGAACTCGACGACCGCTCCAAGCAGGGCATGCCCCGCGACATGGCCCGCCAGATCGGCTACGAGAAGCTGCGCAGCGTCCTGCCGGAGCGGCTCAACAACGGCTACGGCCGCGAGCGCGCCCCCGTCACCCTCGACACGCTCGTGATCGAGAACGACCGGCTGCGCGTCACGGTCCTGCCGGGTCTCGGCGGCCGCATCCACTCGATGTTCCACAAGCCCACCGGGCGCGAACTCCTCTACCGCAACCCGGTGTTCCAGCCCGCCGACTTCGCGCTCAACGGCGCCTGGTTCTCCGGCGGCATCGAGTGGAACATCGGCGCGACCGGGCACACCACCCTGTCCTGCGCACCCCTGCACGCCGCCCGCGTCACCGCCCCCGACGGCGGCGACATGCTGCGCCTGTGGGAGTGGGAGCGCCTGCGCGACCTGCCGTTCCAGGTGGACCTGTGGCTGCCCGCCGGATCCGACTTCCTCCACGTGGGGGTGCGGATACGCAACCCCCACGAACGGCCCGCGCCCGTCTACTGGTGGTCGAACATCGCCGTCCCCGAGGAACACCGTGTCCTCGCCCCCGCCGACGAGGCCTGGCACTTCGGCTACGAGCGCAGCCTGCGCCGCGTCCCCGTCCCGGAGTACGACGGCGTGGACCGCACCTACCCCCTCAGCGGCGAATACCCGGCCGACTACTTCTACGAGGTCCCCGACGGGCAGCGCCGCTGGATCGCCGCGCTCGACGACGACGGTCACGGGCTCGTACAGACCTCGACCGACCTGCTGCGCGGCCGCAAGCTGTTCCTCTGGGGCCACGGCGCGGGCGGCCGGCGCTGGCAGGAGTGGCTGACCGAGCCGGACACGGGCGGCTACGCCGAGATCCAGGCGGGCCTCGCCCGCACCCAGCTGGAGCACGTACGCCTCGACGCCGAGGGCGAGTTCGCGTGGCTGGAGTCGTACGGACCGCTGTCCGCGGCGCCCGACGCCGTGCACTCAGCCGAGGACTGGGCGGCCGCGCGCGGCGAGGTCGAGGAGTGCCTCGAAGCGGCGCTGCCGAGGGCGGATGTCGACGCCGCCTACGCAGCCTGGCGCCCGCACGCCGACACCGAACCGGGGGAGCTGCTCGCGTCCGGCTCCGGCTGGGGCGCCCTCGAAGTGCTGCGCGGCGACTTCAAGCTGCCCGGCACCCCCTTCGCCGAGTCGACCCTCGGCCCGGCGCAGGCACCCTGGCTCGACCTCCTGCGCACCGGCTCCATCCCCGAGCCGCGCCGCGTCGGACCGCCCGGCCCCACCCTCGTCGCGCCGCACTGGCGGGACATGCTGGAGACGGCGCCCGCACAGCCGCTCACCGAGTACCACCTCGGCGTCGCCCAATGGCACGCGGGCGACCTGGCCCAGGCGGTGCGCAGCTGGGAGCGGGGCCTCGAACTCGCCCCGTCCCTCTGGCCGTTGCTGCGCTGCCTCGCCGTCGCCGACCAGGAGGCGGGCCATCGCGAACGCGCCGCCGACCGCTACGCCGAAGCCTTCGACGACCTGTGCCAGGAGCGGCGCGACGACGGCGAGGCATGGACGGCGGCCACCGCGGCGCTGGGCCGCGAGGCCATCGACGCGCTGCTCGCGGCCCGCCGCCCCGGACCGGCCCGCGCCGTCTGGGACCGGCTGCACGCCACGACCCGCGCCCGCGGCCGCTTCCGGCTCGTCGAGGTCCGGCTCCTGCTCGCCGAGGGCGACAAGGAGGCGGCACGGGCCGTGTTCGACGAGGGCTTCGAGGTCGCCGACCTGCGCGAGGGCTCGGAGGTCATCGCCGAACTGTGGGCGCGCCTCGCCGCACCGGGCGAACGGCTGCCCGCCCAGTACGACTTCAGCATGCGTCCCAGCGAGTCCTGACCGGGGCGCGAACGGAGCGGGTGGTCAGGGCAGCAGCAGCTCGCCGTCCCTGGCCACGACCCGGCCCGCCCTGACCACCAGGTCACGCGCGGGCAGGTCCACCACGACCTGGGGCAGGCACTCGCCGCGCACCAGGAAGAAGTCGGCCGGTGAGCCGGGGGACAGATCCAGGTGGGGGAGGCCGACGACACGGGCGCCGTCGTCGGCGGCGACACGGAAGGCGTCGGCCAACTCCTCGTCCAGGCGCGCCCCTTGGGCCCGCGCGAGCAGGTGCGCCCGGTGTAGCATGTCGGCGTTGCCGAACGGGCTCCACGAGTCGCGCACCCCGTCCGAGCCGAGCCCGACCCGTACCCCGAGCTCGCGGAGCCGGCGCGTGGGCAGGACCAGCGGCCGCGACGGCGCGACGGTCGTCAGGGAGATCCCCGCGTCCGCCAACTCGGCGCCCATCCGGTCGAGTTCGACCCCTTCGAGGCCGGGCACGCAGAACGCGTGACTGATGCTGACCTTGCCCTGGAGGGACAGCGCCCTGGTCCGGTCGATGATCGCGTGGACCGCCGTCAGGCCGGGGCCGTCCTGGTCGTGGAGGTGGATGTCGACACCCACGCCGTGCCGGTCGGCGATGCCGAAGACCAGGTCGAGCTGGGCGTCGAGCGCCTCGTCGAAGCCGATCGGGTCGATACCGCCCACGATGTCGATGCCACCGGTGCGGGCCGCCTCCTCGAGGAGCTCCGCGGTACCGGGCGCCCGCAGGACGCCGTGCTGCGGGAACGCGACGATCTGCACGTCGAGCGCGTCCCGCAGAGTCTCCCGCGCGGCGCCGACACCCTCGACACCGGCAAGGCCGAAAGCGGGCGCGACATCGACATGGGCCCGCATCGCCCGAGTGCCCCGGGTGACCGCGTGCGCCATCAGACGCTGCGCGCGGTCCTTGAGGGGCGTGGTCTGCGAGCGGTACAACTCGGCGTCCGCAGCGGCGAATTCGGCGATCCCCGACGCGGGCTTGCGCGACACCCAGGGCTCGCCCCACGCGGTCTTGTCCGGGTGGATGTGCGCGTCCACGAGAGTGGGCAGCGCGATCCGGCCGCCGCAGTCGACGACCTCGGCACCCTCGGGCGCCGGACCGTCGGCGATCACCCCGTCGACGACCGTGAGGTCCACGGTTTCCGTCGCACCGAGCGGGCGTACGCTCCTGAAGACGACGGCGCTCATACGGCGACCCCCGCGCGCACCACGCGCACCGGCTTCTTCAGCACGGAGATGTCGGCCAGCGGGTCGCCGGACACGAGGATCGCGTCGCCCGCGAAGCCGCGCGCGAGACGCCCCACCGTGCCGTCCAGGCCGAGGAGGCGGGCCGCGTTGACGGTCGCCGTGCGGATCGCGTCGAGCGCGGACAGGCCCGCCGAGTGCATCAGTTCGATCTCACTGCCGATCGGCTCGACCTCGCCGCCCGACGAGTCCGTGCCGGACACGAGGGGCACGCCCAGCTCGTGCGCCGCGAGCGCGGCGGCCTTGAGCTTGGGCAGGTAGGTCCGCCCGCGCTCGTCGAGCACCGGGTTGCTGGAGCCGATCATCCCCGCGATGGCGATCATCGTCGGCGTGAAGTACGTGCCCCTGCGCCGCATTTCGTGCAGGGTGCGCTCGCCGACGAACGCGCCGTGCTCCAGCGACGTGATGCCGGCTGTCACCGCGTCGTGGCAGCCCTTCTCGCTGTAGCTGTGGCACAGCACGCCCTTGCCGCCGCGCCTGGCGGCCGCGACGACCTCGGACAGCTGCTCGTGGCTGTAGACTTGGGCGAGCGGGTCCTGCTCGGGCAGACCGGCGCGCTCGTTCACGCGCGTCTTGATGACGTCGGCGCCGCGGGCCAGGTTGACCTGGACGACCCGGCGCAGCGCCTCGGGCGAGCGCACGCCCTCACTGAGCCGGGCGAGCGGGGTGAGGTCCGGGTCGCCGAGCACCGTGTCGCCGAGGTCGGGTGTGACGAAGATGCCGGCCGCCCGCAGTCTCGGGGCGAGCTTCGGTGCCTGGCGGGCCAACTCCCGTACGGCGATGTCCTGGTAGAAGTTCGTCGAGCCGCTGCGCGCGCTGGTGGCGCCGAGCCGGACGGCCGTCTTCGCCTCGGCGGCGGTGTTGAGGTGGATGTGCGAGTCGATGAGTCCGGGCAGGACCCACCGGCCGCGCGCGTCGAGGACGGTGGCGCCCTTGGGGACGTCGACGCGTGCCCGGGTCCCGGCCGCGCGGACGACGCCGTCGCGGATGACGACGACCGCGTCCTCGGTGACCTCGCCCGTCGCGGGGTCGAGGAGCGTGCCGCCGTCGATGACGAGGTCACCGCCGCGGGGGGCGCCGGCGGAGCGGGCGGCGGACATGCCGGTGGACGGGGCGGCGGACGCGCCGGGCGCGGCGGCGAGGGCGGCCGTGGTGCCCGCCAGCGCGGCGGCACCCGCGAGCACGCCTCGGCGGGTCAGCCGGTTCGACGGCGGGGGGCAGTTCTCGACGCACATGCGGGGGCTCCTCGGCGGACGGCGGGAGGGATCGGTTGGTCCAACGTTTTGTATACCAAGATGGGAGAGCGGGCAAGGAGGGGATGATTCCGCTGGGGTGCGACCTGGGTGTGAGCTGGGTATTTATGGCGGGATCCGCCGGGCGTCCGGTCGACCATGTGTGTGGGTGAGTGGGTTCTACGCGAGGTTGGTATACAAGGCGGCGGCACTGCCACCGCCACCGCCACCGTGATCGTTCTCGTCGCCGAAGAGCGAGCGCAGCGCCACCGACCGGCTGTCGCGCACATGCAGCAGCGTGCTCGCCGCGGCGGTCTCCTCGTCGCCCGCGACGATGTGCCGGAAGATCACCGCGTGCTGCGCCCGCATGTGGGCCGGCTCCTCGCGCATACCGAACAGCAGCTGGAGCTGCCAGCCGAGCTGCTCCATGGTGCGCGCGAGGAGCGGGTTCCCGGACAGGGCCACGATGCCCTCGTGGAACGCGGTGTGCGCGGCCACTTCACTCGCTCCCTCGTCCGCCGCGGCCGCCCGCTCCGCCACGTCCAGCGTCCCGCGCAGCGCGCCGAGCCCCTCCGGCTCCTGTGGCGCGGCCCGCGCAACGCGCCGGGCCGCGAGCCGCGACGCCTGTACGGCCAGCGGTTCCCACACCTCGTAGAGATGCTCCACGTCGGCCCGCGCCAGCCGCCGCACGCGCACCCCGCTGTGCGGCAGGAGTTCGAGCAGGCCCTCGGTGACGAGTGAGCGCAGCGCCTCCCGTACGGGGACGCGAGACATCTGGAGCTCTGCGGCGATCTCGCGTTCCACGAGCCGGGAGCCCTGCGGGTAGCGCCGGTCGACGATGCGCTCGCGGATCGCGTCCCGCGCGCGCGAGCCGAGCGGCGGCCGGGTCCCGCCGCGCTTCGCGGATTCCCCGGGCTCCCGGGTCTCCCCGGCGCCGCCGTCGCTGCCCGCCATGTTCACCGTCCTCGCTCCCATGTGCCCCGGGCGAGAATACGTGGGCGGGCCGGTGCCCCTGCTCTAGGACTGGGCCTGCCCCTGCCGGTCGGCGTACTCGAAGACCGATCCGTCAGGGTGCATCGCGATCAGATTGCGGCCCGCGGGCGTCGGGACCGGCCCCGCGAGGACGCGTGCGCCGGACGCGCTGAGCACGGCGTGGGCCTCGTCGACGTCCGGAACGGCGATCGTCGCCGAGACCTTGCGCAGGACGTCGATCTCCTCCTTCGGCCCGCTCATGAGGAGGAAGCAGCCGACCGCCGCGACGGAGACGCCGCCGCGCTCGAAGCGCAGGGCCCGGCTGCCCGCGAGCCGTTCGTAGAACGCGACCGAGGACTCCAGGTCCTCGACGCAGATACGCAGCGTGGTTCCCAGGATCTCCATAGCGGTGAGCGTAGTTGGCCACGTGCGGACGTGTGATCGTTTCCGGGGATCGGCCATGAACAGGCGGGGGCCCGTGTCACCGGCCTCCCGGTGGCACGGGCCCCGCAGCGCCCGGCTCGGCGCGGGTCAGCCGGCGGCGCCCCCGCGATCCGTCTTGCGGCACAGGATTTCGCCGTGCAGCGCCGAGAACCAGGCGTCGGGCTGCTTCCCCCAGGCCCGCCACGCCTCGGAGACCGCTGCCAGCTGTCCGGGCTTCGCGTGGCCGCTCTGCGCCGCGCGCTCGGCGTACGCGGAGGCGACGGTGCGGTCCGCCCACAGGCCGCTCCACCAGTCGATCTCCTCAGGTGTGGAGTAACACCAGGTGGAGGACGACGAGTTGATGTCGGCCGCGTCGAAGCCGGCCTCCAGCGCCCAGGACTTGAGGCGCCGGCCCGCGTCCGGCTCGCCGCCGTTGGCGCGGGCGACCCGCCGGTACAGGTCCAGCCAGTCGTCCATGGCCGGAGTGTTCGGGTACCAGGTCATGGCCGCGTAGTCCGCATCGCGGACGGCGATGAACCCGGTGGGCTTGGTGACGCGGCGCATCTCGCGCAGGGCCTGTACCGGGTCGCCGACGTGCTGGAGCACCTGGTGGGCGTGCACGACACAGAACGTGTCGTCCGGGTAGTCCAGCGCGTGGACGTCCGCCGTCGCGAAGTCGACGTTGGTCAGGCCGCGTTCGGCCGCCGTCGCCCGCGCCTGGTCGAGGATCCCCGCGGCCTGGTCCACGCCGGTGACATGTCCCTCGGGGACCAGCGCCGCCAGGTCGGCGGTGATGGTGCCCGGACCGCACCCGATGTCCAGGATCTTCATGTGCGGCTTCAGCGAACCGAGCAGATACGCCGCCGAGTTGGCGGCGGTGCGCCAGGTGTGGGAGCGCAGCACGGACTCGTGATGGCCGTGCGTGTAGACAGCCGTCTCCTTCGGCATGGTGGACCCCTTCGCGAGAAACGGTGAGCGGTGAACGGTCGAACCCAGCGAGATCACCGTACGCCGCGATGCCGAATATTGAGATGGCCATCTCATGATGCGGACTGACTCGTGGTGTCACATCATGGTCAGCGGCCGGTACACCCGTAGCGCCTCGTGCCGCTTGTCGATGGTCAACTCCCGCCCGCAAGGACCCACTTCACCGTCGAAGGTCAGTGGGGTGCCGGGGCTGATGCGGTCCATGCGCAGCCGCGTGCGCCGGACCGCGGCGTGGAACGGGGAGCGGGACAGCGGCCCCGCGAACGCCGCCGCCAAGAGGCGTACGCCCGGCAGCCGGCCACCGTGCACCACGCGCACGTCGAGCAGCCCGTCCGCGAGATCCGCCCGCCGGCCCGCCGCGAAACCCATCCGGCGGTACGTGCAGTTCCCGGCGAACACCATCCACAACGGCCGTCGCCTGCCGTCCAGTTCGGCCTGCAAGGGGTGATCGCGGCGCAGCACGTGCGTGGCGGCCACCACATCGGCGAGCCGTCCGCCGATCCGCCGTGACCAGCGCTCGCGTTCCTTCACCAGCTCCGGGTACACGCCCAGGCTGAAGGTGTTGAGGAAGATCCCGGAGGTGGCGGACGACCGGAAGCGGCCGACGTCGACGGCCACGGCTTCGCCCGCCTCGACGGCCCGCGACAGATCGCCCGGCTCCTCGATCCCCAGGTCGTACGCGAAGTGGTTGAGGGTGCCGCCGGGAAGAACGGCCAGTGGCAGACCGTGGCGCAGGGCGACGCCCGCCGCGGTGTTCACCGTGCCGTCCCCGCCGCACACCCCGAGCGCCCGCGCCCGGGTCGCCGCCTTCTCCAGCGCGGCCGGCAGATCGGACCCCTCGGCCTCGACGATCTCGGCGTGCGGCAGCAGACCGCGCAGCGTCCGCGCCTGGTCCGGACTGCCCGCGCCGGTGTTGACCACCATCACCAGGCCCTCCCCGCCGGGCAGCGCCGGCACGTCGTCCACCAGGGGGCGGCCCGGCGACGGCATCTGGTCGCGGGTCGGTACGAGGCCCCGTACCGCGAAGGCCGCGCCCGCCCCGAGCGCGGCGCCCGCGAGGACGTCGCCGGGGAAGTGGGCGCCGGTATAGACGCGGGACGCGGCGACGGAGAACGCGAGGGGCGCCACCAGCGCGCCCAGCGGGCGGGACTCCAGCGCGACTCCGGCGGCGAACGCGGCCGCCGACGCCGCGTGCCCGGACGGGAACGACGTCGTGACCGGCTGCCGCTTCAGGCGCCGCACCAGCGGCACCGGGTCGAGCGCGGGCCGGGGCCTGCGTACCGAACGTTTGCCGAGCGTGTTGATCGTCGCGGACGCCACGGCGAGCGAGGCGACCCCGCGCACGGCGGCGCGGCGGGCCTTCGGCGAACCGCCCACCGCCAGCGCCCCCGCCACCGCGAACCACAGCACCCCATGGTTCGCGCTGCGGCTCAGCCGGGGCAGGACACGGTCGCCGCCCGGCCAGTGCCGGCGCGCCGCGTACTCGAAAACACGCAGGTCAAGGGCGGCGAGCGGGCCGCGCAGGCCGGGTTTGGGAGGGGACGCGGTCCGCCAGGTCGTCCGATGGTTCAGGTCAGCGCACATTGCGCACGTGTACCCGCCCCGGGACCCCGTACCCGCAGGGCGTGCCGTAATCGTTTTGCTCCTCACCCGGCCGGGCGCCCACAATGCGGACCATGGGACATCTGGAAGCCGCGCACCTCGAGTACTACTTGCCGGACGGGCGGGCGCTGCTCGGTGATGTCTCCTTCCGGGTCGGGGAGGGCTCCGTGGTCGCCCTCGTCGGGCCGAACGGCGCGGGAAAGACGACCCTCCTCAAGCTGATCTCCGGCGAGCTGAAGCCGCACGGCGGCACCGTCACCGTCGGCGGCGGACTCGGCGTGATGTCGCAGTTCGTCGGCTCCGTGCGCGACGAGACGACCGTGCGCGACCTGCTCGTATCCGTCTCGACTCCGCGGATCAGGGAGGTGGCGAAGGCCGTCGACAAGGCCGAGCACCTGATCATGACCGTCGACGACGAGGCGGCGCAGCTCGCCTACGCGCAGGCGCTGTCCGACTGGGCCGAGGCGCGCGGTTACGAGGCCGAGACGGTCTGGGACATGTGCACCACGGCCGCCCTCGGCATCCCGTACGACACGGCCCAGTTCCGCGAGGTCCGCACGCTGTCCGGCGGCGAGCAGAAACGACTCGTCCTCGAAGCGCTGCTGCGCGGCACCGACGAGGTCCTCCTCCTCGACGAGCCGGACAACTATCTCGACGTGCCCGGCAAGCGCTGGCTGGAGGAGAAGCTGCGCGAGACCCGTAAGACGGTCCTGTTCGTCTCCCACGACCGGGAGCTGCTCGCCCGCTCCGCCGAGAAGATCGTCAGCGTCGAGCCGGGCCCCGCCGGCGCCGACGCGTGGGTGCACGGCGCCGGCTTCGCGACGTACCACGAGGCCAGGCGCGAGCGGTTCGCGCGCTTCGAGGAGCTGCGCAGGCGCTGGGACGAGAAGCACGCCCAGCTGAAGAAGCTCGTCCTCAACCTGCGGCAGGCGGCCGCGGTCAGCCACGAGATGGCGTCCCGCTACGCGGCGGCGCAGACCCGCCTGCGCAAGTTCGAGGAGGCCGGACCCCCGCCCGAGCCGCCGCGCGAGCAGGACATCACCATGCGCCTGCACGGCGGCCGCACCGGGGTGCGGGCCATCACCTGCAAGGGCCTTGAGCTGACCGGCCTGATGCAGCCCTTCGACCTGGAGGTCTTCTACGGCGAGCGGGTCGCGGTCCTCGGTTCGAACGGCTCCGGCAAGTCGCACTTCCTGCGCCTGCTGGCCGGGAACCCCGACGACACGGTCGCGCACACGGGGGAGTGGAAGCTCGGCGCGCGCGTCGTGCCCGGCCACTTCGCCCAGACCCACGCCCACCCCGAGCTCCAGGGCCGCACCCTGCTCGACATCCTCTGGCTCGACCACGCCAAGGACCGCGGCGCGGCGATGGGGCGACTGCGGCGTTACGAGCTGACGGCCCAGGCCGAGCAGAAGTTCGAGCGTCTGTCGGGCGGCCAGCAGGCCCGCTTCCAGATCCTGCTGCTCGAACTGGCCGGAGTGACGGCGCTCCTCCTCGACGAGCCGACGGACAACCTCGACCTGGAGTCCGCCGAGGCGCTCCAGGAAGGCCTGGAGGCGTTCGACGGCACGGTCCTCGCCGTCACGCACGACCGCTGGTTCGCCCGCTCCTTCGACCGCTACCTCGTCTTCGGCAGCGACGGCCGGCTGCGCGAGTCCGACGAACCCGTCTGGGACGAGCGCAGGGTGGAGCGGGCGCGGGGGTAACCGGCGCCGGGCCGCCGCTGCCGCCCCGTCACCCACTCGGCCCAGCCCAGCGGCACCCTCCCTCCACCGCATTCCCACGTGCTCACGCTCCCGGGCAACGGGCGTCGTCCCTCCCGCGCAGGCCGCGCGGGAGTGTGCGGCTCGGGAGAGGCTGTGGAGGGTATGAGGTGCCCGTGAGGTCCCGGTAGTGCGGACCGGCAGCGCGTGGAGGTGGCACATGCGGCGGAACGACCACGGGATCCTGGAGGGGCGCGGGCCCGTCCGGTACGGGCCGCCGCTGCCGGACGACGGCCTTCCCGTGCTGCCCGAGCTGGCCGCCGCGGCCGCCGCCGCGGATCCGGCGGCCCCGCAACCACCCGGCGGCTCCCCCTCCCTCCTCGACGCCGCCTGCGGTTACTGGCTGCGCCGCGGTCTTCCCACCGAGCCGGCCAACACCGCCGCCGCGCCGGGCGGCGTCCCCCTGCTCCTCGCCCTGACCGCCGCGATCGGCGGCGACGTGCTGCTGCCGAGACCCTGCCCGGCCTGGTGGGAGCCCCAGGCGCGGCTGCTCGGCCGGTCCGTCTTCCACGTGGCGACGCCCGCCGAGTGCGGCGGCGTCCCCGATCCGTACGCCCTGCTCGAAACCGTGCGCCGGGTCCGCGCCGAGGGCGGCGACCCGCGGCTCCTCGTCCTGTCCGTCGCCGACGACCCGACCGGGACCGTGCCGCCGCCCGAGATCCTGCACGAGGCGGTCGAGGCCGCCGCGGAGGAGGGCCTGCACATCGTCAGCGACGAGACCTGGCGCGACACCCTGCACCGCGACCCGGCCCGCGCCACCGTCCTCATCGGCCCCGCCGAGATGCTGCCCGAGCACGTCACCGTCGTCACCGACCTCACCGGCGCCTACCTGCCACCGGGCCTGCCCGCGGCCGTCGCCCGCCTCCCCGCCACCGCGCGCGGAGCCGCGCTGCGCGCCCGCGTCCTGGACATCCTCACGGCGCTCGGCGCCGTCCTTTCGGCCCCCGCCGCAGCGGCCGCCACGTACGCGCTCGGCGAGCCCGCCGGGATCACCGCCCGCCTGCACGCCACGACCGCGCTCCACGCGCGCGTGGCCGCCGCCGTGCACCGCGCGGTGCTCCTGTCCGGCGGACTCGCCCGGCCGCCCGAAGCCGGCCGCCAGCTGTACGCGGACCTGGACCGGCTGCGCCCCGCGCTCGCGGCCCGCGGTGTCGGCGACGCCCAGGACCTGGAGGACCACCTCTCCGAGCGGCTCGGCATGCCCACCCCCGGCGGCCACCGCTTCGGCGACAACCTCGCCGCGCTGCGGGTACGCCTGTCCACCGGCCCTTTCCTCGGCTCAACCCCGCAGGAGCGCATGACGTCTCTCACCACACCGGAACCTCTGGAATTGCCGCACGTGCAGCGGGCGTTGAGCATGTTGGAGTCGGCACTCGACGATCTCAGGGCCGACGTCAAGGGATGGGAGAGTCCTCGATGACGCAGCAGTCCGAGTCGACGGCACAGCGAGCTGATGCCCCCGCGTCCTTCGTGCCCCTCGTCGAGCCGAGGCCGCTCGGCGGGGGACGCACCTGGCCCAAGTCGTTCGCCGACCGCCTGACGGCGCCGCTGCCCGGACTGCGCGCCTTCGCCCGGTTCGCCAGGGAGGGCGCGCTGCGTCCGCCGCCCGAGGCCCTGACCGAGATCGCCGCCCTGCCGTTCGAGCCGGGCCCGCTGCCGTCCGTGGACGCCCGTACCGTCGCCGTCAGCTGGGCAGGGCACGCCAGTTGGGTGCTGCGCATAGGCGGCCTCATCGTGCTCACCGACCCGGTCTGGTCCCGCAAGATCCTCGGCACCCCGCCCCGCGTCACACCCCCGGGCATCGCCTGGAGCGCCCTGCCGCGCGTCGACGCCGTCGTCATCAGCCACAACCACTACGACCACCTGGACGCCCCCACCCTCAAGCGGCTCCCGAGGGACACGCCCGTCTTCGTCCCCGCCGGACTCGGCCGCTGGTTCACCCGCCGCCGCTTCACCCGCGTCACGGAGCTCGACTGGTGGGAGGCGGCCGAACTGGACGGCGTGCGCTTCGACTTCGTCCCGGCGCACCACTGGTCCAAGCGCAGCCTCGTCGACACCTGCCGCACCCTGTGGGGCGGTTGGGTCCTCACCGACCTGGAAGGGCAGCGGGTCTACTTCGCGGGGGACACCGGATACGGCCACTGGTTCTCGGAGATCGGCCGCCGCTACCCCGGCATCGATCTGGCGCTCCTGCCCATCGGCGCCTACGAGCCGCGCTGGTGGCTGAAGGACGTCCACTGCGACCCGGAGGATGCGGTGCGGGCCGCGCAGGACGTGGGCGCGCGCCGCATGGCGCCCATGCACTGGGCCACGTTCCTGCTCTCGGCCGAGCCCGTCCTCGAACCCCTCACGCGTGTACGGGCCGCCTGGCAGAAGGCGGGCCTTGCGCGCAAGGACCTGTGGGACCTGCCGGTGGGTGCCTCACGCGTGCTGACCGTCTGAGCCGTCCGCCCTGTCCCCGCGCAGCCGCCGCCAGGCGGCGGGCGCCGCGCTGATCAACAGCGTCAGGCCGACCGCCGCCACGACGCCCTCCCAGGGCTCGCTGAACAGGGAGCCGCCGAGAATGCCGATGAGCTGATACGTCGCGGCCCAGGCCAGGCACGCCGGCACGTCGCCGCGCGCGAACTGACGCAGCGGCATCCTCGCCATCAGGCACGCCAGCATCACGGGGATGCGCCCGGCGGGCACCAGCCGGGACAGGACGAGCACCATCACCCCGTGATCGGCGAGCTTGTCCTGCGCCTGCGCGAGCCGCTCCTCGGGCGCCCGCTCGCGAATGGCGGCCAGCCACTTCGACCCGTTCTTGGACCCCATCCCGCGCTGCCCCAGCCAGTACAGCGCCACATCGCCGAGGAACGCCGCGAACGCGGCGACGCCGAACACCAGGAGCAGCGAGAACGGCGCCGTCTGATGGAAGGCGACCACGGCCGCCGAGCTGACGAGCGCCCCCGTGGGGACGACCGGCACGAGCGCGCCGATCACGATCAGCAGGAACAGCGACGGGTATCCGACGGCCTGCTGGGTGGACTCCGGCGGCGTGTGCGTCACCGCGGCGGCAAGCAGCTCGTGGCCCGCGCCACTGACCGGATTCACCTGGCGACCTCCGGCAGCACACTCTCACCGTGACCGAGCAGGTGCACCGTCACCTCGGGCGCCAGCTGGGCGGAGCGCCGCACGAACTCCTCGCCCGGCGCGTGGAATTCGTGCGGTCGCACCGCGTCCATGCCGATCGGCCAGTACGTCCCGTAGTGCACGGGCACGGCGCTGCGCGGCGCGATCCGCGCGAGCGCCTCGGCGGCCCGGCCCGCGTCCAGATGGTGCGGCCCCAGATAGGGCCCCCACCCCCCGACCGGCAGCAGCGCCACATCCACCTCGCCCACCGCCTCGGCCATGGAGTCGAAGAGCCCGGTGTCGCCCGCGAAGTAGGTACGGGCCTCGCCGCTCACCACGAACCCGAGCGCGGGAGAGCGGTGCGGCCCCACCGGGATGCGCCGCCCGTCGTGCGACGCGGGCACGGCGCGCACGACGAGGCCGCCCACCTTTATGCCGGTGCCCGGCTCGACCTCGGTGAGCCGCAGATGCGTGAGACGGCGCAGGCCGGGCACCGCGCGCCGGGCCCCTCGCGGGAGCAGGACCCGGGTGCCGGGGGAGAGCCGGGCCAGGGACGGGACGTGCAGGTGGTCGGCGTGCAGATGCGAGACGAGGACGAGGTCGGCGACGGCGGCCTCGGGCGGCGGGGGCGCCCCGCGGCGCCGGCGCAGATGGGCGAGGCGGCGCGTGAAGAGCGGGTCGGTCAGCACGCGGATTCCCGAGTCCTCGACCGTGCAGGTGGCGTGACCCCACCAGGTGATCTCCACCGGCACCTCCAGGACCTCCTCCGTGCGACTCCCCCCGAGCCTACGGGCAGGAGTAGGGTCGTCGGGGAAACCGGAGGTGAGGGGGACACCATGGGTGAACCGGCGGGAGAGAGCGCGGCCGGCGCGGTACGCGTGACGGCGATCGCCAGTCTGACTCCGCTGGAGGAGCTGGACGCCGACCCCTTCCTCGTGGACTCGCGCAGCCAGCACGCGATGTGCGCCCGCTGGGCCGCCGACCGGGGCTACGTGGTGACCAGAGAGCTCCTCGTCCACTCGCTGCGCTCCGACCACGACGTGCTGTGGACGGATGTCGACGCGGGCCTGGTCGACCTCTTCGTCGCCCCGAGCGAGCGGGTCCTGCGGGCCGCGCTGCGCTCGGTCGACGAGTTCACGGCCGAGTGCGAGCGCCGCGGCGTCCGCCTGGAGACCGCGGGCCTCGCGGAGCCCTCGTACAACGCGGAGATGAAGAAGCGCGTCCACCGCCGGATGTCGATGCCGACGGCCGGCTACGACGGCTGCTGAGCCGGCACCCCGGTCGTCCCGCGGCGGGCACTCGTCTGCGCAGTCAGGGGAAAACCCGGACGTATCACGCTCATATGACACGCTTGGCGCGAGCTCGACGACGAGACGACGAGAGGGTGAGCGAGGCGTGGGCGAGGGGCGTTGGCGGAGGTTCGCCGGCATGTGGTGGCGGCCGATCGCCGTGTGGGCGGTCAGCACCGTCACGATGCTCGTGCTCGCCGGGATCCTGCCTGACTTCAAGCTCCAGTCGGACAACGGCGACAGCGCCACCCGCATCGGCGTCACCGCCGCGCTCGGCGCGGGGGCCTTCGCCGTCCTGTCCGTGCTGGTGTGGCCGCTTCTCGTGCGCGCCCTGCTCCTGGTGCCCGCGCTCGTCCTCGGCCTCGTCGTGTTCTTCCTCAACGGCGGCCTGCTGCTCTTCGCCCTGGCCCTCGTCCCCGACGGTCGAGGTGAGGCCAACCCGGAGACCGCCGTCGTCGTCGCCGCGGTGATGTCCGCGGTCGCGTCGGCCACCGGGGGAGCCCTCGCCGTACGCGACGACGACGCCTACCGCCGCCGCCTGTACCGCCTCGCCGACCGGCGCCGCCGCAGAGGGGCCCCCGGAGCCGGACCGCCCACCCCCGGCACGGTCTTCCTCCAGCTCGACGGCGTCGGCCACGACGTCCTGCGCGACGCCGTGAACCAGGACCTGATGCCCACCGTCGGCGCCTGGCTCGGCGCCGGCACCCACCGCCTCACCCCCTGGCGCACCGACTGGTCCAGCCAGACGGGCGCCAGCCAGCTCGGCATCCTGCACGGCAGCAACTACGACGTGCCCGCGTTCCGCTGGTACGAGAAGGACACCCGCGAGATCCAGGTCTCCAACCGGCCCACCAGCGCCGCCGAGCTCCAGCGCCGCGCCATCGAGCACACCGGCGACGGCGGCCTGCTCACCCTGGACGGCGCCAGCCGCGGCAACCTCTTCAGCGGAGGCGCCGAACAGGTCGCCCTCGTGCTGTCCGTCGCGGCCCGCCGCGGCAAGGAGAACCGCTCGCGGGCCGGCTACTTCGCGTACTTCAGCGACCCGGCGAACGCCGTCCGCACCGCCCTGTCCTTCGTCGCCGAGGTCGCCCGCGAGGTCGGCCAGTCCACCCGGGCCCGCCTGACCCGGCAGCGCCCCCGCATCGGCCGCGGCGGCCTCTACCCGCTCATCCGCGCCTTCGCGACCGTCGTGGAGCGCGACGTCGTCGTCGCCGCCGTCATGGGCGACATGCTCGCGGGCCGCAGCGCGGTCTACGCGGACCTGGTCGCGTACGACGAGGTCGCCCACCACTCCGGACCCGTGAGCCGCGACGCACAGAAGGTCCTGGCGCGCCTCGACCGCTCCCTCGCGCTGATCGCGAAGGTCGCCGAGCACGCCCCGCGCCGGTACCGGATCGTCGTCCTGTCCGATCACGGGCAGAGCCCCGGCGAGACGTTCCGCGCCCGCTACGGGCTCGGCCTCCAGGACTTCGTCCGGGCGGGCTGCGGCCTGCCCGTGCCGCGCCGGGCCCGGCGCACCCACAGTGGGGCCGAGGCCCGCTCGGCGGTCAGGGCCGCGCTGCGCAGGCCCGTCGAGGAGGGCGGCGAGAAGCACCGCCCGGCGTCGCGCCGCTCCGAGCCGATCGTGCTCGCCTCCGGCAACCTCGGCCTGGTCTCCTTCCCCGACGTGCCGCACCGCATGAGCAAGGAGGAGATCGACGCCCGCCACCCGGCGCTCCTGACCACCCTCGCCAACCATCCCGGCATCGGCTTCCTGCTGGTGCGCAGCGAGGAGCACGGCGCCGTCGTCCTCGGCGCGCGCGGCGCCGAGATCCCCCTGGCCGACCTCGACGAGCGCCCGGGACCCCTGGCCGACTTCGGCGCGCACGCGGCCGACGCGGTCCGCCGCACCGACTCCTTCCCGCACACCGCCGACATCATGGTGAACTCCTGGTACGACCCGGCCGAGGGTGAAGTGCTCGCCTTCGAGGAGCAGATCGGCTCCCACGGAGGCCTCGGCGGCGCCCAGGGACACCCGTTCCTGCTCGCCCCGGCGGCCTTCTCGCCGCCGGTCGCCGAGGGTGCCGAGCTGGTGGGCGCCCAGCAGGTCCACCACGTGCTCCGCCGCTGGCTGCGCGAGGGCTGCGGCCCCCAGGTCCCACTGGACGAATTCCGGCACGAACCCGCCCCAGACGCATCATTTACGGCCGCGACGGTCACTCCGCAGGACGAATCCGCCTGATTTTGAACGGTGTGTGCCGGGGGCCGACCATGGGACGTCGCCCGGCGATCCCGGTCGGCGCCCGCACGAGAGAGGCGCACCACCCCATGCCCCACACCGGAACCGTGACGAAGCCGGCTCCGGCCCCGCAGCACGAAGAGCTCCCCAACAAGCACGCCCGCCGCTTCGGCCTCCCCGTCGCCACCGCCCTCGTGATGGGCAACATCATCGGCGGCGGCATCTTCCTGCTCCCGGCCTCCGTCGCCCCCTTCGGCACCATCAGCCTCGTCGCGTTCGGGGTCCTGACCGTCGGAGCCATCACCCTCGCACTCGTCTTCGGCCGCCTCGCCCGCCGCCATCCGCAGACCGGCGGACCGTACGTCTACGCCCGCGAGGCGTTCGGCGACTTCGCCGGGTTCCTGGCCTCCTGGTCGTACTGGATCACCACCTGGGTGTCGAACGCGGCGCTCGCCGTGGCCGCCGTCGGCTACCTCGACGTGCTCCTGCCGATCCACGGCTCCACGTTCTGGACCATCGTCGCCGCGCTCACCGTCCAGTGGCTGCCCGCCCTCGCCAACCTCGCGGGCACCCGCTACGTCGGCGCGGTGCAGCTCGTGTCGACAGTCCTGAAGTTCGCGCCACTGCTCCTCGTCGCCATCGGCGGACTGTTCTTCTTCCACGCCGACAACCTCGGACCGTTCCGGGCGAGCGGAGACTCCTCGCTCGGCGCCGTCTCCGCGTCCGCCGCGATCCTGCTCTTCAGCTACCTCGGCGTCGAGTCCGCCTCGGTCAGCGCCGGCGAGGTCCGCGACCCCGAGCGCAACGTGGGCCGCGCCACCGTCCTCGGCACCGGCCTCGCCGCCCTCCTCTACCTGCTGTGCACGCTCGCCGTCTTCGGGACGGTCTCCCACGACCGGCTCGTCGACTCCGACGCGCCCTTCTCCGACGCCGTCAACGCCATGTTCGGCGGCACCTGGGGCGGCACCGCCGTGGCCGTCGCCGCCCTGGTCTCCATGCTCGGTGCCCTGAACGGCTGGACGCTCCTGAGCGCCCAGACGCCGTACGCCGCCGCCAAGGACGGCCTGTTCCCCGCGGTGTTCGCCAAGAAGAAGCGCGGCACCCCGACCGCCGGCGTCCTCGTCGCCGTCACTCTCGCCTCGCTCCTCACCGTCTACAACTACACGGCGGGCTCGGCCGGGGTCTTCGAGACGCTCGTCCTCGTCACCACGTTCACCGCGACCGTCCCCTACCTCCTCGCGACCGCCGCCCAGATCTACTTCCTGCTGTCCGGGCAGGGTCACCGCGTCAGCGGCCTGCGACTGGCCCGCGACCTGGTGCTCGCCCTCGCCGCGTTCGGCTTCTCCCTGTGGCTGGTCGGCGGCGCCGGATACGCGGCCGTCTTCCAGGGGGTCCTGTTCCTCTTCGTCGGAGTCCTCGTCTACGCCTGGATCGCGGCCCGTAAGAAGCGCACCGCCGCGGACGCCACCGACTGATCCCTGCCCCGTGCGCATTCCGGCCATATGTGGTCCGGGTGTGGTCGGATGGTGCCCAACGCCCCGACGGGCACCCGACTGAAGGGAATCACCGTGGCTACCACGCGCTCCGCGCACACCGTGTGGGAAGGCGATCTGCTCAAGGGGAGCGGCGTCGTCACCTTCGACTCCTCCGGCATCGGCCAGCAGGCCGTGTCCTGGGCCTCCCGCGCCGAGCAGGCCAACGGCAAGACCAGCCCGGAGGAGCTGATCGCCGCCGCGCACTCCAGCTGCTTCTCCATGGCCCTGTCCAACGGCCTGGCGACCGGCGGCAACCCGCCCTCCAAGCTCGTCACGTCGGCCGACGTCACGTTCCAGCCGGGTGAGGGCATCACCGGCATCCACCTCACGGTGGAGGGCACGGTGCCCGGACTCGACGAGGCCGGGTTCGCCGCGGCGGCCGAGGACGCCAAGAAGAACTGCCCGGTGAGCCAGGCGCTCACCGGCACCAAGATCACGCTGACGGCGAAGCTCGTCTGACGGCGCAGGCCCAGCCTTCACGTGCCGCGGTCCCGCAGCGACGGGCCCGCGGCACTGCTGTCACCACGTGTCGCCGGTCACCACGCGTCGCCGGTCACCACGCGCCGCGTGTCAGGCGCGCCGCTGGTCAGAGCGCGGCGCGCAGCTTCCGCAGCAGCTCCACCGTGCGCTCCGCGGACGCCGCCTGCGCCGCGATGTGGTCGAGCACCTCCAGATGGGTGCCCACCTCTTCCCGGCCGTCCAGATAGAGCGCGCCCGTGACGTACTCGCTGAAGACCATGTCCGGCAGCTCCCGCACCGGGAACCGGAACAGCGTGAACGGGCCGAACGTTCCCGGGTGCGGGCCCGCCGCGAACTCGGCTATCTGGAGCGTGACTTGAGGCATTTCGGCCGCCTCTATGAGCCGGTCGAGCTGGTTGCGCAGCACCTTGGGGCCGCCCGGCGGCCGGCGCAGCACCGTCTCGTCCATCACGACCCACAGGTGCGGAGCGTCCTCCCGGGTCAGCAGCGCCTGCCGGGCCATCCGGAGCGTCACATGGCGTTCGAGGTCGCCGGGCTGCGTGCGGCCGACGGTGCCCGCGTCCAGGACGGCCCGCGCGTACTCCTCCGTCTGCAGCAGCCCCGGGACGAAGTGCGGCTCGTACGACCTGATGATCCCGGCCGCGCTCTCCAGGCTCACGTACAGGCTGAACCAGTCGGGCAGGATGTCGTGGAACCGCTGCCACCAGCCCGGCAGATTCGCTTCCTCGGCGAGCGCGACGAACGCCTCCGCCTCCTGCTCCGGCACCCCGTACAGCTCCAGGAGCATCTGTACGTACGGAATCTTGAGGGCGACCTCCGCGGTCTCCATACGGCGTATCGTCGCGCCGGTGACGCGCAGCGCGCGGGCGGCCTCGTCGCGGTTGAGTCCGGCCGACTCCCGCAGTTCCCGCAGGCGTCTGCCAAGGACCACCTGACCCACGGTCGGCGCGGGCCGCCGTTCACTCACGTCACGTCTCCCCACGTGCCGGGCGGCGAGCGGATTCGGGAGCCGTGCGCTCCCGGCCGCGGCACTTCGCGCACTGAACACGTGCGCGAGCCGCGTGAACGGTACCAGTGTGATGAGTGGCCTGCCCACTACCGCGGGGATCCGGCCACGATCCCCCGACCACTCCCCGACTACGGTGCCAGCGACCGCAGATACTTCGCCGTCGCCGGGTCGGCCGGCAGGAACGTCTCGATCGCCAGCTCGGCCACCGTCACGTCCATCGGGGTGTTGAACGTCGAGATCGACGACACGAACGACAGGACCTGCCCGTCGTGCTCGATCACCATCGGCAGCGCGAAGTACGGCACCGCCCCGGCGTCCTCCCCGCCGTCCTTTTCGTGGTCCTCGACATCCCTGTCCGCCACCGGATACGCCTTGACCTCGTCGTACACCGACCGCAGCGCCTCCGACCGGTCCAGCGCGATCTGCCGCTCCATCTGCGCGAGGAGGTGCCCGCGCCACTCGCGCAGGTTCCGGATCCGGGGCGCGAGGCCCTCCGGGTGCAGGGTGAGCCGCATCGCGTTGAGCGGCGGCGCCAGCAGCGACTCGGGAATCCCCTCCATCAGCATCGCGATGCCCCGATTGGCGGTGACCACCGTGTACGTCGCGTCGACGACCAGCGCCGGATACGGCTCGTAGCCGTGCAGCAGCCGGTCCAGGCCCTCCCGCAGCGCGCCCATCGACGGGTCGTCGAGCGGTGTCTCCGCGAACCGCGGCGCGTAACCCGCCGCCAGCAGCAGCGCGTTGCGCTCCCGCACCGGCACCTCCAGATGCTCCGCGAGCCGCAGGACGAGCTCCTCGCTCGGCCGCGACCTGCCCGTTTCCACGAAGCTGAGGTGCCGGGCGGACGAATCGGCGCGCAGGGCGAGCTCCAGCTGGCTCACCCGCCGCCGTTCCCGCCACTCCCGCAGCAGAGGACCGATTCCGGACCGGTGAGCACGCACGGCAGTCGTCATGTCACGACCGTAGCCGAGGGGCGCGCGGCACCACCCCTGTGGGACGCTGGAACTCCTCGCACATCACAGGGAAAGGACCTGGTCATGCCCTTGGAGCCGCTGTCCCAGAAGGAGATCGAGGACCGTCTCGCCGAGCTGCCGGGATGGAGCGTGGCCGACGACAGACTCACCCGGACCTACCGCCTGGCCAACCACTTCGCGGCCACGGCCCTCGTCGTCCACATCGCGCAGATCCAGGACGAGCTCGACCACCACTCCGACCTGACCCTCGGCTACAACACGGTCGACGTGTCCGTGAACACCCACAGCGTGGGCGGCGCGATCACCCACCTCGACTTCGGCCTCGCCCAGCGCGTCCAGGAGATCGCTCCCACGCACGGCGCGAGCTGACCGCCGGTGCTGGACTACGACAAGGAAGCCGCGGTCCACGACGAGACCCGCGGCGGCATACCCCGCGCCCGGTCCGCCGCCTGGGGCCGTACTCCACCTCGTGCCGCCGACCGTCTCGCCGCGCTCCCCGACCCCGAAGTCCCGCGCGCCGACCCGGAGTTCACCGTGCACGCCTTCGCGCGGCACATCTGACGCGAGGTCAGTGCGGCGCGTCGGGGCAGGGTTCAGGACCGGGTCAGGCGCGACGGGTGAACGCCATCGTCCAGTTCGACAGCCACGTGTCGCCGCCGTCCACCGAGAAGAACTGCTCCCAGTGCGCCGTCGTCGCCGAGATCCCCGACCACACGAACCGCACGCGGACGTCCTTGCCGTCGTGCGTGTCGTCCCCCTCGAACACGCCTCGCCCGTCACCGTCGAACCGGCCGATGACCGGCGGGAACAGGACGCCCGTACGGCTGGACGACCAGTTCAGCGACCACGTACCCGCCGCGTGGTCGAAGAGCCGCAGCGTCAGCCCCTTGAACCCTCGCGTGGGGCAGTCCATCTCGTCGATGTTCGCCGCCCCGTCGAACAGGCTCCAGCAGCGGTTCGTCGCGGAGAACTCCTCCCAGCCGCTGTCCGCGTCGAGGAAGTCCGTGCGCCTGCGGTGGGCGACGTCCCAGTCGCCGAAGAAGAAGTCGAAGTCGTGCGCGGTGCTCATCAGCGGTCTCCCGTGGTGCCGTCGGTGAGTGAATCGGCCACCCACACACAGCCGATCCACGGCAGATCGAGGATCACGAACCGCGTCGGATGGCAGCACCCACAACAGTTCTCCTCGAAAGCCATGGCTGGAAGCTACGGCCACTTCACTGACATCCTGTGGCAGTGAAGTCCAGCCGCCTTGTGTCCATCCTGCTGCTGCTCCAGACCCGCGGCCGGATGACCGCCGCCCAGCTCGCCGCCGCCCTCGAAGTCTCCATACGCACCGTGTACCGCGACATCGAAGCGCTGCACGCGGCCGGCGTACCGCTCTACGGCGACGCCGGGCACGCCGGCGGTTACCAGCTCATCGATGGCTACCGCACCCGCCTCACCGGCCTCACCACCGACGAGGCCGAAGTCCTCTTCCTCGCCGGAGCACCAGGACCCGCCGCCGAACTCGGCCTCGGCCCCGTGCTCGCCGCCGCCCAGCTCAAGGTGCGCGCCGCACTCCCCGCCGAACTGCGCGCCCACACCGAACGCATCAGCGCGCGCTTCCACCTCGACGCCCCCGGCTGGTACGCCGACGAGGACGATGTCACCCACCTCCCGGCCGTCGCCGCCGCCGTCTGGAACAGCCGCGTCCTGCACGTCCGCTACCGGCGCTGGCGCGCACCCACCGACGTCGAACGCCGCCTCGAACCGTACGGACTCGTACTCAAGGCGGGCCGCTGGTACGTCATCGCCGCCGCCGGTTCGGGAGACCCCCGCACCTACCGCGTCGACCAGATCCTCCAACTCCACGCGGGTGACGAGGAGTTCGAGCGGCCCGCGGACTTCGACCTCGCCGCGTACTGGCGCGCCTACCAGGATGACTTCCACAGCAGGCTGCACAGCACCGACGCCGTCGTACGCCTGGCCCCGGGGGCCGCCGAGCGGCTGGCGGGCCCCGCCCAGCGCGCTGCGGCCCGCGCCACCGCCCGCCAGGAACCCGACGGCTGGACCAGAGCGGTCGTCCCCATCGAGTCGGTCGACCACGCCCACGACGAGTTCCTGCGCCTGGGCGCCGACATCGAGGTCCTGGAACCCGCCGAGCTGCGCCGCAGCGTCCGGGCCACGGTCGAAGCCCTCGCCGGCCTCTATCGGTGAACCCCGGCCTCACACACGTGTGCCCCGCCTCCGGACGGAGGCGGGGCACACGCGGCAGTACACGTGGGGCGATCAGGCCATGTCGAACGTCGCCGGGTCGGGACCCAGACGACGGTCCTCGTTCAGCGCGCTGATCGCGGCGATGTCCTCGACGTCGAGCTCGAAGTCGAACACGTCGATGTTCTCCACGATCCGCGACGGCGTCACGGACTTGGGGATCACGACATTGCCGAGCTGGACGTGCCAGCGCAGCACGATCTGGGCCGGCGTACGCCCGTGCTTCTGGGCGATCGCGACGATCGCCGGGACCTCCAGAAGGCCCTTGCCCTGCCCCAGCGGCGACCAGGCCTCGGTGGCGATTCCCTGCTCCGCGTGGAACTCACGCGCGGCGCGCTGCTGGAGGTGCGGGTGCAGCTCGATCTGGTTGACCGCCGGGATGATCGACGTCTCGCCGAGGAGGCGCTCCAGGTGCTCCGGAAGGAAGTTGGAGACACCGATGGCCTTGGCCCGGCCGTCCGCGTAGATCTTCTCGAAGGCCTTGTACGTGTCGACGTAGCTGTCCTTCGAGGGCAGCGGCCAGTGGATCAGATACAGGTCGAGGTAGTCGAGGCCCAGCTTGTCGAGGGAGGCGTCGAAGGCGCGCAGCGTCGCGTCGTAGCCCTGGTCGGCGTTCCACAGCTTCGTCGTGACGAAGAGCTTGTCGCGGGCGATGCCGGAGGAGGCGATGGCCTTGCCGGTGCCCTCCTCGTTGCCGTAGATCGCGGCGGTGTCGATGCTGCGGTACCCGGCCTCCAGGGCCGTCGCGACGGCCGTCTCGGCCTCGGCGTCCGGCACCTGCCAGACGCCGAAACCGAGCTGGGGCATCTCGACGCCGTTGTTCAGGATGATCGGGGGGACCTTGCTCACGAGCTCTCGATCCTTCGCGTTGTCGGTTGGTACTCCCATCGTCAACGATCACGGCCCAAGACGCATTCCCGTTCACTGCGTGTTCACAAGGGCACCCCGGACCCCGCCCGCCCGCTGCTCACCCGGCCGAACCGAGATAGGCGTCCCGCACCGCCGGGTCGGCGCGAACGGCCGCCGGGGTCCCCTCGGCCAGTACGGTGCCGAGGTCGAGGACGACTATGCGGGAGCAGAGGTCCATGACGAAGGCGACGTTGTGCTCGACGAGGAGCACGGCGCAGCCCCGTTGGTCGGCCAGATGGCGGATGACAGATTTCAGCTGACGGATTTCATCATCTGTCATTCCTGACGCGGGCTCGTCGAGCAGCACGACCCGCGCCCCCTCCACCCCGGCTCTGGCCAGTTCCACCATGCGCGCCCGGCCCACGGGGAGCGCCCCCGCGTACTCCCCGGCCAGCGCGTCGAGGCCGCACGCGCGCAGCATCGACGCCGCCTGCTCGCGGCGGTGTCGTTCGTACGTCCGTCTGGTCGGCGCCGCCAGCAGGTCGGCGGCGAGTCCGCCCCCGCCGCCCCGCCATTCCTGCGCCACCAGCAGGTTGTCCGCGACGGTGAGCTGGCCGAAGAGCTGCTGGCGCTGGAACGTGCGACGCATCCCGTGGCGGGCCCGCCACACGGGGGAGCGGCGGGTGATGTCCTGTCCGTCGAGGAGGACGCGGCCCTCGTCGGGGCGCCGGATCCCGGAGACGACGTCGAAGAACGTGGTCTTGCCCGCGCCGTTCGGGCCGATGAGGCCGCACACCTCGCCGGGGCGCAGCGTCAGGCCGACCCCGTCGAGCGCGCGGATGCCGCCGAACCGGACGCCGACCCCGGTGGCTTCGAGTGCGGGTCCCTCGGTGGTCCCGCTCATGGCCGCACCGCCCCTTCCTCTTCCGCTTCCGTGTCCTGGGCCGTACCTGATCCACCGGCGGCGAGGCCCAGGTAGGCCTCGGTGAGCCGGTCGGCGCGCACCTCGGCGCGCGGGCCGCACCACGAGACGCGGCCCCGGTCGAGATAGGCGACGGTGTCCGCGATGCCGAGGATCTCGGTGGCTTTTTCCTCGACGAGGAGCAACCCCGTGCCCGCGTCGCGGAGTTCGGTGAGTAGGCGGAACACGTCGTCGACGATGCGCGGCGCGAGACCGAGGGACGGCTCGTCGGCGATGAGGACGCGGGGCGGCTCCTGGAGGAGCGGGGCGAGGGCGAGCAGTTGCTGTTCGCCACCGGAGAGCGCGCCCGCGGTGACACCTCGGCGGGCGGCGAGTCCGGCGAAGCGCTCGTACACGGCGTCGCGCGCGTGCTTGTCGGGGAGGTGCAGGGTGAGGTTCTCCTCGATGGTGAGGGCGGGGAAGATGCCGCGCCCTTCGGGGGCGAGGAGCACGCCGGCCCGCGCCCGGTGGACGGGGCCCTCGCGCGTGACGTCCCGCCCGCTGACGTACACCTGCCCCCGTAGGGGTGTGAGGAGTCCGGCCGCGGTGCGGCAAGTCGTGGATTTCCCGGCGCCGTTGGGGCCGAGCAGGGCGACGATCTCGCCGGGGTGGACGGCGATGCCGACCCCGTGCAGGACGGGCGCGCCGTCGTATCCGGCGTGCAGGCCGCGCAGTTCGAGGACCGGCGGGGCGCCGCTGTCGGGCACAGGGGCCGGTGCCCGGCTCGTTGCTTCGACGACAGGGACTCCCGCCCCCGGCCTCGTACTCCTGCGCCTGTGCCGTCGTACGGAGATCGCCGCGCAGTACCCGTCCGGATCGTTGGCGAGTGCGAGGCCCGCCAGGCCGAACAGGACGACCGGCAGGTGGACGGAGTCCGTGACGTAGTCCGCGACGAGGTGCGGCACGATCGCGTAGACGAGGCCCGCGACGACCGCGAACTGCGGGCGCCGTACCCCTGCCGCGACGACGACGGCGAGCCAGATCAGGCCCGTCATCGCGGTGAAGTCGGTAGCGGTGATACGGGTGTTGTACGACGCGTACATCACGCCCCCGAAGCCCGCGAGGCCGGCCGAGAGGGTGAAGAGGAGGAGTTTGGTGCGGATGACGGAGACGCCGGAGGCCATCGCGGCGGCGGGCGCCGAACGTACGGCGAGCATCGCGCGGCCCGAGGGAGAGTTCCGCAGCGCGCCGAGGGCGGCCACGGCGGCGGCGCACAGGACGACCATCGCGACCCCCATCGCCCGGTCGTCGCTCAGGTCGACGGGTCCGAAGACGGGGCGCGGGATCTCCCAGCCGGTGTCGCCGTTCCTCAGCCAGCCGATCTGGAAGAGGACTTGGTCGGCGAGGAAGGCGAGGGCGAGCGTGGCGAGGGCGAGGGTGCGGCCGCCGAGGCGCAGCGCGGGCAGCGCGACGAGCGCCCCGAGGACGGCCGCGACGCAGGTGCCGACGAGCGCCGCCGCGACGAACGGCCAGCCGTGGCTCATCAGGAGCCCGGCCACGAGCGCCGCGCCGGTGACGAAGGTGGCCTGCGCGAGGGACACCATCGCGCCGAGCCCCGTCACGACGGTGAAGGAGACGAAGACGAGGGAGAGCGCGAGGCCCTGGGCGAGGATGCCGCTCCAGAACGGGGTCGTGACCGTGTAGAAGGAGGCCGCGAGCAGTACGGCGGCCGCCGCCCACGGCCCCCATGTGCGCGCCCAGGAGTGGCCCGCGAGGTAGTCGACGGGCGGGGCGTCGGCGGCGGCCGTGCCCGCCGTGCGCTGTCGCCGGGTGAGCAGCAGCAGCCCGGCGAAGAGGATCAGGAACGGGACCGCGGTGCGGAAGCCCGTGATGCGCTCGGCGAAGGATGCGTACCCGGCGACGAGATTCTGCAGGACGCCGAGCCCGAGGCCGCCCGCGAAGGCGATGGGTACGGACGCGAAGCGCCCGAGGACCGCTGCGGTCGCCGACACGAACAGGAACAGCGTGAAGTCGTGCGCGGACAGGCCGAGCAGCGGCGTCGCGAGGACACCGGCGAGGCCCGCGAGGCCGGACGACAGCATCCACGCCACGGTGGAGAGCCGGTCGGCGCTCATGCCGCGCAGTTCGACGAGTGAGCGGTTGTCGACCGCGGCCCGCAGGCGCAGCCCGAGGGTGGTGTGGCGCATCAGGATCCACAGGCCGAGCGCGACGACGGCGGTCGCCACCCACGTGATCAACTGGTCGGAGTCGATGCCGACGCCGTCCATCAGCTGCCAGTTCCTCGCGGGGCTCGGGCCGACGCCCGGCAGCCCGAACTGGTTCTCGGCGGGCTTCACGGACACCCCCGCGTCGTCGAGCAGCTCCACCACCCACAGGCCGAGCGCGGGCAGCGCGACGAGCAGGCCGATGGTCGCGACGATCTGTGCGGTCTCGCCGACGCGCGCCAGCTTGCGGAACATCAGCCGGTCAAGTGCCCATCCCAGCAGGGGAGATGCGACGCAGACGAGGAGGAGCGCGGTGGGTACGGCGGGCCAGCCGAGGCCGGAGTGGAGTTCGTAGAAGGTGAGCGCGCACAGGTAAGCGGTGGCGCCGTGTGCGAAGTTGAAGAGGCCGGAGGCCGAGTAGGACAGGACGAGGCCGGTGGCGAGGAGCGCGTACAGCGCACCCGACACGAGCCCGCTCAGCACGAAGGCCAGCAGGTCGGACATGCGGGGCGCCCCCTACTTGAACGGGATGGGCTCGTAGCACTTGAAGGGTGACGAGACGCGGTACGCGCCGTTCTTGAGCTGGACGAGGGCACCGCAGCCGAAGGACTCCCGCTGCCCCTTGGGCAGGGCGCGGTCGCCGACCATGGTGCCGGTGTCGGAGAACCCGTCCGCGGCCTTCTGGAAGGAGGCGACGGTGAGGTCCCGGCCGGCCTTCTGCGCGATGGAGAGGAACAGGTCGGCGGACATGTAGCCGGTCATCATGTGCATGTTGAGCGGCACTTCCTTCCCGCCCGATGCCTTCTTGATGTCGGCCTTGAACTGCTTCATCGCCGCCGTGTGCGACTCGAACGGCTCGAAGGTCAGCAGGATGTGCACCCCGTCGAGCGCCTCCTTCGTCGCGCTCTTGGCGAGCAGCCCCGGGTCGTAGTCGGTCGGGTCGGTGAGGACGCCGTGGTACCCGCCGCGCTTGACGGCGGTGAACAGGCCGATGTTGTACGGGGTCTGCATGACGGAGACGACGATGTCGGGCGCCTTGCCGCCGTCACTGCGCAGGATCTCCTTCGTGTAAGCCGACCAGTCGCTCGGCACCGAGGTCGCGGGGACGGACGACTTGGCGTAGGTGACCTTGTATCCGGCGGACGCGAAGCTCTGCTTGTAGGTGCGGATGGCGAAGGTGCCCGCGTCGTTGTCGTTGGCGAGGATGGCGACCGTCTTGCCCTTCGCGCCGTGCGTGACCTGCTTGAGGCCCTCGGGCCAGGTCTGCGAGATGGTGCCGCCGGGCATCGGGACCATGCAGCCGCCGAAGCCGTAGATGTAGGTGGGTCCGCAGAAGGACGGGAGTGTGCCCCAGCCGAACGTGGGCACCTTCTGCTTCTGGAGGAAGTCGGCGCCGGAGAAGGTGACCGAGCTCATCGGGGAGATCGCGAACACCTTGTCCTGCTGGACGAGTTTGCGGGCCGCGGCGAGGTTCTTGGCCGGGTCCTGGCCGTCGTCCTCCGCACCCAGGTAGTCGATCTTCCTGCCGTTGATCCCGCCCTCCGCGTTGGCGCGCGCGAAGCGGGCCTTCGCGCCGAGGTCGGTGTCCTTCTTGCTGTAGCCGCTGGCGGTCGTCATGGAGACGATGCCGCCGACCTTGATGGCGTCGTCACTTACTCCGCGTGCCGAACTCCCCTTGCTGTCGGGGGAGTTGCCGGTGGCCGCGGAGTTGCAGGCGGTGGCGAGCAGCAGTGCCGCCACAGTGGCGGTGATGGCGCGGACAGTTCGCGACACGATGGGCCCCCTCCGTCGGGTGAGGGTGATTCTGTGTGCGACCTGATGAACCGTCAATAACTGACGCATCGGTAATTGATGAACCGTCAGAAACGATTCGCGGCCGGGTCAGGGCCTGGTGGCGGGGTTACCGTCGGGAACGTACCGGCGCGGCATCAGCCCCGGTACAGCGCCTCGACCTCCTCCGAGTACGCCGTCTCGATCGCCTTCCGCTTCAGCTTCAGGGACGGCGTGAGCAGCCCGTGCTCCTCCGTGAACTGGTAGGCCAGTATCCGGAACGTACGGATCGACTCGGCCTGCGAGACCAGGGTGTTGGCCGCCACGACGGCCCTGCGCACCTCGGTCTCCAGGTCCGGGTCGTGGACCAGCTGGGCGGGCTTCAGTGGCGGCTTGCCCCGCATGTTCAGCCAGTGCTCGACGGCCTCGGCCTCCAGCGTGACGAGCGCCGCGATGTACGGGCGGTCGTTGCCGACGACGATGCACTGCGCGACCAGCGGGTGGTCGCGCACGCGCTCCTCCAGCTGCTGCGGCGAGACGCTCTTGCCGCCGGAGGTCACCAGGATCTCCTTCTTGCGGCCGGTGATCGTCAGGTAGCCGTCCTCGTCGAGCGCGCCGAGGTCGCCGGTGGCCAGCCAGCCGTCGTGCAGGGTGGCGTCGGTGGCCTTCGGGTCGTTGAGGTACCCCTGGAACACGTTGCCGCCGTACAGCCAGACCTCGCCGTCGTCGGCGATGTGGACCGTCGTGCCGGGGATGGCCTGGCCGACCGTGCCGTAGCGGGTCTGCTCCGGCGGGTTCGCGGTCGCCGCGGCCGTGGACTCGGTGAGCCCGTAGCCCTCGTAGATCGTGACGCCGGCGCCCGCGAAGAACAGGCCGAGGCGGCGGTCCATCCCCGAGCCGCCCGACATCGCGTGCCGCACGCGGCCGCCCATCGCCTCGCGGACCTTGGAGTAGACGAGCTTGTCGAAGATCGAGTGTTGCATGCGCAGCGACGCGGACGGTCCGGGGCCGGTGCCGAACGCCTTGGCCTCCTGTGCGTCCGCGTACTTGACGGCGCACTCGACGGCCTTGTCGAACGGCCCCGACTTGCCGTCCTTCTCGGCCTTGCGGCGGGCCGCGTTGAAGACCTTCTCGAAGATGTACGGCACGGCGAGGATGAACGTCGGGCGGAACGACTGCAGGTCGGGCAGCAGCGCCGCCGCATTGAGCTGCGGCTGGTGGCCGAGCTTCACACCGCCGCGGATCGTGGCGATCTGCACCATGCGCCCGAAGACGTGCGCGAGCGGCAGGAACAGCAGGGTCGAGGCCTCGTCGCCGCGCTTGGAGTGGAACACCGGCTCCCAGCGGCTGACCATCGTGTCCGACTCGAACATGAAGTTCGAGTGGCTGATGACGCAGCCCTTGGGGCGGCCCGTGGTGCCCGAGGTGTAGATGATCGTGGCGACGGAGTCGGGGGTGACGGCGCGCCGGTGGCGGTGCACCACCTCGTCGTCGATGTGGGCGCCGGACTCGATGAGTCGGGGCACGGGATCGGAGTCCAGCTGCCACATCCGGCTGAGCGTGGGCAGACGGTCGATGACGGTGGCGATCGTCATCGCGTGGTCCTCGTGCTCCACCATCGCGGCCGACACCTGGGCGTCGTGCAGGGTCCAGAAGACCTGCTCGGCGGAGGCGGTGGGGTAGATCGGCACGACCTGGGCGCCGATCGTCCACAGCGCGAAGTCGAAGAGGGTCCACTCGTAGCGGGTCCTCGACATGATCGCGACGCGGTCGCCGAAGCGGACGCCCTGGGCCAGCAGCCCCTTGGCGAGCCCGAGGACTTCGTCACGGAACTCGGCGGCAGTCACGTCGAACCAGCGGCCCTCGTCGTCCTTGCGGCCGAGTGCGACGCGCAGCGGATCTTCGAGGGCATGGTCGAACACGGCGTCGGCCAGGCCGCCCACCGGCGGCGCCGACGCCAGAGGAGGATTGGTGAACTCGCGCAATGTTGCTCCTTGTGGCGCTCCGCACAGCGCCGGTGACGGTACCCCACCGCGCGCCCCGGCGGGAGGGGTCCATATGGGCCGGAGCGCGCGGAATATGCACTGGTCAGCCGGTGAAATACGGCCACAAGGGGAAGCGCGGGACAGAATTCTTACGGTTCAGTAAGTTTCGGTGGCGTAATCTCCACGGAATCTGTACGGAGCGGTTACCGGGGGTCCGCTGCGGGCTTTTTGGGCGGACTGGTCGCTTCCGATTTCTCCACGGACGGTCCACGACCGGCATCGGTGGCCGCGACGGCGGTCGCCCCCGGCGGACGGTGGGACGCCCGCGGCGCCCTCACCAGCGCAAGGACCAGCAACCCGGCGACGAGCGCCGCACAGCCCGCGACCACGGACGCCGTGTTCAGTCCCGACGCGAAGGCCACCCGCAGCGTGTGTTCCGGGACCACCCCGTCCAGGGCCCGCGCCCCGCCGCCGGCGAGCGTGTGCGCGGCGCCGTGCGACAGGGAGTGCTGCATCGTCGACGTCAGAACGGTGCCGAGGACCGCCACCGCGAGCGCGTAGCCGAGCTGCCGGAACGTGTTCACCGCGCCGCCCGCCATGCCCGCGCGCTCCGGCTCCACCGCTGCGAGCGCGGCGCCCGCGATCCCGGGCGAGACGAACCCGGTCCCGACGCCGACCAGTACGAGGCCGGGCACGAGTGCCGTCCACGTCGAGCCCGGGTCGAGGACCGCCTGACAGAACAGCCCGGCCGCGATCAGGATGAGGCCGCCGCCGATGGTGAACCGGGCCGGCACCCCGTGCAGCAGCCGCCCGCCGATGACCGCCACCACGACCGAGGCGCCCGACATCGTCAGGAAGACCAGGCCGCCGTGGACGGGGCTCATGCCGAGCAGGGTCTGCAGCCAGATCGAGGTGTAGGGGACGACGCCGAACGCGGCGCCGTTGAACGCGAGCGCCCCCGCCATCACCCCGACGAACGCCGGCTTGCGCAGCAGGGCCAAGTCGAGCAGCGGATGTGCGCTGCGCCGCTCGACCACGACGAACGCGACCAGCGCGAGCGCCGCCACCAGGAACGCGGCCGTGGTCCCGGCCGACGTCCACCCCTGCGATCCGGCCCGTACGACCCCGTACGTCGCCGCCCCCGCGAAGCACGCGAACGCCGCAGTGCCCGCCCAGTCGACCCGCCGCCCCCGCGGCCCCCGCGACTCGGGCACCACCCGCAGCGTCAGCCACACCGACACCACGCTCACCGGCAGATTGATCCAGAAGATCCACCGCCAGCCGGGACCCTCCGTCATCACCCCGCCGAGCACGGGGCCGATCGCGGCCGCGCCGCCGCTCACCGCTCCCCACACCCCGAGTGCCGCCGAGCGCCGCTTGCCCTGGTAGACGGAGCCGAGCAGCGGAAGCGTCGTCGCGAACATCGCCGCGGCGCCCACCCCCTGCACCATCCGTGCCGCCACGAGCATCCCCGGCCCGCTCGCGAGACCGCAGCCCAGCGACGCCACCGCGAACAGCGCCACGCCCGCCACATGCACCCGGCGCCGCCCGAGTATGTCGGCGGCAGCCCCCATGCCGAGCAGCAGCGCGGCGAGAGCCAGCGCGTAGCCGTCCATCACCCACTGCAGATCGCTCAGCGACGCGTGCAGGCTGCGCGCCATGTCGGGCAGCGCCACGACGACGATCGTCACGTCCAGCAGCAGCATGAACGTTCCCAGACAGACCGCGGTCAGCGGTCCCCATGTACGCATCCTCAACAGCTCCTCGCCCGATGCCTTACCGATGTCAGGCTCGTACGATGGGCCGCGCACGGCGGATCCCGGCGATCAGCGGCCTGGGATCGAAGGAATCCGACATCAGGAGCGCACAGACCGATGGAATCCCCTCCCTTCGACGATCTGGACCTGAAACTGCTCCAGGCCCTCGAGGTCGACGGCCGCGCCCCCTTCAGCCGGATCGCGGCCGTCCTCGGCGTCTCCGACCAGACCGTTGCCCGCCGCTACCGCAAGCTCGTCGCCGAGGGCGGCCTGCGGGTCGTCGGACTCCAGGACAGCCTGCGGCTCGGCCGCGACCACTGGATGCTGCGCCTGCGCTGCGCCCCCGAAGGTGCCGAGGCCATCGCCACCGCCCTGGCCCGCCGGCCCGACACCACCTGGATCGGCCTCACCTCGGGCGGCACGGAAGTCGTCTGCATGATCGTCCCGCGCACCCAGGGCGACCACGACGACCTGCTGCTCGGCAAGCTGCCGCGCACCCCGCACATCGTCGAGATCCGCGCCCTGCAGATGCTGCACCGCTTCTTCGGCGGGCCGGCCGGCTGGCTCGTCAAGCACGGGCCGCTCACCGCGGACCAGGTCGCGGCGCTCGGCCCGCCTCCGCAGCCCACCGGGGACCCCGTCCCCATCACCCCCGACGACGCGCCCCTGACCGCCGTACTCAAACGCGACGGCCGCGCCGGGTACCCCGAACTCCAGCGCGCCACGGGCCGTTCGGAGTCGGCCGTGAAACGGCGCCTCGACCAGCTCATCGCCTCGGGGTCCCTCTACATCGACATCGAGTACGACAGCGCACGCCTCGGCTACACCAACGCCGCCGTCCTCTGGATCACCGCGGCCCCCGCCTCTCTCGACACCGTGGGCCGTGCACTCGCCGAGCACCGGGAGATCGCCTACGCCGCCGCGACCGCCGGCCCCTCGAACCTGGTCGTCACCGCCGTGACCCGGGACACCGCTGACCTGTACGCGTACATCAGCGGCAAGCTCGGCCGGCTCGAAGGCGTCCAGCACGTGGAGACGTCGCCGTTCATGCGACGGGTCAAGCAGCTCACGTACCAGCCGCCCATTCGCTAGCGCCCCTGCTAGCGGTTGCGGTGCAGCCGGTCGCCGCCGTCGAGGATCGCCTGGGCCAGCGCCTGCGCCGCGTCGCCCTGCCCGCTGCCGTGCCGCGGCCCGTGCAGCAGCACGAAGTCCACCTCGCCCAGCTCCGGCAGCCCCGCCCGCTCCGGTACGCGGACCAGGCCGGGCGGGATCAGGCCGCGCGAGTGCGCCATCACGCCGAGGCCCGCCCTGGCCGCCGCGATCAGGCCGTTGAGGCTGCCGCTGGTGCAGGCCACGCGCCAGGCGCGGCCGTGCCGCTCCAGGGCTTCGAGGGCCAGGGCGCGCGAGATGCCCGGCGGCGGGTACACGATGAGCGGCACCGGACGGTCCGGGTCCAGGCGCAGCCGCTCCGTGCCGATCCACACCAGCCGGTCGTGCCACACGGACTCGCCGCGCGGGTCCTCCGGCCGCCGCTTGGCGAGGACCAGGTCGAGCTTGCCCGCGTCGAGCTGCTCGTGCAGCGTGCCGGACAGCTCGACCGTCAGCTCCAGGTCCACCTCGGGGTGGTCGTGCCGGAACGCCTCCAGGATCTCGGTCAGCCGGGTCAGGACGAAGTCCTCCGACGCCCCGAAGCGCAGCCGTCCGCGCAGCCGCGTGCCCGCGAAGAACGCCGACGCCTGCTCGTGCACCTCCAGGATCCGGCGCGCGAAGCCGAGCATCGCCTCGCCGTCCTCCGTGAGCTCCACGGAGTGGGTGTCCCGCGTGAACAGCGTCCGCCCCGTGGCGTCCTCCAGGCGCCGCACATGCTGGCTCACCGTGGACTGGCGCAGGCCGAGGCGGCGGGCGGCCTGCGTGAAGCTGAGCGTCTGGGCCACCGCGAGGAACGTCCGCAGCTGCGAGGGGTCGTACATGTCCCCGACCCTACCCGCGCCCATCGCGAGACGTGATGACAGTCAGTGCGGTGTGCAGGATTCCCGATTGCGGTGATCAAGAGGACGATGGAGAGGGCACGACCTGAACCGACAGCAAGGAACATGCAACCCGTGAAACGCCTGACTTGGCCGTCCTGGATGCCGGTCGACCCCTACATCCTGGCGCTCATAGGGACGGTGGGCCTCGCGGCGCTCCTGCCCGCGCGCGGCGGCGCGGCCGACGTCGCGTCCGGCGCCTCGACCACCGCCGTCGCGTTCCTCTTCTTCCTCTACGGGGCGCGCCTGTCGACCCGCGAGGCCCTCGACGGGCTCAGGCACTGGCGGCTCCACGTGACCGTCCTCGCCGCCACGTTCGTCGTCTTCCCGCTCCTCGGCCTCGCGGCCCGTGGCCTCGTCCCCGTGGTCCTCACTCCGTCCCTCTACGACGGACTCCTCTTCCTCACCCTCGTCCCCTCGACGATCCAGTCGTCGATCGCCTTCACCTCCATGGCCCGCGGCAACGTGCCCGCGGCGATCTGCGCGGGCTCCTTCTCCTCGCTCGCCGGCATCGTCATCACGCCGCTGCTCGCGGCCGGGCTGCTCGGCAACAGCGGCGGCGGATTCTCCGCGGACTCCCTCGTCAAGATCGTGCTCCAGCTGCTCGTGCCGTTCCTCGCCGGGCAGTTCCTGCGCCGCTGGGTCGGCTCCTTCATCACGCGGCACAAGAAGGTCCTGAGCTACGTCGACCGCGGCTCGATCCTGCTCGTCGTCTACACCGCGTTCAGCGAGGGCATGGTCCAGGGCATCTGGCACCAGGTCAGCGCCGTGCGCCTGGGCGGGCTCCTCGCCGTCGAGGCGGTGCTGCTCGCCGTGATGCTGGCGGTCACCTGGTACGGCGGCAAGGCGCTCGGCTTCGCGCGCGCGGACAGCATCGCGATCCAGTTCGCCGGATCGAAGAAGTCCCTGGCGGCCGGACTGCCCATGGCGAGCGTCCTGTTCGGGGCGCACGCGTCCCTCGCCGTGCTGCCGCTGATGCTGTTCCACCAGATGCAGCTCATGGTGTGCGCGGTGATCGCCAAGCGCCGGGCACGCGACCCCCTGGAGCAGGTCAGCGCGGACGAGCGAGCCGCAGCGCCACGAACCGCGGCCGGTACAGCGACACGTTCCGGCTGACCTGCGCCTGCGCGGTCGCGGGCGCCGCGTCCAGCCAGTTGACGTCGTAGCTGAGCAGCAGGCGCCCGTCACCGCCGCCGAGCGCGGGGTGCGCCTGCGGGTTGTACGCGGCCGTGCCCTGCCCGAGCGCCCCGTCCCGCGGCAGCGGCGCCTCGAAACCCTTCGCGGGACCGTGCCAGGGCCCGGTCGGCGCACACGCCCAGTAAGAGGTGACGCGGGTCAGGCCCGCGGTCCCGGCGGCCATCGTGAACAGGACGTACGTACCGCCGTCGCGCACCACGGTGAACGCGCTGCCGACTCCCCGGCGTTCACCGTCGCCGAGGACCGCACGCGGCCGGGCGGTGCGCGTCCAGCGCGAGCCGTCCCAGTACCGCCACGCCCCCGGCTCGCCGAGCCGGCCGCGCGGCACGCGGGCGACATAGGCGTGGCGCGTGGCCCCCTGCCCGTCGTCACCGCCGAACACGTACGTCCATCCGCCCCGGTCGACGGCCGTCGTGCCGAACAGGACGCGCCGCGCCGGGTCCGGCACGCCGCGCTGGTCGAGGACCGTGGTGACGCTCTCGACGCGCAGGCCGGGCAGGGAGAGCGTGGCGACCTCGGTGGCGGCGGGCATGCCGTAGATCCAGGGGCCCGTCCCCGTCGTACGGGTCCACAGCAGGGCGCGGACGACCCGCTCGGCGGAGCCGGGGGAGCGGGGCTCGACGCGGGCCGCGACCGGCCAGCGCCACTGCTGCGGCGCCGGGTCAGGAAACAGGGGCGCCGGGAGCGTGCGCTCCAGGGCTCCCGAACGGCCCATCACCACGGCCGAGTTGCGCACGAACGGCGCAGAGATGTCGCGCCAGGCGTAGGGCTGGCCCGCCGGGTTGGGCGGCGCGTGCACCTGTCCCAGATAGGTGTCGGAGAACAGCCACAGGACCCGCCCGTCCGGGAGCCGCACCGAGTGCGTGCCGTCGCCGCCCGTCCAGTCGTCGCCCCGCGACGCGTCGTCGCCGTAGCGGGCGAACGCGCCCGTGAGGCCGGGGTCGGCGGACCACGAGGCGACGCCGCGCGCCGCGCACGGGCGACCGCCCTCCCGGTCGTCGTCCGGAAGGGCGGTCAGCAGGGCGGCGGCGCACACCAGGGCGAGCAGCAGGCCGAGACCCGCTCCCAGGCCCGTGCGGCGCACCGCCTCCTTGTCCGCGGGCACGCTGGGACGTTAGTGGCCCCCGCGCACCCGGTCCATGGGCAGCCACAGGACGGTGTCCGGGGTCACAGTGGTGACCGGGGCGTTGAGCTCCTCGTCGCTCAACGCCCGGTCCTGGACCCGGACTTCGTCGATCGCGCCGGTGAAGTGCGCCCGACTGTCCATCCGTTCGCCCACGTGCACGCCGAACGGCGAGTTACGGCTGACGGAGCCCGGCACGTCGGGCGCGCTGACCGACGTCCCGTCGACGGTGAGCGTCAGCTGTCCGCCACCCCGTCGCAGTACGGCGTGGTGCCACTGGCCGTCGTTGTAGGCGCCCGTGGTGCGCACCGACGCGGACCGCGGGGCCGCGGCGCCGTCCCGCGTGGTGATCAGGCCCGTGATGCGGTTGCTCGCGGGCTCGGCGCGCAGCCACACCTGCGGCTGCGTGGTGCCGATCCCGCCCATCCACAGCAGCGGCTGCTCACCGGTCGTGGCGGAGTAGCGGAACCACAGCGACGCGGTGAAGTCCTTCGTCCCGAGCGGCAGTCGGTCGCTGTACGGGAGCCGTACCGCGTCGTCCGTCCCGTCGAAGGAGAGCGCCCCGCCGAAGCGGCCGGCGGTCGGGGAGGCGCCGCCCAGCACTGACGCGTCCCGCGCGTTGCGGGCCCGGTCCTGCGTCGTCGGGTCGGCGCCCCTGCGCGGCGTCAGCCAGTCCTGGGTGAAGCGCGCGAAGCGGATCTCGTCGCGCGCGTCGACCGCGCCGCCCTCGTACATGAGGCCCACCTGGTCGTGGGTCGCCTGCACGAGGTCCGAGTAGCCGGACCAGTCGGTCGTCACCACGGTCGAGCGGTCGAAGCTGTCCCAGGTCCGCCCGCCGTCGTAGGAGGAACGGATGGTCATCGTCCGGCGTCGGTCGGGGTCGCCGGGGCAGGCGAGGAGCAGCCGGTTCCCGGTGCGCAGGACCGAACCCTGCACCTGGGGGGTGTAGAGGTCGGGGATCGCCGTGAAGCGCCGCGTGAACGAGTCGCCGCCGTCCCGGCTCCATGTGTGCGTGCGGTGGCCGAGGTCGGTGCCGTCCTGCTCGCGCCCCGACACGTACAGGGTGCCGCCGGGCAGTTCGGCCACCGTCATCTCGGACGGCTTCTGCCGGAAGGTGCCGTCGTCCGCGATCGGCCACGCGTCCTTCGCGCCGACCCGCCAGTGCCTGCCGCCGTCGTCGCTGACCATGAGCGCGGCGTGGTTCGCGGTGACGCGACTGCCGTTCCAGGACTCGGCGTTGACGGTGAAGACGAGCCGGCCGCGGTGGCGCCCCTGGGTGAGCTGCAGGCCGTGCACGGGCCCGGTCGCGTACCAGGAGTTCCAGTCCTTCGGCAGGATCTCGTCGCTCAGGTCGCGCGGCGCCGACCAGGTGCGGCCGTCGTCGTCGCTGTACTGGAGGTGCGGGGTGCGGTCGCAGGGAATGTCGCAGTTCTTTCCGTCCGTGCGGCCGGTGTTGTACGTCTCCGCGAGCACGATGCGGCCCGTCCTGAGGTCGACCACCGGGGCGGGGTTGCCGTGCGTGTCACCGGCGCCCTCGTTGACGACCTGGAGCGGGCTCCAGGTGCGGCCCCCGTCCTCGGACCGCTTGACGACGATGTCTACGTCGCCCGCGTCGGAACAGTCGTTCGTGCGCCCCTCGGCGAAGGCGAGCAGCGTCCCCTGCTTCGTCTTCACGACGGCCGGAATTCGGTAGCAGGCATACCCGGGATCCTGGGAAGCCTTGAAGAGGACCTGCTGCTCGAACGGCGGTTGCGTCGAGGCTGCTCGGGCCGCTTGGGCCGCGGTTGCCTGTGTCGCTCGTGTCGCTTGTGTCGCGTCAGCCGGTTCGGCGGCCTGCGCGGGCAGCGCAGCTCCCGCGGCGACGGCGAGCAGCGCGACGACGGATGTGCCCAGGGATCTCAGACGTACGCGGAGACTTGACGGCATGGTGCTGCCACCCTTCAACGGCTCATGTCAAGGCTGATGTCACGGCTCATGCGTCTGGACATCCAGACATCCCACGTCCAATGTCCGGGTCACAGACGCTACTTGGGACGCTCGGCACGCCACAAGCACCGTGCATCAGGGGATCAGTGAGACCTGGCCGGGATGGCACCGGCGCGTGGGGCCCGGCCGGCGCAGGGGGCGCTCCCCGCCGGATCCGGGCCCCGTCGCCGTGCCGCGGGGAAACCGGTCAGCCCTGGGCGGCCGTGGCCCGCAGGGCTATGCGGTGTTCGCCCGCGTACACGTTCATGTTGGGCCCGCGCAGGAAGCCGACCAGGGTGAGGCCGCTCTCCGCGGCCAGGTCGACCGCGAGTGACGACGGCGCGGACACGGCCGCGAGGACCGGTATGCCCGCCATCACCGCCTTCTGCGCGAGCTCGAAGGAGGCGCGGCCCGAGACGAGCAGGATCGCGCGGGACAGCGGAAGCGTGCCGTTCTGGAGGGCGCGTCCGACGATCTTGTCCACCGCGTTGTGCCGGCCCACGTCCTCGCGGATGTCGAGCAGTTCTCCGGCTTCCGAGAACAGCGCCGCGGCGTGCAGACCCCCGGTCCGGTCGAAGACCCGCTGGGCCTCGCGCAGCCGGTCGGGGAGGCTCGCCAGGAGCGAGGGCTCGATCCGGACCGGGGGAGTGTCGTCGATCGCGAACCGGGTCGTCGTACGGACGGCGTCCAGGCTCGCCTTCCCGCACAGGCCGCAGGACGACGTCGTGTACACATTGCGTTCGAGCGTGATGTCGGGCAGCACCAGACCGGGAGCGGTGCGCACGTCGACGACGTTGTACGTGTTGGAACCGTCCTCCGTCGCACCGGCGCAGTACACGATGCTCTGCAGCTCGTCCCCCGCGCCGAGGACGCCCTCGCTGACCAGGAACCCCGCCGCGAGCGCGAAGTCGTCGCCCGGAGTGCGCATCGTGATGGCGAGGGGCTTGCCATTGAGCCGGATCTCCAAAGGCTCCTCCGCCACGAGCGTGTCGGGCCTGCTGGAGACCTGCCCGTCCCGGATGCGGAGCACCTTGCGTCGTTCCGTGACTCGTCCCATGTGTCGATCAGTCCCGGTTCTGTACGTGCTGATAGCCGAAGCGGCCCTTGATGCAGAGGTTGCCGTGGGTCACCGGGTTGTCGTGCGGCGAGGTGACCTTGACGATCTCATTGTCCTGCACATGGAGCGTGAGGTTGCAGCCCACGCCGCAGTACGCGCACACGGTCGTCGTCTCCGTCTGCTCCGTCTCGTTCCAGGTGCCCGCCGCCCGCATGTCGAATTCCGACTTGAAGGACAGCGCGCCCGTCGGGCACACCTCGATGCAGTTGCCGCAGTACACGCACGCCGAGTCCGTCAGCGGCGCGTCGTGCTCGACGGCGATCCTGGCGTCGAAGCCGCGCCCCACGACCGAGATGGCGAACGTGTTCTGCCACTGGTCGCCGCACGCGTCGACGCACTTGTAGCAGAGGATGCACTTGTCGTAGTCCCGGACGTACAGGTCGTTGTCGACGCGCGGCTCCTCGTCCACGCGTGCCGCGTCCGGGCCGAACCGGTCGGGCTCGGCCTCGTACTCCTTGATCCATTCGGCGGCGCGCGGCGTTGTCGACAGGTTCACGGACGAGGCGAGCAGTTCGAGGACGACCTTGCGGCTGTGCCGGGCGCGCTCCGTGTCCGTGCGCACCTCCATCCCCGCCTCGGCCCGGCGCGAGCACGCCGGAGCGAGGGTGCGGGCGCCCTCGACCTCGACGACGCACACCCGGCACGCGTTCTTCGGGGTGAGGGTGTCGCCCTGGCACAGCGTCGGGATGTCCTTGCCGGCGGCCCGGCAGGCGTCCAGGATCGTCGACCCCTCGGGCACCCGCGCCTCCTGCCCGTCCAGCGTGAACTCGACGAGGCGGCGCGGCACTCCCAGCGGTATGGCGGTCATTCGTACGCCCCCAGGCGGTCGATGGCGGATTCCACGGCGTTCCACGCGGTCTGCCCCAGACCGCAGATCGAGGCGTCCCGCATGGCCCGCCCCACCTCCCTGAGCAGCGCGATGTCCCCCGCGGCCGCCGCACCCGTCCGCTCGGCGATCCGGTGCAGCGCCTCCTCCTGCCGCACCGTGCCCACCCGGCACGGCACGCACTGCCCGCACGACTCGTCGCGGAAGAACTCGGCGATCCGCAGCAGGATGCGGGGCAGCGGCACGGTGTCGTCGACGGCGAGGACGACGCCCGAGCCTAGCGTCGTGCCGGCCGCGCGCGTCCCCTCGAACGTGAGCGGGATGTCCATCTCGTCGGCGCGCACGAAGCCGCCCGCGGCGCCGCCGAGCAGTACGGCCCGCAGGTTCTCCGGCTTCCCCGCCAGGTCGAGCAGTTCGCCGAGCGTCGCGCCGAACGGCAGCTCGTAGATCCCGGGCCGCCCGACGCTCCCGGACACGCAGAACAGCTTCGGCCCGGTCGACTTCTCCGTGCCGATCGCCGCGTACGCCTCGGCACCCATGGTCAGGATCGGCAGCACGTTCACGAGGGTCTCGACGTTGTTCTCGGCCGTCGGCTTCCCGAACAGGCCCTTCTCCACGGGGAAGGGCGGCTTGGAGCGCGGCTCGCCGCGGTAGCCCTCGATGGAGTTGAAGAGCGCGGTCTCCTCGCCGCAGATGTACGCGCCCGCGCCCCGCCGGATCTCGATGTCGAAGGCGTAGCCCTGACCGAGCACGTCGTCGCCGAGCAGCCCGCGGGCGCGTGCCTGCGCGACGGCGTTGCTCAGCAGCCTGAGCGCGCGCGGGTATTCACCGCGCAGATACAGGTACCCCTGGTGGGCGCCGACCGCGTACCCGGCGATCGTCATGGCCTCGATGAGCGAGTACGGGTCCCCTTCCATCAGGACCCGGTCCTTGAAGGTGCCGGGCTCGGACTCGTCGGCGTTGCACACCAGGTAGTGCGGACGGTCCGGCTGCGAGGCGGTGGCCTTCCACTTCACGCCGGTGGGGAAGGCCGCTCCGCCGCGCCCGACGAGGCCCGCGTCGGTCACCTCCCGGATCACCCCGGCGGGCCCGAGCGCGAACGCCCGGCGCAGGGCGGCGTATCCGCCGTGGGACCGGTAGTCGTCCAGCGAGGACGGGTCCACGACGCCGATGCGGCGCAGCAGGGTGAGCCCGGGTTGCCCGGCCTGCGGGACGGCGAGGGAGGCGGGCGGTTCGGGCTCGGCGGCCTCCGGGGCGGAGGCGGCGAGGACGGCGGACTCGGGGGTGGCGGGGGCTATGACGGCGGTCGCGTAGGGCTTCTCGGCGCCGGGCTCAAGAGGCGCGCCCGAACCCGCGCCCGCTCCCGAACCCGCCCGCACCACCAGCGCAGCCGGAGCCCGCTCGCACAGCCCCAGACAAGGACTCCGCTCGACCGAAACCCCGCTCCCGGGCCCGAGCCGCCCCTCCACCGCCGCGCAGAGCTCGGCGGAGCCGGCCGCCGCGCAGGCCACGTCCGTGCACACGTGCAGCACGGTCGCCGGGCGCGGCTTCACGGAGAACATCGAGTAGAACGTCGCCACCCCGTACGCCTCCGCCGGCGGCACCGTCAGCCGCCGGCACAGATAGTCGAGGGCACCCTCGCTGATCCAGCCGATCCGGTCGTTGACCGCGTGCAACCCCGGCAACAGCAGGTCCCGCCGCTCCCGCGCCGCACGTCCGCCGCGCGCCCAGCGCAGATCCGCGTCCGAACGGACCGTCGAGTCACCGAAGGGCGCTTCCCACGCCGAGCCCGGCGGTCCGAGCAGCGCGTCGACCGCCTCGCGTTCCTCGTCGGTGGGCTTGCTGTCACCGAAGTGCAGATCCATGTCCTGCCTCAGCTCCTCACGGCCGCGACGGGCAGCTTCTCGATACGGATCGCCGAGGCCTTGAACTCCGCCGTCCCCGCGATCGGGCAGTTCGCCTCGATCGTCAGCTGGTTGGTGTCCACCTCGTCGGGAAAGTGCATGGTCATGAACGCGAGGCCGGGCCGCAGCGCCGGGTCGACCCACACGGGAGCCACCACCACGCCGCGCCGCGAGGACACCCTGACCTCCTCGCCCACCACGACGCCGTACCGCTCCGCGTCCTCCGGGCACAGCTCGACGTACTCGCCGCGCCGCAGCGGGGAGGCGAAACTCCCGCTCTGTACACCGGTGTTGTACGAATCGAGGCGCCGGCCCGTCGTCAGGCGGATCGGGAACGACTCGTCCGTCAGGTCCACCGGCGGGTCGTGCGCGACGATCCCGAAGGGCGCCGCACGGCCGCGCAGCGCCGGATCCTGCTCCCACAGCCTCCCGTGCAGGAAGCTCGACGGCAGGACCTCCAGGTCCGGGCACGGCCACTGGAGGCCCTGGTGCTCCTCCAGGCGGTCGTACGTCATGCCGAAGTGGTCCGGCGACAGGTCACGCAGCTCGTTCCAGACGGCCTCGGAGTCGGCGAACTTCCAGTCGTGGCCGAGCCGCGCGGCGAGCTCGCAGATGATGTCGATGTCCTCGCGGGCCTCGCCGGGCGGGGTGAGCGCGGCGCGCACGCGCTGAACTCGCCTCTCGCTGTTGGTCGTTGTGCCGTCGGTCTCCGCCCAGGCGGCGGTCGCGGGCAGGACCACGTCGGCCATCTCGGCTGTCTTCGTCAGGAAGATGTCCTGCACGACCAGATGGTCGAGGGCCGCGAGTCGGCGTACCGCCTGCTCGCTGTCGGCCTCGGACTGGGCGGGGTTCTCGCCGATGCAGTACACGGCGTGCAGCTCGCCGTGCTCCATCGCCTCGAACATGTCGGTGAGCGTCATGCCGTACCGCGGCTGGATGGCCGTGCCCCACGCGCGCTCGAACTTGATGCGGTGTGCGCTGTCGAGGATGTCCTGGAAGCCGGGCAGGCGGTTGGGGATGGCGCCCATGTCGCCGCCGCCCTGGACGTTGTTCTGCCCGCGCAGGGGCTGGACGCCGGAGCCGTAGCGGCCGACATGTCCGGTGAGCAGCGACAGATTGATCAACGCCCGTACGTTGTCCGTGCCGTTGTGGTGCTCCGTGATGCCGAGGGTCCAGCACAGCTGGGCGCGCTCGGCGGTGGCGTAGGCGTGCGCGAGGTCGCGGATGGCGGCGGCGGGCACGCCCGTGACCTTCTCGGCGAGGGAGAGGGTCCACGGCTCGACCAGTTCGGCGTACGCGTCGAAGCCGGTCGTGGCCCGCTCGATGAACGCCTTGTTGTGCAGGCCCGCGTGGATGATCTCGCGGCCGACGGCGTGGGCGAGCGGGATGTCCGTGCCGACGTTGATGCCGAGCCAGCTCTCCGCCCACTCGGCGGTCGAGGTGCGGCGCGGATCGACCGCGTACATCCGTGCCCCGTTCCTGATCCCCTTCAGGACGTGCTGGAAGAAGATCGGGTGCGCGAAGCGGGCGTTGGAGCCCCACATCACGATGAGGTCGGTGTGCTCGACCTCCTCGTACGAGGAGGTGCCGCCGCCCGAGCCGAAGGCCGCGGACAGGCCCGCGACGCTCGGGGCGTGGCACGTGCGGTTGCACGAGTCGACGTTGTTGGTGCCCATCACGACGCGCGTGAACTTCTGCGCCACGTAGTTCATCTCGTTCGTGGCGCGGGCGCAGGACAGCATCGCGAACGCGTCCGGGCCGTGCGCCTCCTTGGCGCGGCGGAACCCGTCCGCGGCCCTGGCCAGCGCCTCGTCCCAGGTGGCGCGGCGCAGCGGCTCGTCCCGGGAGTCCCGGACGAGGGGATGGGTGAGGCGGGTGTACGTCTTCGGGGTGCGGTCCCGCTTCTTCATGCCGCGCTCCTCATGCGGTCGGCGAGCAGATCCGAGATGGCGTGGACGGTGCGGAGCGTCGGGACCGGGACGCCGGTGATCTCCGCCAGTTCCACGACGGCCGCGAGCAGCACGTCGAGCTCGAGCGGTTTGCCGCGCTCCAGGTCCTGGAGTGTCGAGGTGCGGTGGTCGCCGACGCGCTCGGCGCCGGCGAGGCGCCGCTCGACGGAGATGTCCGGCCGGCAGCCCAGCGCCCCCGCGACGGCGAGCGTCTCGGTCATCATGATCTCGATGACCCGGCGCGTGCCGCCGTGCAGGCACATCTGCCGCATGGTCGCGCGGGACAGCGCGCTGATCGGGTTGAACGAGATGTTGCCGAGCAGCTTGATCCAGATGTCGCTGCGCAGCTCGGGCTCGACCGGGCACTTGAGGCCGCCGGCCTGCATCGCCTGACTGAACGCGAGGCACCGGTCCGACACCGAGCGGTCGGGCTCCCCGATGGAGAACCTGGTTCCCTCGAGGTGGCGTACGACGCCGGGCCCTTCGAGCTCCGTCGCCGCGTAGACGACACAGCCGATGGCCCGCCGGGGCGCGAGCACCGCACTGACCGCGCCGCCGGGATCCACGCTCTCGACGCGCTGCCCGTCGTGCGGGCCGCCGTGCCGGTGGAAGTACCACCAGGGGATGCCGTTCTGGGCCGCGATCACGGCCGTCGAGCTGTGCAGCAGTGGCTCGATGAGCGGCCCGCACGCCGCGTACGAGTTGGCCTTGAGGCCGAGGAAGACATAGTCGACCGGGCCGATCCCCGAGGGGTCGTCGGTCGCGTGGGCACGGGCGGTGAAGTCACCGCGGGGGCTGCGTACTTGGACGCCGTGCTGCCTCATGGCCGCGAGGTGCGGTCCACGGGCGACGAGATGCACGTCGGCGCCGGCGCGATGCAGCGCGGCTCCGACGTAGGCGCCGATCGCACCGGCGCCGAGGACTGCGACTTTCACGATGGCGAGCTCCGTTCGGTCGAGGGCTCCTGCTCTCACGGGAGGAGAGTGCGGAGGACCGTCGGACTGTCGATGGAATATTGTCTACAGTATGGAAGATGGGCCGACAAGAGGTGGCGCATCGCATACCGTGTACGGATTCCGGCGCGCGCTCTTCCCAACTCCCGCACGGCTCCCTACCGTTCGGGATCATGAGGCCCCCCGTCGCGCCAACCGGCTGGAGCCGCTGGCTCGTTCCGCCCGCCGCTCTGTCCGTCCACCTCTCCATCGGCCAGGCCTACGCCTGGAGCGTCTTCAAGCCCCCGCTCGAGTCCGCCATGCACCTCAGCGGAACCCAGAGCGCCCTCCCCTTCCAGCTCGGCATCGTGATGCTCGGCCTCTCCGCGGCCTTCGGCGGCACGCTCGTCGAGCGCAACGGCCCGCGCTGGGCGATGACCGTCGCTCTCGTCTGTTTCTCCTCCGGCTTCCTGATCTCCGCGCTCGGCGCCGCCACCGGACAGTTCTGGCTGATCGTGTTCGGCTACGGCTTCGTCGGCGGGATCGGCCTCGGCATCGGCTACATCTCGCCGGTGTCGACCCTGATCAAGTGGTTCCCCGACCGGCCCGGCATGGCCACCGGCATCGCGATCATGGGCTTCGGCGGCGGCGCGCTGATCGCCTCCCCGTGGTCCGCGCAGATGCTGGAGTCCTTCGGCGCCGACTCCTCGGGCATCGCCCTCGCGTTCCTCGTGCACGGACTCGCGTACGCCGTGTTCATGTCACTCGGGGTGCTCCTCGTGCGGGTGCCCCGCACGGAAGGGGCCCGCAAGGCGGGGGCGCCGGCGCCGCTCGACGGGGTGCAGGTCTCGGCCCGCAGTGCCGTGCGTACCCCTCAGTTCTGGTGCCTGTGGCTCGTGCTCTGCATGAACGTGACGGCGGGCATCGGCATCCTGGAGAAGGCCGCTCCGATGATCACGGACTTCTTCAAGGACAGCGCCACCCCCGTCGGCGTCTCCGCGGCCGCCGGCTTCGTCGCGCTCCTGTCGGCGGCGAACATGGCGGGCCGCATCGGCTGGTCCTCCGCCTCCGACCTGATCGGCCGCAAGAACGTCTACCGCCTCTACCTGGGCGTGGGCGCCGTCATGTACCTCCTGATCGCCCGCTTCGGCGACTCCTCCAAGCCCCTGTTCATCGGCTGCGCGCTGGTGATCCTCTCCTTCTACGGCGGTGGCTTCGCCACCGTCCCCGCGTACCTCAAGGACCTCTTCGGCACCTACCAGGTCGGCGCGATCCACGGCCGGCTGCTCACCGCGTGGTCCACCGCCGGAGTCCTCGGCCCGCTGATCGTCAACCGGGTCGCCGACAGCCAGGAAGAGGCCGGCAAGCACGGTCAGGACCTCTACGGCCTGTCTTTCACGATCATGATCGGCCTGCTCGTCGTCGGCTTCGTCGCGAACGAGCTGATCCGTCCCGTCCACGCCCGCCACCACATCCCCGCCCCGAGGGAGGCCACCGATGACGCAGCCGCAGAGCGCCGGCAGTCCGCCTAGCCGCCGCGCGCTCACCCTGTTCGCCTGGCTGTGGGTCGGGGTGCCGCTGGCGTACGGCCTGTACGAACTCGTACAGAAGGCGAGGCAGCTCTTCACGGGGTAGAGCGTGGCGGACCCCGGACGCCGCAGGGAGATGTGGGGCACCCTCCAACCAGGGCGCCCCAATCCTGTCGCTTTACACGTCCTCGTACCCGTGAGTCGCTCACCAAACTGGTGGATCCGTATCTCGAACAGCGAGGGGACCCACCCATGACCGGTTCGCGCATCGCCGCCGTTGGCCACTACCAGCCCTCCAGGGTCCTCACCAATGACGACCTGGTGGCCATGGTGGACACCGACGACGCGTGGATCCGCAGCCGCGTGGGCATCCGGACCCGTCACATCGCGGGTCCCGACGAGCCGGTCGACGAGCTGGCCGCCCACGCCGCGGCGAAGGCCCTCGCGTCGGCGGGGCTGACGGCCGGCGACATCGACCTCGTCGTGGTCGCCACCTCCACCGCCGTCGACCGCTCGCCGAACATGGCCGCGCGCGTCGCGCACCGCCTCGGCGTGCCCTCGCCCGCCGCGCTGGACGTCAACGTGGTGTGTGCGGGCTTCACGCACGCCCTCGCCACCGCCGACCACGCCGTACGGGCGGGCGCCGCGACGCGCGCCCTGGTGATCGGCGCCGACAAGATGTCCGCGGTCACCGACTGGACGGACCGCACGACCTGCGTCCTCGTCGGCGACGGCGCGGGCGCCGTCGTGATCGAGGCCTGCCCGCCCGGCGCCGAGCCGGGCATCGGGCCGGTCCTGTGGGGTTCCGTGCCCGAGATGGGCAACGCAGTCCGCATCGAGGGCGAGCCGGCGCGCTTCGCGCAGGAGGGCCAGAGCGTCTACCGCTGGGCGACGCAGCAGCTGCCGCCGCTGGCCCGCGCGGCGTGCGAGCGGGCCGGGTACACGCCCGCCGATCTGGCCGGCGTCGTCCTGCACCAGGCGAACCTGCGGATCATCGAGCCGCTCGCCGAGAAGATCGGCGCGGTGAACGCCGTCGTCGCACGCGATGTCGTCGACTCGGGCAACACGTCCGCCGCGAGCATCCCGCTCGCCTTCTCCAAGCTCGTCGAGCGCGGCGAGATCCGCAGCGGCCAGCCGGTGCTGCTCTTCGGATTCGGCGGGAACCTGTCCTACGCGGGCCAGGTCGTCCGCTGCCCCTGAGCAGGCGTGATTTCGCGGCGTTCACGGGTGTGACGAGACCGACTCCCGCCCCTACTGGCCATTGTGCTCGGTAGACTGTAGACGAAAGCCAATTCATACTGGCTTCTCCGTTGCCCAGGAGGGGGACCGCGATGTTGTCCACAGGACTGCCGCAGGGGGCGGTGCCCAAGCTCGAGCGCCCCGGACCGCTGCGCGAGCGGGTCTACGAGGCGCTGCTCGAACTGATCACGACGCGTGCACTTCAGCCGGGCCAGCACCTGGTCGAGAGCGAACTCGCCGGGCACCTCGGGGTGTCGAGGCAGCCCGTGCGCGAGGCGCTCCAGCGGCTGAACACGGAGGGCTGGGTCGATCTCCGTCCGGCGCAGGGCGCCTTCGTGCACGAGCCGACCGAGGACGAGGCGGACCAGCTCCTCACGGTCCGCACGCTGCTGGAGGCCGAGGCGGCCCGCCTTGCCGCAGCGAACGCCGGCAAGGCCGGGATCACCGCACTCGAAGAGCTGTGCGCCACGGGCGAGCAGGCCGTCGCCGACGGCGACGTGGAACTCGTCGTGGCCACGAACGCAGCCTTCCACGCCAAGGTCATGGAACTCGCGGGGAACGTCGTCCTCGGCGAGCTCGCCGGACAGGTGGACCGCCGGGTGCGCTGGTACTACCAGCCGGTGGCCCGCCAGCGCGGCAAGCAGTCCTGGATCGAGCACCGCGAGCTGATCGCGGCGATCGCGCAGCGGGACGAGGCGCGGGCGACGTCGGTCATGCGCGCCCACACCGAGCACACACGCGAGACGTACCACCGGCGCGACCAGTCGTAGGGGCCCGCGTCCCTGAAGGGGGCGCGGGCTTTGCTCGCGGCCGGCCACAGCCGACCCGTCACCCGGAAGAACGCCCCGACAGGCCCCGTGCCTCCGCCGCCAGCATCACCACCAGAATCACGACCAGCGCGATGAGTTCCGCCACGGCGGCCACCCGGACCCCGAGCAGCGCCGTGGCGAGTACCACCGGCACGGCCCCCGCCCGGAACGCGCGCGGGGAGAGCCGCAGCGCGGTCCTGAACGCGACATCGCCGGCGAGGAACAGGGCGACACCGCCCGCGAGCGCGAGCGCGGGACCGGTGTGCAGATGCTCACCGAGATGGCCGAGCGACTTCTTCACGCCCGCCGCGAGGAACGCGACCCCGAGCAGCATCGGCAGAAAGGCGTAGTAGTACGCGTTCATCGCGAGGCGGAACCGGCGCGCGGGCTCTGCGGCCCGGAACGTCTCCTCGGCCGCCCCCTCGTCCCGTACGAAGTACGTCCACCACAGCGCGACCGCGACCGCGAGCGCCAGGAACGCGCCGCCGAACAGGCCCACCGTCAGCGGCTGGTCGCCGATGCCGATGCCGATCGCGATGACGGACTCACCGAAGGCGATGATCAGGAGCAGGCCGTGGCGCTCCACGAAGTGCCCCGGATCCAGGCCGCCGAGCTGGCCCCTGAGGTCGTCCGTCGTGCGCCCGCCGCGGCCGCGGGGGCCGGCCTGCGCGAGGAACGGCGTCACGATCTGCAGCACGATCGCGAGCACCCACCACGCGTCGGCGGCGAGCCCGTGGAAGAACCCGGCCGTCGTCACGGCGAGCGCGGCCAGCGCGTTCGGCACCGCGTACCAGATCACGTCCCGTCCGTGGCTGCGCGTGTACAGCGCGCTGTGCACCACGACGACCAGCAGGAACCCGAGGCCGAAGACCACGCCGCCGTCGGTGAACGCGCGCGGGACGGCGAGCGCGCACACCAGGAACGCGCCCATCCCGACGATCAGCAGCAGCCTGCGTGAGGGCCGGTCCGGCGGCACCTGGTTGGTGAGGTAGGCGTAGGCGCCGTACATCCAGAACAGCACGACGAAGATGAGGACGACGCGCCCCGCCGTGGCGAACGACAGGTCGTGCGCGAGCAGCACGGTGATCTGCGTCAGTGTGAAGACGAAGACGAGGTCGAAGAAGAGCTCCAGCGTGCTGACCCGCAGTTCCGGGGCGGGCCGCTCCCCTCTCCGCTCCTCCGGCGCGCGTGTGCTCTCCGGCATTCCAACCCCCTTGCGACGTCCGCCAGTTGTGCGAGCGACAGGGTACGCGGATCTTCCCTCCCGGCTCTTTGTCCTGTCACTGGAGAAAGTCATGGGTAATTGCTGCGCAACTTCTTCCCACTCCCGGCAAGCACTGCTACGTTCCCCTCGAAAGCCCGAAGACGGGACGACAGGCGGCCCGGTGAGGCGGGGAGGGGCACGTGAGACGCATGACGGCTCGACCCGCGAACGCGCACCAGGCGCGCCTGCTGCGTCTGCTGCGCGACGGCGGACCCAACTCCCGTGCCCAGCTGGGCGATCAGATCGACCTCTCGCGGTCGAAGCTGGCCGTCGAGGTGGACCGGCTCCTGGAGACGGGCCTCGTCGTGGCCGACGGACTCGCCGCCTCGCGCGGCGGGCGCCGCTCCCACAACATCCGACTCGCCCCCGAACTGCGCTTCCTCGGCGTCGACATCGGCGCGACCTCGGTCGACGTCGCCGTCACCAACGCCGAACTGGAAGTCCTCGGGCACATCAACCAGCCCCTGGACGTCCGCGAGGGTCCGGTCGCCGTCTTCGAGCAAGTGCTCGCGATGGCAGCCAAGTTGAGGGCTTCCGGGCTCGCCGAGGGGTTCGACGGAGCCGGGATCGGCGTCCCCGGACCCGTCAGGTTCCCCGAGGGCGTCCCGGTCGCGCCGCCGATCATGCCGGGCTGGGACGGTTTCCCCGTCCGCGAGGCCCTCAGTCAGGAACTCGGCTGCCCGGTCATGGTCGACAACGACGTGAACCTGATGGCGATGGGGGAGCAGCACGCGGGCGTCGCCCGCTCCGCGCGCGACTTCCTCTGCGTCAAGATCGGCACGGGCATCGGCTGCGGCATCGTCGTCGGCGGAGAGGTCTACCGCGGCACGACGGGCAGCGCCGGCGACATCGGCCACATCCAGGTCGAGCCCGACGGACGCCAGTGCGCCTGCGGCAACAAGGGCTGCCTGGAGGCCTACTTCAGCGGCGCGGCACTCGCCCGCGACGCCGAGGAGGCCGCCCGCGAGGGCCGTTCCGACGAACTCGCAGCCCTGCTGGAGGCGGCCGGAAAGCTCAGCGCCGCCGACGTGGCCGTCGCGGCCGCCGCCGGTGACGCCACCGCACTCGATCTCATCCGCGAGGGCGGCAACCGCACCGGGCAGGTCATCGCCTCACTCGTCAGCTTCTTCAATCCGGGCCTCGTGGTGATCGGGGGTGGCGTGACCGGCCTCGGCCACACGCTGCTCGCCGCCCTGCGCACCCAGGTCTACCGCCAGTCGCTGCCCCTGGCGACCGGCAACCTCCCCATCGTCCTGGGCGAGCTCGGCCCCACCGCCGGAGTCATCGGCGCGGCCCGCCTGATCAGCGACCACCTGTTCTCACCGGCGTAGCACCGCCCTGCGTAACACCGCACGCGATCACCACACCAGTACGGCGCTCAGCTCCGCCCTGCCCTGGCACCGGCCCGCATCCGCCGAGGGGATCACTCATGGCACCGGAACCACCCCTGCTCACCATGTCCGGCATCACCAAGTCGTTCCCCGGCGTCCGCGCCCTCGACGGCGTGGACCTGGAGGTCCTGGCCGGTGAGGTGCACTGCCTCCTCGGCCAGAACGGCGCGGGGAAGTCCACCCTCATCAAGGTCCTCGCCGGCGCCCACCAGCCCGACGACGGCACGATCACCTGGCGCGGCGAGCGCACGGTGCTCAAGTCGCCGATCGCCGCGATGCGTCTCGGCATCGCCACCATCTACCAGGAGCTCGACCTGGTTCAGGGGCTGTCCGTCGCCGAGAACGTCTACCTCGGGCACGAGCCGACCACCGCCGGATTCGTGGTCCGCGGACGCGACGCCCGCACCACAACCGCCGCACTCCTCAAGCGACTTGGGCACGGCGAGATCAGCCCCGGCACCCTCGTCGGGGACCTCTCGGCGGCCCAGCAGCAGATCGTGTCCATGGCCCGTGCGCTCTCCCACGACGTCCGCCTCATCGTCATGGACGAACCCTCGGCCGCCCTCGACCCGGACGAGGTCGACAACCTCTTCCGCATCGTCGACTCCCTCACCGCCGACGGCGTCGCCGTCGTCTACATCTCGCACCGCCTGGAGGAGATCCGCCGGATCGGTGACCGCGTCACCGTCCTCAAGGACGGCCGGGCCGTCGCCGGCGGACTGCCCGCCAAGGAGACGCCCACCCGCGACGTGGTCGCCCTCATGACCGGCCGGAACGTCGAGTACGTGTTCCCCGAGCGCCCCTCGGGACCCCCGCTCGCCGAACCCGTACTCACCGTCAAGGGCCTGTCCAGGCAAGGGGAGTTCGCGCCGCTCGACCTCGAACTGCGGCCCGGCGAGATCGTCGGCCTCGCGGGGCTCGTCGGCTCGGGGCGCTCCGAGATCCTGGAGACGATCTACGGCGCCCGCAAGGCGAGTACCGGACAAGTCGTCGTCGACGGCAAGGTGTTGCGTCCCGGCAGCGTCCGCGCCGCCGTCCGTGCCGGCCTCGGCCTCGCCCCCGAGGAGCGCAAGGCGCAGGCACTCCTCATGCTGGAGTCCGTCACCAACAACGTCTCCGTCTCCTCCATGTCCCGCTTCTCGTACGGGGGTTGGCTGGACCGCGGCAAGGAACTCGACGCCGCGCGGGCCGCGACCCGCGAGCTGTCCCTGCGCCCCGACAACCCGTCCGCGCCGGTGCGCACCCTCTCCGGGGGCAACCAGCAAAAAGCCGTCCTGGCCCGCTGGCTCCTGCGCGGCTGCCGCGTCCTCCTCCTCGACGAGCCGACCCGCGGCGTGGACGTCGGCGCCCGCGCCGAGCTCTACGCCGTCATCCGCCGCCTCGCCGACGACGGCCTCGCGGTCCTCATGGTCTCCAGCGAGGTCCCGGAGGTCCTCGGCCTCGCGGACCGGGTCCTGGTGCTGAGAGAGGGCGCGGTGGTCCACGAGTCGCCGGCGACGGAACTCGACGAACACAGAGTGCTCGACCTGGTCCTCGCCGGGGGCCGATAGGGGCGCGGGGAACTGCGCAGAACGCCCGCCACAACAAACCCGCAGACGAAGGGAGCCCGGCACCATGACCCAGCCCACATCCCCCGCCCGGCCCGCCACCCCGAAGACCGCGCCCGCCGGGTCCCGCCCGAGAGGCTTCCGCCTGGACATGCGGACCCTCTCCCTGGTGGGCGTCCTGGCCGTCCTCGTCCTGATCGGCGGCATCACCCAGCCCGACTCGTTCCTCGACACGAACAACGTGCAGCTGATCCTCACGCAGGCATCCGTCATCGGTGTCGTCACCGTGGGCATGACCTTCGTGATCATCTCCGGCGGCATCGACCTGTCGGTCGGCGCGATCGTCGCCCTCGCAAGCGTCTGGGCCACCACCGTCGCGACGCAGGACTACGGCTTCGCCGGAATCCTGTTCACCGCCGTCGTCGTGGGGGTGGGCTGCGGCCTGGTCAACGGACTGCTCATCGCGTACGGCGGGATGGTCCCCTTCATCGCCACCCTCGCGATGCTCGCGTCGGGCCGCGGCCTCGCCCTCCAGATCACCGACGGCAAGACGCAGACCGTCTCCGTGGAAAGCGTCCTCAAGCTCGGCGAGCGCGACGCCTACATCCTCGGCATCCCGCCGCTCGTCCTCGTCTTCGCCGCCGTCACGGTCGTCGGCTGGCTGGTCCTGAACCGTACGACGTTCGGCCGCCGCTCCGTCGCCGTCGGCGGCAACGCCGAGGCCGCGCGGCTCGCCGGCATCGACGTGCGCCGCCAGCGCCTCTACCTCTACCTCCTGTCGGGCCTGTGCTGCGGCATCGCGGCCTTCCTCCTGATCGTCCTGGCCGGTTCGGGCCAGAACACGAACGGCAACCTCTACGAACTCGACGCCATCGCCGCCGCGATCATCGGCGGCACCCTGCTCACCGGCGGCCGGGGCACCATCACCGGCTCCGTGCTCGGCGTACTGATCTTCACCACGATCACCAACATCTTCGCGCTCAACAATCTGCAGAGCGACGTCCAGGAGATCGCCAAGGGGGCGATCATCGTCGCCGCGGTCCTGGTCCAGCGACGCACCTCCACCACCACTTCTTGACCCGGGAAGGGCCCACCGACATGCCAGAGACCACGAGCCGCAGAGGACTGCTCTTCGGGGCGGCAGCCGCCGTCACCACGGGCGGACTGCTCACCGCCTGCACGAGCAACGAGCCCAAGGAAGCGAAGCCCGCGGCGAACGACAAGCCCGCCGCGGACGACAAGCCGGGCAAGCACGTCACCATCGGGTTCGCGGGACCGCAGGCCGACCACGGCTGGCTGAACGCGATCAACGACAACGCCACCGAGCGCGCCAAGAAGTATTCCGACGTCACCCTGGAGGCGACGGAGGGCTCGAACGACACCGCCGCGCAGATCGGGCAGGTCGAGACGCTCATCAACAAGAAGGTCGACGTCCTGGTGATCCTGCCGGCCGACGGCAAGGCCCTCACCCAGGTCGGCCTGAAGGCGATGCGCGCCGGGATCCCCGTCGTCAACCTCGACCGGATCTTCAACACCCCGCAGGCGTACCGCTGCTGGATCGGAGGCGACAACTACGGCATGGGCCTGAGCGCCGGCAACTACATCGGCGAGCAGCTCAAGGACAAGAAGAACGCCAAGGTCGTCGAGCTCGCGGGCCTCGACAACCTGGAGCTGACCAAGCAGCGCAGCCAGGGCTTCGACGACGCCCTGAAGAACTACCCGAACATCAAGAAGGTCGCCCGCCAGGCCGCCGAGTTCACCGTCGAGTCGGGCCAGGCGAAGATGTCGCAGCTCCTCCAGGCGCAGAAGAACTTCGACGCCCTGTGGAACCACGACGACGACCAGGGTGTCGGCGCCCTGCGCGCCATCAAGCAGGCCGGACGCGACGACTTCCTGATGGTGGGCGGCGCCGGAGCGCTCTCCGCCATGCAGGCCATCGAGGCCGGCAACAGCGTCCTCAAGGCGACCGTCCTCTACCCGCCGACCATGGCCGCCTCCGCGATCGACCTCGCGCGTGCCCTCGGTCAGGGCAAGGGCGTCAGCGGCATGGCCGAGTTCGAGATCCCGGCCCACGTGACGCTCTTCTCGGCGGTCGTCGACAAGGACAACGTCGCCCAGTACATGCCGACCGGCTTCAAGTGATGGATGCCCCCACAGCGCATCTCGCGGGACCGGCGTCGACGAGGAGGACTACTGCATGGGCACGACTGAGGAGCCCGGGACAAGGCCGCGCCCCCTGGGTGTCGGCATGGTCGGATACGCCTTCATGGGCGCCGCCCACTCCCAGGGCTGGCGCACCGTGGGCCGGGTCTTCGACCTGCCGCTGCGCCCGGTCCTCGCGGCCGTCTGCGGCCGGGACGGGCAGGCAGTGCGCGCCGCGGCCGACCGGCTTGGCTGGGCCGCGGCCGAGACGGACTGGCGGGCGCTGATCGCCCGGGACGACGTCGACGTCGTCGACATCTGCACCCCGGGCGACAGCCATGCGGAGATCGCCGTCGCCGCCCTGGAGGCGGGCAAGCACGTCCTGTGCGAGAAACCGCTCGCCAACACGGTGGACGAGGCCGAGGCGATGGTCGAGGCAGCCGAACGGGCTCGTGCGCGCGGCCAGTTGGCGATGACCGGCTTCAACTACCGACGCGTCCCCGCCACCGCGCTCGCCCGCCGCATGGTCGAGGAGGGCCGCCTCGGCACCCTGCGCCACGTGCGCGTCTCCTACCTCCAGGACTGGCTCGTCGACCCCGACTTCCCGCTCACCTGGCGGCTGAAGAAGGAGTACGCGGGCTCGGGCGCCCTCGGTGACCTGGGCGCGCACGCCGTCGACCTCGCGCAGTTCCTGGCGGGGGAGTCCCTGGTCGGGGTCTCGGCGCTCACCGAGACGTTCGTACGGGAACGGCCGATCCTGGAGGGGGCGTCGGCCGGACTCGCGGCGGGCGGCAGCGGGGCCGGGCGCGGCCCGGTGACGGTGGACGACGCGGCGCTCTTCACGGCCCGCTTCGCCTCCGGGGCGCTCGGCTCCTTCGAGGCGACCCGCTTCGCGTCCGGCCGCAAGAACGCGCTGCGCATCGAACTCAACGGCGAGAAGGGCTCGTTGGCCTTCGACCTGGAACGGCTCAACGAGCTTTCGTTCCACGACCACACCGAACCCGGGGTCAGCGCGGGCTTCCGCCGCATCCTCGTCACCGAGCCCGACCACCCCTATCTGGAGGCCTGGTGGCCGCCGGGCCACGGCCTCGGCTACGAGCACACCTTCGTGCACCAGGCCCGCGATCTGGTCCACGCCATCGCGGCCGGCCGCCAGCCCGAACCGTCCTTCGCCGAGGGCCTGCGCGTGCAGCGCGTGCTCGCCGCCGTGGAGGAGAGCGCGCTCAAGAACTCCGTCTACACCCCCATCCCGGTCTGAGGAGGCACGGCTCATGCCACGCCAGTTCACCCTGTTCACCGGACAGTGGGCCGACCTGCCGCTCGAAGAGGTGTGCAGGCTGGCCCGCGACTTCGGCTACGACGGTCTCGAACTCGCCTGCTGGGGCGACCACTTCGAGGTCGACAAGGCCCTCGCGGACCCCGGCTACCTCGACTCGCGCCGCGCCCTGCTCGACAAGTACGGCCTCAAGTGCTGGGCGATCTCCAACCACCTCGTAGGGCAGGCGGTGTGCGACGCGATCATCGACGAGCGCCACCGCGCGATCCTGCCGGCCCGCATCTGGGGCGACGGCGAGGCCGAGGGCGTACGGCGGCGGGCCGCGGCCGAGATGCAGGACACCGCGCGCGCCGCGGCGGCCTTCGGCGTCGACACCGTCATCGGCTTCACCGGCTCGTCCATCTGGCACCTGGTCGCCATGTTCCCGCCCGCGCCCGAATCGATGATCGAGCGTGGCTACCAGGACTTCGCCGACCGCTGGAACCCCATCCTCGACGTCTTCGACGAGAACGGCGTCCTGTTCGCCCACGAGGTCCACCCGTCCGAGATCGCGTACGACTACTGGACCACGCAGCGCGCCCTCGACGCCGTCGACCACCGGGCCGCCTTCGGCCTGAACTTCGACCCCAGCCACTTCGTGTGGCAGGACCTCGACCCGGTCGGCTTCCTGTGGGACTTCCGTGACCGGATCTACCACGTCGACTGCAAGGAGGCCCGGCGCCGCCTCGACGGCCGCAACGGCCGCCTAGGCTCCCATCTGCCCTGGGGCGACCCGCGGCGCGGCTGGGACTTCGTCTCCGCGGGCCACGGCGACGTGCCCTGGGAGGACGTCTTCCGGATGCTGCGTTCCATCGACTACGAGGGGCCCGTCTCGGTCGAGTGGGAGGACGCCGGCATGGACCGGCTCCAGGGCGCCCCCGAGGCGCTCAGGCACCTCAAGGCGTTCGACTTCGAGCCGCCCACCGCGTCCTTCGACGCGGCCTTCGGCGGCTCCGACTAGCGGCCCGACGGCCACGTTTGTCCTGCACGGGGAGAAAGTCAACTCCTTTGCTGTGCAAGGGCTTTCCGTCCCGGACAAACGTGGCTACGGTCCAATGTTGTACAGGACATGCACAGTTCCGGGGTGACGGCGCACCCCGGCGTACCGATCGCACCCGCAGAGCGCATGCGCGACACGCCCCCGTCCGTACGCACGCCCTTTTCCGGAGGAACTCCGTGCACAGGAAACGCCCGAGATTCCGCAAGGCACTCGCACTCCTCACCGGCTCACTTCTCGCCGGAGCCTCACTCGCGATCGGCGCCCCGCACGCCGGCGCGGCGCCCGCCCCCGACGCCGCGGCCGCCGCGGAAGACTTCCAGCAGGTCACCCTCGCCAAGGGCGCCGAAGAGGTCGGCGAGCCCATGTCGCTCGCCGTCCTGCCGGACCGCAAGGTCCTGCACACCTCGCGCGACGGCGTCCTGCGCCTGACCGACGAGAACGGCACCACCAAGGTCGCCGGCAAGCTCGACGTCTACTCCCACGACGAAGAGGGCCTCCAAGGCGTCGGCGTGGACCCGAAGTTCAGCGACAACCACTTCATCTACCTCTACTACGCGCCGCCGCTCGACACCCCCGCGGGCGACGCCCCGAACGACGGCACGGCCGCGGACTTCAAGCCCTTCGACGGCCACAACCAGCTCTCGCGCTTCGTGCTCAACGCGGACGGCACGCTCGACAACGCCAGCGAGAAGAAGATCCTGGAGATCCCCACCTCGCGCGGCATCTGCTGCCACGTGGGCGGAGACATCGACTTCGACAAGGACGGCAACCTCTACCTGTCGACGGGCGACGACTCCAACCCCTTCTCCTCCGACGGCTACACACCGATCGACGAGCAGGCCACCCGCAACCCGGCCTACGACGCCCGGCGTTCGGCCGGCAACAGCAACGACCTGCGCGGCAAGGTCCTGCGCATCAAGGTCAACGACGACGCCACGTACTCCATACCCGACGGCAACCTCTTCGCCCCGGGCACGGCTAAAACACGCCCCGAGATCTACGCGATGGGCTTCCGCAACCCGTTCCGGATCAGCGTCGACAAGCCGACCGGCATCGTCTACGTCGGTGACTACGGACCCGACGCCGGCACCGCCGACCCGAAGCGCGGCCCCGCGGGCCAGGTCGAGTTCAACCGCATCACCAAGGCCGGCAACTTCGGCTGGCCGTACTGCACCGGCAACAACGACGCGTACATCGACTACGACTTCGCCACCAAGACGTCCGGCGCCGCCTTCGACTGTGCCGCGCCGAAGAACACCTCGCCGCACAACACGGGCATCGTCGACCTGCCGCCCGCGCAGCCGGCCTGGATCCCCTACGACGGCGGCTCCGTGCCCGAGTTCGGCACCGGCTCCGAGTCCCCGATGGGTGGCCCTGTCTACCGCTACGACGCGGCGAACACCTCGCCCGTGAAGTTCCCCGAGGCCTACGACGGCAACTTCTTCGCCGGTGAGTTCGGCCGGCAGTGGATCAAGCGGATCGAGCAGGACGGCGACGGCAAGGTCTCCAAGATCAACCCGTTCCCGTGGACCGGCACGCAGGTGATGGACATGGCCTTCGGACCGGACGGCGCCCTGTACGTCCTGGACTACGGCCTGTCCTGGTTCGGCGGTGACGAGAACTCCGGCCTCTACCGCATCGAGAACGCGACCGACGGCCACTCGCCCGTCGTCGACGCCAAGGTCGACAAGACCTCGGGCCAGGCCCCGCTCAAGGCCCGCTTCTCCTCGACCGCGACCGACGCCGACAGCGACGCGCTGACGTACTCCTGGAACTTCGGCGACGGCACCACCGGCACGGGCGCCGCCCCCAGCCACACGTACAAGAAGAACGGCACCTACACCGCGACCGTCACCGCCAAGGACGCGACGGGCCGCACCGGCAGCGCCGACACCCACCTCGTCGTCGGCAACACCGCGCCCAAGGTGACCCTCGAACTCCCCGCGGACGGGCAGCTGTTCACCTTCGGTGACGAGGTGCCCTTCAAGGTGAAGGTCACCGACCCCGAGGACGGGACGATCGACTGCTCCAAGGTCAAGGTCACGCACATCCTCGGCCACGACAGCCACGGCCACCCGATCACCTCGGCCAACGGCTGCTCCGGCACCATCAAGACCTCCGCGGACAGCGAGCACGACCCGAACGCCAACATCTTCGGGGTCTTCGACGCCGAGTACACCGACCAGGGTGCCAACGGCCAGCCGGCGTTGACCACCCACGACCAGAGCGTCACCCAGCAGAAGCACCGCCAGGCCGAGCACTACGGCGACTCCAAGGGCGTCAGCATCACCGCCCACACCCCGGCGGAGGGCGGCAAGACGGTCGGCGACATCAACAACGGCGACTGGATCTCCTTCAAGCCGTACGTCCTGAGCAACGTCAAGTCGTTCAGCGCGAGCGTCGCGTCCGCCGGCAGCGGCGGCACGCTGGAGATCCGCAGCGGCTCCGCCACCGGACGCCTCCTCGGCAGCACCAAGGTCGAACCCACCGGGTCCTGGGAGACGTACAAGGACGTCACCGGCACCATCAGCAAGGCGCCCGCCAAGACCACGACGCTCTTCCTGGTCTTCAAGGGTTCGGGCACCGACGCCCTCTTCGACGTGGACGACTTCACCTTCACCACCAGCTGAGGAAGGAGCAGGACTGTGCGCAGCTCCACCCGTATCGCGCTCGCGGCCTCCGCGGCCGCCCTGCTCATCGGCTGTGTCTCCGCTCCCGCGTCCTCCTCACCGGGGGACGCGGGGGCGGGGGGCCGGGTCCTGGTCTTCTCCAAGACCGCGGGCTTCCGCCACGACTCGATCCCCGAGGGGATCGCCGCCGTGCAGGACCTGGGCGCGGCCAACGGCTTCGCGGTCGACGCCACCGAGGACGCCGGCGCCTTCACCGACGCCAACCTGCGCCGCTACGACGCCGTCGTCTTCCTGTCCACCACCGGTGACGTGCTCGGCGACGGTCAGCAGAAGGCCTTCGAGCACTACATCGCGAAGGGCGGCGGTTACGTCGGCGTCCACTCGGCCGCCGACACCGAGTACGACTGGCCGTTCTACGGCGGCCTCGCCGGCGCCTACTTCCAGGATCACCCGGCGATCCAGCCCGCCACCGTCAAGGTCGAGGACCGGGGCAACCCGGCCACCGCCCACCTCGCCCCGACGTGGAACCGCACGGACGAGTGGTACAACTACCGCTCCAACCCGCGCGAGCACGCCCACGTCCTCGCCTCGCTCGACGAGTCGTCGTACACCGGCGGCACCATGGCGGGCGACCACCCCATCTCCTGGTGCCAGAACTACCGGGGCGGCCGCTCCTTCTACACCGGCGCCGGCCACACCAAGGAGTCCTACGCCGACCCGGCCTTCCGGCAGCACCTGCTCGGCGGGATCCGCTGGGCCAGTGGCGCCGCGCAGGCCGACTGCCGGCCCGAGAGCGGCTACACGTCCCTGTTCGACGGGACCGCCGAGTCGCTCAAGGACTGGAAGCAGGCCGGACCCGGCTCCTTCGAGCTCTCGGACGACGGCACGCTCACCTCGTCCGGCGGCATGGGAATGCTCTGGTACGCGGGCCGCCCGCTCGGCTCGTACTCCCTGAAGCTCGACTGGAAGATGGCCGGGGACGACAACTCCGGTGTCTTCGTGGGCTTCCCGGAGTCCGACGACCCCTGGTCGGCCGTGAACAACGGCTACGAGGTCCAGATCGACGCGACCGACGCACCCGACCGCACCACCGGGTCCGTCTACAGCTTCCAGTCCGCCGACGTGAAGAAGCGCGACCGTGCGCTGAACCCGCCGGGGGAGTGGAACACGTACGAGATCCGGGTCGAGGGCGAACACCTGCGGATCTGGCTCAACGGCGTGAAGGTCAACGACTTCACCAACACCGACCCCGCCCGGAGCCTGCGCGACGGGTACGTCGGGATCCAGAACCACGGCGACGACGACCAGGTGTCCTTCCGGGACATCCGGGTCAAGGACCTGCCCGCGAAGCCGGACACCCCCTAGACGGCGGCGGGCGGGGGACGCCGGACCCCCGCCCGCCGCCTCACACCACCACCGCAACTCCGGCTCCAGGTTCGCGTACGACAAGGAGGCTGCCCATGTCCGCCGAACCCACGTCCCCCACCGCCCGCTCTCCTCGATACGGTGTGTGGCTCATCGGGGCCCGTGGCTCCGTCGCCACCACCGCGGTCGCGGGCTGCGCCGCCGTCGGCGCGGGCCTGCACCCCCCGACCGGCATGGTCACCGAGACCGAACCCTTCGCCGGCGCCGGTCTGCCAACGTTGTCGTCACTCGTCTTCGGCGGGCACGACACCGTCGACTGTCCGCTGCCCAAACGTGCCGAACACCTCGCCGCCGGAGGCGTCCTGCCGCACGGCCTGCCGGCCGCGGTCGGCGCCGAACTCGCCGCCGCCGACCGGGAGATACGCCCGGGAGGCCCCCAGCCGGGGGACTCCCGCCCCGACGACGAACTCATCGCCGACTTCGCCGCCGACATCAGCGACTTCGTCGAGCGCGGCGGCCTCGCGGGCGCCGTCGTCGTGAACGTCGCGTCCACGGAACCCGCCCCCGACAGCAGCCGGCTGCCCGCCAGCTCCCTCTACGCGGCGGCCGCTCTGCGCGCGGGCTGCCCGTACGTCAACTTCACCCCCTCCACCGGCCTGCACCACCCCGCGCTGGCCGAGCCCGCCGCCACCAGCGGACTGCCCCACGCGGGCCGCGACGGCAAGACAGGCCAGACCCTCCTGCGCTCCGTGCTCGCGCCGATGTTCCTCCAGCGCTCCCTGACCGTGCGGGCCTGGTCCGGCACCAACCTCCTCGGCGGCGGTGACGGCGCCGCACTCGCCGACCCCGGCGCCGCCGCGGCGAAGAACGCGGGCAAGGAACGCGTCCTCGCCGACGCGCTCGGAGCCGCGCCCGAGGGCGAGGTCCACATCGACGACGTGCCCGCGCTCGGGGACTGGAAGACCGCCTGGGACCACATCGCCTTCGACGGGTTCCTCGGCTCCCGCATGATCCTCCAGACGATCTGGCAGGGCTGCGACTCCGCGCTCGCCGCCCCCCTCGTCCTCGACCTGGCCCGTCTCCTCCTGCGCGCCCACGAGAAGGGCGTCGAGGGACCCCTGCCGGAACTCGGCTTCTACTTCAAGGACCCCGACGGCGACGCGTCCCCCGCGCTCGCCGAGCAGTACGCGACGCTGGTGGGCTTCGCGGGACGCCTGCGGTGAGCGGCCGCGCACAGCACCTGCGGGCCTGGGCCGAACTCCTGCGCCTGCCCGCCCTGTTCACGGTCCCCGGCGACGCGCTCGCGGGGGCGTCGGCGGCCGGCCTGCGCCCCGGTCGCGGCACGTTCCTGGCCATCGGGTCGTCCCTGTGCCTCTACGAGGCGGGCATGGCCCTCAACGACTGGGCGGACCGCGCCGAGGACGCCGTGGACCGCCCGCACCGCCCGCTGCCGTCAGGGCGAATCCGCCCCGCAGCGGCCCTCGCGGCAGCGGGCGCCTTCACGGCGGGTGGCCTGGCACTGGCGTACCGGGCAGGCCGCCCGGCCACCGCCCTTGCCGGCGCCCTGGCGGCGACGGTCTGGGCGTACGACCTGGGCCTGAAGAGGACCCCGGCGGGACCGGTGGCGATGGCGGCGGCGCGAGGGCTCGACGTGCTGCTGGGAGCGGCGGCGACCTCGGGCCGCCTGCATCGGGCGGCCCTGCCCGCGGCCACGACCCTGGCCGCCCACACCCTCGCCGTCACCGCGGTGTCCCGCAACGAAACCCAGGGCGGAGACGTCAAGGCCCCCCTGGGCGCGCTCGCCGCGACCCTCGCGCTGACCCGGTTCACCGGGCGCGCCCCACGACTCCCGGCAGGCCGGCGGGTAGCAGCCGCCCCCGGCCTGTCGGGCTCCACCACAGCCGCCCTGGCCGCCGTCTACGCGGCCACCGCGGCCCGCCCCTACTTCCACGCCACCCTCAACCCCTCGCCGCCCCTGACCCAGCGGGCGGTGGGCGGAGGCATCCGCGCCATGATCCCCCTCCAGGCGGCCCTCGCGGCCCGCGCGGGAGCACCCCTGACCGCCCTGGCCACCGCGTCCCTGTCCCAACTGGCCCGCATCGCCCCGAAGGTGAGCGTCACATGACGATCCGCTGGGGATACGGCACCAACGGCCTGACCGACCTCCGCCTGGAGGACGCCCTCGCCGTCCTCGCCGACCTGGGCTACGACGGCGTCGGCCTCACCCTCGACCACATGCACCTGGACCCCCTGGTCCCCGACCTCCGCACCCGCACCCGGCAGGTGGCCCGCGCCCTCGACCGGCACGGCCTGACCGTCACCGTCGAGACCGGCGCCCGCTACGTCCTCGACCCGCGCCGCAAGCACGGCCCCTCGCTCCTCGACCCCGACCCCGACGCGAGGGCCGCCCGCACCCGGCTCCTCATCAGGGCCGTGCAGGTGGCCGCCGACCTAGGCGCCCACGCCGTGCACTGCTTCAGCGGCATCACCCCGGACGGCACGGACGACGGCACCGCGTGGAAGCGGCTCGCTGATGCGCTCGCCCCCGTCCTCGACGCGGCCGGCGCCGCCGGCATCCCGCTCGCCATCGAGCCCGAGCCCGGCCACCTCCTGGCCACACTCGCCGACTTCCACTACCTCCGCGAGGAGTTCGGCGGCCCCGAAGCGCTCGGCCTCACCCTGGACATCGGCCACTGCCAGTGCCTGGAGCCGCTGCCGCCCGCCGACTGCGTGCGCAAGGCAGCTCCCTGGCTGAAGCACGTACAGATCGAGGACATGCGGCGCGGCGTCCACGAACACCTCCCGTTCGGCGACGGCGAGATCGATTTCCCGCCGGTGCTCGAAGCCCTCGAAGCCACCGGCTACCAAGGACTGACGGTCGTGGAACTGCCCCGCCACTCCCACGCGGGACCCCAACTCGCGGAGGAATCCCTGCGGTTCCTGCGCGCCGCCGCCGAAGGAGGCACCCCATGACCGACACACCTCCCGGCATCGGGGCCCTCCGCGCCCGCACCGAGGCCGCCCTCGGTGAAGCCGCCCGCACGTGGCTCGACAAGGCCACGACGGAGGCGGCGACACATGACACGGGCGGTCAACAAGCATCAGCCCCATGGGAGTTGAGGTTCGCCGAAGCAGGACGCCGCTGTGGCGCCGAGCACGCCGACAGCGCCCGCATCATCCTCCTGCACGCGGCCCGCGCCGACACCGCCACCCTCACCCGCCTCTACGAACAGGGCGCCGCCGCCGAACGCCGCGCCGTCCTCGCGGCCCTGCCCCACCTCGTCACGGGACCCGAAGCGCTGCCCCTCGTCGAGGACGCGCTGCGCGCGAACGACACCCGCCTCGTCGCCGCCGCCGTCGGCCCCTACGCCGCCGAACACCTCACCGCGCACCACTGGCGGCACGCCGTCCTGAAGTGCCTGTTCACCGGAGTCCCGGTGTCCGCCGTCGCCGATCTCGCCGAACGCTCCCGGGGCGACGCCGAACTCGCCCGCATGCTCGGCGACTACGCGCGCGAGCGCACCGCCGCGGGCCGCCCCGTCCCCGACGACCTGCACCGCGTACTGGCCCTGACCCCCCTGGTCGTGCCCCCTCCCCCCAAGGCCGAGGAGTCCTGATGCGCATCTTCGACCCGCACATCCACATGACGTCGCGCACCACCGACGACTACGAGGCCATGTACGCCGCGGGCGTCCGGGCGATCGTCGAGCCGTCCTTCTGGCTCGGCCAGCCCCGCACCTCGCCCGCCTCGTTCTTCGACTACTTCGACGCCCTCCTCGGCTGGGAGCCGTTCCGCGCCGCGCAGTACGGGATCGCCCACCACTGCACGCTCGCCCTCAACCCCAAAGAGGCGAACGACCCGCGCTGCGCACCCGTCCTCGACGCGCTGCCGCGCTACCTCGTCAAGGACAACGTCGTCGCCGTGGGCGAGATCGGCTACGACTCCATGACGCCCGCCGAGGACACCGCGCTCGCCGCGCAGCTCCAGCTCGCCGCCGACCACGAACTCCCCGCGCTCGTGCACACTCCGCACCGCGACAAGCTCGCCGGACTGCGCCGCACCCTGGACGTCGTACGCGAGTCGGACCTGCCGCTCGACCGGGTCCTGATCGACCACCTCAACGAGACCACGGTGAAGGAGGCCAAGGGCGCGGGCTGCTGGCTCGGGTTCTCCGTCTATCCCGACACCAAGATGGACGAGGAGCGGATGGTCGCGATCCTCACCGAGTACGGACCCGAGCAGGTCCTCGTCAACTCGGCCGCTGACTGGGGCAAGAGCGACCCCCTCAAGACGCGCAAGGTCGCCGACGCGATGCTGAAGGCGGGCTTCACCGAGGACGACGTCGACCGCGTCCTGTGGCGCAACCCCGTCGCGTTCTACGGCCTCAGCGGCCGGCTCGACCTCGAGGTCGCCGGGACCGACGCCACCCACGAGGGCAACTCCATCCTGCGCGGCGGGGCGTGAGCGATGCGCTTCCGCCACCCCGACGGGTCCACCGTCCACCTCGCGTACTGCACCAACGTCCACCCCGCCGAGACCCTCGACGGCGTGCTCGCCCAGCTGCGCGACCACTGCGAACCCGTGCGCAAGCGCCTCGGCCGCGACCGGCTCGGCATCGGCCTGTGGCTCGCCAAGGACGCCGCGCGCGCCCTCACCACCGACCCCGTCGCCCTGCGCGGCCTGCGCACCGAACTCGACCGGCGCGGCCTCGAAGTCGTCACCCTCAACGGCTTTCCGTACGAGGGCTTCGGTGCCGAAGAGGTCAAGTACCGCGTGTACAAGCCCGATTGGGCCGACCCGGAGCGCCTCGCGCACACCGCCGACCTGGCCCGCCTGCTCGCCGCGCTGCTGCCCTCCGACATCACCGAGGGCACCATCTCGACACTGCCTCTCGCCTGGCGCACCGGCTACGACCCGGCGCGCCGGGACACCGCGTACGCCGCGCTCACCACCCTCGCCGAGCGGCTCGACGCCCTGGAGGAGCTCACCGGCCGCTCCATCCGCATCGGCCTCGAACCCGAACCGGGCTGCACCGTCGAGACGACCGGCGACACCATCGCCCCGCTCACGGCCGTGGCCCGCGACCGCATCGGCGTCTGCGTCGACACCTGCCACCTCGCCACCTCCTTCGAGGACCCGGCGACCGCACTCGACGCCCTCGCCGCCGCGGGCATCCCCGTCGTCAAGTCCCAGCTCTCCGCGGCCCTGCACGCCGAGCACCCCGAACGGCCCGAGGTCCGCGAGGCGCTCGCCGCGTTCGACGAACCCCGCTTCCTGCACCAGACCCGCACCCTCACCCCCGAAGGGCTGCGCGGCACCGACGACCTGGGCGAGGCACTCGCCGGCGGCGCGCTCCCCGACACCGCGCCCTGGCGCGCCCACTTCCACGTACCGCTGCACGCCCCGCCCGCGGCCCCCCTCACCTCCACACTCCCCGTCCTCAAGGACACGCTCACGCGGCTGGTCGGCGGCGCGCATCCGCTCACCCGGCACCTGGAGGTCGAGACGTACACCTGGCAGGCGCTCCCGCCCGAGCTGCGCCCCCGCGCCCGCACCCAGCTCGCCGACGGCATCGCCGCCGAGCTCACCCTGGCCCGCGACCTCCTGACGGACCTCGGCCTGAAGGAACTCCCATGACAACTTCCGGTAACGACACCACAGTCGATCGGCCTGACGTGAGCCCGAACCCGCTGCTGGTCCTGGATGTCGTGGGTCTCACCCCGCGCCTCCTCGACCACATGCCCCACCTCAAGTCGCTGGGGCAGACGGGGTCCCAGGCCCACCTCGGCACGGTCCTGCCCGCCGTCACCTGCGCCGCCCAGTCGACGTTCCTCACCGGAACCATGCCGTCCGAGCACGGCATCGTCGCCAACGGCTGGTACTTCCGCGAGCTGGGCGACGTACTGCTGTGGCGCCAGCACAACGGACTCGTCGCCGGTGACAAGCTCTGGGACGCGGCTCGCCGCAGCCACCCCGGGTACACGGTCGCCAACATCTGCTGGTGGTACGCCATGGGCGCCGACACCGACATCACCGTCACACCCCGGCCCGTCTACTACGCCGACGGCCGCAAGGAACCCGACTGCTACACCAGGCCACCGGCCCTGCACGACGAACTCACCGAGAAACTCGGCACGTTCCCCCTCTTCCACTTCTGGGGTCCCGGCGCCGACCTCGTCTCCAGCCGGTGGATCGTCGACGCGACCCGCCACATCATCGCCACCCGCCATCCCGACCTGGCGCTGGCCTACGTCCCCCACCTCGACTACGACCTCCAGCGCTTCGGCCCCGACGACCCCCGCTCGCACAAGGCCGCCGCCGAACTCGACGCCACCCTCGCCCCGCTCCTCGACGACGCGAAGGCCGAGGGCCGCACCGTCGTCGCCCTCTCCGAGTACGGCATCACCCGCGTCGAGCGGCCCGTCGACATCAACCGCGCCCTGCGCCGCGCCGGACTCCTCGAAGTGCACACGCAGGACGGCATGGAGTATCTCGACCCGATGACGTCCCGGGCGTTCGCGGTCGCCGACCACCAGATCGCCCACATCTACGTACGCCGCCCCGAGGACCTCGACACGGTCCGCGAGGCGCTGAAGGACGTGCCGGGCATCGAGCAGCTCCTCGACGACGAGGGCAAGAAGGCCCACCACCTCGACCACCCCCGCTCGGGGGAACTCGTCGCCATCGCCGAACCCGACGCCTGGTTTACGTACTACTACTGGCTCGACGACGACCGCGCGCCCGACTTCGCGCAGCTCGTCGAGATCCACCGCAAGCCCGGCTACGACCCCGTCGAGCTGTTCATGGACCCCCAGGACCCCTACGTCAAGGTGAAGGCCGCCGGCGCCCTGGCCCGCAAGAAGCTCGGCATGCGCTACCGCATGGCGGTCGTGCCCCTCGATCCCTCACCCATCCGCGGCAGCCACGGCCGCCTCCCCTTGAGCGACGACAGTCCTGACGGTCCGCTCATCCTGTGTTCCACCCCCCGCGCCGTCGCCGGCCGTGTCGCGGCCACCGACGTGAAATCGCTGTTGCTCGGCCTGGCCGGTCTCGCATGAGCCCGGTGCTCATCCGCACACGCCCCGCACCCACCCGAGAAAGAGAGAGACCGTGACCGCGTTCAACGATGAATCCGGAGCCGGCGACGCCCTGCGCCGCGCTCTCGGCGTCAGCCGCCGCCGCTTTCTGAGCACCTGCACGGCCGCGGGGGCCGCGGCCGTCGCCGCACCCGTCTTCGGCGCCTCGCCCGCTTTCGCCCAGACCGAGCACACCAGTGGCAGGGGTGGCGGCCACGGCCACGGCCACGCCCTCGTCCCGGAGTCCAAGCGCGGCATCATCATCTACACCGTGCGCGACGCCACGGGCAGAGACCCGCTCGCCTCCAACCTGCCCTCCGGCTTCCGCGAGGTCTTCAAGGAGCTCGCCCGCCACGGCTACAAGCAGGTCGAGTTCGCCGGCTACGGCCAGCACGCCAACGCGCCCGGCGGCGCCAACCTCGAATCCGTCGAGGGCGCCAAGCTGCTGCGCTCCTGGCTCGACGAGTACGGCCTGCGCGCGCAGGGCAACCACGGCTTCATCCCGGGGTCGTGGCCGCTCAGCCAGCCCGACCTCGACACGTTCAAGAAGCACCTGGAGATAGCCAACATCCTCGGCATGGACCACATGGGCACCGGTGGCGACCCCACCGGCAGCGAATACCGGTCCGACTGGGACACCGCCGCCGACAAGTGGAACGCGCTCGGCAAGATCGCCCACAGCGCGGGCATCAAGCTGTACACGCACAACCACGACGCGGCGTACGGCTTCCTGCTCGACGGCGGGCCCCTCGACGCGCAGGGCCGGCCGACCCGCAGCTCCGGCATCCGCAAGCTGGAGCACTTCCTCAAGATGACCGACCCGAAGACGGTCTGGCTGGAGATGGACATCTTCTGGGCGCACGTGGCCCAGTACAAGTTCCACACCTACACCGCCCACGACGGCTCCCAGCGGGAGAACGTCTTCGACCCGGCGGCGCTCGTGAGCCGCAACAACAAGCGCTACCCGCTGTTCCACGCCAAGGACGGCACGGTCAACGAGACGAACGGCATGGGCTACGACATGGTGCCGTTTGGCACCGGAGTCATCGACTACGAGAAGTTCTTCACCCGCGTCGGGGCGATGAACTACCACAACCCGATGGTCGAGCAGGACAACGCGCCCAGCGACACCGACCTCGGTCAGTCCCTGAAGTACGCGAAGATCGGCTACGACAACCTGGCCGGGCTGCGCAAGAAGCGCTGACGTCAGGGCACACAGGAGTGGGGCCCGGCCACCAGGCCGGGCCCCACTCCTGTGTTCACTTCCAGCGGGCGGTCCCTACGTGGTGGCCACCACCCTTTTCGCCTTCTCGCTCCCGGGCTGCCGCAGCAGCAGGGCCACGGCCGCCGCCACCAGCGATATGCCGCCGGCGAGCGCGTACGCCCCGTTGTAGCCCCACGCGGCGACCACCATCGAGCCGAGACCGCCGCCGAACAGGCCGCTGACCAGCTTCCCGCTGTATACGAGGCCGTAGTTGGTGGCGTTGTAGTTCTCACCGAAGTAGTCCGGCGTGAGCGCCGCGAACATCGGGTAGAAGGCGCCGCCGCCGAAGCCCGACAGGAACGCGAAGAACAGGAACAGCCACTCGCTGTGGATGTCACCCGCCCAGATGACGCCGAACTGGGCGAGACCGAGGACGACGATGACGAACACCAGGCTCACCTTGCGGCCCCAGATGTCCGACAGCCAGCCGACGACCGCACGGCCGACGCCGTTGATGACCGCCATCACACCCATCGACGACGCGGCGACCAGCGGCCCGAAGCCGACCTCCTTGGCGAAGTCCACCTGGAACGAGATGCCGAAGATCGACACACCGGCCGTCAGCACGAGGCTGAACCACATGAGCGGCAGCATGCCGGTCCTGACGGCCTCCATGGGCGTGAACTGACGCACGGCGGGCGGGTTCTTGGCGAGGGACCTGGCGCCCTTGCCCGCTCCCGACTTCTTGAGCGGGTCGACCTCGTGCGGCCACCAGTTCTTCGGCGGGTCCCGGAAGAAGAACGCACAGGCAAGCACGACCACCAGCACATAGACGCCGATCATGTCCAGCACACGGTGGTAATTCGACGTGTCGAACGCATAGTTGAAGATGAAGATGAACGGCAGCGACCCATACGCGAACCCGCCGTTGACGAAACCGGTCCTGCCGCCTTTTCGCTCCGGGAACCATTTGCCGACCATGTTGATACAGGTCGAGTAGACGAGGCCGGAGCCCAGTCCTCCGATGACGCCGAATCCCAGAATGGCCAGCCACACGTTGCTGAAATGGGACAGCGCGAGGAATCCGAACAGGCACAGGAAGGAGCCGACCATGGTGGCCCGCTTCGCGGTCAGGATGCCCTTCTCCCGCATCCATCCGGCCGGGAAGGCGATGCCCGCCTGGAAGAACACCCAGACGCTCAGGATCCAGAAGGTGTTCGACTGCGTCCAGCCGTGCGCGCTGGACAGCGTGTCCTCCGCCGAACCGTACGCGTACTCGGAAACGCTGATGGCCATCATCGCGACCCATGGCAGGTACACCATGAACTTACGGGAATGGCCGAGGATGTCGCGGTCCGTCTCGCCTACGCGATAGACGCGGCCGTTCTCGTCGGTGATCTCTCGGTACGTGCTACCAGTGGTCGTCGCTGAGTTGCCTGCGGCGATGGGCTCCGCCGTCATATCAAGCCATCTCCTCACCGAGCGGTTGCGGGTTGGGAACGATGCGGCGCTGCGGCCTCGGCCGGCCCGGCGCCTTGAGGAACAGTGCGAGGACCGCGGAGGCGAGCCCGATCGAGCCCGCGATGACGAAGGCGCCCTCGTAGTCCCACGCCCCGACCACGACGGCGCCCATTCCGGAGCCCACGAGGCCCGAGATCAGCTTCGAGCTGTAGACCATCCCGTAGTTGGAGGCGTTGTTGTTCTCACCGAAGTAGTCCGCCGTCATGGCGGCGAACAGCGGGAAGATCGCGCCGCCGCCGAACCCGGAGACCATCGAGCAGAACAGGAAGAACGGCATGCTGCCCATCGACCCGGAGACGAGGACGCCGAACTGGGCGGACCCGAGGACGAGGCAGACGATGATGAGTGTGTTGCGGCGGCCGAAGCGGTCGGAGATCCAGCCGATCACGCCGCGGCCGGTTCCGTTGACGATCGCCTTGAGCGACATCGCCGTGGCCACGATGCCGCCGGCGAATCCCATGTCCTTTCCGAACGGCACCTGGAAGGCGATGCCGAAGATATTGATGCCGGCGGTGCAGAGCAGACAGAACCACATCATCCACAGGACGGGTGTACGGGCGGCCTCCTTGGGGGTGTACTGCTTCACGGCCGGCGGGTTCTTCTCCAGCGCCCGCCGCACCTTCGGGTCGTCCGACACCTTCAGCGGATCCGCGTGCGCGGGCCACCAGCCCTTCGGCGGGTCCTTGAGGAACCAGCCGGCGAACGCGACGACGGCGCAGCAGATCACGCCGACCATCACCAGGACACCCTCGTAGTTGCTCAGGTCCATGTACGACGTGAACAGGAAGACGAAGGGCACCGAGCCGTAGGCGAAACCGCCGTTGACCAGGCCGGTCTTGCCGCCCTTGCGCTCCGGGTACCACTTGCCGACCATGTTCACGCAGGTCGCGTAGACGAGGCCGGCGCCGATGCCGCTGAACATGCCGAAACCGAGGTACGCGACGATCACGTGCGGTGCGTACGCGAGCGAGAGATAGCCGAGGATCGTGCCCAAGGCGCCGAGGAACATCGCGTGACGCGCGGGCAGCCTGCCGCTCTCGCGCAGCTGCCCCGCGGGGAAGGCGACGGCCGCCTGGAAGAACACCCAGACACCCATCAGCCAGAAGATGTGCCCGCTGTTCCACAGATGGGCCTCGTGCAGGGTGTCCTCGGCGGACGTGAACGCGTACTCGGACGAGCTGATGCCGAGCATGCCCATCCAGGGGAAGAGCACCATGGTCCAGCGCGGTCGCCCCATGATGTCCCGATCGGTCTCACCGATGCGGTACAGGCGGCCGTTGCGGTCCGTCACCTCCCTGTAGGGGACGGGTATTGGTAGATCGTCGGTGGTTTTCATGACGGTCGCACCCCTTGCGTCGAAAGATCTGGCCAGCGCCCCCTGTCCAAATTCCTTTCGCGTGCGCATGGGTCCCGGGGCCGGCCTGCGCGCACCGCCGGCCGGCCCCCAGTCAGGTCACCTCATGAACGGCCCCCCAACAGGCCCGCCGCACGGGCCCACCGGTACTTCGCGCCGAGTGCGGCCACCGGCTTCTCGGTCGTGTACGGGTACGCCACGACCCCGCGCTCGTACAGGTACTGGCAGGCCTCCTCGACCTCGACGTCGCCCGCGAGCGACGCCACCACGGGCTTCTCGATGCCCCGCGCGCGGAACTCCTCGACCACCCGTGCCGTCAGCTCCGCGAAGACCATCGGCGGGGTGACGATCGTGTGCCAGTAGCCGAGGACGAGGGAGTGGATCCGCGGGTCCTCCAGGCCGAGCCTGATGGTCGCCTCGTACGTCGACGGCGGCTCACCGCCCGTGATGTCGATCGGGTTGCCCGCGGCGCCGAAGGGCGGGATGAACGCCTTGAACGCGGCGTCCAGATCCTCCGGGATCTCCATCAGGGACAGGCCGTTGTCGACGATGGCGTCCGAGAGCAGCACACCCGAACCGCCCGCGCCGGTGATGATGACGACGTTGTCGCCCTTCGGCGTCGGAAGCACGGGAAGCGCCCGCGCGTACTCCAGCATCTCGTTCAGCCCCGGTGCCCTGATCACGCCGGCCTGCCTGAGGATGTCGTCGTACACGGCGTCGTCACCCGCGAGGGCTCCCGTGTGCGAACCGGCCGCCTTCGCGCCCGCGCTGGTGCGCCCCGCCTTCAGGACCACGACGGGCTTCTTCGGCACCGTCGCCCGCGCGGCCTCCACGAAGGCCCGCCCGTCCTTGAGGTCCTCCAGGTGCATGGCGATGCACTGGGTGTTGGGGTCCTCACCGAACCACGTGAGCAGGTCGTCCTCGTCCAGGTCCGACTTGTTGCCGAGCCCGACGATCGCGGAGACACCGGTCTTCGTCGTGCGCGCGAAGCCGAGGATCGCCATGCCGATGCCCCCGGACTGCGAGGTCAGCGCCACCCCGCCCTTCACGTCGTACGGCGTGCAGAACGTGGCGCACAGGTCCTGCCACGTCGAGTAGTAGCCGTAGATGTTGGGCCCGAGCAGGCGTACCCCGTACCGCTCGCCGATCGCCACGATCTCGTCCTGGAGGGCCTGTTCACCGGTCTCCGCGAACCCCGACGGGATCAGGACCGCGTTCGGGATCCCCTTGCGTCCCACCTCTTCGAGGGCGGAGGCCACGAACTTGGCGGGGATCGCGAAGACCGCCACATCCACCTCACCCGGGACGTCCGTGACACTCTTGTACGCCTTGCGGCCCAGGATGTCATCGGCCTTGGGGTTCACCGGATGGATCTCCCCGGAGAACCCCCCGTCGATCAGGTTGCGCATGACCGAATTGCCGATCTTGCCCTGCTCGTTGGACGCGCCGATCACCGCGACCGAGCGCGGCTGCATCAGCCGGCGCATCGACCGGAGGATCTCCTCGCGCGAGTACGTGCGCCGCTGCTTCGGCGCACCGTCGGCGAGGATCACCCGGATGTCGGCGGCGACCGCGCCCTCCGGCGTCGCGATCACGGGGTTGAGGTCGACCTCGGCGATCTCCGGGAAGTCGGTGACCAGTTGGGACACCCGGCGGATCTGCTCGGCGAGCGCCCACCGGTCGACCGGCTGCGCGCCGCGCACCCCGCGCAGCACCTCGGCCGCCCGGATCGAGTCCAGCATGGACACGGCCTCGTCCGCGCCGACCGGCGCGAGCCGGAACGTCACGTCCTTGAGCACCTCGACCAGCACCCCGCCGAGCCCGAACGCGACGACCTTCCCGAACGTCGGATCGGTGACGGCCCCGACGATGACCTCCTGCGAGGAGGGCCCGGTCGGCAGCAGCTCCTGCACCTGGACACCCTCGATCCGGGCGTCCGGCGCGTAGGCCCGCGCGTTCTCGACGATCTTGCAGAAGGCGGCCCGCACGTCGGCCGCGCCCTCCACCCCCACGATCACGCCGCCCGCGTCCGTCTTGTGCAGGATGTCGGGGGAGACGATCTTCATCACGACGGGTCCGCCGAAGCGTGCCGCGTACGCGACCGCCTCGTCCACGTCCGTCGCCAGCTCCTCGCCGGGCACGGAGATCCCGTACGCGTCGGCGATCACCTTGCCCTCGGGGGCGGTGAGAGCGCTGCGGCCCTCCGCGCGCACGGACTCGAGCAGCGCCCGTACCGTGAGCTCACGGTCCTCGGCCATCAATCAGATCACTCCGTTCGACTTGAGCAGGCGCAGTTCCTCGTCCCCGAGCCCCAGCTCCCCGACGAACACCTCGGCGTTGTGCTCGCCGAGCAGGGGTGAACTGACCACTTCCACGGGGGAGTCGGAGAGCTTGAGGGGGGAGCCGACCGTGGTGAACGTGCCGCGCTCCGGGTGGGCAACCTCGACGACCATCTCGTTCGCGACGAGCGACTCGTCCTCGATGATCTCCTTGGTGGACAGGATCGGCCCGCACGGGATGTTGTGCGCGTTGAGCCGCTCGAGCACCTCCCACTTGGGCAGGGTCGAGGACCACTCCTCGATGAGCTGGAACATCTTGTTGAGCTTGGGCAGGCGCGCCTCCGGCGTCGCCCACTCGGGGTCGCCGGCCAGCTCGGGCCGCCCGATCAGCTCGCTCAGCGGCTGCCAGCCGACGGGCTGCACGATGACGTACACGTAGTCGTTCGGGCCGCCGGGCGCGCACTTGACCGCCCAGCCCGGCTGCCCGCCGCCGGACGCGTTGCCCGAACGCGGCACCTCGTCACCGAAATCCTCGTTCGGGTACTCGGCCAACGGGCCGTGTGTCAGCCGCTGTTGGTCGCGCAGCTTCACCCGGCACAGGTTGAGCACCGCGTGCTGCATCGCGACGTTCACGCGCTGGCCGCGCCCGGTGTTCTCGCGCTGGAACAGCGCCGCGAGGATGCCGGCGACGGCGTGGACGCCGGTGCCGGAGTCGCCGATCTGCGCGCCGGTGGCCAGCGGCGGACCGTCCTCGAACCCGGTCGTCGCCATCGAGCCGCCCATGGCCTGCGCCACGACCTCGTACGCCTTGAAGTTGGTGTACGGGCCGTCGCCGAAGCCCTTGATGGAGGCGTAGACGATGCGCGGGTTGATCTCCTGGATGCGCTCCCACGTGAAGCCCATGCGGTCGACGGCGCCCGGGCCGAAGTTCTCGACCATGACGTCGGAGCGCCGGATCAGCTCGGTGAGGAGCTCCTTGCCGCGCTCGGTCTTCGTGTTGAGGGTGATGCTCCGCTTGTTGCAGTTGAGCATCGTGAAGTAGAGCGAGTCGACGTCCGGCAGGTCACGCAGCTGCTTGCGCGTGATGTCCCCGGTCGGCGCCTCCAGCTTCACCACGTCCGCGCCGAGCCAGGCGAGGAGCTGGGTCGCGGAGGGCCCGGACTGCACGTGGGTCATGTCGAGGACACGGACGCCCTCAAGAGCCTTGGTGGTCATGGCAGGGCTCCTCACTTGTACATGGTCTGGTTCATGGTTCCGGGGGCGTACGCGTCCGGGTCGACCCACACGTTGATCAGCGAGGGCTTCCCGGACTCGCGGGCCCTTCGGAGCGCGGGCGCGATGTCGGCGGGGTCGCGGACCTCTTCGCCGTAACCCCCCAGCATCTGGGCGAACTTGTCGTAGTGGACGTCGCCGAGGGTGTTGCCGACGCGCTCGCGCTCGTCGCCGTACTTGGCCTTCTGGCCGTAACGGATCTGGTTCATCGACGAGTTGTTGCCGACGATCCCGACGAAGGGCAGGTTGTAGCGGACGAGGGTCTCGAAGTCCCAGCCCGTCAGCGAGAACGCCCCGTCGCCGAAGAGCGCGACGACCTCCTTGTCGGGCCGCGCCTGCTTGGCGGCGAGGACGAAGGGGATGCCGACGCCGAGGGTGCCCAGCGGACCCGGGTCCATCCAGTGGCCCGGCGACTTGGGCTGGACGACCTGCCCGGAGAAGGTGACGATGTCGCCGCCGTCCCCGATGTAGATCGAGTCCTCGGTGAGGAAGTCGTTGATCTCGCTGACCAGGCGGTACGGGTGGATGGGAGAGGCGTCGGAGCGCAGACTCGGCAGCCGCTTCTCGATGGCGGTCTGCTCGGCGGCCCGCAGCTCGTCGAGCCACTCCTTGCGCTTGGCGCCCCCGCCGTTGAGCCGTCCGGAGGCGGCCTCGGTGACCGACTTCAGGACGAGGCCCGCGTCGCCGACGATGCCGAGGTCGATGTCGCGGTTCTTGCCGACCGTGCGGTAGTCGAGGTCGATCTGCACGACGGTCGCGTTGGGGGAGAGGCGCTTGCCGTAGCCCATGCGGAAGTCGAAGGGCGTGCCGACGATGATGATGAGGTCGGCGTTGGAGAAGGCGTAGCGGCGCGAGAGCTGGAAGTGGTGCGGGTCGCCGGGCGGCAGGGTGCCGCGGCCCGCGCCGTTCATGTAGGCGGGCACGTTGAGGGCGCGGACGAGTTCGATGGCGTCCTCGGTCGCGCGGGTCGTCCACACCTGGCTGCCGAGCAGGATCGCCGGCTTCTCGGCGTGCACGAGGAGGTCGGCGAGCTTCTCGATCGCCTCGGGGTCACCGGCCGAGCGGGTCGAGGCCCGGTACTGCCCCGCCCGGGGTACGCGGGCCTTGTCCACCGGCACCTTGGCGTCGAGGACGTCGCGCGGGATCTCCAGGAACGACGGGCCGGGGGCGCCGTGGTAGCACTCGCGGAACGCCATCGACACCATGTCGGCGGCGCGCGCGGTGTCCGGCACGGTCGCGGCGAACTTGGTGATGGGCGTCATCATGTCGACGTGCGGCAGGTCCTGGAGCGAGCCCATCTTGTGCTGGGTGTGCGCGCCCTGGCCGCCGATGAGGAGCATGGGTGACTCCGCGCGGAACGCGTTCGCGACACCGGTGACGGCGTCGGTGGTGCCCGGGCCCGCGGTGACGACGGCGCAGCCGGGCTTGCCGGTGATGCGCGCGTACCCGTCCGCCGCGTGGGCGGCGACCTGCTCGTGACGGACGTCGACGACTTCAATGCCTTCGTCGACGCAGCCGTCGTAGATGTCGATGATGTGGCCGCCGCACAGGGTGTAGATGACCTCCACACCTTCTGCCTTGAGCGCCTTGGCGACCAGATGACCACCGGAGATGAGTTCCTGGCTGTCGTCGGGCATGGCGAAGTCCTGTCCCTTCGTAGGGGAGTCGTGCGCTGTCGCAGTACATTGCATACAGTCGACGAATACTGTATGAAACTTGTTATCCCGCATCCGGTGGGTGGTGTCCAGGGGGCGTGCGGCACTTTTAAGACGGGAGCCAGAAATGGACCTGTACGAGCACCAGGCAAGGGAACTCTTCGAAGAACACGGCATCTTGGTGCCGAAGGCCGAGGTCACGGACTCGCCCAAGGAGGCCCGCGAGATCGCGCGCAGGCTGGGCGGCCGCGTCGTCGTCAAGGCGCAGGTGAAGACCGGGGGCCGCGGCAAGGCGGGCGGCGTCAAACTCGCCGCCGACCCGCCCGCCGCCGAACTGACGGCACGCCAGATCCTCGGCATGGACATCAAGGGCCACACCGTCGGCAAGGTGATGCTGGCCCAACCAGTCGACATTGAGAGCGAGTTCTACGTCTCCTACGTCCTGGACCGGGCCGCCGGACGCTTCCTCGCCATCGCCTCCGCCGAGGGCGGCATGGACATCGAGGAGGTCGCGGCGACCCGGCCCGAGGCCGTGGCCCGCATCCCGATCGACCCGGCCGAGGGTGTCACCACGGCGAAGGCGGCACAGATCGCCGAGGCCGCCGGCCTCCCCGACCGGACCGTCGACGTACTGGTCCGCCTCTGGGACGTCCTCACTCGCGAGGACGCCGTACTCGTCGAGGTGAACCCCCTCGTGCGCACGGGCGGCGGCCAGATCCTCGCCCTCGACGGCAAGGTCACCCTCGACGACAACGCCCGCTTCCGCCAGGAGCGTTGGGGCACCCAGGAGTCCCCCCACGACGACGCCCTCGAAGCGGCCGCCGCGGCCAAGGGCCTCAACTACGTCAAGCTCGACGGCGAGGTCGGCATCATCGGCAACGGCGCCGGGCTCGTCATGTCGACGCTCGACGTCGTCGCGGGTTGCGGTGCCCGCCCCGCGAACTTCCTCGACATCGGCGGCGGCGCCTCCGCGCAGATCATGGCCGACGGCCTCTCCGTCATCCTCTCCGACCCGGCCGTGAAGTCCGTCTTCGTGAACGTCTTCGGCGGCATCACCGCCTGCGACGCCGTAGCCGACGGCATCGTCCAGGCCCTGGAATCCGTGACGCTGACCAAACCGCTCGTCGTCCGCCTCGACGGGAACAGCGCCGCAGCGGGCCGCGCCATCCTCGACGGCCGCGCCCACCCCCTCGTCGAACAGGCCACCACCATGGACGGCGCCGCGCGCCGGGCCGCCGAACTCGCCAACGCGGGCTAAGGAGCCGGGACATGGCGATCCACCTCACCAAGGAGAGCGGGACATGGCGATCTACCTGACCAAGGAGAGCAAGGTCCTCGTCCAGGGCATGACCGGCGCCGAGGGCATGAAGCACACCCGGCGCATGCTCGCCGCGGGCACGAACGTCGTGGGCGGCGTCAACCCGCGCAAGGCGGGCCGCAGTGTCGACTTCGACGACCGTGCGGTCCCCGTCTTCGGCTCCGTGGCCGAGGGCATCGCGGCCACCGGCGCCGACGTTACCGTCGTCTTCGTGCCGCCCGTCTTCGCCAAGGCGGCCGTCACGGAGGCCGCCGACGCGGGCATTCCGCTGGCCGTCGTCATCACGGAGGGCATCCCCGTCCACGACGCCGTGACCTTCCACGCGTACGCCGCCGCGAAGGGCACCCGCATCATCGGCCCCAACTGCCCCGGCCTGATCACCCCCGGCCAGTCCAACGCCGGCATCATCCCCGCCGACATCACCAAGGCGGGCCGCATCGGCCTCGTCTCCAAATCGGGCACCCTCACCTACCAGCTCATGTACGAGCTACGCGACATCGGCTTCTCCACCTGCGTCGGCATCGGCGGCGACCCGGTCATCGGCACGACGCACATCGACTGCCTCGCCGCCTTCCAGGACGACCCGGACACCGACCTGATCGTCCTCATCGGGGAGATCGGCGGCGACGCGGAGGAGCGCGCCGCGGCCTACGTACGCGACCACGTCACCAAGCCCGTCGTCGCCTACATCGCCGGGTTCACCGCCCCCGAGGGCAAGACCATGGGCCACGCGGGAGCGATCGTCTCCGGCTCCTCGGGCACGGCGCAGGCCAAGAAGGAGGCCCTGGAAGCGGCCGGGGTCCGCGTCGGCTCCACCCCGACGGAGACGGCCCGCCTGGTACTCGACCGCTTGGCGGACTGACGCGTACAGCGGGAGTGGGGAGCGAGCCCACCGGGCAACCTCCCCACTCCACCCCCCGCACCAGCCATGCATCACCCTCGCACCACCCCCTGCACGAGCCATGCACCCCCGCCCCGACTGTGCACCGTGAGCGGAGAACCCGAAATGGCAAGCAACCCCACGAACCGCACGCCCGGCCCCGACGCCACCGGCCCCGAAGCCACCCCCGGCCCGGACACCCCCGTGGCGACCACTCTCAAGGCCGGCACCTCATGGCACGACGCCTGGCAGCGCTGCCTCGCCGTCGCCCCCGAGGCGTTCCGCGACGACCGCGTACTCAACCTGTGGAACGGCACCTGGCAGGCCGACGGCCGCGCCCTGCCCGCCACCACGCCCGTCGACGGCAGTCCCATCGCCGGGCCGCCCCGCCTCGACGCCGCCACCGCCCACCAGGCCGTGCGCGCCTCCCTCGACCAGCACCGCGCCTGGCGGCACATCCCGCTCGACGAGCGCCGCGCCCGCGTCGGCGCCACCCTCGACGCCCTCACCCAGCACCGCGAACTCCTCGCGCTCCTCCTCGTCTGGGAGATCGGCAAGCCCTGGCGCCTCGCCCAGGCCGACGTCGACCGCGCCATCGACGGGGTGCGCTGGTACGTCGACGGCATCGAGCCCATGGTCGAGGGCCGTGCCCCGCTCGACGGCCCCGTCTCGAACATCGCCAGCTGGAACTACCCGATGAGTGTCCTCGTGCACGCGATCCTGATCCAGGCACTCGCCGGCAACGCGGTCATCGCCAAGACCCCCACCGACGGCGGCGTCGCCTGCCTCACCCTGGCCTGCGCACTCGCCGCCCGCGAGGGCGTCCCGATCACCCTGGTCAGCGGCAGCGGGGGCGAACTCTCCGAAGCGCTGGTGCGGGCACCCGAGATCGGCTGCGTCTCGTTCGTCGGCGGCCGGGACACCGGCGCCGCAGTCGCCACGGCCGTCGCCGACCTCGGCAAGCGGCACATCCTCGAACAGGAGGGCCTCAACACCTGGGGCGTCTGGAACTACTCCGACTGGGACAAGCTCTCCGCGGTGATCCCCAAGCTCTTCGACTACGGCAAGCAGCGCTGCACCGCGTACCCGCGCTTCGTCGTCCAGCGCAGCCTCTTCGACGACTTCCTCGCCGCGTACCTGCCCGCCGTACGCACCCTGCGCATCGGCCACCCCCTGGCAGTGGCGAACCCCCAAGACCCTTACCCCCAGCTCGACTTCGGCCCGTTGGTCAACGCGGCCAAGGCGAAGGAGCTCGCGGACCAGGTCGCCGAAGCCATCGACCGAGGCGCCGTGCCGCTGCACCGAGGCGCCCCGGACCCCGCTCGCTTCCTGCCCGGCCAGGACACGAGCGCGTACGTCCACCCGGTCACGCTCCTGAGCCCACCCCCCTCCTCCCCGCTCCACCACGCCGAACCGTTCGGCCCCGTCGACACGATCGTCCTGGTCGACACCGAGGCGGAGCTGCTCGCCGCGATGAACGCCTCCAACGGCGCGCTGGTCGCCACCTTCTCCACGGACGACGACGCGACGTACGACCGCCTCGCCCCACAGATCCGCGCCTTCAAAACGGGCCGCGACAAGCCGCGCTCACGCGGCGACCGGGACGAGCTGTTCGGCGGCTTCGGCGCATCCTGGCGCGGCGCGTTCGTGGGCGGGGACCTGCTGGTGCGGGCGGTGACGAGGGGCCCGGAGGGAGAACGCCTGCCGGGCAACTTCCCGGAGTATCACTTGATGCCGTAGCCCTTCGGGGGCTGGGAGACGGGTGCACGGCGCCGTCACGGCGGTGCCGCTGCCCTGATCCCTACCCGATGCCCTGCCGGTCCGGCCGGAGCGCGAAGGCGCGGTCGGCGGGCTCGGGCACGGCCCGCTCCACGGCCGCGGTCAGCAGCTCCCGGTGCCGCAGCAGCGGCCCGCGCCGTTCCTCGGCCGCGAGCAGCAGCAGATCGTCGAGCCCGGCCACCATGCGCCGCGACACCTGGGGACTGCCGACCGCGCACCCCCGGATCTCCGCGAACCCCAGGTCGACGAGCTCCTCCCACCCGGGCAGCGGCTGCACCAGTCGCACCACGCCGTCCCGGTCCGGATACCGCAACGAGTCGAGCGGCCGGTTCGCCACCGCGGCCAGAAACTGCACGATGCGGTCGATGGCCTGCACGGCGGTCGTCGGATCGTTCACGGCGGGGGAGAGGGCGCGCAGCGCGATGTCGGCGAGCTGCCGCAGCCCGAACCCGAGATCCTGGTGGAAGGTGCGCTCGACGCCGACGTGGACGGTGTAGCGCAGGGCCCGCGCGGAGGGCGGGGGCCCGCCGTGCACGGCGAGGACGGGCGTGCCGGGCACCACGAAGTCACCGGTGCGGGGGAGCAGCCGCAGGGTGACGCCGGGCCGGTGCCGGACGGCGCGGAGCAGCCGGGCGATATTGACGTCTCGCATCACCCCGGCCCGCCCCTCATGAACGACGCGCGCGGTCTCCGGCCCCAGCTCGTACATGGCACCGGCACCCCTGACCTCCACCGGCATCCGGGCCACGAGCTGGAACGCCTCCGCGGATACCCGCTCGATCACGTAGCTCACGCGCATCATCCGCAGCGTCGAGTTCACGTACATCACGAACAGCAGCAGGCTGAGCCCGACCATGAAGACGGTGAGCACGGACTGCACGACGGGCACGGACTTGACGAGCTTCGGGTCGGGCTCGCTGTCGTACGAGGTGAGCACGAGCAGCGACAGCAGGAAGGTCGCGAGAAAGACGGCGAACGTGGCCTTCGTGATCCGGCTCCGGATGAAGATCCGCACCACTCGGGGGCTGAGCTGCCCGCTCGCCATCTGGAGCGCCACGAGCGAGATGCTGAAGACGACACCGATGAAGGTCATCATCGCGGCGCTGACGGTGCTCACGACGGTCTGTGCGTCGTCGGCGACGCTCTGGAGTTCGCGGATGCTGTCGTACGAACCGGCATGACGCAGCGCGTCGACGATGGCGGTGTCCAGCTCGTTGGCCAGGAACCACACGACGAAGATCCCGACCATGGCTCCGGTCGGCGCGAACCAGAACGTGTCCCGAAGATGCTCCCGCAGCGGCGACAGGGCCCGCGGCCGCCGCACGCGCCGATTCGCCCCGGTGACCGGTTGGCTACTCATGGTGAGACTGTAGGCGGCCCCGCTCCCGACCCTCCGCAGGTGCCGCCGAGGCGACGGATATGCAGGTGAAAGGCACTCCGAAACCTTGGTATTGTTATCCATGTCGCCGCGGGGAACGCCCCGGCCGGGCGACAAACACCTAGTCCGGGTGGCGGAATGGCAGACGCGCTAGCTTGAGGTGCTAGTGCCCTTTATCGGGCGTGGGGGTTCAAGTCCCCCCTCGGACACCAGTGAGGGACGTTCACGAGATCGTCCCTATGTCGTTCACGAGTTACCGGTTGATCCCTTAAGGGTCACCGGTAATTCGTCGTTCATGGGGTCTTTGGGCCCGGCGTCGGATCGGCGATCATGTTCTCAGCCGACGAGCACCCGCATCACCGGCGCCGAGGCCACAGTGAGCGTCCACCGGGCAAGCGGCCCCGAGGTCCGGAGCTACCTGGCAACGGCACCAGCGCTGTTGGGGAGGGATTGCTCGGCCCAGATGGTCTTGCCGCGGGGGTGGTAGCGGGTGCCCCAGAGCTGGGCGAGCTGGGCGACCATGTACAGCCCGCGTCCTCCCTCGTCGGTGTCCAGCGCGCGCCGGATGTGGGGGGAGGTGCTGCTGCCGTCGGTGACCTCGCAGATCAGGTTACCGTCGCGGATCAGCCGCAACTGGATCGGCGGGCTGCCGTAGCGGATGGCATTGGTGACCAGTTCGCTGACCACGAGTTCCGTGGTGAACTCCAGTTCCTCCAGGCCCCATTCGGCCAGCTTCCGGTTCGCGAGCGCGCGTGCCTCGCCAACGACCTCGGGCTCGGCCGCCAGTTGCCAGGTGACGTGCCGGTCCGGGGCAAGCCCGTGTACCCGCGCTACGAGCAGGGCCGCATCGTCCTGCGGGCAGGCCGGCATCAAGTGGCGGATCATCGCGTCGCAGACACTGTCGAGCCCAGGCGGCGGGGTGAGCTGGGTGTCGGACAGTGCCTCGCGGAGCCGTGCGAGAGCCGTGTCCGCGCTCTGCTCCGGTGCGTGCGCCGGGTCGTCGGTGTACAGCACGAGCAGGTCCCCGTCAGCCAGAATCACCTCGCCGCTCTCGAACGGGGCTCCGCCGCGACCGAGCGGAGGATCGCCGGGCAGATCGATGAACTCGACCTTCCCGTCCGCCGTCACCCGCGCAGGTGGCGGATGTCCCGCCCGCGCCACCGTGCATCGCCGTGCGATGGGATCGAACACCGCGTACACGCATGTCGTTCCGGCCGCCCCGTCTGTGAGTCCCTCCCCGTGTTCCTCCTGGAACCGGTTGACCTGGTCATCGAGATGGGTGAGCAACTCCTCGGGCGACAGGTCGAGATCCGCGAGGGTGCGCACCGCGGTACGCAGCCGTCCCATGGTCACCGCCGACTGCAGGCCATGCCCGACCACATCTCCCACCACCAAGGCCACTCGAGCGCCCGACAGCGGAATCACGTCGAACCAGGCACCACCCAGCACCGCGTGACCGCCCGCCGGCAGATAGCGTGACGCCACTTCCACAGCACCGAGGACCGGCATCTGCTGCGGCAGCAGACTGCGTTGCAGCGCCAATGCCGTCGTCCGCTCGCGGGTGTACCGCCTCGCGTTGTCGATGCACACGGCGGCACGCGCCACGAAATCCTCGGCCAGCAGCACGTCCTCCGCCTCGAACGCATGCGTCCCCCGGTGGCGCAGGAAGACCGCCGCACCTAGCGCGGCTCCTCGTGCGAACATCGGTACCAGCAGCCACGAGTGGACGCCGTATTCGCGTACCAACGCGGCCCGTTGAGGGGCGACCGCGGCGATGGCGGCTATCACCTCTTCGCCCGTCAGCAGCAGGGGTTCGCCACTGGCCAAAGCACGGGTGAACAAGGTCCTGGCCCCGGAGGTGAACGGGTCGACGTCCCCCGTCTCGACCACTGGTTCCATCGGACCCTCAGGGACAGTCGAACTTGCCGCACGGCGCAGTGGCATGGCCTCGGAGACGGGACCGGTAACCGGCTCATCGCCCCCGAACACCGAGTCCAGTAGGTTGACATAGGAATGATCGGCCAGGAGGGGGACGGCCACGTCGGTCAGTTCCTGCGCGGTGTGCAGCACGTCGAGTGTGCTGCCGATCTTCGCGCTCGCGTCGTTGACCAGGGCCAGCCGCTCCCGTGCCCGGGCCCGCTCGGTCACTTCGAACACCACGTGTGCCAGTCCGATCACCTCGTCGGAGTCGCTCCGCAGCGGAACGATGGTCTCCGAAAAGGCTTGGTACCGGTCCGGGTCATCGGGAGCCCGGGCGTGCACCTCAGTGGCGACCAGCGCTTCACCGGTGGCCAGGACCTGCCGCTGGCGGCTCTCGAAGGCCGTCATGTCCATCACTCCGGCCGGGGCCACCTCCCGCATGGTGCGCCCGAGGAAATCCTGGTTCCTGAAACCTTTCAAGCGCCGTGCATTTTGCGCGACAAAGCGGAACTGGGTGTCGAATACGTCGATGTGGAAAGGCGATTCGGTGAACAAGCCTTTCAGGAGCGCGCGGCCGAGATTCTTCCGGCGTACGGCATCGATGCTCTCCGCCTGGACCAGCCAATACGGCTCACCGGTGGTGGACACGAGGGAATGGGCCCACATACCGACCTCGACTCGGCTGCCATTCCGGTGTCGCAGTGCTATCGCCCCGAGGGCGGTGTCCTCCCGCGCTCGGCAGCGCGCCACGAGACCGGCGGCGTCGGCATGGAAGTACAGCAGGTCGGCCCCACGCCGCCCGCGGACTTCCTCGGCGGTGTAACCAAGCAGCCGCTGGGCACCTGGGCTCCAGCCCGTCAGCACACCGTCTCCATCGACAGTGGCGTATCCCTTGTCGCCCGGCTCGGGGAGATCGCCGAGGGTGCCGTGGAACATGGCGTCGTGCATGTGTCACACCCGCTCCGAGACCCGCGGCACTTGGTTGTGCCACACCTCAGGAAATTTCGCTGCCGTACAGAGGGCGTTATTTCGCTGGCCGGGTCCGACAATTCCGAATCCAACTCTATCGTCGAGTCGTGCCTCCTGCGAGTCAGCTAACCGCGGTGATCAGTGCACAGAACAGCCTGATGGGGCCCTTGGCCACGGTGTTCTCCGGATGCCGTTGGACGCCGAGGAACCTGTCGAGCGTGGAAACTCCGGATCGAGCCGTTGACCAGGTCGATTGCCTGGGCGGGACCACGGGCGGCACTTCGCGTCCGCACCCTCCGTCCGGCACGCTTCTCAAGAGCGCACCGCCCCTGTCACACGGAGCGACCGAGCACCGCCCACACCGTCTTGCCCGCCTGAGCGAGAGGCACCGTGCCCCAGCGTGTGGCGGACAAGGAGAGTCCGCGAGTTGCCGTCTCCCTGGCGGCCTGGACGGTGTTCGTCGGGCACGCGGGCCGCTGAGCGCGCCCCTTGGGGCGAGTGGGGACTTGCGGACCACGCGGTGGAACTTGCCTAACTTGGCTCACACCGTCGCCTCGGACCACTCGGTGAACCGGAGGAGCGCGGTCCGCGTACATCCCGACATGGCCGTGAAAATGATCGCGGCCAAGACCTCACGGTCCCCGCGCCGACGCCGACCACCGCCCTGCGGGCGTTCCGGCGCCGACGGCATCACCACTCACTACAGGAGGCAAAAGTGATGAGTGCCCGAGGCGAATCGATCTCAAATGAGGACCCCAACAACAACGTCGTCCGCCGGCGCCTCCTCGCCGGCGCCGGCATCACCGGAGTGGCCGCCGTCGCCGGCCGACTCGCCGCGCCCGAGGCATCCGCGGCAGCCCCCGGCAGAACCGATCTCGTCTACTACTGGGAATCCCAGCAGAGGTCCCTCGGATACTCCCAGGGGGTCCGCGTGGACAACACCGTCTGGCTGTCGGGCACCGCGGCCCTCGACAAGGACTTCAACTGCGTTTCTCCCGGCGATCTGCCCGCCCAGATGGCCTTCGTCTACGCGCGCATCAAGGAGAGCCTGGCCAGGTACTCCCTTGATTTCCGCCATGTTGTGCGCGAAAGCATGTATGTAACTGACATGGAAGCCCTGGTCGGCGCATTGCCGTACCGGAAGAGGATGTATGCCGACGGGCCCTTCCCGACCTCCACGACGGTCCAGGTCAACCAACTGATCATTCCCGGACTCATGATTGAGATCGAGGTGGTCGCCTCCCGAGTGCCGGCATAGGTCGGGCGGGCGTTCTCGGGCCTCCTGCCCGCCTGCCTGCCCTTCACACGTGATCGGATACGCTGCGGCGCGACGTATGACGTGTACACCTCTGGTGTGCGGCCCCCTGAAGAGGTGAAATGTCCGTGAAGCAGCGCCCGGTACTCGCCGGCCTGACCTTGATGCTCGTGGCTGTTCTGAGTGCGTGCGGTGGCGGTGCGGACAAGGGGGACGGTCACGCCGGAGGTAAGGGCGGTGGGAAGGGCGGTAGTTATTCTCAGCCGCACTCCGACCAGGTGCGTGGTCTCTACGACGCCGTCCGGCACCTCCCGCGCAAGACCGCCAAGGGCACCCGCGCACACATGGTCAAGGAGTGCGATCCGGCGACCCGGAAGGTCAAGCACACCTCGCGCAGCGGCAGCGGCAAGCGCAAGAGGACCCGCACCTGGTACACCACCGATCACTACAAGCAGTGCCACAAGGTCCGCAAGGGCAGTGAGACGTACACCCGCGTCGTGCGGACCGAGCGGTGGTGTGTGCGGCTCGACGACGTGAACGGCAAGGCCGCCAAGGACGACCGCTGGTTCCGCGTCAGCCCCGCCACGTACAGCGAGGTCCACGGCAAGGACGAGCACGCGCGCGTGAAGTTCGAGCCGCGGGGGCGTGGTTGCTGACGCGGGTCGGCTCATCGGACTACCAGGTGCCGGCTCATCGGACTACCAGGTGACGGGGAGCGACCTCACCCCGTAGACGATGTTCTCCGTGGTGTAGGTGAGGGCTGATTCCGGCACCGCCAGGCGTAGGTTCGGCAGGCGGCGTAGCAGCGTCGTCAGGATGATCTGGAGTTCCACCCTGGCCAGTGTCTGGCCCAGGCACTGGTGGGCGCCGAAGCCGAACGCCAGGTGGCGGCGCGCGTCGGGGCGGGTCGGGTCCAGCCGGGCCGCGGTGTGGCCGAAGGCCTCCTCGTCGCGGTTGGCCGACGAGAGCATGCAGATCACGCCGTCACCCGCCGCGATCGTGACCCCGCCCACCTCCACCTCCTCCTGCGCGGCGCGCGCCAGGCCGAGGTGGATGATCGTCTGGTGGCGCAGCAACTCCTCCACGGCTGCGGGCACCAGGCCAGGGTCGTCTCGGAGTCGTCCCGCCAACGTGGGGTTCCTGAGCAGGGCCAGGACACACAGTGCCGACATGTTCGCCGTGGACTCGTGGCCCGTGACCAGGAGCATGAAGCCGAGCGAGGCGACCTGTTCGGGGGTGAGGTCGTCGCGGGCGGCCAGCCGGCTCAGGATGTCGTCGCCGGGTTCGCGCGCCTTTTGCTCGGCCAGCCCGGCGAGGTAGCCCGTCAAGCCGCGGTGCGCCCCCGTGACCTCGGCCTCGGTCGCGGTGTTGTCCAGCAGCGTGCGGCTGAGGCGCTGGAACACGTCGTGGTCCTCGTACGGGACGCCCAGCATCAGGCAGATCACGAGGGAGGGGACGGGGAGGGCGAAGTCCGTTATGAGGTCTCTTACGGAGCCCCTTACGAAGTCCCTTACGGGATCCGATGATTGACCCTTGGTATGCGTCGCTTCGAAGGCGTCGATCGCTTCGTCCACGATCCGCTGGATGTCTGGGCGCAGCTCCTCCACCCGTCTCACCAGGAAGTCCTTGGTGACCATGCGGCGCAGCCTCGCGTGTTCCGGGTCGTCCAGGCGGATGAAACTCGGGCGCTCCGTGGCCAGTTGGCGCTGGGCGGCGGAGAGGAACGGGAAGCCGGGCGTACGGGCGTCAGCGCTGAAGCGGGCGTCCGCCAGGACGGAGCGCACCTCCCGGTAGCCCGTGATCAGCCAGCACGGTGAGCCGTCGGGCAGGACGGCTCGCGTGACCGGGCCTTTGCGCGCCGCCTCCGCGTAGGCGGGCGGCGGGGTGAACGGGCATGCCCCGTAGGGGGCGGGCAGGCGAAGCGGCGCGAGCTGGTGCGCGAGCCGGTTCGTGAGCTGCTGCGTGAGCGCGACGGTCATGCGGGGAGGCGCCCTTTCGGGGAGGTGGGGGAGGGAGAGGAGGGGGCGGGGGCGGGGGCCGTTGTGTCGGGGGGAGTGCCCAGCGTGTTCAGCGTCGTGCAGACCATCGCACACTGGCCGATCACCAGGAGCAGCTCGACCAGCTGCTCCGCGCGGAGTCGTTCCGCGAGCTCCTGCCACAGGGGCTCGGGGAGGTTTGCGTGGTCGGCGAGAAGGTCGGCCGTACGCAGGACCGCCAGGTCGGCCGGGTGCCAGTAGTGGGGGGCGAGGGTGGGGGTGAGGGCGAGGTCGGGGGAGGCTGTCGCGGCTACTTCCGCGGTGGTCAGTCCGGCCAGCCGGGCGTGCTCCTCGTGACGCGCGCGTACGAAGTCGCAGCCCAGCCGGTACGACGTACGCAGAATGGCCAGCTCGCGGTCCCGAGGCGTCAACGTGCCCTGATGGGTGAGGACTTGGGCGAGGCGCAGCCACGCCTCGGCCAGCGGTGGATGGTGGGCGAGAGTGCCGAAGAGGTTGACGCGCCCCGGTCCGTCCTGGCTCGACGCGCCGAGCAGGTCGCGCAGGACGGGCGGCCACTCCTCGGCCGGCAGCGGAGGGATGCGCGGGGTCACCATGTGCGCACCGTCTCGGTCGGGAGCGGCGTTCTGCTCGGGGTCACCACTCGCACACCACCACCCCCGCACTCGCCCCGCTCGCGAAGCCGAACAGTCCTACCAGGTCCCCTCGTTGGAGTCGTCCGCTGTCCAGTGCGGTGGCCAGTTGCAGGGGGATCGTGTTGGTGGCCACGTTGCCGTGCGCGGGGAACGTGGCGAGAACGCGGTCCGGGCCGACGCCCACCCATTCGCACGCCACCTTCGTGAACGCGACCGACGGCTGGTGCACGCACACGAGGTCCAGTTCGTCGACCTTTACTCCTAGGTCGTAGACCGCTCCCCTCACCTTCTCGGGCATCCCGGCGAACGACTCCACCAACTGCTCCGAATCGACGCGTAGTTGACCAAGCGTGCGGTCATGGGTGTAGGGGTTGGTCAGCGTGGCCGCCCGCCAGCCCCACGAGTTGGCGAAGAAGCGGGAGCCGATGACGCCGGGGCGCTCGGACGCCTCGAGCAGCAGGGCCGATCCCATGTCGCCTGTACTGAGGCTGGGCAACGCGGTCAGCACGTCACCGGGGTCGTCGACCGACCAGCGGCTCTCGCGCGTGGACACCTCGCCGGTGGTGACGAGGATCCGGCGGTAGCGGCCCGACCTGATGAGGGCGTCGGCCACCTCGATGGCGTTGAGGACGCCGTTGCACGCGTTCTTCAGGTCGAACACCGGGCAGCCCAGGCCGAGTTTGTCGGCGACCACGTGTGCGGTGGCGGGCTCCTCCATGTCGGCGAGGATCCCGGTGAAGATCAGCAGGTCGATGTCCCACGGATCGGTGATGTCGGACGCCCCGAACAGGCGGCGTGCCGCGTGGGCCGCGAGGTCGGAGGGCTGTTCGTGGGCGGGGGCGACGGTCCGCTCCGACAGCCCGTACATGTGCGCCAGGACGCCCGGCGACAAGGAGACGTGGGGGTTGTGCGAGCGGAAGCGTTCCTCCGCCTCGGCGACGGACTGCCGGCCGGGCGGCACATGGACCGCCGCGTGAAGGATGCTGCTGTACACAGTCAACAGGGGGTGTTTCTCTCTCAGGGGCGCTACGGGGGGAACCAGGGATAGGGGAGGCGGGTTCACGTAGTCGACGTCAGCGTCAGCACCACGTTGTGCCCGCCGAAGCCGAACGAATGCGTGACCGCGGCCCGTACGCGTTGAGGGCGTGGCGCGCCGGTCACGCAGTCGAGCGGAAAGCCCAGGGTCCCGGGCGTGAGGTTCGCGACCGGTGGGACCGTGCCGTGATGGATCGTCAGGACGGTGAGCGCGGCCTCGATCGCCCCCGCCGCGCCCAGGCTGTGGCCCAGTACGCCCTTGGGAGCGGTGACACTCGGGGCGTGCGGCAGGACACGGGCGATGAGCTCGGCCTCCGCGCGGTCGTTGAGGGGGGTGGAGGTGCCGTGGGCGTTGACATGGTCGATGTCGCCCGGGGCGAGCCCCGCGTCGGCGACGGCGGTGCGTAGCGCGCTCTCGGCGACCGTGCCCCCGGGTGCGGGCGCGGTCGGGTGGTGGGCGTCGGTGGACTGGCCCGCCCCGGCGAGATGCGCGTACGTGCGGTGACCGCGGGCCCGTGCGTCCCCCGACCGTTCCAGTACGAGGACCGCCGCTCCCTCGGCGATCACGAAACCGTCGCGGTCGACGGCGAACGGCCTTGAGGCCGCCGCGGGTTCGTCCGCGCGGGCGGACAGGGCGCCCATCCGCTGGAACCCGGTGGTGACGACCGGCGTGACAGCGGCTTCCGTACCGCCCGCGACCGCGATGTCGCAGGCTCCGGACAGCAGCAGATCGCGGGCGACGACGAGGGCGCTCGCGCCCGAGGCGCAGGCGCTCTCCGTGGCGAGCGACGGGCCGCATGCGCCCAGGTCGAGCGCCACCTCGCCCGCCGCCATGTTGGAGATGAGCATGGGGATGAGGGTGGGCGCGACCTGTTCGGGCCCACCCTTGAGGAACCGCTCCGACTGCTCCTCGAGATGCGCGGCGCCGGCGAGGCCCGAACCGATGACGACGGCGACCCGGGCGCCACCCCAGTCCCCGCCGGGGGTGAACCCCGCATCGGCGACGGCCTCCCTGGCGGCGAGCACCGCGAGGCGGGTGAACTGGCCCATCCGCCAGGACTTGCCTCCGCCGATCCGCGCCTGCTCGGGGGTCATGAGGGGGATGCGGCAGGAGAAGTCGACCGGGAGTTCCTTGAGTTCGGGGTCCTGGGCGGCGGTGGACCGGCCGCGCAGCACTCCCGCCCACGTCGCCTCGCGGCCGACGCCGGCCGGGGTGATGAGGCCCAGGCCGGTGACGGAGATCGTACGGTCGGGGGTCGTCGTCACCGGACCCCTGCCGTGATCAGCCGGGAGGCGAGGGTGGCGGTCAGCTCGGCCACGGTCGTGCGCTTGGTGGCCTCCGACTCGTCGACCCGCACGCCGAGTTGGTCCTGGAGGGCCAGGGCGAGCTCCGCGAGGGCGAGGGAGTCGAGGTCGAGGCTCGCGAGGGTGGTAAGGGGGCGGATGCTGTCGGGGCTGACCTCGAATTTGTGCGTGAGGACGGAGGCGACGGCGGCGCGGGCCCGGGATGCGGAAGCCATCCGGGCGGAGGGGGAGGCGGGGGCGGTCGGGGACGACGAGGACATGAGCGGTCCTTTCAGGTCGTGCGTGTGTGCGTGCGTGTGTGTGAGGGGGGTGCGGGGTGCCGGCATACGGGGAGCGTTACGAGGCTTGTGGCGGCGTATGCGACGAGGCTTGAGGTGGCGTACGCAGCGAGGCTTGTGGCGGCGTACGCACCGGCGGTACCGCCGGCAGTTCAGGCCACAGGAGCGTGGCCGAGGCCCAGGTGAGCCCCGCTCCGAACGAGGTCAGCAGGACGCGCTGGCCGGGGGTGAGCAGGCCGCGGGAGGCGGCGTCGGCGAGCGCCAGGGGGATGGAGGCGGCGCCTGTGTTGCCGACGTGCTCGATGTTGGACACCTGTCTCTGCGCGGGCAGTTGGAGGCGCTCGGCGACCTCCTTGAGGATCCGGGCGTTGGCCTGGTGGGCCACGAACCGGTCCACGTCGTCGGTGGTCCACGCGGTGCGGTCGAGCACGGCGCGGGACGACTCGGTCATGCGGGTCACCGCGTGCCGGAACACCTCGCGCCCCCGCATGCGGAAGTGGCGGTCGGCCGGGGTGTGGGCGGCCGGGTCCGAGCGTTCGGCGGCGCCGCCGCCGGGGATCCGGATCAGTTCGTGGCCGGAGCCGTCGCTGCCGAGGTCGAAGGCGAGCACGCTGCCCGGCTCGCCGTGGGTGCCACGGCGCAGGACCACCGCGCCCGCGCCGTCCGCGAAGACGATGCCCGCGCCGCGGTCGGCGGGGTCGACGAGGGTCGAGTAGACCTCCGCGGCGACGAGGAGGACGCGTTCGGCGGCGCCGGAGGCGATCACGCCCACGGCCGTGGCGAGTCCGTAGCCGAAGCCGCTGCACGCCGCCGAGATGTCCCAGGCGGCGGCCCGGTCGAGCCCGAGGCGGGTGGCGAGGAGCGGGGCCATGGCGGGCATGGGCACGTCGGGCGTGGAGGTCGCGACGAGCACGGTGTCGGGAACGGGGTCCCCGGCGACGGCCAGCGCGCGGACGGCGGCCTCCAGGGCGAGTTCGCCCGTACGGACGCCGGGGCCGGCCCAGTGCCGGGCGGTGATCCCGGTCCGCCGCCGCACCCACGTGTCGTCGACGTCCCACGCGGCGGGGAGTTCGTCGTTGGTGATCCGGCGCGGTGGCACCCAGCCCGCCAGCCCCTCCAGGACTGCGCCGGACCGGCCGGCGGGCCTGTGCGCGTCAGCCGAAGTCACCCGATCCTCGCTCTACGTCTCGATCCTGCAAGCCGACCCCTGTACGAAGCCGCTGTTCGTGAGGCATGCCGCTCCAGGACGCAGCGTGCCGCGCCCCGTACGAGCATGTTGATTCCTGTACGAACCGGGAGAACTGTAAGCACAGAAAGGATCTTCATAAACAGAACATCTCTTTCGAACGAAATCCCAGAGGTGGCCGCACGGCTGTATCCGCGCAGCTCAGAAGCGGAAGTATCGATTCCGAATAGCGGTCGGTGGGCCGAACGAGTGTCACTCGTAAGGCGGTTCGGCGTGCGGCGGCCGTCACCACGAGCGAGGGGAAAACCCCAGGTCCCCGGCTCCGCGCCCATGGCATCCTGAGCCGATGAACGGACCGGAGATCGTCATCAGCGTCAGGCCCGAGTTGGAGCTGTTCGTTCCGCATGCGCGGCGCGGGGGCGCGGCCGTCCCGCTCGTCACCGACGGCGTCTCCACGCTGGGCCATGTGATCGAGTCGCTCGGCGTGCCGCTGACGGAGGTCGGGGCGCTGGTCGTGGACGGGCGTGAGGTGGGCGTCGGACACATTCCCGTGGCGGGGGAGCGGGTCGAGGTACGGGCCGTCGTGCGGCCGCAGCGCGTCGAGGGTGCTCCGCTGCGGTTCCTCCTGGACGTCCATCTCGGCACGCTGGCGCGGCGGTTGAGGCTGCTCGGGGTCGACTCCGCGTACGAGTCCACGGACATCGGCGACCCCGCGCTCGCGGCCCGCTCCGCCGCCGAGCGGCGCGTCATGCTCAGCCGGGACCGGGGGCTGCTGCGGCGGCGTGAGCTGTGGGCCGGCGCGTACGTCTACAGCGACCGGCCCGACGAGCAACTACGCGACGTGCTGGGCCGGTTCACGCCCGAGCTGCGCCCCTGGACCCGGTGCACCGCCTGCAACGGGCTGCTGAAGGAAGCCCGTAAGGAAGACGTCGCCGACCTGCTCGAAGGCGGGACGCGCGGCACCTACGACGTGTTCGCCCAGTGCCAGGAGTGCGAGCGCGTGTACTGGCGGGGCGCTCATCACGACCGGTTGGAGGGGATCGTGGGGCGGGCGGTCGACGAGTTCGGGGGCTGAGGGGCCTCCTCGTCCTCGGGTGTCAGGGGCGGTTCGATGCGCCAGGCGATGCGCTGCCTGTCCTGGACCACCCTTCGGTACGCGTACAGCACCACGGAGATCAGCAGGATGCCGACCGCGAGGAACGACTCCGTGGCTCCGCCGTAGCCGGCGAGGGACGGGTGTGTGACGCCCACCGAGACGATCACGACGTTGAAGGCCAGCAGCACCCAGGCCACCGGGATCCAGGCGCGGGCGCGGCGGATCGGGCGGGGCCAGTCGGGGCGGTCCTTGCGCAGGAGCAGGAAGCCGGCGACGGCGAGCGTCATGGCCACCAGATAGCCGAAGTTGCTGGCGATGAGGATGCTCAGGGGCTCGCCGAGCAGGACCACGATCGCGGCGTTGACGAGCGCGTCCAGCGTGAGGGCGCGGCCGGGCACGCCCCAGCGGTTCACCTTGTCGAGCTGCCGTACGGTCATGCCCTCGCGCGCCAGACCGTAGAGCGCCCGGCCCCCGTCCGCCGTGCACGACACCATGCCGAAGAACATCGAGACGATCAGGATGAGGACGCCCACGTCGGAGAAGCCGCCGAGCGCCCGGGTGAACGCGGTGGCGAACGCGCCGACCGGATCCGAGCGCAGCGTCTCCTCGCCGACGCTGCCGACCGTCGCGAGCGGCACGACGAAGAAGACACCGAGCGAGATGAGGGACGTCAGCCGCAGCGCCTTCGCCGTGTCGCGCGCCGTGTCGCGGTACTCGGGGGCGAACGACGCGCAGATCTCCGTGCCGTACGTCGTCCAGGCCGTGACGTAGAACCACACGATCAGCGTCATCCAGCTGCCGCCGTGGTACCAGGTCAGACGTGACGCGTCCCAGCTGCCCGGGCGCAGGAACGGGGCGATGACGACCACCGCGAGGCCGCACATCACCAGGGCCGCGACGGCCTTGGAGACGCTCGCGGCCAGCCGCGCGCCGAAGTAGTTGCAGGCCCAGCCGCCGGCTATCGCCAGGACCGCGAGCGCTTCCGGGAGGCCGATGCGGTGGCCGGGGAACGGGATCGACGGGGCGTGCGGGAACCACTGGGAGGTGATGAGGTGGCCGATCGCCGCGCCGTTCACCGCGATGCTGAACGACCAGCCGATCCAGTAGCCGTACGACGCGACGGCGCCCAGCGGGGCGAAGTAGCGCTTCCAGCCCTCGGTGGCGTATCTGCTGATGCCGCCGGACATGCCGGGGAACATCGCGGCGGTCTCGGCGAACAGCATGTTCTGCGCGAACGCGACGAGCGCCCCGACGCACCAGATGGTGATCGCCGTCCAGCCGCCGATCGCGCCCACGGTGTAACCCACCGTCAGGAGCAGTCCGTTGGGGATCACCATGGCGATGGCGAGGCCGTCGCGCCAGGTCAGGGACTTGTGCAGCTGTTGGCTCAAGGGGGCCACCTGTCTCGGTCTGGGGACTGACGGGAGAAGGTCCGGTGCGGCGGAAAGTGGTGCCGCCGTGCTGTGTCGGCGGTCACAATAATTCGTTATTGTTGGCTGGCATAGGGGTCCGGCAGGGCCCAATTCCAGGAAGAGGAGCGAGGCATGGGGGAGCGCGAGAGCGGCGACGCGGGCGAGGTGCAGCGCGAGCGGATTCTTCGGGCGGCCGCCCTGGTCATGGCCGAGCGCGGCTTCGACGCGGCGCGCATGAGGGACGTGGCGCGCGGCGCGGGTGTGTCCATCGGGCTGCTCCAGCACTACTTCGACACGCGCGACCTGCTGTTCCGTGAGGCCTTCGAGTGGTCGATCGGCGAACTCATCGCCCGCTGGCGCACGGGCGCGTCCGCCGAGCCCGACCCGTGGCGCCGCTTCGAGCTCCTCGTGCGCGAGCTGGCCGACGACCCCGACCTCCAGCGGCGGAGCGCGACCTGGACGGAGTTCTGCGCGAGCGCCGCCCGCAGGCCCGAGCTGCGGGACGGGGTGCGCCGCGCCCACGAGGACTGGCGCGAGCTCGTCCACGGCATCGTCGAATCGGGCGTCGAGGCGGGGAAGTTCGCGCCCGCCGTGCCCACCGACGTCGCCGTGCGGTCCGTGCTCGCCGCCGTCGACGGCTGCGACATGGCCGTCGCGTCGGGCAGCGGCATGGGGGCGGAGGGCTACGCCGCCGTCATCCTCGCCACCGCCCGGTCGGTCCTCGGCGTACGCGACTGAGCAGTTCTTCTCTCCCTCAACCCAGTTGATCCGCACCGCAGTTCACAGGAGGCACCGCGTCATGACGTCGACCGCATTCCCGCACCTGTTCAGCCCGCTCGTCATCGGCGGCGTGACCCTGAAGAACCGCGTGCTGTCCTCCGGCCACGACACGGTCCTCGTCGAAGGCGGGCAGGTCACCGACGATCTCGTCGCCTACCACGAGGCGCGCGCCGAAGGTGGCGTCGGCCTCATCGTCGTACAGGTGGCGGGAGTTCACGAGACCGCGCGCTATACGACACACGTGCTGATGGCCACGGACGACTCGTGCGTCGAGGGGTACCGGCGGCTCGCCGAGGCCGCGCACCGGCACGGCGCCAAGGTCTTCGGGCAGCTCTTCCATCCCGGACGCGAGATCCTCGAATCCCGCGACGGCTCCGCGCCTGTCGCCTGGTCGGCGTCCGCGACGCCGAGCGAGCGCTTCCACGTGATGCCCCGCGCCATGACCGGGACCGAGATACGCGAGGTCGTCGACGGGTACGGAGAGGCCGCCCGCCGGTTGCGTGCCGCCGGGCTCGACGGGGTGGAGGTGGTCGCCAGCCACGGGTATCTCCCCGCCCAGTTCCTCAACCCGCAGGTCAACGTGCGCACCGACGGGTACGGGGGCGACGCGGACGGCAGGCTGAGGTTCCTGCGCGAGGCCCTCGCGTCCGTACGGGCGCACACCGGACCCGACTTCGTCGCCGGAGTACGCATCTCCGGCGACGAGTTGAGCCACGACGGCCTCACCGCCGAACTCGCCGTCGAGGCGGCCGGACGGCTCGATCGCGAGGGACTCGTCGACTATGTGAGCGTCTGCGCCGGGTCGTCGGCGACGGTCTCCGGCGCCGTGCACATCGCGCCGCCGATGACCCAGCCCGCCGGATACACCGCACCGCTCGCGGCCCGCGTGCGGGCGGCGGTGGACGTGCCGGTCATGGTCGCCGGACGCGTCAACCAGCCCCAGGAGGCCGAGCAGATCATCAAGGAGGGCCAGGCCGACGCCTGCGCCATGACCCGCGCACTCATCTGCGACCCGGACATGCCGGGCAAGGCGAGCGACGGCCGCACGGAGGAGATCCGGGCCTGCATCGGCTGCAACCAGGCCTGCATCGGCCACTTCCAGCGCGGCTACCCGATCTCCTGCATCCAGCACCCCGAGACCGGCAGGGAGCGCCGGTTCACGAGACTTCCGCTGCCCACCAGGCGCCGGAAGGTCCTCATCGCGGGTGGCGGACCGGCCGGGCTCAAGGCCGCCGCCGTGGCCGCAGCCCGTGGGCACGACGTCACTGTGCACGAGGCGGGACGGCGCGTGGGCGGACAGGTGCTGCTGGCCCAACTCCTGCCGGGCAGAGCCGAGTTCGGCGGTGCGATCACCAACCTGGAGGGCGAGGCGCGGCGGGCCGGGGCACGGATCGTCACCGGATCCCGGGTCGACGCCGAACTGCTCGACCGTGAGGAGGCGGACGCGCTCATCGTCGCGACCGGAGCGGTGCCGCGCAGGCCCGCACTCGAACTCCTCGACGACCCCGTCGTCCTGGACGCCTGGGATGTCATTCGCGGCACCGCCGAGGTCCCCAAGGGCCGGATCGTCGTCGCGGACTGGCGCGGCGACTGGATCGGGATCGGTGTGGCCGTCCAACTCGCGGGCCAGGGACGGGAAGTGACGCTGTGTACGACAGGCTTCGGCGCGGGCGAGCACCTTCAGCAGTATGTGCGCGCGTCGATGCTCGCCGAGGCCGCGCGGGCCGGGGTCGAGACCGTGCCGACGGTGCGTCCCTACGGAGCCGACGCCGACACGGCGTACTTCCAGCACACCCTCACCGAGGAACCGGTGATCATCGAAGGGGTCGCGGCCGTCGTCCTCGCCCAGGGGCACGATCCCGTGGGTGAGCTGGCCTCGCTGGCGAGCGGACGGGTGGGGGAGGTCCTGATGGCGGGGGACTGCGTGTCACCGCGGACTGTTGAGGAGGCCGTGCTGGAGGGGCTGACGGTGGCGTCGTCGCTCTGAGGCAAGCCATGAGCGGCGGCCGGCCGCTGTACGCGCCTCAGCGCGGATGGCGGCGCAGCCGCACCCGGTACGAGTAGTGCTCCGGCAGGAAGTGGCTCACGGCCAGCTCGACCGGGCGGCCCGACGCCGACAGGTAGAGGCGGTCGATGCGGAGCAGGGGATGCTGCGGCTGGCAGTCCAGATGCGCGGCCACCTCGGCGGAGGCGAGGGTGACCGTGACGGACTGCTCCGCCTCCGCGATCGGCTCGGGCAGGCGGCCGTCGAGGAGGCCGATGACGGTGACGCGGCTGTCCGCGCCCGCCTCCGTCAGCTCGGGGCGGTCCGCGACGAGGGCGCCGACATCCGGCGGGAGGTGCACCGTCGTCAGGCAGAACGGGGTGTCCTCGTGCAGCCGCAGGAACGAGAGGTGGTCCACGCGGTCGGAGCCGACGCGCAGCCTGCCCGCCGCGTCGACGTCGACGCGGCGGCGCAGCGGCGACACCAGGCGCATCGTCGTGTCGAGGGACAGCGCCATGAGGTCCTCGACCGAGCCGAACTGCCGCAGGTACTGCTCCTCGCGGGGCGCCGCGAACGTGCCGCGCCCCGGGACCCGGTGCACCAGACCCTCCGTGACCAGGTCCTGGAAGGCGCGCCGCACGGTCTGCCGGCTGAGCCCGTGCGAGGCGGCGAGCTCCGCCTCCGTGGGCAGCCGCACCCCCTCGGGGTAGTCGTGCCGCAGGATCGCCTCGCGCAGCTCGCGCGCGAGGCGTACGTAGGCGCTGTCACGCCCGGGGGCCGCCATCTGTGTCCCCCTCGTCCGCTCTGTGCGTGTCGTACGCGTCATGTCTGCCGTTCACCGCCCTGCCTGTGCCGTCAGTCTAATGGCCGTACAAGACGGTGCGCTGGTCAGACGTCCAGGCCGCCGCGGGAGACCAGCTGGCGCACGATGACGTTGCGCTGGATCTCGTTGGTGCCTTCGCCGACGATCATCAGGGGCGCGTCGCGGAAGTAGCGCTCTACGTCGAACTCGGTGGAGTAGCCGTAGCCGCCGTGGATGCGGACCGCGTTCAGGGCGATCTGCATGGCGGTCTCCGAGGCGAAGAGCTTGGCCATGCCCGCCTCCATGTCGATGCGGCGGCCTGCGTCCGCCTCCCGTGCGGCGTGCAGGGTGAGCTGGCGCGCCGCGGTGAGCGAAGTCGCCATGTCCGCCAGGTAGTTGCCGATCGACTGGTGCTTGTAGATGGGTTCGCCGAACGTCTCGCGCTCCTGTGCGTAGCGCAGCGCGTCCTCGAACGCGGCCCTGCCGACACCGAGCGCGCGCGAGGCGACCTGGAGGCGGCCCGTCTCCAGGCCCTTCATCATCTGCCCGAAGCCCTTGCCCTCGACGCCGCCGAGCAGCGCGCGGGCCGGGACCCGGTAGTCGTCGAAGGTCAGCTCGCAGCTCTCGACGCCCTTGTAGCCGAGCTTCGGCAGGTCGCGCGAGACGGTGAGCCCGGGGCCGTGTTCGGCGAGCAGGATGGAGATGCCGCGGTGCTGGGGTTCGGCCGCCGGATCCGTCTTGCACAGCAGCGCGATCAGCTGCGAGCGGCGGGAGTTGGTGATCCAGGTCTTGCCGCCGTTGACGACGTACGCGTCCCCGTCGCGCCGCGCGACCGTGCGCATCGCCTGGAGGTCGGAGCCGCCGCTGGGCTCGGTGAGCGCCATCGTCGCGCGGACCTCGCCGGTCGCCATCTTCGGCAGATAGCGGTTCTTCTGCTCGTCGGTGCCGAAGTGCAGCAGCAGCTTGGACACGACGGTGTGGCCGCCCATGGCGCCCGCGAGGCTCATCCAGCCGCGCGCGAGCTCCTCCGTGATCAGTACGTAGCAGGGCGTGGAGACGGGCGTTCCGCCGTACTCCTCGGGGATCGCGAGGCCGAAGATGCCGAGGTCCTTCATCTGCTCGATGAGTGCCTCAGGATAGGTGTTCGCGTGCTCCAACTCCCGTACGACCGGCTTGACTTCCCGGTCCACGAAGTTCCGCACGGTCTCGACGATCATCTGTTCGTCGGAGGAGAGGGTGTCGAGGGTGCTCACTTCGCGGACGCTCCTTGCTCGCGGTCGTGCGTGGTGTCGATGACGCCCTGGGCGCGCAACCGCTCGATGTCGGCGGCGCTGCGGCCCAGCGCGCTGAGGATCTGTTCGGTGTGCTCTCCCGCGGCGGGGACGGGGTCCATCCGTGGGGTGACGCCGGAGAGGTCCGCCGGCGGGAGCAGGGCTTGTACGGGTTCCTGCGCGCCCGGCACCGCGATGTCGCGCCAGCGGTCGCGCTCGGCGAGGGCCGGGTGGGCGAGGAACTCGGCGATGGAGTTCACGCCCGCGTTGGCGATGCCGGCCTTGTCGAGGAGTGCCATGGCGTCCTCGCTGCCGAGCTCGGCGAAGCGCGCGGAGACGGCCGCGTTGACCTCGTCGCGGTGGGCGACGCGGTCGGCTCCGGTGGCCATGCGGGGGTCGTCGGTGAGTTCGGGGCGGCCGAGGACGGTGGAGCACAGGGCCTGCCACTCGCGCTCGTTCTGGATGGAGAGCAGCACCTCCTTCCCGTCGGAGGCGATGAACGGGCCGTAGGGCGCGATCGTGGCGTGCTGGGCGCCGATGCGCGGCGGCTGGGTGCCGCCGTAGCGCGTGTAGTAGGCGGGCTGGCTCATCCACTCGGCGAGCGCTTCGAACAGGGAGACCTCGACGGCGGGCGCGCGCCCGGTCGTGGCCCGCGTGTACAGGGCGGAGAGGACGCCGCTGTACGCGTACATGCCCGCCGCGATGTCGGCGACCGAGATGCCCACGCGGGCGGGCTCGTCGGGTGAGCCCGTGATGGAGAGCAGTCCCGTCTGGCACTGCACGAGCAGGTCGTACGCCTTGCGCTGCGACCAGGAGCCACTGGTGCCGTACCCGCTGATCGTGCAGGGGATGAGACGCGGGTGGCGGGCCTGGAGCGCGGCCGGGCCGAGGTCCATGCGGTCGGCGGCGCCCGGCGCGAGATTCTGGACGAACACGTCGGCGTCCGCCAGGAGTTCCTCCAGGATGTCCCGGCCGGCCGGCGACTTGAGGTCGAGGGTGAGGGACTCCTTGGAGCGGTTGAGCCACACGAAGTAGCTGGCCTGGCCGTGCACGGTGGTGTCGTAGCGGCGGGCGAAGTCGCCACCGCCGGGACGCTCGACCTTGATGACGCGGGCGCCCAGATCGGCGAGCTGGCGAGTGGCGAAGGGCGCGGCGACGGCCTGTTCCAGGCTGACGACCGTGATGCCTTCGAGGGGGAGCGGACCGGTCATGCGGGTGCCTTCCCGGGGAGTTCGGCGAGGAGCAGCGCGCGGGCCGACTCCCAGGTCGTGTCCTTGAGGAGAGCCGGTACGTCACTGCCGCACGCGGCGAACTTCTCCGTCAACTCGGCTTCTGTTGGCGGGCATTGGGGAGAGCCCGGGGGATGGGCGAGGGCGGAGCGGAGGACCCGGCCGTCGGTGAGCGTCACCGCGAGGCCGACCTCGCCGTCGAGGAGCCCGGCACCGCCCTCCGTACGCTCCGTCTCGACCGTGGCCATCAGGCGCCGCGCCTCGGTCCTGCCCACGGCGTCGTCCGTGAAGGCGCCGAAGCCGGGGAAGTCGTCGAGCAGGGCCGTCGCCACCGCGTACGGGAGGCTGAACTTGCCTTCGAGCCCGGTGTACGGGTCGTCGTGGATGAGGGGGTGAATCGTGGCCCCGGGGGTGGTGACGCGGACGGCCGTGACGTCGTCGGGGCCGTACTCGGCGCGCAGGGCGCGCAGCGCCGCGATCGGGCGCTGCATCGCGTAGCAGCAGGGGAACATCTTGATGGCGAGGCCGCCGGGGACGGCGGGGCCGCCGGTCTGCGGCACCCTTCCTTCCGCCCCTACCAGCTTCAGCCACGCGTCGACCGCCCGCGGGTCGGCCGTCGCGCCGGCCCGCGCGAGTCGCGCGGCCCGCACCCCCGCCTCCGCCGCGAAGCCGACCTGGAGCGACTTGCCGTGCGTGCCGAACGCGGCCTGGACCCCGCCCGCACCGGGCACTGCGAGCGCCATGGCCGTCGCCAGCTGCCGGGGCGTGAGGCCCCAGGCGACGCCCGCCGCGACGGCCGCGGCGGGGGCGCCCGCCGTGCAGGTGGCGTGCCAGCCCGCCGCGTAGTGCGACCAGCCGAGGAGCGTGCCGAGCCGGGCCATCACGCCCGCCCCGGCCAGATAGGCGCGCGCGTCACCCCGCGCCGCGAGGACCGCGGGGACGATCACCACGCTGATGTGGGTAGTGGACTCGATGTGCAGGTCGTCGAAGTCCAGCACGTGCCCGACCGCGGCCCAGCGTGCCGCGTCCGGCAGCTCGGCGGCCGGCGCGCATACCGGGTGGTCGCGCGCGGCGAGCGTGACCGCGACCGTGTCCAGGAGGGAGCGCCGGGCGAGCGCCAGATCCTCGGCGTCGGGTTCGTATCCGTACGCCCACTCGGCGAGCGATTCCGCGATGGCCGGCATGGCTTCCCTTCGTACGTCCTGCACTGCGTGGTTATTTTGTACGGCCAAATGATGGGGCCGTCAATGCCGCCACTGCACGGCAACTCAAAGCTTTCACGTGCAACTTCACCCCAAGGGGGTTGACGCGATGGCTGGTGAGGCGGACGCTGGGTGGCGTTTTGTACGGCACAATGCGCCATTGAGGCGGCCACATCGGCTCAACGCATCGGAGACTGAGGACCATGCCCCAACTGGACGCATCCCAGGGCGATTTCGGGCTCGCGCGGTACCTGGACGGCTGGGCCCCGGCGCCCGTGACGCAGGACGATCCCGTCGCCGCCGCGCCCGTCGCCGCGCTGAGCCAGGTGCTCGACCAGGAGGCGACCGTGGCCGGCGAGGGGGAGCCGCTGCCGCCGTTGTGGCACTGGCTGCACTTCCTCGAATGGCCCGCGCAGCGGGACCTGGGTGCCGACGGGCACCCCGCGCACGGCCACTTCCTGCCGCCCCTCCCGGACCGCAGACGCATGTTCGCCGGCGGCCGCGCGGAGTTCACCGCGCCGCTGCGGGTGGGCGTGCCTGCCCGGCGTACGAGTTCCCTCGCCAAGGTCGAGATCAAGCGCGGCCGCACCGGCGAGATGGCCTTTGCGACCGTCCGCCATGAGATCGCACAGGAAGGGGAGGTGAGGGTCACCGAGGAGCAGGACCTCGTCTACCGCGTGGGCCAGGGCGAGCGGCGGAGCGGGCGCTTCGGACTCGACCTCGGCGAGGCCGAACTCTCCGATGCCGACTGGCAGTTGATCGTGTGTCCCTCGCCGCCCCTGCTGTTCCGGTACAGCGCACTGACCGCCAACGCGCACCGCATTCACTACGACGAGCCGTACGCGCGCGACGTCGAGGGCTACCCGGGGCTCGTCGTCCACGGACCGCTCCTCGTCCAGCTCATGCTGGAACTCGCCCGCCGCGAGGCCCCCGGGCGGGAGATCCACACGCTCTCCTACCGGCTCCGCAAGCCAGTGTTCGTGGGCGAGCGGGTGTGTGCGCTCGGTGACCTGGCGGACGACGGAGGGTCGGCCGGGCTGCGGATCGCCACGCGTCGGGACGAGCGGCATGCGACGGCAGAGGTGACGTTCGCATGATTTCTGAATGCACCGGAGTCGAACGGGCGAGTGCTGTCCCCGCGCGTTTCGAACTCACCGACCCCGAGCGCCTGAGTCGCGACCGCGCCCGTATCGCCGCCGCCCGCACCCTGCTCTTCGTACCGGGGCACCGCCCCGACCGGTTCGAGAAGGCGGCCGGTGCAGGGGCCGACGCCGTGATCATCGACCTGGAGGACGCCGTCGCGCCGGACGCCAAGGACGCGGGCCGCCGGCACGCCGCCGACTGGCTCGCGCGGGGCAGGGACGCAGTGGTGCGGATCAACGCGCCCGGCACGTCCTGGTGGGACGCCGACCTGGACCTCGTCACCGCGTTCGGCTGTCCGGTGATGCTGCCCAAGGCCGAGGACCCCGAGGTGATCGCACGGATCGCGGAAGTCTGTGCCGTGATCCCGCTCGTCGAGACGGCGGCCGGGACCGAGCGCGCCCTCGACGTGTGCTGCGCGCCCGGCGTCGTCCGCGCGGCCTTCGGCAGCGTCGACCTCGCCACCGAGCTGGGCGTGCGCCACGACGACACCCTGGCGCTGGCGTATGCGCGGTCCCGGCTGGTCATGGCGTGTGCCGCCGCCGGTGTCGCGCCCCCGCTGGACGGCGTCACCACGGCGCTCGACGACGACGCCCTCGCGCAGGACCTGCAGCACGCCAGACGGCTCGGCTTCGGAGGCAAACTGTGCATCCACCCGAAGCAACTCCCGGCGGTGACCGCGGGTTTCGCACCGACGGACGAGGAACTGGCCTGGGCCAGGAAGGTGCTCGCCGCGGGCGACGCGGTGTCGGCCGTCGACGGCGTGATGGTCGACAGGCCGGTGCAGGAGCGGGCGCGACGGCTGCTCGGGGCGGGGCCTGCGGGCGGGATGACGCCCGCGTCCTGACGGGCAGTCAAGAATCACGTACCGAGCCGGACGCACCCGACACACCCCGACACACCCCGACACGAAGGAGACACAGCCATGGACTCCGATGTCTTCGAGGACATCCTGCGCACCGTGAAGGACTTCGTCCGCGGTGAAGTCGTGCCGCTGGAGGAGGAGATCGAGCAGAGCGACGCCATACCCGAGCGGCTGCGGCGCGGCGCCGCCGACATGGGTCTGTTCGGCTGGGCGCTGCCCGAAGAGTACGGCGGGCTCGGCCTCGACATGCGCCAGGACGTGCGCCTCGCCATCGAACTCGGCTGGACCACACCGGCGTTCCGCTCCATGCTCGGCACCAACAACGGCATCGCCGGCAAGGCCCTGGTGAACTTCGGCACGCCCGAACAGCAGAAGCGCTGGCTGCCCGCGCTCGCCACCGGCTCCGCGGTCGCCTCGTTCGCCCTCACCGAGGACGGCGCGGGCTCGGACCCCAGCGGCGTACGCACCCGCGCCGTCCGCGAGGGAGACAGCTGGGTCCTGTCCGGCGCCAAGCGGTTCATCACCAACGCCGACCACGCCGACCTGTTCGTCGTCTTCGCACGGACCGACCCGGACGCCGATGCCCACCGAGGGATCTCCGCCTTCCTCGTGGAGAGCACGGCGCCGGGCGTACGGGTCGGGCCACCTGACCGCAAGATGGGCCAGCGCGGCGCCCACACCGCACCGGTCTACTTCGACGAAGCGCGGGTCCCCGCCGACGCCGTACTCGGCGGCGAACCCGGCACCGGATTCCGCGCCGCGATGGCCTCCCTCACGCGCGGCCGCCTGCACATCGCGGCCCTGTGCGTCGGCCTCGCGGCCCGCGCACTCGACGAGGCCGTGCGCTACGCGGCCACCGCCGAGCAGGGCGGCGAGTCCATCGGCCGCTTCCAGCTCGTCCAGGAACTCCTCGCCGAGTCGCACGCCGAACTCCTCGCGGGCCGCTCCCTGGTGCTTGCCGCCGCCGAGGCGTTCGACGCAGGCACGGACACCCGCATGGGGCCCTCCAGCGCCAAGCTGTTCTGCAGCGAGATGGTGTGCCGGGTCGTCGACCGCGCCGTCCAAGTGCACGGCGGCAGTGGCTACATGAGCGACTCGACCGTCGAGCGCCTCTACCGTGACGCGCGCCTCTTCCGCATCTACGAGGGCACCAGCGAGATCCAGAAACTCATCATCGGCAAGGGGCTGCTGCGGGAGGCCAGGGTATGAGCGTGCGACCGTCCCGCACGGACCTCGTCGACATCCTGCTCCACCCCCGCTCGATCGCTGTACTCGGCGCCTCCGACAACCCCCGAAAGCTGTCCGGGCGCCCCGTCGACTACCTCAAGCGCTTCGGATACGCGGGCCGCATCCTGCCCGTGAACTCCCGCCGTGCCACCGTCCAGGGCCTGCCCGCCCACCCCACCCTCGACGCGATCGACGGCGACATCGACCTCGCGATGGTCATGCTCGACGCCGCCCACGCCGCCGACGGCATCCGGGCGTGCGGCCGCCGCGGCATCAAGGCGGCGATCGTCGCGGCCGCCGGTTACGCCGAGACCGGCGTACAAGGAGCCGAACTCCAGAGGGAGTTGAAGGCAGCCGCGGAGGAGGGCGGCGTCCGCGTCCTCGGGCCCAACTGCCTCGGCCTCATCAGCGTCCACGACCGGGCCGTGCCCACGTTCACGTCGGCGCTCGACGAGAACATCGAACTGCGGCCGGGACCCGTCGCGTTCGTCAGCCAGAGCGGCGCCTTCGGCTCGTTCATCTTCAGCGAGGCCCGCCAGTACGGCATCGGCCTCGCCCACTACGTCAACACCGGCAACGAGGTCGACATCTCGGTGTCCGAACTCCTCGGCGCCTTCGCCGCAACCGACGAGTCGAAGGTCCTCCTCGCCTACCTCGAAGGCGTCAGCGACGGCCCCGGGCTCCTCGACGCGGCCCGCGCCGCGCACGCGGCCGACAAACCCGTCATCGCCGTGAAGGTGGGCCGCTCCGCCGCCGGTGCCCGCGCCGCCCAGTCGCACACCGCGTCACTGGCCGGCGAGGACCGCGTCTTCGACGGCGCGGCACGGCAGTTCGGCCTCACCCGCGTGAGCGGCGTCGAACCCATGCTGGACGCCGCCCAGCTCTTCGCCACCGGCCGCCGCACCAGAGGCCGCCGCCTCACCACCCTCTCCCTGTCGGGTGGCGCGGGAGTCCTCATGGCCGACGAGGCGGCCACCCGCGGAATCACCGTCGACACGTGGGACGAGGAGTGGCAGCGGCGCATGGCCGACGTCATCCCGCCGTTCGGCTCGCCTCGCAACCCCGTCGACCTGACCGCGGCGCTCGTCAGCGACCCCGGCATGCTGCGCCGCGCCCTCGACGTCGCGCTCGCACACCCCGGCACCGACATGATCGGCGTCCTGCTCGGCAACGCCGACGGCGACATCGACGAACTGACCGACGCCATCGCCAAGGCGCACGGCACCACCGACCAGCCGCTCGTCGTCGTCTGGACCGGCGGCAACGGCCGGGCGCGGCAGCGGCTGCGGGAACTGGGCGTCCCCTGCTACAGCGACCCGGGCCGTGCCGCGGCGGCCCTCGGACACCTCGCCGACTTCAGCCTCCGCCCGCCACTGCCGACCGGCGAACGTCCGACGGGCACGGACCCGGGAGCCGCCCGCGCCGTCATCGAGGAGGCCCGCGCCCAGGGCCGCACCCGGCTCGACGAGCACGAGTCGGCACTGCTCATCGCCGCCTACGGACTCGATTCCGCGCCGGCCCGCACGGCACGCGACCCCGAGGAAGCGATACGCGCGGCGGCGGACCTCGGAGGGCCCCTCGCCGTCAAGCTGCTCTCGGCCGACGTCTCCCACAAGAGCGACATGGGCGGCGTGCGGCTGGGCCTCACCGCGCCGGACGACGTGCGGGGGGCGGCCCGGGACATCCTCGACGCCGCGGGCCGCGCGGGCGTCGGCGACGCGCGGCTCCTCGTGCAGCGCATGGCGGGCGGCGACCGCACCGAGCTGATCCTCGGCATCCAGCGCGACGCCGCGTTCGGGCCCGTCGTGGTCGCCGGGTTCGGCGGTGTCCTCGTCGACGTACTCGACGACAGCCAGGTCGCCGTGGCCCCCGTCGACCACACGGGGGCGGTGCGCATGCTGCGCTCGCTGCGCGCGGCGCGGGTCCTCGACGGGGCGCGCGGCGCGCCCGCGCGCGACGTCGACGCCGTGGCGGACGCGCTCGTCCGCCTGTCCTGGCTCGCCACCGACCTCGCCGACGACCTCCTCGAACTCGACGTGAACCCGCTGCTGTGCGGCGCGGCCGGCGACGGCGCCGTCGCCGTGGACTGCCTCGCCCTGCTGAGCGCCCCTTCGGAACAGGACGCACGATGAACCCACCCGCCCTCCGTGGAGACGCCGTGACACCGGAACACCGGTCCCCGGCCCTCGCCCACCGCGCCGGCCTGAGCCGCGGCGAACTCCGCTTCCAGCGCTGCGAGCACTGCTCCGCAGCCTTCTTCCCGCCCCGCACCCTCTGCCCCGACTGCGGTACGCAGAAGCTGAGCTGGGAACGCAGCACCGGTGACGGCACCGTGTACGCGACCACCGTCGTGCGCGGCCGCGACGGCGCGCACAACGTCGTCCTCGTCGACCTCGACGACGGCTTCCGCATGATGTCGCGGGTCGAGGGCCCTGCGCCGGAGGACGTCGCGATCGGCGACCGCGTCCGGTTCCGTACGACAGCGGACGGCGACACCGCCGTCTTCGAACCGAAGGAGGACGCCCGATGACACAGTCGCTGCGCGGCAGGGCCGCCGTCGTCGGCGTGGCCGAGTCCGACCTCGGCGAGGTCGCCCCCGGTCTCACCCACCTCGACCTGGTCGGCCAGGCCACCGCCCGTGCCCTCGCCGACGCGGGCATCGCCAAGTCCGAGGTCGACGGCCTGTTCACCGCCTCGTCGTACCTGCCGATGGCCGCCATGGACACTGCCGAGTACCTCGGCATCCGCCCCCGTCACCTCGACGGCACCAACATCGGCGGCAGTTCCTTCGTCTCCCACCTGCTGCACGCGGCCGCGGCGATCGAGCAGGGCCTGTGCACCACTGCGGTGATCGTGTACGGCAGCACGCAGCGCTCCGACGGCGGCCGACTCGTCTCACCGACCAGGCCCGACCCGTACGAGGAGCCGTACGGCCCCCGCTACCCGCTGAGCATGTACGCGCTCGCCACCTCGCGGCACATGTACGAGTACGGCACCACACGGGAGCAGCTGGCCGATGTGGCGGTCGCGGCGCGCACGTGGGCGCAGCTCAACCCGGCCGCATTCGAACGCAAGCCCCTCACCCGCGAGGACGTCCTCGGCTCCCGCATGATCAGCGACCCGCTGACCGTGCGGGACTGCTGCCTCGTCACGGACGGCGGCGGTGCCCTCGTCGTCACGTCGGCCGAGCGGGCCCGCGACCTGGCCGCCGTGCCCGCCTATCTGCTCGGCGGGGGCGAGGCCACCTGGCACCGCAACATCTCGCGGATGCCCGACCTCACCGTCACCGCCGCAACCGAGTCCGGACGCCGGGCCTTCGACATGGCCGGGCTCACCCCGGGCGACGTGGACGTCGTCGAGCTGTACGACGCGTTCACCATCAACCCCGTCCTGTTTCTGGAGGACCTCGGGTTCTGCGCCAAGGGGGAGGGCGGTCCCTTCGTCGCGGACGGCGGCATCGCGCCCGGCGGCAGGCTGCCCGTCAACACCAACGGCGGCGGCCTCTCGTACGGCCATCCCGGCATGTACGGCATCTTCACCGTCATCGAGGCCGTACGCCAACTGCGCGGCGACTGCGACGAACGCCAGGTCGAGGGGGCCCGCGTCGCCCTCGCCCACGGCAACGGAGGCGTGCTCTCCAGCCAGGTCACCGCCCTGCTCGGCACGGCCGACACCCTCAACTGACCTGCCGGACAAGGAGATTCAACCCATGCTGCACGGCAGGAGCGCCCTGGTCACCGGGGCGGCCGAGGAGCGCCGCGCACGTGGGGGCCGCGAGGCGGGCGCGCAGTCGTCGGGGGCCGGGCCGTGCAGCGCCAGCACGGCTACGTCGCCGCGTATCCGTACCAGTCAGGTGTCCACCGCCCCTGCAGCGCCGCTACCTCGCCGCCCGCTGCACAGCCTCGGCCGCCAGACCCGTGGCCGCGCGGCGTGTCGCCTCCGACAGGAGCGCCGTCCGGATCGGCCCTCCCGCCGCCAGATGACGGTCGTACGGCAGGTGCACCACCGCGACCCCCGTCTCCCGCAGATGCGCGGTCGCCGCCTTCAGGTCGAGTGTCATGTCGGGCGCGCTCGACGTGAGCGCGACGACGGTACTGGCCAGGGCCGCCTTCGGCAGCTGCGCCAGCCAGTCGAGCACCACACGCGTGCCGCCCACGCCCTCCACCGTCATCGGGGCGACGACCACGCGCGCGTGCGCCGTGTCCATCGCCGTACGCGCCACCTCGCCCGGCAGCGTCTCGCAGTCCACGACCGTCATGGCGAAGTGGCGACGCAGCGCGAGCGACACGGTCCGGTACGTGCGTACGTCGAGCGGGGCGCCGACGCGGCCCTGGCTCGCCGGGAGCAGCCAGCCGCCGTCGGTGACCGGCACGAGATAGCCGGTGACGTCGATGAGTTGCATCGACGGTTTGAGGATCTGCGCGAGGTCCGGGCACGACCAGCGCACCGACTCGGCGCCGAGCCGCACCGGCAGCGTGCCGAGTGCGGCGTCCGCCTCCAGCGCGAGCACCGGGTCGTGCCGGTAGTGGTTGAGGGTGCGGGCGAGGAGGGCGGACACGGTGGTCTTGCCGACGCCGCCGCGGATGGACGTCACGGCGATCACCCGGCCGTTGGCCACCGGCTGCTGCAACTCCCGTGCGAGACGCGTCTCTTCGGACCCTCCCTGCGCGGCGGACGAGGCGAGCCTGCGCAGCGAATGCCCGGTACGCCGCGCCATGGTGTCCCCGTGCTGAGCCCGCCCGGCCGCCCCCGCGAGCCGCGGGTCGACGGTGGGCACGGACTCGGGGGTGAAGGCGGGCAGCCGGGGGTTCCGCGCACCGGAATTCAGGGTGACCGGGGTGTGAGGTGTGGGCGGGTACGGCTGGGCGCCCGGCACGGGAGCGGGGTGATAGGGGGCGGGCAGTCCGGTGGGGGCGGTGGGAGCGGGCGGCGCCGCGGGGCCGGAGGGTGGCTCGGCGGCGGGTGTGTAGGGGGCCGGGAGCGCGGAGGGGGGAGGGCCGACGTGCGGTAGGTGGGAGGCCGGGGTGTTCGGGGGCGGGGTGGGCGCCGGGGTGTGGATGGGTGCGTCCGTGGCGGGCGTGGCGTCCGTGGTGTGAGCTGGGGCCGGGAGCGGGGTTGGGGCTATGGGTGTTGGGGCGTGCGGGACCGGGAGGTGAGCGGGTGCCTCGTGTGTGTGCGGCGCCGGTGTGTGGGTGGCTGTCCCCGGAGTGGGCGTGGTGTCTGTGATGGCGGCCGGGATTGTGGGTGTTGGGGCTTGCGGCTCCGGCGTGTGGGTGGATGCTCCCGGGCCGGGCGCGGTGTCCGTGTTGGCGGCCGGGGCTATGGGTGTTGGTGCGGCCTTCTTCTGGATCTCGATGGACACGTTCCGTATGGCCGAGGTGCCCGTGCTGTCGGTCCGGGGCTTTGGTGCCGGGGGCTTCCGGGTCGGCAGGGCGTCGGCGGGTGCGTCGGGCGATGGCTCTGGAGTGGGCTCCGCGTCCGCGATGTCGGCCTTGAGTAGAGACGTGGGCGCGGCCGGCGCCGGGGCGTGCAGGGGTGCGGCTGCGCCGGTCGACTCGTCCGTGGGCTTGGTCGGATCAGGGGCGGTGGACGCCACCGCGTCCGTCGGCGGAGTCGGCCGCTCCGCTCGGCCTGCCGCGAGACGGGCGGCCAGTGACGCCGTCCGGCGCGCGGCCGGGGTGGCGGAGCGGGGTTCTGGCGCATCCGCGGCGTGGTCGTCCGGATCGAGCGGCGGTGAGGGCGACGGGCCGGGGCCCGCGTCCGGTGACGGGGCCGTGTTGGGGCGTCGGCGCGGAAGCGGGTCGCGTCCGGGCGCGGGGGCCACAGATGCCTCAGCTTCCCCGGCCGTCGCCGGACCTCGCTCCGCCGCGTCGGAGTCCGCCGACCGGGCGGCGCCCCGTCCCGGCACCCCGGAACTCGGCCCCTCCGCGCCCTGACCAGGCACCCCGGAACCGGGCCCGTCCGCCGGTGCCATGTCGGTGACCTCCCCGCCCAGTTGTGCCTGGGTCCGCCTCAGCAGGTCCCGCAGTACATCGTTCTGCCAGTCGCTCTGCGTCATTCCCGAGCCCTTACGCGAAGATGCCGGGCAACCGCCCGTACACACCGAACACGCCGATCACCGACGGGAGCGACGTGACCACACCGACCGATGCGAACAGGTCGCCGAGCGGTCACCGTACGCCCGGCGGGACGAGATCGACCCGCCCGCGCTCGCCCACCGCAGTGACTCGGTTCAGTGCCGTACGGCTCAGTGGCCCCGTCGATATCACGCGCTCGAACCTATCATCGGGCCGCAGACGCGCTGGTCGGCGTGGTGGACGGAGCAGCACTGCGCCGCAGTACGCAGTGGAGTACCTCCACCGACGCACCCCGCTCGTTCAGCCAGCGTTCCAGCGCGGCACCGGCCAACTCACGCGACGAACCGCTCCCTTCGAGCCGCGCGGGGCCGAAGACCGTGCCGGTGAGGCCCTCGACCCGGGTCCGGTCGTCGAGGGCCGCCTTGAGGGACGTCTCGCGCACCGAGGCGCCGGTGAGATCGGCGCCTTCGAGGCGGGCGTCGAGGAAAGAGGCGCCGTTGAGCCGGGCCCCGCGGAAGGAGGCACCACGTGCGTCGACGCCGTAGAGCTCCGCGCTGCCGAGATTCGCCTCCGCCGCAGTCGCGCCCCTCAGGTCAGCCTCGTCGAGGACCGCCTTCGTCAGGCAGGCGCGGGAGAGATCGGCGCCCGCGAGCACTGCCCCTTCCATGTGCGCGCGGTACAGATCCGTTCCTACGAGACGGGTACCCCATAACACGGTCCCGCAGAACAGCCCCACGGCGAGGTCCAGTCCGGAGAAGTCGGCGCCAGACAGATCGAGCCCGGACACATCGAGCGGTGAATCCTCCTCGTGCTCCTCTTTCCGCTCCTCTTTCCGCGCCCACGAGGCGAGTACGGCGGCGGCCGCAGGGTCGGCGGGCGGGACGCGGACAATACGGTGCACATCGGCCGTTGCGGACATCCTCACCCGCCTCCTTACGTGCTCACGCTTTCGCGGCCCAGCGCTGCCGGCCGGGCTCTCTCCGAGCTCTCCTGTTCCACCACGCGCACCGGGACGCATTCGGTTTCACTCATGTCGTCACGTATCTGGCGGCGAGGGGAAGGGGACGTCAGTAAATCTTGACCGCCACCCCGCACAACCCGAGCCCCGCCTCGGCGGCTCGCCGCCACACGCGCAGCGGCCCCTCCAGCACGCTCTCCTCGTCCGGTGCGTACCCGAGCCAGTCCTGGTCCTGCGCGGCGGCCCACTCCTCAGGGGTGAACGTCAGAGCCCGCTCGACGCTCGACAGAGTCTCCCGCACCTGCGTGGACGTGAGCAGAAAGTTGCCGCACCAGCCGGGCAGGAGGGCGGCGCGCCGCGGGCCGATGGAGTGGAAGAGGGACGCGACCGCGTAGTCCTTGCTCTGGACCGACATGAACATCACGTCCGTGTCCGCCGTCTCCTCCCAGACGTCCCGAACGAGCCAGAAGTCGTCGTCGGGCGACGAGCCGTCGTACAACTCCTGGACGTGGTCGCCGCAGGCGGTCAACTCGAGGAAGTCGTCCAGGCTTTCGGCCTCCGCGGCGCTGCCCCGGCCGTACGGGCTCCACCAGGTCCGGTAGTCCGGCAGGGGGCGGCGATGCCAGCGGTGCCAGCTGCGCCGGGCGCCGGGGCGGTCGCGCTCCGCCTCGACGAGCGGGAGCATGCGGGGGCCGAGCCCCTCGACGAACGGGTCCTCGTGCGAGCTGATGGCCCAGGCCGTGGTGATCCCCATGCCCGCGAGCGTAGGCGGCCCCACTGACAGCGCGCGCCGGGGTCGGCGCTCGGAGGCCGGCGAGCCGCGGCCGACGAGCTGAGGGCGGGCCCGTGACCGGACCCGCCCTCGCCCACTCTCTCTGAGCTCTGTCTCTGTGGATCAGCGCCGCAGCGTCACCGTGAAGCCGCGGTCCAGGGACTGGCGCGCGGTCTTCACCGTCGTCACCCCCGTGTCCGCGTCGTAGTACCAGCCGGACCCGGCCGCGGCGAGCGCGTCCGCCGAGCCGACGCGGGGCAGCGTATGGCCCTGTGCCGACACCCGCTGCGGGGCACCCTCGCTGTGGACGGTGAACCGGTACGCACGGGCGTCCGGCTTGGTCTTGTAACTGCCCTTGCTCGCACCGACGTTGATGTCGGTCGCGTGCCTGCCCTGGTCGACGGTGACGCGCTGTGTCGCCGACGCGCCCTTGGCGAAGTCGCGGGTCACGCCGTCGTCCTCGTACAGCGTGTAGGAGGAGTGGCCCTGCGGATACACGTCCCAGTCCAGTTCGTGCACGTCACGGGACTTGTACGACGTCGTTCCCTTCGGCCACATCGGCACGACCGCACCGGACTTGACGAAGAGGGGCAGCGTGTCGATGGGGGCGTGGTAGCCGTCGAGTGTGGTCGGGCCCTTGTAGGTCTTGCCCGTCCAGTAGTCCGTCCACGTGCCCTTGGGCAGGTAGATGCCGTCGCGGGTGTCCGAGTCCTTGTAGACCGGGGCGACCAGGAAGTCGTCGCCCGCCAGGTACTCGTACTTGGCGTTCGCGCCCAGCGTTTCGGGGTCGTCCGGGTACTCCAGGTAGAGCGGGCGCACGCCGCCGACGCCGGTCTTCGCCGCATCGGCGGACAGCGTGTACAGGTACGGCAGCAGGCGCTCGCGCAGCTGGAGGTACTTGCGGTTGATGGACGTGTAGGGCTCGCCGTCCACCCACGGCTGCTGGTTGATCTTCTTGCCGGTGGTCATGTCCGTCGCCCAGCCGTCCATCGTCATGATGGCCGGCAGGAACGTCTTGGCCTGGAGGTCACGCGCGTACATCTTCGCGTCGTGGGTGTAAATGCTGCCCACGTCACCGGAGTTGTAGGCGATGCCCGACATCGTGGCGCCCGCGTACGTCGGGATCTGCCAGCGCACGAAGTCCCACGACAGCTTCTGGTCGCCGCTCCACAGGACGCCGCAGCGCTGCGCGCCCGCCCAGGAGACGGGCATCCAGACGAAGCCGCGTGCGTCGCTGTTGTCCTCGATACCGGCCTTCGCCTTGTCGCAGGCGTCCAGGGACATGCCGTAGCCGTTGCCGATCCAGGCGACGTCGAGCTTGGCGACGCGCTGCCCGGCCTTCACCTGGTCGGCGAGCTTGTCGATGCCGTCCTGCGTCCACAGGCCCATCTCGGCGCCGCGGTCCTGGAGGCCCTTCGCGGTCTCGGCGAGGTTCTCGTAGCCGCAGCCGTAGCCGTCGTTGACCAGCATCCAGCCGAGCGGCATCTGGTGGTCGACGTACCCGTCGGCAACCTTCAGGGAGTCGAGGGTGTGGCGCTCGCCCTGGTTGGCGTTGTGGAGATAGCAGTCGGCGTCGCCGGGTTCGAGGCCGTACACCGGCGGCATGAACGGCTTGCCGACCAGCGACGTGTAGCCGCCGATCACCTTCTTCGCGTCGCCGAGGAAGTAGTAGGCGTCGAGGCGGCGCTCCTGCTGGCCCGTGTGGACCGAGGGGCCGAAGTCGTAGACGCCGGGGGCGAAGGTGTTGCGGTAGACGCCGTAGCCCGCCGAAGAGAGGTAGAACGGCTGGGAGTTGTTGTAACCACCCTCGTTCCAGTTGGTGTTGTTCGCGACGTAGACCGTCTTGTCGCGGTGCGAGAACGAGCCGTTCTGCTCGCCGCCACCGAAGAACTGCTCGTCCTTGCCGCGCTCCAGGCTCTGCCGCATGCCGCCGGTGGACCAGCGCAGGGGCTTGTCCTCCTGCCAGATCCGCGTCCTGTTGTCCGCCTTGTAGAGGCCGAAGCGCAGCGGCTTCTTGTAGACGCGCAGGACGGCGCCGGCGGAGCGGATGCCGTAGTAAGCGCCCGCGTCGAACGACGAAGTGTGCTTGTCCGGCGCGGGCTGCTTGCGCACGATCTGCGAGCCGGCCGGGTCACTGAACGAGCCGGACGGGTCGGCCTGGAGACGTAGTTGACCGCCCGTCAGGAAGTCGGCCTTGGCCTTGAGCGTGCCGGCGCCGATGGTGTAGCTGCCGCCCTTGCCCGTGAAGGAGGTCAGGTCGCCCGCGTCGGTCGTCTCGGGCAGATAGGCCTTGCCGACGAAGGAGTTGTCGTGCACGTCGTAGGGGACGACCACGACGTGGTACGTGCCGTCGGCCTTCGGGATCACCGTCGCCTCGGGGTCGGCCGTGCCCGCGCTGGCGGCGACCTGCTTGCCCGCGTCGTCGAAGACGTACATGTCGAAGTCGTCGGTGGGCTGCTTCGCCCACTCGATCGAGACGGGGACGCCGCCCTCGGGGTTGTCGTCCCAGTACCCGTCAGGGACCGACACCTTGAGGTCGAAGCGGTCGCACACCTTGTTGTCGGGGTCGTCCGCGGCGGCCGGGCACTTGCCGGGATCGCCGACCGTCCCGGCGGCGTACACGGGGCTCTGCCACGTCACGCTCTTGTGGGCGTCGTCGAGGACGCCGCTGCCGGGCGTCGCCGCGCTCGCCTGTTGCGCGGGGGAGGCCAGGAGTGCGGCGGCGAGCGCCGTCACGAGCCCGGCTGAGGCGCCCGCGGCCCACCGCGCGCGGTGGGCCTGTGTCAGGTCCAGTCTTCGGTGCATTCTTCGCACAGATCCCATCTCCGCTCGAACCAACAGCCGTTTGTTTACTCATGCTTGAAATATTGACGCAGCGAGCAGCTTTGAGCAGTCGCAGGCATCAACATCCCGCTTCGAGCGCGAGCATGTCAACGGATGGGGAACGGAGAAGTCCGAGTGGGCCCGCCAGCCCGGCATGATCCAAACGAGAGGCCCTACGCCATCTGGCGCCGCACCAGCTCGTGCAGCCGCCCGTTCGTGTCCGCGAGGAGCTGGGCCGGCGGTCCCTGCTGGACGATGCGGCCGTCCGCCATGACGATCACCCGGTCCGCGTCCATCACCGTGGACAGGCGGTGCGCGATGACGACACGCGTGGCGTTCAGGGCGCGGGTGCTGTCGATGACAGTGCGCTGGGTCTCGTTGTCCAGCGCGCTCGTGGCCTCGTCGAAGAACAGGATGCGCGGCCGGCGGATCAGCGCCTGCGCGATCATCAGGCGCTGGCGCTGGCCGCCCGAGATGGCGCCGCCGCCGGCGATCATCGTGTGCAGACCCATCGGCATCCGCTTGATGTCCTCGGCGAGCCCCGCCATCGCCGCCGCCTCCCACGCCTCCTCCTGCGTGAACACCTCGGCGCCGCAGATGCAGTCCAGGATCGACCCGGTCAGCGGCTGAGCGTTCTGCAGGACGACGCCGCACTGCCGGCGCACGGCGGCCTGGTCGAGCGCGCCGAGGTCCTGACCGTCGTACAGGACACCGCCGGAGACCGGCTTGTCGAAGCCGATGAGGAGGCGCAGGAGCGTGGACTTGCCGCAGCCGCTCGGACCGACGACCGCGACGAACTCACCCGGCCTGATGGACAGGTTCACGTCGTCGAGGACGAGCGGCCCGTCGTCCGTGTAGCGGAACGACACGCCGCGCGCCTCGATCTCGCCGGTCAGTTCGCCCGGCTGGGTGCTCGCGGCCCGCACTTCGGGCGCCTCGTCGAGGACGGGCTTGATCTGCTCGAACATCGGCAGGACGGCGGCGGCGGAGATCAGGGCGCCCGTGAGCTGCGTGACCGAAGACAGCAGCATCGTCACCGCGGTGCTGAACGTGAGGAAGTCGCCCGCGGAGAGGGTGCCCCGCGCGGGGCCCGCGAGCAGCATGAACATCACGAGCGAACACAGCGGCAGATAGACGGCGTTGAGGACCGTCGTCAGGTTCTTGATGCGGCCCGCGCGCCGCTGGAGCTCGCGGCTACGCGCGAACTCCCCGGCCCACGAGGCGTACGCGAAGCTCTCCGCCCCCGCGACCCGCAGCTTCGGCAGGCCGCGCAGTGTCTGGAACGCCTGGTTGTTGAGCTTGTTGCCGAGTACGACGAGGCGGCGCTGCCAGCGCAGTTCCCACAGTCCGAGGGTGAGGAACACGCCCGCGATCACCGCGAGCATGGCGAGTGCGGTCAGTGCCAGGGGGACGCTGTAGAGGAGGAGCAGGACGAGGTTCATCGCGCCGACCGTGCCGGACTGCACCACCACCGGGCCCACGCCGGACATGAGGCGGCGGATCGAGCTGATGCCCATGGCGGCGCTCGCCAGCTCACCCGTGGAACGCGACGCGAAGAACCGCGTCGGGAGCCTCAACAGGCGGTCCCACACGGCGGGTTGGAGCGCGCTCTCGATCCGGCCCTCCATGCGCAGGATCGTCAGATTCTGCAGCAGCATGAACGCGGCCGACACGATGCTCGTCACCATGACCGCGAGGGAGACCTGCACGATCAGGTCCGTCTGGGCGTTGGGCACGTACACGCCGAGCACCCGCCCGGTGGCGACCGGCACCAGGGCCCCGATCGCCACCGTCACGAGCCCGGCGAGCAGCAGATTGCGCACGTCGGCCCGCGTGCCGCGCGCGCTGAACCGCAGCAGTCGCAGGGGGCTCAGCGCCCGGTCGGGCAGCGGCCGGTACAGCATGACCGCCCGCTGCTCGAACTCCTCCGCGTTGTCCTCGTCGATCCGGGTCCGCCGCTCGCTCGACGGATGCACGGCCTCGTACCCGCCGCGGCGCCACAGCAGCGCGACCGGGGTGCCGGACGCCCGGTGCCCCACCAGGGGGCCCGCGTTCTCGCGCCACCAGCGCCCGTCGAGGCGGACCGCGCGGGTGCGGATCCGTGAGGCGACGGCGACCTGCTCGACCGGGTCGACGCGGTCGCTGACGGCGCCGCTGCGCTCGGGCGCCGCGAGCGTGATCCCGGCCGCGCCCGCGACCAGCTTGCACGCCGCGTACGTCGCGTCGTCGCCGTTCCCGGAGGAGGAGCCGCGCCGCGAACTCCCCTTGCCCTGGCGGCCGATGGATGCCAGCAGCGTCCGGTCGGCCTCCTCGCGGACGGTCTCGCCCGCCTTGATGCCCGCCGCCGTCCGGGTCTCGTGCGCGTTCTCCAGGCGTTCGATCCACCGGTCGAGCGCCGACAGGAGTCGGAACTGCTGGTTGACCATGCGCTGCCACATCGACCCGTCGACGAGCAGCTCGCCCACGGTGTCCGCGCTGTACGAGGCCCCGTACTGCACGCTGCCCGGCAGGATCGGCAGCCACAGGATGTCGTCGTCGCCCACGGAGTCGTCGCCGGCCGTCCGGCCGTCGAGGGGTGCCTCGAACAGGACGCGCTGGCTGCGGCCCACACCCAGGGCGAAGGCATGCTCGAGAAGGCTGAGGGCGGCGTCCTGGGTGTCGTACTGGCTGAGGTACTGCTGGTCGTACGACCACGAGGCGTCGCCGTAGTCGGGGCGCTGGAGTTCGCGCAGTCCGATGCGGCGCAACAGGCAGCCCTGCAACGGGCGGCCCACCAGGGTGTGCTGGGGTCCCTCGACCGGGCCGAGCAGCAGGGTCCCCGCTTCGAGCCGGCCCAGGAAGTGCCAGTGGCCCTGGGCGGCGGCGTCGACCGCGAACAGGTCGAGCGCGCCCTGGATGACCAGCCACAGGACCTGCGGTCCTTCGAGGTTCAGGCTGCGCATGCCGGCGCAGTCCACCGGCATGCCCAGGGAGCCGAACGCGGCGGTCACCTGGTCGCCGGCCGCGTACTCCTGATCTGCGTACGTCACGTCAGTGCTCCTTGACCAGCTCGGCGTACGGCCCGCCGGCGGCGACGAGCGCCTCGTGCCGGCCCCGCTCGACGATCTGGCCGTGGTCGAGGACGACGATCTCGTCGCTGTCGCGCACCGTGCTGAGCCGGTGCGCGATCACGACGCAGGCGCAGCCGCGGCGCCGCAGATTGTCGATGATGAGCTGCTCCGTCTCGGCGTCGAGCGCGCTGGTCACCTCGTCGAGGACGAGGATGCTCGGCCGGCGCACCAGGGCCCGCGCGATCTCCAGGCGCTGGCGCTGACCGCCGGAGAAGTTCCGCCCGTCCTGCTCGACCCGGCCCTGGATGCCGCCGGGCCTGCGTGCGACGACGTCGTACAGCGCCGCGTCCTTCAGAGCGTCGACGACGGCCTCGTCCGGGATCGACGGATCCCACAGGGCGACGTTGTCGCGGACCGTTCCCTCGAAGAGGAACACGTCCTGGTCGACGAAGGACACCGACGCCGACAGGGCACCCCGCGGAATGTCCTCCAGGCGCTGCCCGTCGATGCGGATCGTGCCCTCCCACGGGCTGTAGAGACCCGAGATCAGCCGCGACACCGTGGACTTGCCGCTGCCCGAGCCGCCGACCAGCGCCACCTGCTGACCGGGTCCGACGGCCAGCGAGAAGCCGGTGAGGAGCGGCTTGTCCAGCGGGCTGTAGCCGAACGTGATGTCGTCGAGCGTGACGTGCCCCTTCAGCCGGCGCGTGCTCGCCGCCGCGTCGGGCCGTGAGTACAGGGCGTCCGCCGGGAAGCTCTCCACGTCCTTGAGGCGCGCCACGTCGGCGGCGAAGTCCTGGATGCGTCCCGCGACACCGTTGAGGCGCGTGATGGGCGCGGTGAAGCGGGTGACGAGTGCCTGGAACGCCACGAGCAGACCCACCGACAGGTGCCCCTCGACCGCGCGCAGGCCGCCGATCCACAGGATCAGGGCGCTGTTGAGCGTCGCCAGGGTCGGCGCCACGATGCCGAGCCACGCGCTCGGCACCCCGAGCCGCTGCTGCTCCTCCAGCGTGGTCGCGTGCTGCCCAGCCCAGCGCCGGAAGTACCCGTTCTCACCGCCCGTCGCCTTCATCGTCTCGATGAGCTGAAGGCCGGTGTACGAGGTGTTGGTGAGCCGTGCCGTGTCCGCGCGCAGCTTCTGCGTACGGGTGGCCCGCAGCCGGATCACGATCCGCATCGCGACGACGTTCCCGAGCGCGATGCCCACTCCCACCAGCGTGAGTTGCGGGTCGTACGTCCACAGCAGCGCCGCGTACAGGAGCACCACGACACCGTCGACGCCCGCCGCGGTCAGGTCACGCGCGAGTGTCTCGGAGACCGCGTCGTTCGACTGGAGGCGCTGCACCAGGTCGGCCGGGCTGCGCTGCGCGAAGAACGTCACCGGCAGCCGCAGCAGATGGCCGAAGAACCGCGCGCTGCTCAGCGTCGACGCGATGACGCGCCCGCGCAGCAGATTCGCCTGCTGGAGCCAGGTGAGCACGGCAGTGAGCGCCACCATGGCGCCCATCGACGCGAACAGCGCGCCGAGCAGCGAGGTCTGGTCACCGATCAGGAACATGTCGATGTACGTGCGGCTGAGCGCGGGCAGCGCCGCGCCGACCGCGACGAGCAGGAGGCTGGCGAGCAGCGCCGCGAGCATCGTGCCCGTCGTGCCGCGAAGCCGCGCGGGAAGGGCCCGCAGCACGCCGGGCCTGCGCCCGCCGGGACGGAAGTCGTCGCCGGGTTCGAGGACGAGGACGACGCCCGTGAAACTGGTGTCGAAGTCCTCGGAGGGCACGAACCTGCGGCCCTTGTCCGGGTCGTTGATGTGCACGCCGCGCCGCCCGAAGCGCCGGCCCATGCCGTCGTAGACGACGTAGTGGTTGAACTCCCAGAAGAGGATGGCGGGCGCCTCGACCTCCGCGAGCGCGGCCGGCTCCATCTGCATGCCGCGCGCGGTCATCCCGTAACTACGGGCCGCCTTCAGGAGGTTGCTGGCCCGCGAGCCGTCGCGCGAGACGCCGCACGCGATGCGCAGCTCCTCCAGCGGGACGTGTCGGCCGTGGTGCGCCAGGACCATCGCGAGGGACGCGGCGCCGCACTCGACGGCCTCCATCTGCAGGACGGTGGGCGTGCGGACGGTGCGGTGGCGGCGGCGCGGCGGCTTCGGCGCGGGGCGCGCGCGGCGGCGGCCGTGTCCGGCCGGGGGCAGCTGCTGCTGGACTGCGGGGGAGGGGCTCACGGGAGCAGCCAATCGATCGGGCGCTGCTCGGCGAGGTGCACGGCGCCGGAGGCGGGGGTCATCGAGTCGAGCGCGTACGGGGGTCCGCCCTTGGACGACCACGCGTAGCCCGACTTGGTGGAGGGTGACGCGACGAGCTTCACGAGGACCGCGACCGTCGGGCCGCCCTTCGTGAACTGCGTGGCCAGTTCCTTGTCGCCGAGGAACGCCTCGACCCGCTGCCGGGTCTGCCCGCCGCGCCCGACCGCCTGCACCCGGCCGCGCAGCATGCCGTACTGCTGGGACGGCGCCGACTGGACGGTGAGGTCCACGTCCGCTCCGACAGGCACGGTGCCCGCGCGGTCCGCGGGGACGTACAGCATCGCGAGGAGAGGGTCCTTCGCGCCCGTCTTCTCGACGGTCGCGACGTCGGAACCGGTGGTGACGACCGCGCCGATCCGGGCGACGAGCGTGGTGACGCGGCCCGCGTCGACGGTGCGCACATAGCGGTCGCCCTGCGGTGTACTGACCTTGAGGAGCGGGGAGTTCGCGGCGAGGCGCTGCCCCTCCTTGGCGAGCACGCCCGTGACCTGACCGGTGACGGGGCTCTGGAGGACGTAACTGCCCTGCGCGTGGGTGAGGACGCCGGGAACCCGCAGCGTCGAGGAGAGCGACCCGGTCACCGCCCAGACGGACGCGGCCGCCATCACGACGAGGGTCACGGCCAGCGCGAGTACGCCCTGGGGCCTGGCGAGCCGCACGGGAAGGTCGAGTTCCTCGGGCGACTGCAGCTTGGACAGGGCCTGTTGGCGGAACTGCACGACGTACTTCCCTTACCTGTCTTCCGGTCCGGCGGGGTGCCGGGAGTGCCCAAGGGCCCCGGAACCGGGGGGAGGTTCCGGGGCCCTTGCAGAGCCGTGGCTCAGAGACCAGCGGTCAGGCCGGTGGCCAGGCCGGTGACGGCGGCGGTGTTGACGCCGGTCAGGCCCTCGACGGTGCCGGTCAGGCCGCCGACGACGCCGGAGACGGGGACGATCGAGTCGGCCGTGCCGGTCAGGTTGGCGGCGAGACCGCCGACGAGGCCGCCCGACACGTTGTCGAGGTCGGCGTCGGAGATCTCGAGGGTCTCAACCTGGGGGGTGGAGTTCATGATGTGAGCTGCCCTTCTCATTGGTAATCCAGAATGCGTGAATCACTTGCGCAACTCCCGCAGTGCGGAGGATCAAAGCACGCCGACACCTCGCACATCCAATCGGAAGGTCCCCGGTCAGAGGCTGTGCGGGCACGGAATTACCGCCGCGTGCAGGAGTGTTCACGACATGGGGGCCGACCCTTCACAGAATCCACAGGTTGGAATTTCAGAGTCGGCTCCGCGAATTTCTGCAAAATGGACACTCCCGCTTTTTTGGCCGGGGCCGTATTTGAGGGTTGTGTGCATTCACAGCACACCGTGACCGGACTGCGCATTCGGTGTGCAGGTTTACTGGAGGGGTGCGCGGGGCGGCCGGGGGGTTGTCTCCCGGGCCTCGCCGTGAACAATGGGGCGATGCTGGAGTTGTCGCAGGACACAGGAGTGACGCTGCCCGGCGGTGCGGGGACGGTGCGGTTCGGGATGACACCCGACGAGGTGCTCTCCCGGCTTGGCGGGGGCGCGATCACGCGCAGGCGGCAGTGCATGACACTGACGCACGAGCAGTACCCGGAGCTGCGGCACGCGCACGACGCCTGGCTCAGCGGGCTCCTCCACGAACCGGACTGGGCCTTCGAGGCCGAGTTCGACGGCGTCACGCTCGTCTTTCGGGGTGGCGGCCCCGGCGCGGCGGACCGGCTGTCCCGGCTCGACATCACCACCACGGTCCCCGCGCCGGCGACTCCGGTCGCCTGGGACGACATAGACCTCTTCGGCTACCCGGCGGCCGAGGTCGCCGAAGCGCTGCCCGAGGCCACGAGGCTGCCTGACGGCCCGGCGGCGGGAGCGGGCCGGACTGCCACCGACCTGGTCGTCGAGACCGCAGGACTGCGCCTGTCGCTGCTGACCCCCGCGTCCGCCGGCCAGCGCGCCGTGCTGCTCGGCCCCGACGCCCGGTCCTGGCAGGCGTGTTGCGAGGGCGCGTGGGAGTGCGCGAAGGAAGGGGACGCGCTCACCGGGATCATGCGGTGACCTGACCGCCGGCCCGCGCGACTCCCCCTACCGCGCCGCGCTACAGCGGCAGCGCGCACACGGCGATCGGCGCGGCGAACGCGGGGCCGTCCGCCGCGGTGAGCCCGCCGCCGCAGTGGTCGACGTGGAAGACGGTCACCGACCCCGACTTCTGATTCGCGGCGAACAGCAGTTGTTCGTCCGGCGAGAACGCGATGTGGCGGGGGAAGTCGCCGCCGACGGGGACCGTGTCGAGCAGGCGCAGCCGGGCGCCGTCCGCCTCGATCGCGTACCGCGTCAGGCTGTTGTGCCCGCGGTTGGCGAGGTAGGCGAACCCGCCCTCGGCCGTGACCAGGATCTGCGCCGGGTAGCTGGTGCCGGACCCGGTGCCGGTGGGCTGGGGTTCGCCGGGCGTGAGGCGTCCCGTCCCCGGGTCGTACGCGCAGACGACGACCGTGTTGTCGACCTCGTTGGCGAGGTAGGCGAAGCGGCCGCCCGGGTGGAACGTGAGGTGGCGGGGGCCCGCCCCCGGGCGCAGCGACGCGTACGACACCTGCGCGAGCGTTCCGGCCGTCGTGTCGAGGCGGTACGTGTAGACGGTGTCGTTGCCCAGGTCGACGGCGAGCACGTGCCGCCCGTCCGGGGACGTGATGATCTGGTGGGCGTGCGGGCCCTCCTGACCGGGGCCGGGCGCGGGATCCGAGTGGGTGACGAGAGCGGTGCGTTCACCGAGCGTGCCGGATGCGGCGATCGGGTGCACGGCGACGCTGCCCGACAGGTAGTTGGCGCTCAGGAGCCACCGGCCGCTCGGGTGCACCGACAGATGGCAGGGGCCCGCGCCGCCGGTGCTCTGCCGGCCGAGCACGCGCCGGTCCGCGAGCCGGACCGCCGTCACACCGCCGTCCTGCCCCTCGTCGACCGCGAACAGGGTGTGGCCGCCGGGGTGCAGCGCCAGATACGAGGGGTCGGCCACCCCGTCGATCGTGCCGGTCCCGGTGATGCCGCCCGTGCTCTCGTCGTACGTGGCGAGCCCGATGCCGCTGCCACCGCCGTCCTGCGAGGTGTACGTGCCGAGGTACAGGGGCCGTCCCCCGCGCGGCGGCCGTGCCTGCGCGGGACCCGCCGCGGCTGTGACGACACCGCCGGCCGCGACGGCCGCGATCCCGCCGAGGAAGCGGCGGCGGCCGGTGCTGCTGCTCATTCCTGGTACCTCCGGTGTCAGAGTGACGTGGCTCCTACCCTGGTGCGCGCCCCCTCAGCCGGCAAGAGGCGCAACCGTGGCTGCATCCTGTGCAACGCACCTCAGCGGTCGAGCTCCTTGTGCGCGCTCTCCGGCAGTCGCAGATACACCGTGGACGACACCAGACAGAGCACGGCGACGTACCAGGGGAAGAGCCCGGCGTGCCCGGTCTCCTTGAACAGCGTGCCGACATAGGGAGCCGTCCCGCCGAAGACGGCGACGGTGAGCGAGTACGGGAAGCCGATGCCCGCCGCGCGCACCCGTGCGGGGAACACCTCGGCGTTGACCGCGGCCGAGATCGACGTGAAGCCGGTGAGCAGCACCATCCCCGCGCACTGCACCAGGAGCAGCGAGCCGAACGAGCCGCCGAGCGAGCGCAGCAGCGGAACGCTGAGCAGCGCGAAGCCCAGGCCGAAGAAGAGGAGCAGCGGCTTGCGCCCGAACCGGTCCGAGAGCATGCCGCCGACCGGCTGGAGCAGGGCGAAGAACGCCAGCGCGATGGTCCCCGCGACGAGGGCGTCGGCCTTGTCGATACCCGCGTTCAGTTCCGCGTACGTGGGCAGGTAGGACGTCCACGTGTAGTAGGCGAGCGTGCCGCCCGCCGTGATACCGCAGATCAGGAGCGATTCGCGCGGGTGATGGCGCAGCGCGTCGAAGAGACCCGGCCGCTCGGCCGCGCGCTGCTCGGCACTGCGCGTCTCGTACGCGCCGCGCCGGATCCAGAAGCCGACCAGGCTGAGGAGCGCGCCGAGCACGAACGGCACGCGCCAGCCCCAGCCGTCCATCTGCCCGTCGCCGAGTGTGCTCACCAGCACCGCCGCGACACCGGACGCCGCGAGCTGTCCGGCGGACGTCGACACGTACTGGAAGGACGAGAACAGGCCGCGCCGTCCCGGGCCCGCCGACTCCACGAGGAAGGTGGTCGAGGCCGCGAACTCGCCCCCGACGGACAGCCCTTGGAGCAGCCGCGCGAGGACGAGGACCACGGGCGCGAGGACGCCGACGGACGCGTACGTCGGGGTGAGCCCGACCAGTAGGCTGCTGCCGCCCATCAGCAGGATGGTCACGGTCAGCGCGGCCCGGCGGCCGCGCCGGTCGGCGACCGCTCCCATGAGGAGCCCGCCGACCGGCCGCATGAAGAACCCCACGGCGAACACCGCGAACGTGGAGAGCAGTGGTACGAGGGAGTTGCCCGAGCCCTTGGGGAACACCTGGCCCGCGATGTACGTGGCCAGGAAGGTGTACGCGTACCAGTCGTACCACTCCACGGCGTTGCCGACCGAGGCGGCGAGGAGCTGGCGCAGCGGGCGGCGCGGGGGAGCGGAATCCGACGGGTCCGGGGAGCCGGACAGGGCCGACGGGGAGGGGGACGTGCGATCTGTCATGATCGCGACCATCCCCCGAACCCCGCCGTCCCACACCTCAGGCCTTACGGCCCGAGGTCACGGTCAGCCCATGCGGTACGAGATCACCGTCGTCGTCACCAGACACGGCGAGGGCGGCACCATCTCCACGCGCAGCGTGCCGCGCGCGGTGTCGTAGTCGATGCCCTCGGCCTCGAACGTGCCCGAGCAGATGCTGCGTTGGGGGATCGTGAACGCGGCTGTGACGTGCCCGGTGACCGGCGAGCCGTCCAGCGGGCGGTCGAGGGTGACCGTGAGGACCTCCTTCGTCGCGCCGTCGGACGAGCACGCCAGATGTGTGGCGTCGGTGAAGTCGCAGCCCTGGATGTTGTCGACGCGCTTGTCGAGCGTGATCTGCCCGGCCTGCGGGAGATTCGCGCCGGGCGCGGGCGCGGACGGGTTGAGCACGGGGGCCGGGAAGACCTGCAGCCGCTTCATGGTGCCCCACTCGCCGGCCACCAGCCACTGCCCGTCGGGCGATACGGACGCGAACGAGTTGTTGAGCAACTCGCCCTGATCCAAGGTGTGTTCATACGTGGTGCGCTGCCCGTCCGGAGCCGTCACCGCGAACATCTTCTTCGTCGTGGCGTCGCCTCCCTGGTACGCGTCGAACGTGTACCCCTGCGCCACATCCGGGTCGCCTATGTGTGACCAGCCCGCCGTGCGCAGATCGAGCGGTACGGAGGCGAGGCCCCGGTACACCAGCGAGCCGTCGGCGTGGCTCGCCAGGCCCTGGCTGCCGGTGAGTGAACCCACCTGCGCGGTGCCGGTCTCGGTCCAGGTGGGTGCGGCCGTGGCTGTGCCCGCGCCGAGCGTCAGGGCACCCAGGGTCATGGCCAGGATGAGGAGTTGGCGTCTCGTCCGTCGTTGCGTGGGGGGTTTCATGGCGGCCTCCGCCGGTCGAAGATCGGGTCGCGGACCAGGCTGCCCTACGATCGGCGCATGAGGCTGACGATTCTCGGCGGTGGCGGATTTCGGGTGCCCTTGGTGTACGGAGCGCTGCTCGGCGACCACGCGCCGGGCCGCGTCACCGAGGTCACGCTGCACGACACCGACCCGGCCCGGCTGCGGGCCGTCACCGGCGTACTGGCAGAACAAGCCACCGGCGCCCTGGACGCGCCCGCCGTGCACGCCACCACCGACCTCGACGAGGCGCTGCGCGGCGCCGACTTCGTGTTCTCCGCGATCCGCGTGGGCGGCCTCGCGGGCCGCGCCGCGGACGAGCGGGTCGCCCTCGCCGAAGGGGTACTCGGCCAGGAGACGGTCGGCGCCGGCGGCATCGCGTACGGCCTGCGGACCGTGCCCGTCGCCGTGGACATCGCGCGCCGTGTGAAGCAACTCGCGCCCGACGCCTGGGTCATCAACTTCACCAACCCGGCCGGCCTGGTCACCGAGGCCATGTCACGGCACCTCGGCGACCGCGTCATCGGCATCTGCGACTCGCCCGTCGGACTCGGCCGCCGCGTGGCGCGCGTCCTCGGCGCCGACCCGGGCGAGGCCTGGATCGACTACGTCGGCCTCAACCACCTCGGCTGGCTGCGCGGACTCAGGGTGAACGGCCGCGACGAGCTCCCGCGCCTGCTCGCCGACGAGAAGCTGCTCGGCTCCTTCGAGGAGGGCCGCCTCTTCGGCACGGACTGGCTCCGCTCCCTCGGCGCGATCCCGAACGAGTACCTGCACTACTACTACTTCAACCGCGAGACTGTCCGCGCCTACCAGGAGGCCGAACGCACCCGCGGCGCGTTCCTGCTCGACCAGCAGGCCGCCTTCTACGCCGACCCGTCGTATGCCAGTTGGGACCGCACCCGCGCCGAGCGCGAGGCCACGTACATGGCGCACAACCGCGAGGCGTCCGGCGCGGGCGAGCGTGACGCCGCCGACCTGGAGGAGTCGGGCGGCTACGAGAAGGTGGCGCTCGCCCTGATGCGCGCCATCGCCCGCGACGAGCGCGCGACGCTGATCCTCAACGTGCGCGGGCGCGGCGCCCTGCCGTCCCTCGACGACGACGCCGTGGTCGAGATCCCCTGCCTCGTCGACGCCAACGGCGCACACCCCGTCAGCGTGGCGCCGCTGCCCGGCCACGCCACGGGCCTCGTCTCCTCGGTCAAGGCCGTCGAGCGCGAGGTGCTGGCCGCGGCCGAGAGCGGCGCACGCGCCACCGCCGTCAAGGCGTTCGCCCTGCACCCCCTCGTCGACTCCGTGACCGTGGCCCGTCGCCTCCTGGAGGGATACACGGCGGCCCACCCCGGCCTCGCCTATCTGACCCGCTAGCAGAGGAGCCCGCATGCACGACGAACTCCGCCGCATCGAGCAGCGCGTCGCCCGCGTCCACGACCAGCGCGTCAAGCCCGCCGTCCACAGCGCCAGGGTCCCGCTCGCCCTCCAGGCCTGGCACGCGCCCGGCGAACCCGTGCCCTTCACCGAGGCGAAGTCGGCCGCGTACAAGCCGTTCAGTGTCGGCACCCCTTGGGGCCCGCCCTGGGGCACCACCTGGTTCACGGCGCACGGAACGGTCCCCGCCGAGTGGGCGGGCCGCCGCGTCGAGGCCGTCTTCGACCTGGGTTTCGTCAACGACTGGCCCGGCAACCAGGCGGAGGCCCTCGTCCACCTCCCCGACGGCCGCCCCCTCAAGGCCGTCAACCCGCAGAACCAGTACGTGCCCGTGGCCCGCCCCGCGCAGGGCGGCGAAGAGGTCGACTACCTCATCGAGGCCGCCTCCAACCCGGACATCCTCGCCGACCGCTTCGCGCACCCCACCCCGCTCGGCGACCCGCGCACGGCGGGCGACCAGCCGCTCTACACCTTCAGGAGCGCCGACCTCGCGATCCTCGACGAGGACGTCTTCCACCTCTCGCTCGACCTCCAGGTCCTGCGCGAGCTGATGCTGGAGCTGAGCGAGCACGAGCCGCGCCGCCATGAGATCGCGCACACTCTCGAAGCGGCGCTCGACGCCCTCGACCTCGACGACATCTCCGGCACGGCCGCCGCCGCCCGCGCCGTCCTCGCCCCGGCCCTCGCGAAGCCGGCGCACGCGGGCGCGCACACCCTCTCCTCCGTCGGCCACGCGCACATCGACTCGGCCTGGCTGTGGCCGATCCGCGAGACGAAGCGCAAGACGTCCCGCACCTTCTCGAACGTGACGGCGCTCGCAGACGAGTACGACGAGTTCGTCTTCGCCTGCTCGCAGGCCCAGCAGTACGAGTGGGTCAAGGACAACTACCCGCACGTGTGGGACCGCATCAAGGAGGCCGTCGCCAACGGCCAGTGGGCGCCCGTCGGCGGGATGTGGGTCGAGTCCGACGGCAACCTGCCCGGCGGCGAGGCCATCGCCCGCCAGCTCGTCCACGGCAAGCGCTTCTTCATGGAGCACTTCGGCGTCGAGACCAAGGGCGTGTGGCTGCCCGACTCGTTCGGCTACAACGCCGCCTACCCGCAGCTCGCCCGGCTCGCCGGAAACGAGTGGTTCCTCACGCAGAAGCTGTCCTGGAACCAGACCAACAAGCTGCCCCACCACTCGTTCTGGTGGGAGGGCATCGACGGCACGCGGATCTTCACCCACTTCCCGCCGGTCGACACCTACAACGTCGAGTTCTCCGGCAGGGAGATGGCGCACGCCGTCCGCAACTACCAGGACAAGGGGCGCGGCACCCGCTCCCTCGCGCCCTTCGGGCACGGCGACGGCGGGGGCGGCCCCACCCGAGAGATGCTGGAGCGTGCCCGCCGGCTCGCGGACCTGGAGGGCTCCGCGAAGGTCGTGGTCGAGCACCCGGACGCCTTCTTCGCCGCGGCGAGCAAGGAGATCCCCGAGGACCAGGTGTGGTCGGGCGAGCTCTATCTGGAGCTGCACCGCGCCACGTACACCTCGCAGGCCCGCACCAAGCAGGGCAACCGCCGCAGCGAACACCGCCTGCGCGAGGCCGAGTTGTGGGCCACGACGGCCGCTTTGCGTGCGCCGGGGTACACGTATCCGTACGAGAAGCTCGACCGGCTGTGGAAGACGGTGCTCCTGCACCAGTTCCACGACATCCTGCCCGGGTCGTCCATCGCCTGGGTGCACCGGGAGGCCGAGGCGGAGTACGCGCGCGTGGCGGGCGAAGTCGAAGCGATCACGGCGGAGGCGGTCGCGGCGCTCGGGGTCGGCGAGGGCGGGCCGCACGTGTTCAACACCAGCCCGTACGCCCGCACCGAAGTGATCCGCACCCCGGCCGGGGAGCCGGCCCTCACCCACGTGCCCGCCAACGGGTCGGCGCCCCTCGCCCCGGCCGTCCCCGACCACCCGGTCACCGTCACGGACGGCCGCACCCTCGACAACGGCCTCGTGCGCGTCGTCATCGGCCCCGACGGGACGCTGGCCTCCGTGTACGACCTGACCGCGGAACGCGAGGTCCTCGCCGGGCCGGGCAATCTGCTCCGCCTCCACAGCGACCTGCCCAACTACTGGGACGCCTGGGACATCGACAAGCACTACAGGAACAAGTACCGCGACCTCCTCGACGCCGAGTCCGTGACGGTGGCCGAGGAGGGGCCGCTGCGCGCCGCCGTCCGTGTGGGGCGCGCCTTCGGCAAGGGCTCCCGCGTCACGCAGACCGTCACCCTGAACGCCGGCAGCAAGCGCGTCGACGTAGAGACAGAGATCGACTGGCACGAGACCGAGAAGATCCTCAAGGCCGCGTTCCCCGTCGACGTCCGCGCCGACCACTCCAGCGCCGAGATCCAGTTCGGCCACGTCAAGCGCCCCACGCACACCAACACCAGCTGGGAGGCGGCCCGCTTCGAGGTGTACGGCCACCGCTGGGTCCACATCGGTGAACCCGGCTACGGCGTCGCGGTCCTCAACGACTCCACGTACGGGCACGACGTCTCGCGCACGACCCGCGACGACGGTGGCACGACCACCACCGTCCGCCTCTCCCTGGTGCGCGCCCCGCGCGTCCCCGACCCCGAGGCCGACCAGGGCGCGCACCGCTTCACCTACTCCCTGCTGCCCGGCGCGAGCATCGCCGATGCCGTTGCCGAGGGGTACGCGCTCAACCTGCCGCTACGGGTGGCCGGTTCGGGCGCCGCGCCGGAGCCGGTGGTGTCGGTGGACGGCGACGGCCTGACGGTGGAGGCGGTGAAGCTCGCCGACGACGGTTCGGGCGATGTCGTCGTCCGGCTCTACGAGTCCCTGGGCGGCCGGGCCGCCGGCATCCTGCGCACGGGCTTCCCCCTCGTCGGTGTCCAGGTCACCGACCTCCTGGAGCGGCCGCTCGCGCAGCAGCCGGACCAGGTGCGGCGGCAGCCGTCGGACGGCGGTGACGCCGTGCGGGTGGCGCTGCGGCCGTTCCAGATCGTGACGCTGCGGCTCGCGGTGGGCGACCGGGGATGAAGTCGTCCGTGGGGAGGGCCGGTTGGTCCTCCCCACGGATCCCGGCTGCGTGATTGTTTCTGACGCATACAGCGAATTTTCATGCAAGTGTCATCACCCCTTCCCCTCTGGCCGGTCCTCTTGGAACACTCTGCTCGCTTCTGTCCCCACACACTCAAGAGGCCCCACACCCATGCCTGAACTCAACCGGCGGCGTTTCCTCCAGATAGCAGGCGCGACCGCGGGCTTCACCGCCCTGTCGAACAGCATCGACCGCGCCGCGGCCATTCCGGCGGCCCGCGTCAAGGGCACTGTCCAGGACATCGAGCACATCGTCGTCCTGATGCAGGAGAACCGGTCCTTCGACCACTACTTCGGCACGATGAAGGGCGTCCGCGGCTTCGGTGACCCGCGCCCGGTGACGCTGCCCAGCGGCAAGCCCGTGTGGAACCAGGTGAGCGGCGGCAAGGAGGTCCTGCCCTACCACCCCGACGCGGCGGACCTGGGCATGCAGTTCATCGCGGGCCTCGACCACGACTGGGCCGGCGGGCACAGCGCGTTCAACAGCGGCAAGTACGACAACTGGATCGCCGCCAAGGGCACGGGCACGATGGCGTATCTGACGCGCCAGGACATCCCGTTCCACTACGCGCTCGCCGACAAGTTCACGGTGTGCGACGACTACCACTGCTCGTTCATGGGGGCGACCGACCCCAACCGCTACTACATGCTGTCGGGTCACGTCGGCAACGACGGCACCGGCGGCGGGCCCGTCCTCGGCAACCAGGAGGCCGGCTACGGCTGGACCACGTACGCCGAGCGCCTGGAGAAGGCCGGGGTCTCCTGGAAGGTCTACCAGGACATCGGCGACGGCCTCGACGCCGCCGGAAGCTGGGGCTGGATCGACGACGCCTACCGTGGCAACTACGGCGACAACTCGCTCCTGTACTTCAACAACTACCGCAACGCCAAGCCGGGCGACCCCCTCTACGACAAGGCCCGCACCGGCACGAACGCCAAGGCGGGCGACGGCTACTTCGACGTCCTGAAGGCCGACGTCAAGGCCGGCAAGCTCCCCAAGATCTCCTGGATCGCCGCGCCCGAGGCGTTCTCCGAGCACCCCAACTGGCCCGCGAACTACGGTGCTTGGTACATCTCGCAGGTCCTAGACGCGCTCACGTCGAACCCGGACGTGTGGAGCAGGACGGCCCTGTTCGTCACGTACGACGAGAACGACGGCTACTTCGACCACGTGGTGCCGCCGTACGCCCCCGCCTCCGCGAACCAGGGCCTGTCCACCGCCGACACCACGCTGGACTACTTCAAGGGCAACGCGAGCTACGCGGCGGGCCCCTACGGCCTCGGCCAGCGCGTCCCCATGATCGTCGTCTCGCCGTGGTCCACCGGCGGCTACGTCTGCTCCGAGACGCTCGACCACACCTCGATCCTGCGGTTCATGGAGAAGCGCTTCGGCGTCAAGGAGACCAACATCTCGCCATGGCGCCGCGCCATCTGCGGCGACCTGTCCTCCGCGTTCGACTTCTCCCTCACGAACACGGACCCGGCGCAACTGCCCAGCACGGCCGGATACGTGCCGCCGGACCACGACCGGCACTCCAGCTACGTACCGAAGCCGCCGGCCAACCCCGTGCTGCCCAAGCAGGAGGCGGGCTCCCGGCCCGCGCGCCCGCTGCCGTACGCGCCGTACGTCGACGGGGTCTCCACGCCGTCGACCGGCAAGTTCCAGCTCACGTTCAGCGGCGGCCCCTCCGCGGGCGCGGCCTTCCAGGTCAGGTCGCAGAGCCGGACCGACGGCCCCTGGACGTACTCCACCGAGGCCGGTAAGTCGATCTCGGACTCCTGGAACTCGACCTACTCCGCCGGGAAGTACGACCTCACGGTGCACGGCCCGAACGGATTCCTGCGCGCCTTCAAGGGCATCAACACGGCCGCCGAGCCCGGCCTCACCGCCCGCCACGACGCGAGCACGGGCAACCTCACGCTCACGCTGACGAACCCCACCGGCGGCGACGTCCACCTCACCGTCACCAACGCCTACGGCGGACAGCCGCAGACGTACACCGTGCGGGCCGGTGCCACCGTCACACAGACCGTCGACCTGCGCGCGACCAACCGCTGGTACGACCTGAAGGTGACCGCCGACAGCGACAGCACGTATCTGCGCCGCCTCGCGGGCCACGTCGAGAACGGACAGGCCGGCGTGAGCGACCCAGGGATCGTCACGGCCTGAGGCCGCCGGGCGTCAGGACCTCTCTGGCGCTTCTGGCGCTCGAAAGTGGTGCCGCCGCCCGTTCCGTCCCGGTTCGGGCGGCGGCGTACGTCACATCTGTCCGGTCTGGATGCCACCACAGGATGGCGCGATAGTGTGCCCGGGTGACGACGCCATCGAACACCCCTGCAGCCTGGTACCCCGACCCCCAGGGCGCGCCCCAGACACTGCGGTGGTGGGACGGCGCGCAGTGGACCGAACACACCAGCCCCGTGCAGCAGCCCGCGGGCCAGCAGGTCCCGCAGCAGGCGCAGCAGCCTCAGCAGCAGCACGTGCAGCAGCAGGCCCAGGGGCAGTTCGCGCCTCAGCAGCACCAGCAGCCTGTGCAGCAGCACCAGCCCCAGCAGCACGCCGCCGGTCCGTACGGGCAGCAGGCCCCGCAGCAGCAACAACAGCAGTACATCGACCCCGCCAAGGTGCAGCGCCAGGTGCAGCACCAGGCAGGCGTCGCGCCCACCGGTCAGGGCGGCGGCAGCCTCTTCACCGAGCCCGTCCTGGTGGTGAACCAGAAGGCCAAGCTGATCGAGCTGACGAACGAGTACACCGTCATGGATCAGAACGGCGCCCAGATCGGCTCCGTCGTCCAGGTCGGCCAGAGCACGCTCAAGAAGGTCGCGCGCTTCGTCTCCAGCCTCGACCAGTTCATGACCCACAAGCTGGAGATCCGCGACGCGTACGGGCAGCCGCAGCTCGTCATGACGCGGCCCGCGAAGTTCATGAAGTCGCGTGTCGTCGTGGAGCGCCCGGACGGCTCGCCGGTCGGCGAGATCGTCCAGCAGAACATGATCGGCAAGATCAACTTCGGCATCAACGTGAACGGCCAGCAGATCGGCGCCATCAAGGCCGAGAACTGGCGGGCCTGGAACTTCTCGATCGTCGACCACGCCGATAACGAGGTCGCCCGCATCACGAAGACGTGGGAGGGACTCGCCAAGACGATGTTCACGACCGCGGACAACTACGTCCTCCAGATCCACTACCAGCTCCCCGAGCCGCTCCTGAGCCTCGTCGTGGCGACCGCCCTCACGGTGGACACCGCCCTCAAGCAGGACTCGCGCGGCTTCGGCTGACGGGTCCGGCGCCCGGCGGGCGCCGTAGTGGCACCATCACCGCGACGTGGGCTGCTCCAGGCCCACCTGCTCGTCCGCCCCGGCCGTCGTGCCGGCCGTCGTCCCGTGCGCGGCGGGGACGCGTGGTCCGCCCGCGCGGCGCGCGCCCGGGACCAGCAACGCGGCGAGCGCGGCGGCGAGGCACAGCGCCGCGAGCAGCGTGAAGCCGTGGGTGTAGCCGGAGGCGTAGGGGAGTCCCGACGCCTGGAGGTGGCCCGTGACCAGGATGCTCATCACGGCGGCGCCGATCGAGCCGCCGATGGTGCGGATGTTGGCGTTCATGCCGGTGGCCGCGCCGGTCTGCGCCGCCGGGACGTTCTGCACGATCAAGTTCGCCATGGACGCGAACGCGAGCCCGATGCCGAGCCCGAACACGCCTGCCGCGAGGGCGACTTGCCACTGCTCGGCGTGCCAGGCGGCGAGCATCGCGCAGGACGCCGCGCCGAACGCCGCACCGGTGGTGAGCAGTGCCTTCGCTCCTACGAGAGGTTCGAGCCTGCCGCTGAGGACTCCGGCGAGGAACATCGCCACGAGCATCGGCAGCATCAGCAGCCCCGCGCCCGTCACGCTCGCCCCGAAGCCGTACCCGGCGGACGGCGGCGTCTGGGCGAACCCGGGCAGGAACGACCACACCGCGTACATTCCCGCGCCGAAGAGCAGCGCGGCCGTGTTCGTCGTCCACACGGCGGGCAGCCGCATGACGCGCAGGTCGATCAGCGGGCTCGCGGAGCGGGCCTCGGACAGCACCCAGGCGGCGAACAGGACCGCGGCGGCGGCCAGCAGTCCGACGACCTTGACCGATCCCCAGCCCCAGGACGTGGCCTGGCTGATGGGCAGCAGCAGGGCGACGAGCCAGCCGGAGAGCAGCACGGAGCCGAGCCAGTTCACGCGTCCGGTGCCGCGCGTCGGCGACTCGGGCACGTAGCGGTACGCGATCAGCGCCGTCACGGCGACGACGGCCGCGGGCAGCCAGAACAGCCAGCGGTAGTCGAGCGCGCCCACGATCGGCCCGGCCGCGACCATGCCGACGCCACCGCCCGCCGCGATGACGGCGGAGAGGTTGCTGATGCTGGGGCTGACCCGGTGACCGGGGAACTCGTCGCGGATGATGCCGAACGACAGCGGGAAGAGCGCGCCGCCGATGCCCTGCACGACGCGGGCGACGATGAGGACGGTGATGCTCGGGGCGAGGGCCGCGAGCAGGCAGCCCACGGTCAGCGCGACGAGCGCGGCCACCATGGTGCGCTTCTTGCCGACGAGGTCGCCGACCCGGCCGAGTATGGGCGTGAAGATCGAGGCGGACAGCAGATAGGCGGTCATCACCCAGGTCGAGGTGGCCTGGGTGGTGTGCAGGGCGTGCTGGACGGTCGGCAGGGCCGGGGCGACCAGCGACTGCATCATCGAGAACACGCCGGCACCCGTCGCGAGGACCGCGAAGGTGAGGCGGTTGGAGCTTCTGGACGCCGGGCCCGGCGCCGTGCGACTTGAGGACGCGGGGCTTTGGGGCAGGGGATTCCTGGGCGTGCGATTCCGGTTCAAGGCGGTGTCTCTCTGAACGGAAGGTGGCCGGGCACACCGGCGTGACCTGCGGCAGGGGCCGCGGTCCGCGGGCGCGCGCGAGCTGGGAGGATGGTGGGATCCGGCCGCTTCGGCCGGTCTGCCCGCAGCGCTGTGCGGCGGGGCACGGGGTGCGTCGGCTGTTAAAGTGGAGGCACCCCTCGACTTCGATAACGATAGCGGAGGGGAGCCTCCGGTACAACCTCGGCAGCCCGCGCTGCCTCACCCCGGGAGTGGCACGCATGACGGACAGGGAACTCGTCGGCGGGATCGTCGCGGCCCAGCGCCCGCGCCGCGCGGACGCGCGCCGCAACTTCGACGCGCTCCTGGCCGCGGCCCGCGACGCGTTCGCCGAGAAGGGCGCGGAGGCGTCGCTGGAGGACATCGCCCGCCAGGCCGGCGTCGGCATCGGCACCCTGTACCGCAACTTCCCCACGCGCAGGCACCTCTTCGAGACCGTCTACGCGGAAGAGGTCGACGCCCTGTGCCGGCTCGCCGACGAACTAGAGGACGCCCCGCCGTGGGACGGGCTCGCCACCTGGCTGCGCCGCTTCGTGGACTACACCGTCACCAAGCGCGCCATCAGGGAGGCGCTCAGCGGTGAGTCGGACATTTTCACCGCCTGCCGCCGCGCCATGCTCGACGCCGGTGAACCGCTGCTGCTGCGCGCGCAGGCCGCCGGGGAGGTCCGCACGGACATGTCCTTCGACGACCTGCTCCGCCTGATCTCCGGCGTCACCGGCGCCGCCTACGTGGACACCGAGCAGCGCGACCGGGTCTTCGGCATCACGCTCGACGGCATGAGGACGCGTCCCGCGCCGCGCAGGCCGTGACGTACAACGCGTAGAGCCGTGACGCATGACGCGCAGGCCGTGACGCGCGACGCGTAGAGCGGACCGCGTGAAGGAAGAGCGCTCTCAGGAAGCCTGGAGCGCGCCCGGGGCCGGCTCCGGCTGGGGCGGGACCGACGGCAGGATGACCACCGTGCCCGGAAGTACGGGCATCGGCGGGAGGCTCTGCAGGCCGGACGGCCCGGACAGGCCCGCGACCGGGCCCGGCTCCGTCACGCGGGGCGGCAGCTCGGGCAGCGGTTCCGCCGCCGTGAGCGACGGCTGCGGTCGAGCCTGCGGAGTCTCTTGGATCTCCTGGGTCTCCGGCGACGTACGCGTGAGGAGCAGGACGCCCCGGGCCGCGAGCGTCGCCCCCGCCGCCGCGAGCAGGATCCCCGTGAGTCCGCCCTGGAGCCGCTCGCCGAGCAGGGTGACACCGATGATCGCCGCGGCCACGGGGTTGGACAGGGTGACCATCGCGAGCGGGGCGCCCAGGCCGCCGCGGTAGGCGATCTGCGACAGGAGCAGGCCGCCCACGGCGAACGCCGCGATCAGCAGCGCCACGACGATCACCTCGACGCTGAGCAGCGGTCCCGTCCGGTCGGTGACCGCGACGGTCACGGTCTGGGCGAGCGCCGAGGCGATGCCCGAGGCGAGACCGGAGGCCGTCGCCTGCCGCAGCCCCGGCTTCGCGCCGCGCCGCGACAGGAGACCGATCAGCGCGGCCGTCGCACCGGCGACCGCGAGCGCCTCGCCGAGGCTGAGCGTGTCGTCGGGGGCCGGGCCCGAGGCCGTGAGCAGGAGCGCGCCGAGTCCGGCGAGCGTGAGCGCGGTGCCGCGCCATTCGACGGACAGGACGCGCCGTCCGGCCATGCGCGCCCCGAGCGGCACGGCCGCCACGAGCGTCAGCGCGCCGAGGGGCTGTACGAGGGTGAGGGGGCCGTACTTGAGGGCCGCTACATGCAGCAGCGCGGCGGACGCGTTGAGCAGGACCGACCCCCACCAGGCGCCTGTGCCGAGCAGGCGCAGGATGCCCGAGTCGGTTCCCGCGGCGCGCGACGCGAGCCGTTCCTGGGCGACGGCGGCAGCGGCGTAGGCGACCGCGGAGACGAGGGAGAGTGCGACGGCGAGGAGGGTGGCGTTCACCGGTGTGCTCCTGTCGCCGTGAGGACCGTGCGCCACGGACCCGTCGCTCCCGACGGGACCGATGACACCGATGAGATCGGTGCGACCGACGCGACCGGTGCCTCGACGGCGGACGCCGAGCCCGCGGTCACCGACACCGGGATGCGCGCGAGCACTTCGGCCGCGGAGAGGGAGCCGCCGCGCTGATGCGCCGGGGTCCAGGGGGCGGGTATCGCCGCGCCCATGGTCTCCGCCGTCGCGGTGAGCGAGGTCGCGGTGCGAGGGGCGGGCAGCAGGTGCCGGCCGAGGGACTGCCCCGGCCGCGGGGTCTGCACGGTGCCGGGCAGCCGGATCACCGCGAGCGCGATACCGAGCAGGGCCGTCGCCACGATCGCGTCCAGCCAGTAGTGGTTCGCCGTGCCGATCACGGCGAACAGGGTGAGCGCCGGGTGCAGGAGCCACAGCCAGCGCAGCCGGGAGCGGGTCGCGGCGATGAGGCCGACGGCGACCATCAGGGCCCAGCCGAAGTGCAGGGACGGCATCGCGGCGAACTGGTTCGCCATCGAGTCGGTCTGCGGCGTCGCGCCGTAGACGGTCGGCCCGTACACCTGGCCGGTGTCCACGAGGTGCGCCGCGGCCAGCATCCGCGGCGGGGCCAGCGGGAAGGTGAGATGCAGCACAAGGGCCGCGGCGGTGAGGGCGGCCAGTACCCGGCGCGTCCATATGTAGTGCCGCGGCCTGCGCAGATACAGCCAGATCAGAAAGGCGGCCGTCGCCGGGAAGTGCACCGTCGCGTAGTACGTGTTCGCGATGTGGACGAGGCCGTCGCTGTGCAGCAGGGCATGCTGCACAGCGCCCTCGCCCGGCAGATGGACGGCGCGTTCGAGGTCCCACACGCGGTGCGCGTTGTGGAACGCCTCGCCGGTGTGGCCATTGGCCAGTTGCCTGCCGAACTTGTAGACGAGGAACAGTCCGACGACCAGCAGGAGCTCCCGGACCAGGGGCGGGCGGGCGACGGCATCCGGCTTGTGGCCGACGGCGTCCGTCTCGCGGCCGGCTGTGTCCGGCTCCGGTTCGGCAGGCTCGGTAAGGGAATTCATCCCCCGGCCCCTTTTCATGACGACTGGGTGGTGCGGTGATGCGGAGGTGAGCACGGCGTGAACCGCGCTCATCGATACGCCAGTGTACCGAAACGCTGGCGTACCGGTACACTGGCGTATCGATAGCGAAGATTCGCGAGGAGAAGAGCCATGGCGTCCCAGGAGCAGGCAGGCACATCAGTGACCACTTCGCGCCGCTCCAAGATCACTCCCGAGCGCGAGAAGGAGTTCTACGACGCGGTCCTCGACCAGCTCCGCGAGAACGGCTACGAGGCGCTCACCATGGAGGGCGTCGCGGCTCAGGCGTGCTGCAGCAAGTCCACGCTCTACCGGCAGTGGAAGACGAAGCCGCAGCTCGTGGCCGCCTCGCTGCGGGCGGGACGCTGCGTGAAGTTCGCCAGTGTCGACACGGGTACGCTCGCCGGGGACCTGCGCTCGGCCGCTCGCGCGGCGGCGGAGCAGGCTGGACGTGACACCCAGCTCGTCCAGGCCCTGGGACACGCGGTCCTCAGTGACGAGGAACTCCAGGCGGCGCTGCGCGAGGCCCTGGTCGAGCCGGAGCTGGCCGCGCTCGGGGCGATGGTCGACCGGGCCGTGGCGCGCGGCGAGATCGCCGCGGACCATCCGGCCGTCGAGTTCCTGGCCGCCCAGCTGCTCGGGGTGCAGCGCATCCGCCCGGTCCTCGAGGGCCGGTACGCGGACGCGGACTACCTCACCCGCTTCGTCGACGCCGTGGTGCTGCCCGCACTCGGCCTGAGCGAAGCCACCTGAACGGGAGACCGCCGTCTGTCGGGATGACCTGACGGCGGTCTGCCCGCGCCGCACCGTGGGGACGGGCGCGGCGCGCACCCCCGGGCCGGGTGGGTCCCTCCTTGAGCGGAGTGGGACCCGCCCGGCCCCTGGGCTTTCTCCCCTGTGACGCCCGACGGGTTGTTACGGGGTCCTGCACGTGTTGTGTGTGGAGGCCCTACACGTCCTGCCCGTTGCCGCCGCCCTCGGCGATCGCGGACTTCTTGATGCCCTTGGTGATCTTGTCCATCGAGGTCACGCCCGGAGCCTTGTCGTTCACGTCGATGCCGAACCGGACGACGACGAGCGACTTGGGGTTGGCCGGCGCGGGGAAGACGAGCGACTCGACGTACCCGTCGTCGCCCTTGGCCGTGACGACCTGCCAGCGCACCAGGTAGCCCTGCTGTCCGGCCACGGTGACGGCCTCCGAGGCCAGTTCCTTGTGCGAGGTGATCTTTCCGTAGATCGCGCCGCCGTACGACTCCTGCGCGTTCTTGGAGATGTCCTCCTTGGCCGCGGCCTCCGCGCCCGTCGCCTTGAGCTTCAGCGCCTCGGCCGAGGCCGAGAACGCGCCGCCGCGCACACACTCCTGCTTCTTGTCGCCGGGGCAGGCGTACGGGCCGGTCGTCACCCCCGCGTTGCCGCCCTTCGTCGTGCCGCCGGTCCAGCCGTCGAGCACGGGCATCGACACCCCGTTGACGAGGTCGGCGGCGAACCCGGTGCCGGAACCCGGGGCCTGCGGAGCCCCGCTCTCCCCACCGGAACCACCGGAACCACCGGAACCACCGGCACCGCCGCTGCCCCCGCTCCCGCCCTGACCGTCACCCGGCCCCTGAGGAAGTCCCGGAGCAGTAGAGGGACTTGACGACGAGTCGGCCCGGTCGCTCTTGCCGTCGCCGTCCCCGGACGTCAGCGCGTACACACCGCCGACGATGCCGCCGAGCACCACCACGGCGACACCGGCGGCGATGGCTATCTTGAGGCCGCGTCGCGGCTTCGGCTCCGGGTATGCGGGGTAGCCCGGGTATCCGGGATGGCCGAACTGTCCCGGCTGCTGCGAGGTCTGCGGATAGCCGTAGGCCTGCGGATGCGCGCCGGGAGCCGCCGGCGCGTAAGCGGGCGGGCCCGGCGCGGCGCCGGGCCCGGCGGCACGGGTCTGTTCCGTCCACACGCTGCCGTCCCACCAGCGTTCGGTGCGGGGGCCTTCGGGCTTCTGGCCGGGATCGGGGTACCAGCCGGGGGGAGTCACCTGGGTCATGGGCGCCACAGTATGAGGCGTGCGTGAAAGAGGCATGAGAGGGGGCCGCTCCCGTTCCGGAAGGGCACTCTCCCACTTACGGCGGAGACCTGCGCAGACCCCCACCCACAACCCCCCGGCTACGGCTACTCTCAACATCTGTACGTCGGTTGAGAGACTTCGGGAGGGTGCGGGATGACGCAGAGTCGGCCTGAAGGAGCCGCCTCGGCCGCCCTGTGGGAGCGGAACACGGAGATCGCGGTCGTCGAGCAGGCGCTCGGCGAACTCTGCGGGGACGCGGCGTCGTCGGGCAGCCTCGTCGTGTTCAGGGGCGAAGCGGGCATCGGCAAGACCGCCCTCCTCGAAGAGGTGCGCCGCATCGCGGCGGGACGGGCCACGGTCTGGTCGGCCCGCGGCGGCGAGACCGTCACCTCCGTCCCCTTCAACGTCGTACGCCAGTTGCTTCAGCCGGCGCTCCTCGCGCTCTCCCAGGAGGAGGCCCGCGAGTATTTCGGCGACTGGTACGAGATCGCGGGCCCAGCCCTCGGCATAGCCGAGCCGGGCGCCCGTCAGGCCGACCCGCAGGGTGTGCGCGACGGACTCGTCGCGGCGGTGTCCCGGCTCGCCCGCCTGCACTGGCCGCTCGTCCTGCTCGTCGACGACGCGCAGTGGGCCGACGAGGAGACCCTCCACTGGCTCGCCGCGTTCGCCGAACGCCTCGACGACCTGCCCGTACTCGTCGTGGTCGCCCACCGCGACGGCGAGGCCACCGCCGCCTCCACCGGACACCTCGAAGCCGTCGGCGCCGTCGCCCGGCCCCGCACCACCCTCTACGCCCTCACCCCCGACGCCACCGCAGGCCTCACCCGCGCCACCCTCGGCGAGCACGCCGACGCCCCCTTCTGCCGCGAGGTGTGGGCCGTCACCGGCGGCAACCCGTACGAGACCGTAGAGCTCCTCGCCAAGGTCCAGGACAGCGAACTCGAACCCTCGGAAGGCTCGGCCGGCGAACTGCGCGCCCTGAACAAGTCGGCGCGCGGCCGCGGTCTGATCGACCGCCTCGAAGGCCTCGGCACCGACGCGACGCGCTTCGCCTGGGCCGCCGCCATCCTCGGCAACCGGATCGCCCACGACCTCGCGGCGCGCCTCGCCGGGATGGCGCCGGGCGAGGCCGGCCGCTGCGCCGTGCGGCTGCGTGCCGCCCGCATCCTCACCGACGCGACGTACGAAGACGGCGCCGTGGGCCTGGAGTTCGTGCACCCGCTGATCGCCAGCGCCGTGTACCGCTCCATCCCCGCGGCCACGCGCACCGCCATGCACGGGCAGGCCGCCTGGGCCGTCACGGCCTCGGGCCACGGCGCCGCGGCCGCCTCCCGGCATCTGCTCCAGGTCCACCCGGACGACGATCCCGAGCTCGTCGAGCAGCTGCGCGCGGCGGCCGGTGAACACCTCGCGGTCGGCGCCCCGGAAGCCGCCCGCCGCTGTCTGGAGCGCGCGCTCCAGGAGCCGCCGCTGCCCGGCGTACGGTCCCAACTCCTCTACGAGCTGGGCTGCGCCACCCTCCTCACCTCGCCCGCCGTCACCATCGGCCATCTGCGCCAGGCCCTCGACACCAAGCCGGGGCTCGACGGGGACGCGCGCGTGGACGCCGTGTGCCGGCTGTCCCAGGCCCTCGTCCACAACAACCAGCTGGAAGAGGCGCTGCGCGAGATCGATGCCGAGTCCGCGCGGCTCGACCCGGGTCCGGCCCGTCTTCGCCTGCAGGCCATGCGCTACATGTGGGAGGGCATCCACGCCGGCGAGGAGGACTCCCCGGGCCGCTCCCGCAGCCTCGCCGCGCTCGCGGGCTCCCTCACCGGCCGGGACAACCCCGAGCGGGTCCTGCTCGTCCTGCGCGCCTTCGACGCGATGACCCGCGGTGAGAACGCCGAGGTGGTGGTCGAACTCTGCGACCGCTCCCTCGTCAACGAACGCCTCGCGCCCGGCCTCGGCTGGACCGACCCCGAGTGGGGCTTCGAACTCCTCGCGATGCTCGGCAGCGCCTATCTGTTCGCGGACCGGCTCGACCGCGCGGAGAGCCTGTTCACCGAGGCCGTACGCGCCTACGAAACCGCCGGCTGGAGCGGCGGCCATCTGGCGCTCGCGCACGCCTTCGTCGGCTACGTCCACCGCAGGCGCGGCCGTCTCACCGACGCCGAGGCCGTCCTGCGCGAGAGCCTGCGCCTGGCCGACCGCGTCGGCCGCGGCCTGCCCATGCACTGGGACGCCGCGTGCATGCTCATCGACACGCTCGTGGCCCGCGGCCGGATCGGCGAGGCCAGGGAGATCGCCGACCGCTACTCCTTCGGCCCGCCCTACCCCACCACGATCGTGCTGCCCGACGCGCACTCCGTCCGCGGCCGACTGCTGATCGCCGCGGGCCGCACGCAGGATGGCGTCAGCGAGCTGGAGGCGGCGGCCAAGGCGGCCACCGCCCGCGGCGGACACAACACGATCATGGCGCCCTGGGCCTGCGACCTGGCCCGCGCACTCGCCACCGAGGACCCGAAGCGTGCCAGGGAACTCGCCGCCGACGCCCGGCTCCAGGCCGAGCGGTTCGGCACGGACACGGCGATCGGGGAGGCCCTGCGCTGCGAAGCCGCGCTGGAGAGCGGCCAGCGCTCCCTGACCCTCTACGCCAAGTCGGTCACCTACCTCGAAGCGTCCCCCTGCGCGTACGAACACGCGGCGGCCCGCGTCGAATACGGCATCGCGGCCCGCTCGGTCGCGGAACTCACCCGAGGCCTCGCGCTGGCCAAGGCGTGCGGCGCCGAGGGCCTGGCCGCGCGCGCCCGCGAGGTCCTCGACACGGGACGCGGCCTGCGCTGACCGCCGGTGTACGCGGGCTTCAGCCCGCGGAGTCCTCGCCGCTCTCCTCGGCGAGGACCCGCTGCGCCACCGCGAACGCCGAATTGGCTGCGGGGACACCGCAGTACACGGCGGTCTGCAGCAGTACGGCGCCGATCTCGTCGGGCGTCAGGCCGTTGCGCAGCGCGGCGCGCACATGCATCGCCAGCTCGTCGTAGTGGCCGTGGGCCACCAGAGCCGTCATCGTGATCATGGAGCGTTCGCGGCGCGACAGCGTCGGGTCGGTCCAGATCTCGCCCCACGCGTAGCGCGAGATGAAGTCCTGGAAGCGGGCCGTGAACGGGCTCTGCCGGGCCTGCGCGCGGTCGACGTGCGCGTCGCCGAGCACCTGCCTGCGCACCTCCATGCCGCGCTTGGCGCCCCCGCCGAGCTGGGCGCGCAGCGCCGTGATCACGGGTTCGGGGCACTGGGCGGGGGCGAGGTGCGAGGCGCCCGCGATCTCGACGAGCGACGATCCTGCCACCGCGTCGGCGATCTCCCGCAGATGCGCGGGCGGCGTCGCCGGGTCCTCGCGGCCCGCGATCAGCAGCGTGGGAGCCGTGATCGAGCTGAGCTCCTCACGGATGTCGAACGCGGCCAGCGCGTCACAACAGGCCGCGTACGCACCGGAGTCGGCGGTGCGATGGTCCTCGACGAGGGCGGGCACGGTGAACCCGGGGGTGAACCAGCGCCGGTCGGCGGTCGCGGCGACCGGGCCGAGCCCCTCACGGCGGACGAGCGCCGCCCGTTCCTCCCAGGGCTTCGAGCCGCCGAAGTGCGCGGACGAGCAGATCACCGCGAGGCTCGTCACCCGCTCCGGGTGGTGGACCGCGAGGTGCAGGCCCACCGCGCCGCCGAGCGACACCCCCGCGTACGCGAAGCGCTCGATGCCGAGGGAGTCGGCGAGGTCCAGGACGAGCCGGGCGAGGTCGGCGACGGTCGCGCCGGGGCCGATCAGTTCGGCCGGGGACTTTCCGTGCCCCGGCAGGTCCCAGCGCACCACCCGGTGGGTGACGGACAGTTCGGGCGCGACCGCGTCCCACAGGGCGGTGGAGGTGCCGAGCGAGGGGCCCAGGAGGAGCGGGGGCGCGGTGGCGGGGCCTTCGGCGCGATGGTGAAGAAGGGTGCTGTGGGTGCCGCGGTCGGGGGATGCAGTGCTCAACGTCGCTCCAGGGCGCGGTCGGTGAGGGCTCCGGCGGAGCCGGTGTATCGGGTGGGGTCGGTGAGGTCGGCCAGGTCGACGCCCTTGAGATCGGGCTCGTCGGCCAGGATCTCGGCAAGGGCCCTGCCCTCGATGCGGGTGCGCCGTGCCGCGTCGGTGAGCAGGGACTTCGCACGGGCGCGCCCGAGCAGGGGCGCCAGCTCGGCGGCCAGGCGCTCCGAGACGATCAACCCGTGGGTGGCGAAGAGGTGTTCACGCATCACGTCGTCGTGGACCTGAAGCCCTTCGGCGAGCTCGGCCGCGTCGCGCGCCGCGCCGCCCACGAGCCGCAGGAGATCGCGCAGCGGCTCCCACTCCGCGTGCCAGGCACCGGCCGGGCGCTCGTCCTCGGCCGCCATCGACGCGTACAGCGTCGCGGCGAGCGCGGGTGCGCGGCGGGCGGCCGCGGCGACGAGCGTGGCCCTCACCGGGTTCGCCTTGTGCGGCATGGCGGACGAGCCGCCGCCCGAACCCTCGGACAGCTCGCCGATCTCCGTACGGGACAGCGTGAGCACGTCCGCCGCCGGCTTGCCGAGCGCTCCGGCCGTGAAGGCGAGAGCACCCGCGAGGTCGGCGACCGGGGTGCGCAGGGTGTGCCAGGGCAACACGGGTGCCACGAGGCCGAGTTCGGCCGCGTACGTCTCGGTCAGCTCCCCGGAGTGCGTGGCACCGAACACGCCGAACGCCGCCAACGTGCCCGCCGCGCCACCCAGTTGGACAGGAAGCGAAGCCCGTACGGCGCTCAGCCGGTCGCGTGCGTCGAGGACGAGGGAACGCCAGCCGGCCGCCTTCAGGCCGAACGTCGTCGGCACGGCGTGCTGCGTGAGCGTACGGCCCGGCATGACGGTGTCCCGGTGTGCGGCGGCGAGCCCCCCGAGCGCGCTCTCCGCGCGCGTCAGGTCGCCGAGCAGCCCGTCCAGCGTCCGGGCCGCGACCAGCATGAGCGCCGTGTCCAGGACGTCCTGGCTGGTGGCGCCCCGGTGGACGTACGGGGAATGCTCCCCGGCCACCGCGGCCGTCAGGTCGGCGACCAGCGGGATCACCGGGTTGCCCCCGGAGCGGGCGCGCAGCGCGAGGTCGCGGGCGTCGAAGCGCCCCTCGTCCGCGGCGGCCCGCGTCACCGCGTCCGCCGCGGCCGCGGGCGCCAGGCCCAGGGCGGCCTGCGCCCGGGTGAGACCGGCCTCCGCGTCGAGCAGGGCGCGCAGGACCGCCGCGTCCGAGGTTGCGGACTCGGCCGGGGAGCCCGCCCGGCCGGGGGAGAGCAGCCCGGCGTCGGGATCGGCGTCAGGACCGACGTGTGTCACTCGAACTCCAGGAAGACCGTTTCGCCTTCGCCCTGAAGGCGGATGTCGAAACGGTACGTGCGGTGCGCGTCTTCCTGCGGCAGCGCGAGCAGCGTCGCGCGCCGCTCGGCGGGCAGGGAGTCGAGCACCGGGTCCGTGCCGTCGGCGAGGTAGGCGCGGGTGAACAGGTGGTGCAGCAGCCCGCGCGCGAACACGCACACGCTGACGTACGGCAGTCCCGCGTTGCCCGGCGGCAGCGTGAAGAGCGCGTAGTGCCCGTCGGCGTCGGTGGCGACCCGGCCGAACCCGGTGAAGTCCGTGCCGTTGCGGCCGAGATGACCGCCGGTCGTGGTGTCGCGGCGCAGCGAGCCCGGCGCCCCGGCGAGCGAGCCGTCGGGCGCGGCCTGCCAGAACTCCAGGATGGCGTCCGGCACCGGGTCGCCCTGGCCGTCGAGCACGTAGCCGTGCAGGGCGATCGTGTCGGGGTGCCCCTTCGGCGCGACCTGCTCGCCCTCGGGGAAGGGCAGGGCGTAGCCGTAGAACGGGCCGACGGTGTGCGACGGCGTGGGGAGGAGCTTCTCGGGCACGGAGGTCATCGGCCTTCCTCGATCCAGGTGGCGGAGGGACCGTCGAGGACGATGTCCCACTCGTAGCCGAGGGAGAACTCGGGCTGGGACAGGTCGTGCTTGTACGCCGCGACCAGACGGCCTCGGGCCGACTCGTCCGTCACCGACCGCAGGATCGGGTCGTAGCGGAACAACGGGTCGTTCGGGAAGTACATCTGCGTCACGAGCCGCTGTGTGAACGCGTCGCCGAACAGGGAGAAGTGGATGTGCGCGGGCCGCCAGGCGTTGGCATGGTTGCGCCACGGGTACGCGCCCGGCTTGACGGTGGTGAAGGAGTACCGCCCCTGATCATCCGTCAGGGTCCGTCCCACACCCGTGAAGTTGGGGTCGAGCGGTGCCGGGTGCTGGTCGCGCAGATGCGCGTACCGGCCCGACGCGTTGGCCTGCCAGATCTCCACGAGCTGGCCGCGCACGGGGCGGCCGTTGCTGTCGAGCAGCCGTCCGGAGACGGTGATGCGCTCGCCGAGCGGCTCGCCCGCGTGCTGGCGCGTCAGGTCCTGGTCGATGTCCGTGACGTCGGTGGCGCCGAAGACGGGTCCGGACAGCTCGACGGTCTCCGGGTCGCCGCCGTGCACGGCGACGAGCGGCTGCTTCGGGTGGCGCAGGAGCGAGCTGCGGTACGGCGCGTAGTCGCGCGCCGGCTGGTGCTGGGCGGGGGCGCCGCCCGCGCGCGCCTTGTCGTACGCGTTCTGGAGGTCCGCGATCTCGACGTCGATGTCCGACTGGGTGAGTGCCATGGTGGGTTCCTGAGTCCTTAGCGTTCGAGGCCGGGCGCGAGGCCCTGTCCGACGCCGATGCAGAGGGTGGCGACGCCGGTGCCGGAACCGGCGTCCGGGCGGACGGAGGCGAGGGAGCCGTTGTACCTGCCGGACGGCGTGCGGACGGCATCGACGACGTGGACGTCCTTCATCGGGCTCCCTCCGGGACGCGGACCTCGGCGGCGGTCCTCGCGGTGACGTCGTCGACGGTGACGCCGGGGGCCAGCTCGACGAGTTCGAGCCCGTCGGCGGTGACGTCGAGGACGCAGAGGTCGGTGATGACGCGGTTGACGCAGGCCTTGCCGGTGAGCGGCAGGGTGCAGTCCTCGACGATCTTGGGGGTGCCGTCCTTGGCGGTGTGGGTCATGGCGACGATGACCGTCCGCGCGCCGTGGACGAGGTCCATGGCCCCGCCGATGCCGGTGATCATCTTGCCGGGGACGGCCCAGTTGGCGAGGTCGCCGCGGGCGGAGACCTGCATGGCGCCCAGGACGGCGACGTCGATGTGGCCGCCGCGGATCATGCCGAAGGAGAGCGCCGAGTCGAAGTAGGAGGCGCCGGGCAGGACGGTGACGGTCTCCTTGCCGGCGTTGATGAGGTCGGGGTCGACCTCGACGTCGGTGGGGTAGGGGCCGACGCCTAGGATGCCGTTCTCGGATTCGAGGATCACCTCGACGCCGGGCGGCAGGTGGTTGGGGATGAGGGTCGGCAGGCCGATGCCGAGGTTGACGTACTGGCCGTCGCGCAGCTCGCGTGCGGCGCGGGCGGCCATTCCTTCGCGGGTCCAGGCCATCAGCTGCTCACCGTTCCTCGTGCCGGAGGCGCGGAGACGGTGCGCCGTTCGATCTGCTTGTCCGTGGCCTGCTCGGGGGAGAGGGCGACGACGCGCTGGACGAAAATGCCGGGCAGGTGCACGGCGTCGGGGTCGATGTCGCCGGGTTCGACGAGTTCCTCCACCTCGGCGACGGTGATGCGTCCGGCCATCGCCGCGAGGGGGTTGAAGTTGCGGGTCGACTTGTTGAACACGAGGTTCCCGTGGCGGTCGCCCTTGGCGGCGCGCACGAGGGCGTAGTCGGTGCGGATGCCGTGTTCGAGGACGTAGGCCGTGCCGTCGAAGGTGCGGACCTCCTTGGGCGGGGACGCCAGCGCGACGCCGCCCTGGCCGTCGTAGCGCCAGGGGAGTCCGCCCTCGGCGACCTGGGTGCCGACGCCGGCGGGGGTGTAGAAGGCGGGGATGCCGGCCCCGCCGGCCCGCAGTCGCTCGGCGAGAGTGCCCTGCGGGATCATCTCGACCTCGACCTCTCCGGACAGGTACTGGCGGGCGAACTCCTTGTTGGCGCCGATGTACGACCCGGTGACCCGGGCGATCCGCCCGGCCGCGAGCAGTACGGCCAGGCCCGAGTCCATCGCCCCGCAGTTGTTGGAGACCACGCTCAGGCCCGTGGTGCCGCGCTCGTGGAGCGCGCCGATGAGCACGTTCGGTACGCCGACCAGACCGAACCCGCCGACCGCGAGGGACGCCCCGTCCCCCACGTCGGCGACCGCTTCCGCCGCCGTCGCCACCACCTTGTCCATCCGGGCCAGCCTCTCCGCGAACCTGAAATGCTCAGCGCACTGAGCATTTATGTGACTGGCGCTTACGGTGCCACCGCATGCCCGTACCCGTCAATAGCCCAGGGTGGTGACGGAAGAGGTGGGGGAGTCGACTCGACATGGGCTGCCCGATGGTCGAGTATTGGTCAGTACACACCCGAAAAAGACCGGAGGTCCGCGATGGCCGCGGTGGATCTGACCACCCACCCGGGGCACCTGGCCCGGCGCCTCCAGCAGGCCCACTACCTGCTGTGGAACACGATGGTCTCCGAGGAGATCACCTCACCGCAGTTCGCCGTCCTGAACGCGCTCGTCGCCGAGCCCGGCCTTGACCAGCGCACCGTGGGTGAGCGCGTCGGCCTCGACCGCTCGACCATCGCCGAGGTCATCAGCCGCCTCAGCCGCCGCGGACTGATCGACAAGGTGCGCGACCCGCAGGACGGCCGGCGCTCCCTGCTGCGCCTCACGGACGACGGGACGCGTGTCCACCGCAAACTGACCGTGCGCACGGCCCGGATGAACCAGATCTTCCTCGCGCCGCTGTCCGCCGACGAGCAGACCGTGTTCTTCGACCTGATCCAGCGCGTCTCGGACGCGGCCGAGGGGCTCCGCAATCCGACGGAGCCGCTCGCGAAGGCCTGACGACGGCGTCCCGGTGTGACCCAGGGCTCTCACCGCTCGGCGAAGAGAACCCACACCTGCCCGCGCGCGAACGTCATCCGCCTGCCGTCGGCCGCCGTTGTGAACCGCGTGCCGTCGGCCGCCGAGCGCCGCTCCCACCGGACGTCGTACGCCCGCCCGTCCCGCAGCACCGTCGCCTTGCCCGCACCCACCGTGTCGGAGAACGGTGACGTGTTCCCCGACCGGTCGTGGAACCGCGAGCTGCGGACATCGACGTACTGGACCACGACGGTCGCAGCGTTCAGCATCCCGCCGTCCGTCGTGCGCGCCCGGGTGCCGTCCATCGATACCTGCCAACTGCCGCTCTGTGCCGACCAGTTGAAGGTGAAACGCGCCGTCGGGAAGCGCACGGTGAGAGCGTTCTTCGCCTGCCCGCCCGCCGGGCGCGCCCCGAACGTGACCCCGGCCGCCGCCAGCGCGCCCGCCTGCGGCGTCACGCCCAGCTTGGCCGGGCGGAGGTAGAGGTTGTGCGGCGCGGGCTTGTCGCTGCCTCGGAAGTAGGCGGCCGCCGGGGCCTTGCCGGGCGGGACTGCGTCGAGTGGGGCCTCGGCGATCAGCGGCAGCAGCTTCGACTGCGCGCCGGAGAACGCGAGCGTGGGGCGGTCGAACTGCCGCAGCAGTTCGAGATCGGTCTCGCGGGCGCTGCGCACCGGGCCGACCACGGGCGGAAGCTTGGTCGCGTACACGGCCATCAGCCGACTCAGGCCGCTCTCCACCTGCTCCGCGTAGATGATGTCGGCCCGGCCGATACCGGTCTGCGGGCGGGCGGGCCCCACGTTGTCGATCTTCACGGCGAGAACGGGGCCACGGCTTCCCCCTCCGGTGGGGCTCGCGGAGTGGCCGTCCGGCGGGTGTCCGTCGCCGACCGTGCACCCGGCGGCCGTCGCGGCCAGGACCGCCGCGACGATCGCGGCCCGCCGCACGCGCGTCACCCGCACCCGTCGTATGTCCACCCCGGGGTGATACCCGCCCGGCAGCGGATCGATCAGTTCCGGTCGAACATGTTCGAAATGCTTGGAAGCTCGCGTGAGCCGACGCTCATACCGGCTAGCGCAGGACATCCGCCAGGTCGTACCGCACCGGCTCGTCCAGCTGCGCGTACGTGCAGCTCTCGGGCGTGCGGTCCGGGCGCCAGCGGCGGAAGCGGGCCGTGTGACGGAAGCGCGCGCCGTTCTCCATGTGCTCGTACGCCACCTCGGCGACGAGCCGCGGCTCCAGCGGTACCCACGACAGGTCCTTCTTGCCGGTCCAGCGGCTCGTCGCCCCGGGCAGGCGGGCCTTCTCGTGCGCCGACTCCTCGGTCCACGCGGCCCACGGATGATCCTCGGCGGACTCCAGCCGCAGCGGCTCCAGCTCCGCGATCAGCTCCGTACGCCGCTTCATCGTGAACGCCGCGCACACGCCCACGTGCTGGAGAACGCCTCCGTCGTCGTACAGGCCCAGCAGCAGGGAGCCGACCACCGGGCCGCTCTTGTGGAAGCGGTAGCCGGCCACGACGCAGTCCGCGGTCCGCTCGTGCTTGATCTTGAACATCAGGCGTTCGTTCTCGCGGTAGCGCAGGTCGAAGGGCTTGGCGATCACCCCGTCGAGGCCCGCGCCCTCGTACTGCTCGAACCACGTCTGCGCCAGCTCGGCGTCGGTCGTCGAGGGGGCCAGGTGGACGGGCGGCGTCGCGCCCGACAGCGCTTCGGCCAGGCGGGCCCGGCGGTCCACCATGGGCGTGTCCATCAGGGACTCGTCGCCGAGGGCCAGTACGTCGAACGCGACGAACGACGCCGGGGTCCGCTCCGCCAGCGTCTTCACCCGGGAGGCGGCCGGGTGGATGCGTTCGGTGAGCGCGTCGAAGTCGAGCCGGCCGTCCCTGGCGATCACGATCTCGCCGTCCAGGACACAGCGCTCCGGCAGCCGGTCGAGGAGGGCGGCGACCAGCTCGGGGAAGTAGCGGGTCAGGGGCTTGCCCGTGCGGCTGCCGATCTCCAGGTCGGCGCCGTCCCGGAACACGATCGCGCGGAAGCCGTCCCACTTCGCCTCGTAACTCATCCCCGGCGGGATCTTTGCGACGGACTTGGCGAGCATCGGCTTCACGGGCGGCATCACCGGCAGATCCATGACCATGAGCCGATTCTGACGCGATCCGCGGGCACCCGCCCGGTATGCGCCCGGCGGCCGATACGCCTAGCGTGACCCGCATGGGCAAGTCGAACGGTGCGGCGGTGGAGCTGGAGGCGGGGGAGCGGACGGTACGCCTGTCCAGCCCCGACCGGGTCATGTTCCCCGAGCCCGGCTACACCAAGCTCGACCTCGCCCGCTACTTCCTCTCCGTCGGGCCCGGCATCGTGCGCGCCCTGCGCGACCGCCCCACCACCCTCCAGCGCTACCCCGAGGGCCTGGACGGCGAGTCCTTCTACCAGAAGCGCGCCGCGAAGAACCTGCCCGACTGGATCCCCACCGGCACCATCACCTTCCCCAGCGGGCGCCACGCGGACGAGATGTGCCCCACCGAGATCGCCGCCGTCATCTGGGCGGCCCAGTACGGCACCCTCACCTTCCACCCCTGGCCCGTGCGGCGCGCGCACCCCGACCACCCCGACGAGCTGCGCATCGACCTCGACCCGCAGCCCGGCACCGACTACACCGACGCCGTCCGCGCCGCCCACGAGCTGCGCTCCGTCCTCCATGACTTCGGCGGCCTGCGCGGCTGGCCCAAGACGTCCGGCGGCCGCGGCCTGCACGTCTTCGTGCCGATCGCCCCGCACTGGACGTTCGTCGAGGTGCGCCGCGCGGCCATCGCCTGCGGCCGTGAGCTGGAGCGCCGCATGTCCGACCGCGTCACCACCGCCTGGTGGAAGGAGGAGCGCGGCGAGCGCATCTTCGTCGACTTCAACCAGACCGCACGCGACCGCACCATCGCCTCCGCCTACTCCGTACGGCCACGGCCGAACGCCCCCGTCTCCGCGCCGCTGCGCTGGGACGAGGTCGACGACGCGCGCCCGGCCGACTTCGACATCGGCTCCATGCCGGCCCGCTACGCCGAACTCGGCGACGTCCACGAGGACATGGACGAGCACGCCTTCCGGCTCGACGCGCTCCTCGAACTCGCCGACCGGGACGAACGGGACCGCGGCCTCGGCGACATGCCGTACCCGCCCGAGTACCCGAAGATGCCGGGCGAGCCCAAGCGGGTACAGCCGAGCCGGGCCAGACACGAGGACTGACCCGGCTCGACTCGCTCAACTCGGTTACGGATACTGCCTGTTACAGCTGCCCGTTACTGCCCGTCACAGCTCCTTGATGCGGATGTCCCGGTACGAGATGACGTCCGACGTGCTGTGCACCTGGAGCCCGACATAGCCGGAGGAGAACCGCCGGCCGTCCGTGCCCGGGTCGTCCCCGCGCGGCGGCTCGAAGACCTGACCGCCGGTGTTGTCGAACTCGTTGATCAGGACGCCGTTGCGCAGGACCGAGAAGTGCTGGCCGACCACACGGATCTCGTAGTCGTTCCAGGTGCCCTTCTGGGTGACGCCCGCGCCCGCGAGACCCACCCGGTCGAATCCGTAGATCGAACCGGTCTTGTACATGTCGCCGTCGGGACGGTCGAGCACCTGCACCTCGTGCCCGTACTTGATGGCGACCCACTCCGGCCGCGACTCCTCCGGGTTGTCGTGGACCTGCGGGAAGCGCACGAAGACACCACCGTTGGCGTTGCCCGTACCGGGTGCGTCGTCCCGCCACTGGAGCTTCAGCGAGAAGTCGCCGTACTTGCGCTGCGGGAACCACAGCATGCCCATGCCCTCGACCGTGGTGCTCGACGTGATCGAGCCGTCCGCGTTCAGGCCGAACTTGCCGCCGCCGACCTGCTCCCACTTGTCGAGCGAGCCCTGCGTGCCGTCGAAGATCTTGCGGTAGCCCTCGGTCTGGCCGGGCTTGCCGATCCCCGACTGCTTGGCGGCGCGGTTGATCTTGTTGTACTCGCGCTGGTCGATCACGCCTTCCTTGAGGAGCTTGTCGGTGACGGTCTTGACGTGCTTGAGGAAGAGGGCCTGCGAGGTCCACTCCCGCTCGTCCTCGATCAACTCGTTGATCCGGCACCGGTTGTTGGTGACCCGGTTCGGGATCCCCGTGTCGACCGTGCCGACGATCACCGTCAGCCGCTCGTCGAACTCGGCGCAGTCGGGCGCCGGTACCCCGCCGCCCGTCGTGACCGTGAAGGCCACCGACTTCGCCTCCGACGTGTTGCCGGCCTTGTCGCTCGCCCGGTACGCGACCGTGTGCGCGCCCGCACGGTCCACCACGACCGGCGCGGTGTAGGCGAGGTAGGGACCCGCGTCGAGCGAGAACTCGATCTTGTCGACGCCCGATTCGGCGTCGGTCGCGGAGACCGTCACCTTGGCGCTCTTGAGGTACGCGCCGTCGGAGTTCTTCTCGCCGTCGACCTTCGCCGACACCTCGGGCGGCGTCTTGTCCTGCACGGGCGGCGCGACCACGGTGAAGTCGACCGACTTCTCCGCCGCCACGTTCCCCGCCTTGTCCGCGGCCCGGTAGCGCACGGTGTGGGCGCCCACTTCGTGCACCATCACCGGCGAGGTGTACGGCTGCCAGGCGCCGTCCGAACCCACCGCGTACTCGATGGAGTTGACGCCGGAGCCGGTGTCGGAGGCCGTCACCGTGACCGTCGCCATCGAGAGGTACTCGCCCTTGTCGTTCTTCTCGCCGCTCAACGTCGCCGAGGTCTCCGGAGGCGTCTTGTCGTCCGTCGACGGCGCGACCACGGTGAAGTCGACCGACTTCTCCGCCGCCACGTTCCCCGCCTTGTCGGACGCCCGGTAGCGGATCTTGTGCGTGCCGACCTGGTCGACGACCACCGCGGTCGTGTACGGCTGCCAGGCACCGTCGGCGCCCACCGCGTACTCGACCTTGTCGACACCGGAGCCCGCGTCCGTCGCCGTCACAGCCACCGACGCCGAACCGACGTACTCGCCCTTGTCGTTCTTCTGCCCGTCGACCTTCGCCGAGGTCTCCGGAGCGGCCGTGTCCTCGCCGCCGCCCTCGGTCACGACGAGGATGCCCTGCATTCCCTCGTGGCCGGGGATCGAGCAGTGGTAGCGGTAACGGCCCGGGGTCAGGGTGACCTCGACCGAGTGCTTGCCGCCCTCGCTGTCGTTCGGGTTGGCCAGGATGTTCACCGACACGTCGTTGTTGTACTCGGGGTCCGACGTGTCGAACGTCAGCGTGTGCGGCATGCCCATGGTGTTGCCGGTCGCCGCGCTGTTCTCGAAGACGATCGTCGTCGCGCCCGCCACCGCCGTGGCCGGCGCCGAGGCGTACTTGGTGATGTCGTCGCTGCCGGTCCAGTTCAGGACCTGCTGGGCCGCGGCGACCGGGGCGTCCTGCCCGAACGCGACGGGGGAGCCGAGTCCGAGCATCAGCAGCACGGTGGCGAACAGCGCCGTCCACAGTCTTCGCCGGTTCTTGGTGCGCATCCTCATCACTGCGCCTTCCTGGCCAGGTCACCGGCCGCAGGGGTCGCCTCGCCGCCCGTGTAAGTCACCTTCCACAGGGCCGACTTGGGGTCCGAGGTGAAGAAGCCGCGGCCGTAGTCGAGGACGTAGAGCGCGCCGTCGGGGCCGAACTTCCAGTCCATGAGGTTCTTGATGCCGTCGTTGCCGACCGGCACGATCTTCTTGAGGTTCTCGGCGTGCACCGGGATGCCGCCGTCGCCCGCCGTCTTCGGGTCCATGATCACCGCGTGCCGCGGCTGCGTGGCGTCGTAGAAGTCGCCGACGAACCACTTGCCGTCCCAGTAGCTCGGCCACTTGTCCGCGTTCGGGATCGACGCGTCGTAGCGGTAGACGGGCCCGTCCATCGCGGCCTGCCCGCCGCCCTGGAGCCACGGCAGGAGGTACTTGGCCTCCTCCTTCTTGTACGAGGGGATGCCGTTGGCGTCGCGCGGGTAGTCCGGCGCCCCGCCCTGCGGCGAGTACCAGATGTTGTTGGCGGTCATCGGCGGGAGGTTGACGAGACCGTCGTTGTTCGGCGACTCGTTCTTCAGGTGGTCGCAGTCGTACCAGCCGAGCGGCTTCGTCGGGTCCGGCAGATTGCGGTCGCGGTAGGGCTGCTTGTTGCCCATGCAGTACGGCCAGCCGCGGTTGGACGCCTTGGTGATGACGGCGAACGTGTCGTACTTCGCCGGGCCCCAGGTCGTCGACGGCTCACCGGCGTCCGGGCCGACCCAGCCCGCGTACAGCGTGTCGGTCTTCTTGTCGACCGAGATGCGCGCCGGGTTGCGGACACCCATCACATAGATCTCGCCGCGCGTCTTGCCGCCGCCCTCCGCGGTCTCCTTGCCCGTGAAGAGGTTGCCCTCCGGCAGCGTGTACGTGCCGTCGGCCTCCGGGTGGATGCGCAGGATCTTGCCGTTGAGGTTGTTGGTGTTGCCGGCGGTGCGGCGCGCGTCGGCGAACGAGACGCCCTTGTAGTTGGGCTGGGGGTTGTTGCCCGAGTAGCCGTCGCTGAAGCCGCTGGAGTTGTTGTCGCCGGTCGCGATGTACAGGTTGCCCTTGGAGTCCCAGGCCATCCCGCCGCCCGCGTGGCAGCAACTGTGCACCTGCACCGGCCACTTGAGCAGCACCTTCTCGCTGCTCAGGTCCAGCTTGTTGGTGTTCAGGTCGAGCGTGAAGCGGGAGACCTGCCGCTCGGCCATCTGCTTGTCGCGGTCGAGCCCCGAGTGCGGCGTGTAGTGCAGGTACACCCAGCCGTTCTGCTCGAACTTCGGGTCGAGTGCGATGCCGAGCAGACCCTCCTCGACCTTGGTCAGCTCGTCGCCGCCGCCCTTGTTGCCGAAGACGGTCAGCGCCCCGGCCTGGGTGACCTTCTTGGTCTTCGGGTCGTAGACGTGGATCTCGCCCTTGCCCTTGCCGACGTCGGGGTCGTTCCAGTCGGTGATCACCGGCTGCGAGGAGTCGGCGCCGCCGCGGCCGATGTACAGGACACGGCCGTCGGGCGCGGTGACCAGGCCGTGCGGCTCGCCGATCTGGTCGTTCTGGCCCGCCTGGTTCGGCTGGGTGAGGCGTTCCGCCTTGTAGTTGGAGTCGATCGCGGCCTTGCAGTCGGCGCGCACGATGCGGCTCGTCCACAGCAGGGCGCCGCGCAGATGCGACTGGAAGTCCACTTCGTCGTAACTGGAGGCCGTGCCGCCCATGCCGGTGTAGAAGGAGCGTCCGCCGTCGTAGTCGCGGCACCAGGACACCGGGTGGTCCGCGCCGTTGGCGCTCGCGCCCGGCTGGTACGTCGACTCACGGACCCGGGCCACGGTGTGCACCGAACCGGACGGGTTCTTCACCCAGTTCAGCCACTGGTCGGGGCGCTTCCACTGGACGGGAAGGTCCTTGGTGGCCGGATGCTGGCGGTCACCGACCTCGACGGTGGCCCGCTGGACGTTCGCCGGGCTGGAATCGGCCGGACGCGCGCCGATCAGACCGGTGAACCAGTCCGAGTACGGCTCGGCGCGGGCCGCGTCGTGGATGCCGACGAACCCGCCGCCGGCCTCCATGAACGACTCGAGCCCCGCCTCCTGGTCCGGGTCGAGCACGTCGCCGCCGCCGGTCAGGAAGACGACCGCGTTGAAGCGGCCCAGCTTGGTGGCGTTGGTGAACACGGAGGCGTCGTCCGTCGCCGTGATCTTGAAGCGCTGGGCGGCGGGGCCGCTCTGGCCGATCTTCTCGATGGCCGCGATCCCCGCGTTCACCACCGGTGACTCGTCGCCGCCCGCGGCGGAGCCGTAGTACACCAGGACGCGCACGTTCGCCCCGCCGGGAGGCGAGGGCAGGGACATCGTTGTCACGGATGGTTCGGGGAACGGACGCGCGCTGGCGGCGGGCCCGGTGAGCAGCCCGGCGGCGACCGCCCCGGACGCCAGGACCGCGGCGACGGCACGGCGTCGTCTGCGTCTTTCTCTGTCCAACCCTCTTACGTCCAAGGGTTTTTGATGCGGCGTGGACCGCATGAGTTCACCCACCCCTCGTCGGTCACAGGTACGGCGCGGACGAAGCTAGACCTCTTTTCGTGGCTCGCCAATAGGTACGGCCGCAATGGCACGAACTTTGTCCTGAGTGTGGATAAACGAAGATCACCCGGTTACCGTCTCTCTGGCCGTCACGAGAGGCCCTCGTGGCACGTCCGCGTAAGTCCCGTACGAGGGTGGGGAGTTCGGCATGGACAGACGCAGCTTCAACCGGCGGGTGCTGATGGGCGGGGCCGCCGCCGCGACGACCGCGACATCGTTGTCGCTCATCGCGGCGACGGACGCCGCCCCCGCGGACGGCCCGGTGCGCACGGCCCCGGCCGGCGGTGAGGTCAAGCGGATCAAGATGTACGCCGAGAAGCTCGCGGACGGGCAGATGGGCTACGGGTTCGAGAAGGGCAAGGCATCCGTCCCCGGGCCTCTCATCGAGCTCAACGAGGGCGACACCCTGCACATCGAGTTCGAGAACACCATGGACGTGGCGGCCAGCCTGCACGTCCACGGCCTGGACTGCGAGGTCTCCAGCGACGGCACCAAGCTCAACAAGAGCGACGTCGAGCCCGGCGGCAAGCGCACCTACGCCTGGCGCACGCACGCCCCCGGCCGGCGCAAGGACGGCACGTGGCGCGCGGGCAGCGCGGGGTACTGGCACTACCACGACCACGTCGTCGGCACGGAACACGGCACCGGCGGCATCCGCAAGGGCCTGTACGGGCCGGTCGTCGTGCGCCGCAAGGGCGACGTCCTCCCGGACACCACGTTCACGATCGTCTTCAACGACATGACCATCAACAACAAGCCGGCGCACGAAGGGCCCAACTTCGAGGCCACGGTGGGTGATCGCGTCGAGATCGTCATGATCACGCACGGCGAGTACTACCACACCTTCCACATGCACGGTCATCGCTGGGCGGACAACCGCACGGGCATGCTGACCGGCCCGGACGACCCGAGCCGGGTCGTCGACAACAAGATCGTCGGCCCCGCGGACTCGTTCGGCTTCCAGATCATCGCGGGAGAGGGCGTCGGGGCGGGCGCCTGGATGTACCACTGCCATGTCCAGAGCCACTCCGACATGGGGATGGTGGGGCTCTTCCTGGTGAAGAAGGAGGACGGCACGATCCCGGGCTACGAGCCGCACCATCCGGCGGGTCACACCGGCTAGGTGTATTGCCCTGAAGCGTTGTTTGCGCGGCTGATGGGGGGCTTGCCTGCGAGTGCGGTGTGGCATCGGTGGTGGTTGTAGGTGTGGAG
>NZ_JBWKIS010000017.1:0-60391 GCF_056432625.1 Streptomyces sp. NPDC045026
GGGCCACGTCGCCGTAGGACCAGCCCTGCTGCTCCAGCCGGCTCTTCACCAATTCCTGCAGTGCGTTGGCCACGAGATCGATTCTTCCTGCTAGCGACAAGCTGACACGTTCGCGCGCGATCGAGTCTATGTCGGTGCGTGTGGGAACGATCACGCGAGAGCGGTTTGTCGGTGAACCGAGAAGCGATGTGGGCCGCTCCCAGGTCCACGGTGAAGGGAATCAGTGACGCGGAGTCGGCCTGGATCGCCGCCCACCAGCTAGGCCTCCCTGCAGGACTTGTGGCAGCGTCCAGACCCTCACTGCCGATCGTGGAACGGCTCGTCCAGATGGACGCCCTCGACGAGGCCGAGCGCGCTGACGCGGCGGGACCTGCTGCTTCAGGCGGGCGGCTCCACCGGCGTGCCGCAGTCGCTCCACCGCGGACCGGCGACTCTCGCTCGGTGAGAGCCCCTCTCACAGTTCTGACACGGTCAGGGCATCGATCAATCGCTCTATGCAGACAAGGTCAGCCCAGGACCAGCCCATGTGAAGGCCGGCCTTCCTGGCCTTTGACGAGTTCGGCTGCAGAGGAGCGGGTAAGGAGGACTGGCACTCGTCGTGTGTGGGAGGGGCGATGCTGACCATCCTGATATCGGTGCTCGCAGTCCTCGTGTCCGTGGGGTCTCTTGCCCTGTCGTACGCGTCCAACCGCCGTTCCCACATGCCCGTCCTGCAGTTCATGTGGGAGAGCGCGCAGGGCGATTCCGGTGAGCCGAAGTGGTGGCTTGTCAACGTCGGAACAGGCCCAGCAACGAACGTCGTTGTTGCCCAGACCGTGAGAACGGGGCTCACAAGAGGACTCAACGGAGAAGTGTGGTTCAACCCAGTGCTGGTGCCTTCAATCCCTGCCGGAGGCAAGCTTTCATTGTCATGGCTCGGTGGGACCATGGGTTTGGAGTCCGGCCTCGGAGCCAGCTACACAGACGTTGAACGCTACTTCTACACCACCAAGTGCGGCGATGACGTCTCGATGTTCTTCAGCGGGCTTCATCTTCCCCGTTGGCCGCTGCTGAAGCTCAGCGGGAGCAAGGCCGTCAAGACATGGTGGGGAGTGGAAGACCTCGCCGGCCCGCCATGGTCCTCGGTCACGGCTGATCACGTTCGACGACGCTGGTGGCTGCCTTCACGCTATGGGCTGTCACGTCGCCTCGGCGGTTGGGCGGATCCAGTGCTCTCCTACCGGCCGCGATGACCAAGCAACTTCACGCCGCATCAACTGAGTTGCAGCGTCCTCCACTGTGCTCCTGCCGAGAACCTCATCCGCACAGGTCAGAGTGGTTCTGAGGGGAGTGAGTCCCTTGTGACGGAGCGCGATTGATGCCCCCAGTTCCACATCGCGCGCAAGGGGTCACGAGGGTCGACGTCACTCCGGGTGTGTTCCGCCGAGACCGGCTCTTGTCGAGGAGGTGAGAAAGCTGGTCTTGCGACGGTGCACAGCGCGCAGCTCCTCCAGGAACACCAGGAACTCGGGCTCGGTCTCCAGGTCGCGATGGATGTCACGGAGTGTCTTGAGGTGACGGTACGGCGTACCGGTAGCGGTTGTTGTTGCCGGTGTCGGCGAGATAAGGGTCGGCCGGCTTCCGATAGGAGACCAGTTCCTCCGCCGTCCCCTACGGGAGAGCTGGCAGAAGTTCACGGCCGCGCATATCAAAGCGTCGCCCGGCCGTAACAGTGCCCAGGCTGAGTCCTGTCGCGTTTCCGATGCCGTGATGCGAGCTGCCCGCCGCGACGTCTGCCGACTGCGGCGGCAGCGGGCAGGCACCCGACTGGCCCGATCGCCCAAGACGGCCTGGGTACACGGCACTTCCGCGGCCCCCGACTCGCCGGTCCCCCACGGTGGAAGCCGACCGGCCGCCGGCCGGGATGCACCGCCCAATCGGGGCTGAAACCCGTCTGCACCTGGGAAAACATCACGCGGGCGCGATCACCGGATCGAGTTACGCCGTCGAATTTCCATGGTCCACGGGGCCCAGCGGCCGCTAGCGTCGTTCACCGGGATCTTGACGCATTCCCCTTCGAATACCCCCTTTTCCTCCTGTTGCTCGATAACGCTCACATAACGTGCCATCACCTACCTGAACAAGGAGAGCTCGCCCGATGACTGTTGACTCGAGCCCGGAAGCGCGACCGGAGCCGGCCCAGCAAACCAGCCTCGGCACGGCGGCCGCCCGCAACCTCGCCACCACCACCAAGTCCGCTCCGCAGATGCAGGAGATCACCTCTCGCTGGCTGCTGCGGATGCTCCCCTGGGTGGAGACCAAGGGCGGCGTCTACCGGGTGAACCGTCGCCTGACCTACACCATCGGCGACGGGCGCGTGGAATTCGTCCAGGACGGCAGCGACGTCCGGGTGATCCCCCGTGAGCTCGGTGAACTCGCGCTGCTGCGCGGCTTCGACGACGTGGAGGTACTGACCGCCCTCGCCGATCGGTGCGTCCAACGCGACTTCCGGGGCGGCGAGACGCTGGTGGAGCGGGGTGCGCCCGCGGACAAACTCCACCTGATCGCCCACGGCCGCATCAGCCAGACCACCGTCGGCGAGTACGGCGACGAGGTCGCCCTGGACGTACTGGCCGATGGTGACCGGTTCGGGGACCACGCTCTGCTGGACGGGAGCGGCCCCTGGGAGCACACCTCCACCGCCGAGACCTCGGGCACCCTCCTCACTCTGTCGCGCGCCGACTTCGAGGCCGTGCTCGCCATGGCGCCGGCCCTGCGGGACCACATCGCACAGTTCACCTCGCTTCCCCACCAGCGGCAGAACCACCGCGGCGAGGCGGAGATCGCGATGTCGGCCGGCCACACCGGCGAGCATGAGCTGCCCGGCGCGTTCGTCGACTACGAACTGAAACCGCGCGAGTACGAACTCTCAGTCGCCCAGACCATTCTGCGGATCCACACGAGGGTCGCCGACCTCTACAACGAGCCGATGAACCAGACCAAGGAGCAACTCAGGCTCACCATCGAGGCGTTGCGCGAGCGCCAGGAGCACGAGCTGGTCAACAACAGGGAGTTCGGCCTTCTCCACAACGCCGACTTCAAGCAGCGTCTCCAGACGCACTCCGGCCCGCCGACCCCGGACGACCTGGACGAACTGCTCTGCCGTCGGCGCGGGTCGAAGTTCTTCCTCGCGCACCCGAAGACCATCGCGGCGATCGGGCGGGAGTTCAACGCGCGCGGGCTCTATCCGGACCACGTCGACCTCGGTGGTCAGCAGGTCCCGGCCTGGCGCGGGGTTCCGATCCTTCCCTGCAACAAGATCCCCATCACGAAGGAGAAGACCAGCTCCATCCTCTGCATGCGTACCGGCGAGGACAACCAGGGCGTCATCGGTCTTCATCAGACGGGTCTGCCGGACGAGTACGAACCCGGCCTGTCGGTCCGCTTCATGAACGTCAACGAGCAGGCAATCACCTCCTATCTCGTCAGCACCTATTACTCCGCCGCCATCCTCGTGCCGGACGCGGTCGGCGTGCTGGAGAACGTGCAGATCGCCCGCTGGCCCAGGTAGCGGACCCCGCCGCCCACCTCATCTAGGAGTCATCGATGCCCGCGCCTGAGCTGCCACCACCACAATCGACCCTGCCAGAGGCCGCCGCCCGCTTCGGGGCGCACGTCCTCGCTGAAGCTGCGGCCCGTGCCTGCGATATCAAGACTGTCACCGGCGGCCCACCCCGTGCGCCGTCGGTACCCGCACCGTATGCGGTTTCCGTGCCGGCACCGGTCCCGGACCTGGAACGGATCCTGCGCGGCCCCAGCGGCCTGGGCACGGCGGGCTTGCGCTTGATCTCGCGGGAGCAGCTGCCGACACCTCCGGAGCCGTCGGCAGCTACGGCCGATGGCAGGCCGATCCCGGGCCTCTACTACCACCAGGTGGCCGAGCCCGACCCGGTGCGGGTCGAAGAGGTCAGCCGAAGGATCAAGTCCTGGGCGCTGGACGAGGTCTCCCTGTATCCCGAGGACTGGGAGGAGCAGTTCGACGGCTTCTCCGTGGGCCGCTACATGGTCGGCTGCCATCCGGACGCACCCACCATCGACCACCTGATGATCGCCACTCGCCTGATGGTGGCCGAGAACGCGGTGGACGACTGCTACTGCGAGGACCACGGGGGCTCGCCCGTCGGCCTCGGCGAACGCCTTCTGCTGGCTCACACCGCTCTCGACCCCGTGTACACGACGGAGGAGTACCGGGCGCCGTGGTCGAAGTCGCTCCATGCGGACGCGCCTCGGCGCGCCTACCGCTCCGCCATGGGCTACTTCGACCAAGCAGCCAGCCCCTCCCAGAGCGACCGGTACCGGCACGACATGGCCCGGCTTCACCTGGGGTACCTCGCCGAAGCCTCCTGGGCCCAGGAGGACCGCGTGCCGGAGGTGTGGGAGTACCTGGCGATGCGCCAGTTCAACAACTTCCGCCCCTGCCCGACCATCACCGACACCGTCGGCGGTTACGAACTGCCGGCGGACCTGCATGCCCAGACCGCCATGCAGAAGGTCATCGCGCTCGCGGGAAACGCGACGACCATCGTGAACGACCTGTACTCGTACACCAAGGAACTCGACGCTCCCGGCCGGCACCTGAACCTCCCGGTCGTGATCGCCGAACGTGAGGGCCTCTCCGACCGGGACGCCTATCTGAAGTCGGTCGAAGTCCACAACGACCTCATGCACGACTTCGAGAGCAACGCCGCGGCCCTGGCCGCCGATTGCCCCATCCCCACCGTGCAGCGCTTCCTGCGAGGCGTGGCCGCCTGGGTCGACGGAAACCACCACTGGCACCAGACCAACACCTATCGCTACAGCCTGCCCGACTTCTGGTAGGAAGAATGGACTCATCTGTGACCAGCACAACCAGCACCGCACGCACCGCCACCGACGCCCCTCTGCTCATCCCCGGCCCGGCGACTCCCTACCAGGGAGACATCGCCCGCTACTGGGACGGCGAGGCCCGGCCCGTGAACCTGCGTCTCGGCGATGTCGACGGTCTCTACCACCACCACTACGGCATCGGTGAGGTCGACCACGCCGCGCTCGGCGACCCCGAGGACAGCGAGAGCGAGAAAAAGCTGATCGCCGAGCTACACCGGCTGGAGTCGGCGCAGGCCGAGTATCTGCTCGGCCACCTCGGCGACATCGGGCGCGACGACACGCTGGTGGACGCAGGCTGCGGGCGCGGCGGCTCGATGGTGATGGCGCACCAGCGCTTCGGATGCCACGTCGAAGGCGTCACACTCTCGGCCAAGCAGGCCGAGTTCGCCAACCGGCGCGCCCACGAACTCGGCATCCAGGACCACGTACGCGCCCGTGTCTGCAACATGCTCTCCACGCCCTTCGAGACCGGGCAGGCCGCGGCCTCGTGGAACAACGAGTCGAGCATGTACGTCGACCTGCAGGACCTCTTCGCGGAACACTCCCGCATCCTCGAGGTCGGCGGTCGCTACGTGACCATCACCGGCTGCTGGAACCCGCGATACGGCCAGCCTTCGAAGTGGGTCTCCCAGATCAACGCGCACTTCGAGTGCAACATCCATTCGCGCCGGGAGTACCTGCGTGCCATGGCCGATAATCGCCTCGTGCCGCAGGCCGTCGTCGACCTCACCCCCGCCACTCTGCCCTACTGGGAGCTGCGGGCAACGTCTTCACTGGTCACGGGAATTGAGGACGGGTTCATCAACTCCTACAAGGACGGCTCCTTCCAGTACCTCCTCATCGCCGCCGACCGAGTCTGACCTTCTGCTGGCCGGGGAGGGCCCGCCCTCGACGAAATGGTCCCTCCCCGGCCAGCACCCACTTGAAGGCCGTTCTCTTTCCGAACCTCGTGTGTGGTCTCTGCTGGTCAGGCTGAGGTCGTGGCCGTCGCGGGAGTCTCGGGTCGTTGTCGACCGAGATGTGGTGGAGGTGGAGGATGCCCCCCGATCCGGGCGGTCCTTGAAGCTCGGCAGAAGGCCGCGGCGGTGCGACTGGAGGAATTCGGCACCGAGTTGGAGAGAGTTCAGCAGGCGGCGGCTGACGCGGAGGAAGTGCAGCGGCGGCGGGTGACCGGGCTGGAGCAGTTCCTGGAGGCGCTGGCCGAAGTGGACGCTCCCGCCGTGGCGAGCGACGGCCAGTCGTCGGGGAAGTCCGGTGCGGCCGTGTGGGTGCCTGTACTCCCAGGCCGAGGCCATCCTCGCGATGGACTTCATCGAGACCCTCACCCTCAGCGGGCAGCGTCAGTACATCCTCGCCGCCATCCACCACCCCCGCCGAGGTGTCCGTGTGCTCGGCACCCCCGCGCATCCCACCCATGCCTGGGTCACCCAGACAATCAAGAACCTGGTCATGGACCTCGAAGATGCCGGACAGCTCGCCGCCATCAAGTTCATGATCCGCGACCGCGACGCGAAATACCCCGCGGTCATCGACGAGATCCTGATCCTCGGTCAGGCCGGGATCCATACCGTGCTCACCGCCGTCCGCACACCGCACATGAACTCAATCATGGAACGCTGGGTTCGCAGCCTGCGCCGTGAACTCCCCGATCGCACCCTGCTCTGGAACGAAGCCCACCTCCGGCGAGCGCTCCGCGAGTACGAGCAGCACGACAACCATCACCGCACCCACCGCACACTGCAGGCCGCCGCGCCTCTCCACGCCGCCCCCGAACCGCTCGAACCAGTACAGATCGAGCGTCTTGGCATACGCCGACGCGACCGTCTCGGCGGCGTGCTCCACGAGTACCAACACGCTTCCTGACCTGAAGGGCGTAATTATCGGCACGCACAACCACCTGGCGCCAGTTCCTCACCGCCCAGGCCCAGGGCATCATCGCCACCGACTTCCTCCACCTCGAGACCATCTGGCTCAAGCGCCTGTACGCCCTGATCTTCATCGAACACGGCACCCGCCGCGTCCACCTCGTCAGCGTCACCGCGCAGCCCACCGCCGCGAGGGACCGTTCAACAGGCCAGGAACCTCGCCATGACACTGGGCGCCGGATGAACTCGCTGCGCTTCCTCCTCCGGGACCAGGACAGCAAGTACACACGCACCTTCGACGCCGCCTTCGAGGCCAACGACGTAGAGACCCTGCTCAGCCCACCCCAGGCGCCCAAAGCGAACGCCATCTGCGAGAGAGTCGTAGGTACTCTGCGCCGCGAGGCCCTCGACCAGGTGCTGATTCCGCCACCGATCTCCAGGCGCACCGGATCCGACGACGACATGTCCTGGGCGGCCTGATCAACGAGTACCTTCGCGCCGCCTGACCGGACCCCATCACCACAGCTCACCGCACCAATTCGTACTCTCGAGCGGCACAAGTAGCTGCGGGGATGAGCGGGCGCAGGATTCCCCCGCACGATTGGCGGCGCGGCGGTCATGGCGACGCGGAGTCGTCGGTGGGGAGGGGCCGGTGTCCTGTGACAGGTGATCTTGACCGTTTTCCAAACCACCTTGACTGCGGATCCCTACGTGTCGTGCGAGCCGTCCCACGGCGCGCTCAAGCCGAGGCGGTTCGGGTAGAACTCGGCCCCGCCGTACTGCTCTCTCAAGCGCCTGCAAGGGACCGAGGTGCTACGGTCCCAGGCACTCAAGGGAGGAACGTCACTGCCGGGAAAGCTGGGGACGGCCCGTCGAGCAGGTGCCCCCGACGGTGGCGCAGGTGCTCGTCGAAGAACGCGAGCGGGTACGCCTGCTGGATCTTCACCGCCTGGTCGGGATCGAGGGTGCCGATCACGTCCTGGAGCTGCTGCCCGCTCCATCCGTACAGCTCTGCCACCTGTGGGAACAGCGCCTCGTTGTCGCCGTACGAGATGTGGACGGCGCCCTGGGCCTGGATGTTCAGCCGCCAGCCCCGCAGGTGCGACCAGAATGTGGCGGCCTCGAGATCCGTGGCCCGGGTGAACGCGGCGGACATCATCATGAACGGCCGGTCCAGGTAGCCGGCCAGTGGCGGGTTCATCTGCATCGGGCCGTCGAGGCTCAGCCCGGCCCGGATGCGCTCGTCCGCGAGCGTGGCGCAGGCGGTGGCCGTCCCGCCCTTCGACCAGCCGAACGCGCCCATGCGTCGCGGGTCGAGGGAGCCGAGCAGCCCGGACGGCAGCTTCCTCTGGTCGACGTCCGGATTGCGCCCGGCGGCGAGCTGCTCGACGCAGTCGAGGACGAAGCGCAGGTCAGCGGCGAAGTCCCCGGGCAGCGTCGGTGCCTGCCTGTCGTGGAGCGGGACGGCGACCCGACCGTCGGGGAACTCGGTGTACGTGTCGTACTGGTGAGCCACCGTCACAGCCGCGTATCCGTGGCTGGCGAGCTCCTGGACCATGACGGTGTGGTCGCCCTGGTGGCTGTGCGCGCCGTGCGAGAACACGACGACGGGCAGCCGTCGGCCCGACCGCCGCACCGGAGCGCCCACGTGGCCGGCAGTAAGCGGCGCCAGGGGGGCCAGATCGCTGAATCCCGCGTCGGCGAGGAACGCCTGAAGTGCGCCGGCCGGCATCCAGGGCGCCACCGGGTACCGCTCGACGTCCCGGGCGGGGTACCAGACGGTGGCCATCAGCTCGCGGAAGTGCCCGGGGCCCGCGATGTCGTCCGGACGCGACCGGTCGACGAGGTGCAGCTGGACCGTGCCCACCGGGTGCGGCCCGGTCGGCACGGGCAGCATGAGCCGCGTCGAGGCGGGGCCGGCCGCGGCCGGGTCCCCCCACGCGGGGCCGGCGACGGCGGCAAGCGGAACAGCGGCCCCGGCTGCCAGCGCGGCTCCCAGCATGCGGCGGCGCGTCATGCTCTTCCGGTTGATGAACGGCGTGGTGGTCATGGGCCCTCCCGTGGTGACGGATCGTCAACCGTGCCGCGACGGCCAGTCCGTGGGCACAGGGGAACGCTGTCATGTGCCCCTCCCGCACAGCATCGGCCCACCGATTGATCACTCGAGCGGGCATCGGCCCACGGGTTTACACTCTGGGGCCGATGCGGTCGGCGGTGTCGTCCGGTTGCGAGGCCGTCCCGATCACCTCGGGCTCGCGGTCCAGCAGATCCGCCGGTCCCGCTCCAGCCACGACTCGTAGCCCACGTCGTCGCTCACCGCTGAGGAGTAGAGCCCGCGAAGGTGGCCACTCTTGGCCCAGCGGAACTCGCGTACCAAATCAGCAGTCGAGGACCACTGGTTCCAGTCGTGCCCGCGCGGGAGCCAATGGCGGTTGCCTCCCTCGACGAGGTCCAGCTCCAATGCCGACAGCGCGGCGTCAGCAGCCACCGCTGCCCCTGTGCCGTTCAGAAACGCATCGCTGCAGTTCATGCCACGTATCTGTACTCATTGACGATGCCGCCGAGCACCCGTGTACGTAGGAGTCGGTCAACGGCCGGGGCGCTCAGGAGCACCGGGTGCTCCGAGACAAGGGGAGGTAGCTGCCCTCGAGCCTGGTGCGGGCGATGCTGGTTGTAGTGCCGGGCGTAGGCATCGAGCACTCGTAGGGCGTGGATCTCGTTCCAGGACAGGGCGTGATCGAGGACCTCGCGTCGCAGGGTCCCGATGACCCTCTCGCAGTGCGCGTTCATCCGCGGAGCACGCGGCGCTGTCTGCACGGGCTCAATGCCCTCGGCCTCGAAGACCGCGTCGAAGGACTCCGTGTACTTGCCGTCCCGGTCGCGTATCAAGAAGCGCAGCGACCCGAAGCGCACGCCCAACTCGACGGCGAGGTTACGGGCCTGCTGTACCGTCCGCTCCGCGGTTGGATGCGCGGTCACGCCGGCAACGTGCAAGCGGCGCGTGCCGTGCTCGAGGAAGACCAGCGCATACACACGGCGCAGGTCCACCAGGTCGATATGCAGGAAATCGCAGGCGATGATGCCGTCGCCTTGTGCCGTCAGGAACTCGCGCCACGTGGGGCCGCTGCGGCGGGGCGCCGGTCCGATGCCGGCAGCGGTCTAGATCTCCCAGACCTTGGAGGCGCCGATCTGATGCCCCAGCCGTGCGAGCTCGCCCATGATCCTGCGGCACCCCCACCGCGGATTCTCCTGAGTCAGCCGTACCACGAGCTCCTTCACCGCCTTGGCGGTCGGCGGCCTGCCCGGCTTGCTCCGCGCGTGCTGTAATCCCACCTGTCCGCGACAAGCCTTCGGTGCCAGGCGAGCAAGGTCCCCGGCCTCACTGGGGACACGTGCGCCCAGCGCAGCCGGGGTATCAGCGCGGACAGCGCCGCAAACCACAGCCGGTCCACCGGCTCGTACCGCACCGGGCGTGAGTTGCCTGCGCAGCACCACGTTCTCGTGCCGGAGCACCAGCAACTCGGCGTCCTTGGTCGCCTGTCGGCGCAGGAGCACTGCTGGGACCGAGGGCAGTTTCCGTGTCACCTGATAGACGAGCGAGACGATCACCCGGGCATCGTCCCAGTTTTGCCTCGCGGACCGCCAGACCCCCTACGAGCTGCAGCGACGCACTTCTGAACGGCACAGGTCGAGACGTGACGGCACCGCTGCGCCACCGATCAGGTGGGCAGTGCCGAGTTCAACGACGCGGGTACGGATCCTCACGGAACGCGCCCGGCGTCGTACCCGTCCGCAGTCGGAAGAATTTCGTGAAGTCGCTCGCGTCGGCGAACCCGAGGCGGCGCGCGACCTCCTTCGCGGGCAGGCCGCTGTGCCACAGCAGACGCTTGGCCTCGAGCAGCACCCGGTCGTCGACGTACTGCTTCGCCGTCCGGCCGCTCGCGGCGAGGGTCGCGCGGGTCAGTGTGCGCGGGCTGTAGCCGAGCGCCGCCGCGTAGTCCTCCACGCGACGGGTCACCGCGTGGTCCCGCTCGACGGCCGCGTGGAAGCGGTGGAAGGTGTCGGACGCGGCGAGCGGGCCCGGCGTCGATTCACGGACCGTCGCGAGGCGCATCAGCAGCACGGACAGCAGGGCCCGCAGGACTTCCGTGTGGGACTCCAGCGGCAGTGATGCCATCTGCCCGTACTCGTACGCGAGATGCTCCAGGGCCCGGCGCAGTCCCTCCGCGTCCGGACCCTCGGGTGTGAACGGCCGCTGTTCGTAGGGCGGATCCATGTGCGCGGCCGACACCGTCGCAGGCGGCAGGAACCCGGGCTGGAACAGGACGATCAGCCCGTCCGCCGCCACCAGGTCCGTACCGAACCGCTGCACCTGGCCCGGCCGGATCCACAGCCACGAGCCGGGCCGCAGCTCGTGCTCGACGAAGTCCACCCACACCCGGAGGGGCCGCGTGCGGGCGCCGATCAGCTGGTGGAACGCGGGCCGCAGCGGCGCGTAGGGGTCGTTGCCGTGACGGCGGGAGCGCTCGTACAGGTCGGCGAGCTCCATCACCTCGACCCCGGCCGCCGCGCCCACGGTCGGGGTGTACGCCAGGTCCCTGACGTCGGGGTGTCCTGCAGACTGTCCGTTTTTCCCCATAGCGAGTCCCGAGAATACCGCCGCCGGGCCCGGACTGCCTCCTAGCGTGAAAGCACAGGTCAGCGACATGTGAGGAGTGGTCCCGTGCGGTTGGTCGTGGGAATGACCGGGGCTACGGGCGCCCCGTTCGGTGTCCGCCTGCTGGAAAATCTGCGGGAGCTGCCGGACGTGGAGACGCATCTGGTGCTCTCCCGCTGGGCCCGCACGACGATCGAGCTGGAGACCGGCCTGTCCGTGGCCGAGGTGTCGGCGCTCGCCGATGTCACGCACCACCCCGACGACCAGGGCGCCACGATCTCCTCCGGTTCGTTCCGGACCGACGGCATGGTCATCGTGCCGTGCTCCATGAAGACTCTCGCGGGGATCAGGACGGGTTACGCGGACGGGCTCGTGGCCCGCGCCGCCGACGTGATCCTCAAGGAGCGGCGCAAGCTCGTCCTCGTCCCGCGCGAGACACCGCTGAGCGAGATCCACCTGCAGAACATGCTCGAACTGGCCCGGATGGGCGTGCAGTTGGTGCCGCCGATGCCGGCCTTCTACAACAACCCCCGGACCGTCGACGACATCGTCGACCACGTCACCGCCCGCATCCTCGACCAGTTCGACCTGCCCGCGCCCGCCGCCCGGCGCTGGGCAGGTATGCGCGCGGCCCGCGCCGATCACCGTGACGCCGACGTCGCCTGAACCCCCGTACAACGCAAAGGACTTCACCATGCCCTACGACGATCTGCGCAGCTTCCTCGGCACCTTGGAGAAGGAGGGGCAGCTTCTGCGCATTACCGACGAGGTGCTGCCCGAGCCCGATCTGGCGGCCGCCGCCAACGCGACCGGCCGGATCGGCGAGAACGCCCCGGCCCTCCACTTCGACAACGTCAAGGGCTTCACCAACGCCCGCATCGCGATGAACGTGCACGGCTCCTGGGCCAACCACGCCCTCGCGCTCGGACTGCCGAAGAACACCCCGGTCAAGGAGCAGGTGGAGGAGTTCGCGCGGCGCTGGGACGCCTTCCCCGTCGCGCCCGAGCGGCGCAAGGACGCGCCCTGGCGCGAGAACACCCAGGAGGGCGACGACGTCGACCTCTTCTCCGTCCTGCCGCTGTTCCGCCTCAACGACGGCGACGGCGGCTTCTACCTCGACAAGGCCGCCGTCGTCTCCCGCGACCCCGAGGACCCGGAGAACTTCGGCAAGCAGAACGTCGGCACGTATCGCATCCAGGTCATCGGCACGAACCGCCTCGCGTTCCAGCCGGTCCCCATGCACGACGTCGCCCAGCACCTGCGCAAGGCCGAGGAAGTGGGCGAGGACCTGCCCATCGCCATCACCCTCGGCAACGACCCCGTCATGGCGATCGTCGCCGGGATGCCGATGGCGTACGACCAGAGCGAGTACGAGATGGCCGGCGCGCTGCGCGGGGCGCCCGCCCCGATCGCCACCGCTCCGCTCACCGGCTTCGACGTGCCCTGGGGCAGCGAGGTCGTCATCGAGGGCGTCATCGAGTCCCGCAAGCGGCAGATCGAGGGTCCGTTCGGTGAGTTCACCGGCCACTACTCGGGCGGCCGCCGGATGCCGGTCATCCGCGTCGACCGCGTCTCGTACCGCACCGACCCCGTCTTCGAGTCGCTCTACCTGGGCATGCCGTGGACCGAGTGCGACTACCTCGTCGGGCCCAACACGTGCGTGCCGCTGCTCAAGCAGCTGCGTGCCGAGTTCCCCGAGGTGCAGGCGGTCAACGCCATGTACACGCACGGCCTGATGGTGATCATCTCCACGGCCAAGCGGTACGGCGGCTTCGCCAAGGCCGTCGGCATGCGCGCGATGACCACACCACACGGGCTCGGTTACGTGTCCCAGGTGATCCTCGTCGACGAGGACGTCGACCCGTTCAACCTGCCGCAGGTGATGTGGGCCATGTCCGCCAAGGTCAACCCCAAGGACGATGTCGTCGTCATCCCCAATCTGTCGGTCCTCGAACTCGCGCCCGCCGCCGAGCCGGCCGGCATCACCAGCAAGATGATCATCGATGCTACGACGCCGGTCGCGCCCGACGTCCGCGGCAACTTCTCCACCCCGGCCAAGGACTTGCCGGAGACCGCCGCGTGGGCGGCCCGCCTGCAGCGCCTGATTGCCGACCGCCACTGACACCCACCAAAAAAATCCGCCGAAAGGACAAGTCCTGTGAACGACCTGCCCGCAACTCCTGTGCATGACCTTCCCGTCGAGTGCCCCCGTTGCGCCTTCGCGACGATCACCCGCCTCGCCACGTCCCCTGTCCCGGGGGTGTGGGACGTGCTCCAGTGCGGCCGCTGCCTCTACACCTGGCGCACCAGTGAACCCGCCCGCCGCACCCGCCGCGACGCCTACCCGGAGAACTTCAAGCTGACGGAGGCCGACATCGAGAACGCGATCGAGGTCCCCGCGATCCCACCGCTGCGCAGCCGCGGCTGACCGCGCCTGAGCCGACACGAAGGGAAGGGATCGCATGGCACCGACGCCCGCAGACTCCTGCGCACCCGCGTCCTCGGCGGCGTCGTCAACGAGTACCGGTACGCCGCCTGAGCTGCAGCGACGACTTTCCGAGCCCCACAGGGTGCTGTCTCAGTCGATCTGGTTCGGTTCTGCCGTTTCGCGCTGGCACGTCTCGCTAGGATCTCCTGATCATGGACGTGATGACGGGGAACGAGATGGTCGCCATCCCGCCGGGGCAGGTGACGCTGTCGGACCGGCGGACCCGGCGCAGTTGGTCGGTCGAGCTTGCGCCCTACCGACTCGCGGCATTCCCGGTCACCCAGGCGTTGTATGCACAAATCACCGGCCAGCGGCCGAGCACCGCTCACGGGGACCAGCTGCCCGTCGAGTGCGTTTCCTGGTGGGATGCGGCACGGTTCTGCAACGCCCTTTCCCTGCACGACGGGTTCACGCCCGCCTACGACCTCCTTGCCGACGGCGACGGCATCGAGTGGGACTTGTCCGCCGACGGGTACCGGTTGCCGACCGAAGCCGAGTGGGAGCACGCCTGTCGTGCCGGCACGACCGGGCCGCAATACGCGCCGCTCGACGAGATCGCCTGGTTCCGCGGCAACTCGCGCGAGCGCATCCATGACGTGGGCGGCAAACACCCCAATCCGTGGGGGCTTTACGACATGCTTGGCAACGTCTGGGACTGGTGCTGGGACGTCTACGACGCCGAGGTCTACGGCACCTACCGGGTGCTCCGTGGCGGTGGCTGGTTCGATGAGCACTGGAGTTGCCGGGCCTCCGCGCGGCGCCGCAGCCACCCGACCTTCCAGGTCGACGACGTAGGGTTCCGCATCGCGCGCTCCAACGTGTGACGACCAGTGCGCGTCCGCACTCAGCCGCATGTCCGCCGATCGAACGGTCTCGGGGACTCGATCATCTGAGACATTGAGCGAATCGGACCCGTTCGCTTGAGACACGGACCAGATCGACGGAGACGGGACAACTGCCCACTGTCCTTTGACAGCGAAGTTAGTCGCTTGTAGCCCGGCGACCTGCAAGGACTAACTCGGATGGCAAGATCAAAGCGGGCGCGCCAGCCGGTATCGTCTGCATCCGAGGTCTTCGGTACTGATGGTCATCCTGGTCGACGACATCACCTACCAGAGACAAGCTCGGCCAGGTGGTACAGCGAGTTGGTGAGATGCTCAGGCCCGAAGGGCGGGAACTGGATGCCGCGATCCCGGATGAACTGCTGCACCGCCGACCAGTCGTAGGTGAGCGTGACCTCAGTCTCGGACGGACCGAGCCGCGCAAGGTTGTAACGCCAGATCCAACCGCCGAACTCCAGGTGACCATCGCCCTTGTCCGTCCCCGTGAGCCAGCCAATCGCGCGCGGCGGGTCGAGCACCTGGACCTTATTGACCACCTGGTAGTCACCGTCTGGATGGTTGGCGTGATACATGTCCATCCGGAAAATCTGCCCCACATCGGTCAGCGGCGCCCGGTCGACAGGCTCCTGAACCCAGCCGGTGCCATGGATCGCAGAATGGGTCGCCGGGTCCGCCAGCACCGCGAACACCTTCGCGTCGGGCGTGGCGACAGTCAGGGTGGCGCTCACGCTCTCCTGGTCCACGGTGTGCACGCTCCTTGTCATCTCATCTCGGGCCTCCCGCTGGCGCGGAAGGGGGACGGTCCGTCGACGTACCGCAGATAGTCGTCGCGCATGTCGAAGGGCGGTTGTCCCTGCGGGTCCCGGGCGTGCAGGAAGCTGTCGAAGGCCGTCTTCTACGCGGCGGCGTGCACCCGGGCCGAGTCCGTGACGACACCGTCGGTGTCGAAGACCACGGCTGCCGTACCTCGCAACGCGCGGGGCACGGCGGCCGTTGCCTTCCGTTCACCACTCATCGTTCGCCGGCCGTCGAGTTGGCGTCGTGCCGGGCGGTCATGTCTGTCATGGCGGTGAACTCCTTCGCGAGAAAGGGCCTTACGCGCTCCAGGCCCAGTCGGCGACCTCGGGCAGGTCGGTTCCGTGCTCGCGGATCCACGCGTGGTGCCGGGTGCGGGCGTCGGCCATGCGCTGGCGTACGGCGGCGGCCCGGACAGCGAGGCCGGGCACTCGGTCGATGACGTCCATCACCAGGCGGTAGCGGTCCATGTCGTTGCGGACGACCATGTCGAACGGGGTCGTGGTCGTGCCCATTTCCTTGTAGCCGCGGACATGGAGGTTGCCGTGTCCGGTGCGGCGGTAGGCGAGACGGTGGATCAGCCAGGGGTAGCCGTGGTAGGCGAAGATCACGGGCTTGTCCGCCGTGAACAGCCCGTCGTACTCGAAGTCGCTCATCCCGTGGGGATGTTCATCGCGGGCCAGCAGGCGGGTCATGTCGACCACGTTGACGACCCGGACGGCCAGTTCGGGCAGGTGGCGCCGCAGCAGGTCGGACGCCGCCAGGATCTCCAGGGTGGGGACGTCGCCCGCGCAGGCGAGGACGACATCGGGTTCTCGTTCCCCGTCGGCGGACCCCGCCCAGTCCCAGATTCCGGCGCCGCGCGCGCAGTGGGCGCGGGCCTGGTCCATGGAGAGCCAGTCGAAGCAGGGCTGTTTGCCCGCGACGACGACGTTGACGTAGTCCCGGCTGCGCAGGACATGGTCCGCGACGGACAGCAGCGTGTTGGCGTCGGGCGGCAGGTACACCCGTACGACCTCGGGGCTCTTGTTGAGGACGTGATCCACGAAGCCGGGGTCCTGGTGCGAGAACCCGTTGTGGTCCTGCCGCCAGACGTGCGACGTCAGCAGGTAGTTGAGGGAGGCGATCGGAGCGCGCCACTCCAGTGACCGCGAGGTCCTGAGCCACTTGATGTGCTGGTTCACCATCGAGTCGACGATGTGGACGAACGCCTCGTAGCACGAGAACAGTCCGTGCCGGCCGGTGAGGAGGTAGCCCTCCAGCCAGCCCTGACAGAGGTGTTCGGAGAGGATCTCCATGACGCGGCCGTGTCGGTCCAGGTGCTCGTCCACCGGGAGGGTCTGGGCCTGCCAGGCCTTGCCACTGGCTTGATAGACAGCCTCGAGTCGGTTGGACGCTGTCTCGTCGGGCCCGACCAGGCGGAAGTCACGGCGGCCGGAGGTGTCCTCCATGATCCGTTCCAGGAGGCTGCCCAGAACGCGGGTGGGCTCGTGCAGGGTGGCGCCCGGCTTGTCCACGGGGACGGCGAAGCCGTCGAGGGGCCGAATCGGCAGATCGCGCACGAGACGGCCGCCGTTGGCGTGCAACGTGGCGCCGAGCCGGCGGTCCCCCTCGGGGACGCACGCAAGGACGTCCGCGCTGGGCCGCCCCGCCGGGTCGAAGAGTTCTTCGGGGCGGTACGAGCGCAGCCATGCCTCCAACTGCCGCAGATGATCCGGGTTTTCGCGTACGCCGGCCAGGGGGACCTGGTGGGCCCGCCAGGTCCCCTCGACGGGCACGCCGTCGACCTCAGCGGGTCCCGTCCAGCCTTTCGGCGTGCGCAGCACGATCATGGGCCAGTGCACCCGCTCGGCCACGCCGCCCTCGCGGGCCGTGCGCTGCATCAGCTCGATGCAGTCCAGCGCACGGTCGAGGGCGCCGGCCATCGCGCGGTGGACCTCGTGCGGGTCGTCGCCCGTCACATGGATCGGCTCGTGCCCGTATCCCCGCAGCAGCTCGTCGAGTTCGGGCTCGGGGATGCGGGACAGTACGGTCGGGTTGGCGATCTTGTAACCGTTGAGATGGAGGATCGGCAGGACAGCGCCGTCGTGGACCGGGTCGAGGAACTTGTTCGAGTGCCAGGACCCAGCGAGGGGACCGGTCTCCGCCTCCCCGTCGCCGATCACACAGGCGACCAGCAGGTTCGGATTGTCGAAGGCGGCTCCATACGCGTGAGCGAGTGAGTAGCCGAGTTCACCGCCCTCGTGGATCGACCCGGGCGTCTCGGGAGCCACATGGCTGGGCACGCCGCCCGGGAACGAGAACTGCCTGAAGAGGCGTTCCATGCCCGTCGCGTCACGCGTGACGTCCGCGTACGTCTCGCTGTAGCTGCCCTCCAGCCAGGAGTTCGCGAGGACCGCGGGCCCACCGTGGCCCGGTCCCCACACGCACAGCGCTTCGAGGTCACGGGCTTTGATGGCGCGGTTGAGGTGGGTGTGGACGAGATTGAGGCCGGGCGACGTTCCCCAGTGGCCGAGCAGGCGCGGCTTGATGTGGGCGGGTGTCAGGGGCTCGACGAGCAGCGGATTGGCCATGAGGTAGATCTGGCCGACGGCAAGGTAGTTCGCGGCCCGCCAGTGGGCGTCCAGGGTGCGTAGCTCGTCGTCGGTCAGTACCGTGCTGTCCGGGTGTTCGACCTTGGGCATGGTGACTCCGTAAGTCATCGAGGCAAGTCTTCGGGCGTAGGAGGCGGCATGGCCGGCGAGAAGGCCGCGAAGGTGCCGCGCGCGGCGTACGAGCGGGAGCTGCTGCGTCTTCAGACGGAGCTGGTGAAGCTTCAGGAGTGGGTGCGCACCGAGGGCGCCCGGCTGGTGGTCGTCTTCGAAGGACGGGACGCGGCAGGCAAGGGCGGCACCATCAAGCGGGTCTCCGAACACCTCAACCCGCGCGTCGCGCGGACCGTGGCCCTGCCCAAGCCGACCGAACGCGAACGCGGGCACTGGTACTTCCAGCGCTACGTCGAGCAGCTGCCGGCTGCCGGGGAAATCGCGTTGTTCGACCGGAGCTGGTACAACCGCGCCGGTGTCGAGCATGTGATGGGCTTCTGCACCCAAGAGGAGTACCAGCTCTTCCTCCGCCAATGCCCCGTATTCGAGCGCATGCTCATCGAGGACGGCCTCCTGCTGCGCAAGTACTGGTTCTCGGTGAGCGACGCCGTGCAGCAGGAGCGGTTCAGTCGCCGGCTGGCGGATCCGACGCGGCGGTGGAAGCTTTCCCCGATGGATCTGGAGTCGATCAGTCGGTGGGAGGCCTACTCCAGGGCAAAGGACCAGATGCTGGTGCACACCGATACGTCGGACGCACCGTGGTTCGTCGTGGAGAGTGACGACAAGCGCAGGGCGCGACTGAACATGATCGCCCACCTGCTGGACTCCGTGCCTTACCACGAGGTGCCCCCTCCGGTGCTCGAGCTCCCGCCGCGGCCTCCGTCGACCGGCTACGAACGCCCGCCGCGTGACCTGCAGAGATACGTCCCCGACCACGCGGCGGGCATCTGAGCCGGACACGTGCTCAGCCCCGCTGCGGAACGACGGCGACGGGACATCGCGAATGGTGCAGGGCCGTGTGCGCGACGTGGCCGAGTTGAAGGCCAAGGTGGCCCCGGCGCCGCAGGGCACCGACAACCAGCAGGTCGGCCCGCGTCGAGGCGTCCAGCAGCACCCTGCGGGCGGGCCCCTCGGCGGTCCGCCGCCGCAGCTCCACCGATGGGTACTCCGCCGCGAACTCGCTCAGCGCCGACTCAAGGATCTCCACCGCCCGCTCCTCGTGCGAACGCGCAGGTTCTCCCGCAAGCAGCGGATGATCGACCGACTCGTGCGCCGGGCTGCGCCAGGCCCGCACCGCGTCGAGAGCGGCTCCACGGCGTTGTGCCTCCTGGAAGGCGAAGCGCACGGCCTCCGAGTTCTGCTGCTCCTCGCCGACTCCGAGAGCGATCCTCTGCAACATCCCGGTCCTGGCCTGGTTGTCGTGACTGCCGCGCAGCACAAACACGGGGCAGTCGGCACGGGCGGCCACCGCGAGGCAGACCGAGCCGAGAAGCACCTCGGCGACACCACTGCGGCCACGCGATCCAAGGACCAGGGCACAGGCGTTCCGCCCCTCGTGCAGGAGAGCGCTGCCCGCGTCTTCGGGCAGGACCTCGGTGGTGACCTTCAGCTTGCTGTCACGGTGGTGGGCGCGCCGCGCCGCGGTATCAAGAATGTCGTCGGCCAGCACCTGTTCCGAAGACTCGTCGAGGGTCTCGGCGAGCGCCGCTCCCTCATAGCGCTCCCACAACGACGCGTACACCAGCCGTAGCGGCACCCCGCGCAGGACGGCCTCGTCCGCCGCCCAGTCCACCGCGCGCATGCTCGACTCGGAGCCGTCGACGCCCACGACCACGGGGAGCTCCACGGCCTTCACCTTCCTTCAGTTTTCGGATTCGGTCAGCGCCACGACGCAAGCCCATACCGGCGCTGTTTTCACGAGAATCACTTCTCCTAGGTGATCACTCATGGGGAACCACCGCGACAGGGGCCGTGGCAGTACGGCGTGGGTGACCGGCCCTATGTGGGTGCCGAGCACAGAGCGGCGCCCACGACGGCCCACGACCACCAAGGAGGCGTGGCGGGAGGCCTCGACCAGGTAGTCGGGCGCCTTTCCGGACCGGGAGTCCTCGGTGACCCTCGCTGTCGCGAAAGTCTGCCGCCAGGGGCGCAGCACCTCGGTCACCGCGGCAGCCTCCTCGTCCAGGAGCCGTGCGCTCGCCGCGAGGTCGGCGGCCAGACCGCGGGCGATGTAGAGCGGCAGATCCCAGCTGCGGACAACATGGAGGGACGTGCCTGGCAGACATGCCTCCTCGGGCAAGCCGAGAGGCCGGCCACCGCGCGATCCCTTGCGCAGGCAGGCGGACTTGCTGTCCCCGTCTTCGCCTCCCGGACAACCCCGAAGACAAGAGATAGCAGCCCTGGCTCGCTGAAGTCCGCCACATGAGTCAGCGTCATCATCGGCTCGTCCCCCGTCGCCGCGGGACAGCGGTGGATTTCCTGTTCAACTGCGGGTGGTGCGGCCAGGCGGACGTGCTGTACGGCGAGCGGACCGGCTTCTGGAACAGACGGCTCCCGTCACAGAGAGTCAAGCAGAGATCCTCATCATGTATGGGGCTGACGTCTCGAGGTCACATGCGCACGTACTGCTCGGTGTCCTCGGCGAAATCTTTCAGCGCTTGGTCGGTCAGTGTGGGGCGGGTCTGCGCAATAGCCTGGAGGTAGTCCTCTGTGCTGGGCGGTGCGCTTTTCCCGTGGGCGACTTCGTGTTCGAAGGCGGTCTGCGCGCCCTTGCGTGCCGCGAACTCGATGTCGGCCGGTGTGAACATCTCGCTGGCTTCCACCAGGCGTTGCAGGTCGACACCGGCCGCGGCGGGGCCGAGATAGCGCTGCCAGACCGCCGTCCGGGCCACCGGATCCGGAGGGCCGACGGGGATGACGTAGTCGAAGCGGCCCGGCCGTAGAAACGCTGGGTCGAGGGAGCGGACGGAGTTCGTGGCGCAGATCAGGAGCCGGTCATCGTGGTCACGGAAGCCGGGTATCAGCTTGAGGAGTTCGTTGGTGACTCCGTGACCAGGGTCGACGGCAGTGCCGGACCGGACGGAGGCGATCTCCTCGACCTCGTCGATGAAGAGGATCACCGTCTCCAGCTCGGCCAAATCGGTGAACGCCTCGCGAAGGGAGGTCGCCAGTCCTCCCTCCCCCGATGATGCGAGCCGGGAGGGGAAGAGTTCCACGAAGGGCCACTCCAGCCGGGCGGCGACCCCTTTGGCGAAACTGGTCTTGCCAGTGCCCGGCGGCCCGAAGAGGATGACCGCTTTCGGCGGCACCACTCCGTACTGTTCGGCGAGCGCGGGCTGGGCCAGCGGCAGCACGATCCGCCGCTCGATGGTCTCCTTCACCCGTTCCATTCCCGCGAGGCTGTCCCACAGTCCCGCAGGCACCATCCTTCCCCCGAGTTCCGCGAGAAGTCCGGCGTCGCTCGCGCCGAGGTGCTCGACCTTCTCGTAGAAGACGAGCCCGCTGCGGGACCGGTAACCGGAGTGCTCCAAAGCAGCGGATCCGGTCGCCCCCGGTGCGAGGAGTGCACCGATCCGGCGGGCCCCTTGTGACCGCAGGCGCCGCTCGATCTCGGCGATCAAGGCGCTTCCGATCCCGCGGTTACGCCACCCCACGCCCAGGGCCACCAGGGTGATCCAGCCCCGTTCGCCGTGAGTCTGCGCCACAGCGATGCCCACCAACTCGTCACCGACCACCGCCACGACGGTCGGCCCGTCGGCCCTGGCCGCGGTCACGACCTCCGATATGGGGAAAACGGCAGGTGCCCCGTCCGCCTGCTGATTCTGGTCCCAGATCTGGATGGCACGGTCCAGATCGTCGTCGCGGAAATCCCGCAATCGCCACGTCTGCATCGTCACCACCTTCGTGGGGAGGTCACCGCCGCTGCCCCGGGGCATGGCGGTCCTCCCGGCACCGGATCCTTGTTCCATTCTCCGCGCCGTCGTCACGCAGGCGCACGTCGAACGATCCGCCGGTGACAACAGGGCCGCCACAGCGACGACGTGAGCGTGGTCATTGGTCGACCAGGACCACTTGCTTGAGCCGGTTGAAGCACCGTTCCACCGCGTTGCGCCGCTTGTAGAGCTCCGGTTCGAAGGCAGGTGGCCGCCCGCCGCGGCTTCCTCGCCGTGCCCGGTTGGCCTTCTGGTCGACGCGTTCGGGGAGGGGGCTGGTGATGCGGCGGGTGCGTAAACCAGCTGCGGATGGCTTTGGAACTGCATGCCTTGTCGCCCAGGACGTGTCGGGGTCGCCGGCGAGGACGGCCGGATCCCTGTCGGGGCACTCTGTCGGCGTTACCACGCATCCCACCGGCGACTGGGTCACCCGGCAGGCCCGCAACTCCTCCAACTCGAGGACCGCGCCCACCCGTTCCGCTCCCTGATCAGGGACCGCGACGCCAAGTTCACCCAGGCCTTCGACGCGGTGTCCGCCGGCAACGGCACCCAGGTCCAAGAGGAAAACCCCAGCTCACAGCACGTGCGGAGATTTTGACACCCCTCAGGCCCTGGCCGTCGCTGATCGTGGTGGTCTTGACGGTGTTCTGCCTGTGCTTGCCGGAGACGAAGGCCCGCCGGCCGGGACGACCCGCCCGTGGACGGCGGACCTGGGGCTCCATCCCGTCGATCCGCAAGGTGACGTCCTCGGCCGCGGCCTAGGCGAACACGTCCTCCAGGGTCCGCAGCCGGATGGCCCGGCCGATCGTGGAGGATCCCACCTCGTAGAGCACGCCCAACGCCTCATGGGTGAGCCCGGTCCGCCGATGGACCCGTGTCACCAGGAGCCGGTCGATGAAGACCAGTTCGTGCTTCGGCCCCTCCCCCGCCTCCCGCCGACGGTCGCCCTCACGTCGCCCGTGACGCCCGGACTCGCAGCGTGCCACCCAGCGAGGGGCGAGTTCCGCGGCCAACTCGCCCAGATGTTGGCGCGACAGCCCGCAGAAGGCAGGATGGGACATGGCCGCGCGGGCCTGTTTGATCGTCACACACCGGACAACTTGCTTGGCCGTCTCTATGCCCCCGCCCCCACCGACCAAGATCAATCGCAAGTCGGCTCGTTAGGGTCGGAGGCATGACGACACCCCTTGCCGGCAGCGCCTTCGACTCGCTCCGCCACGACGCCGTGCCCGACCAGGAGGCATTGCGCCGGGCGTACGAACTCCCCGGCGACGCGGCCGTTCGCAAGCAGATGACCGAACTCACCGAGCACACCCGGCGGTTGATCGGCTGCTCATCGCTTGTCCTGGTCGCCAGCGCGGACGCCCAGGGCAACTGCGACGTTTCCCCGCGCGGCGGCCCCGCCGGATTCGTCGCCGTCCTGGACGCACGGACGGTAGCGATACCGGACGCGACCGGCAACAAGCGTCTGGACACCCTGCAGAACGTCATCGCCACCGGACGGGCCGGGCTGCTGTTCGTCATCCCCGGGCGGACCACCACCCTGCGGGTGAATGGCCGGGCTGTCGTCTCCACACGCCCCGAGCTGCTGTCGCAGCTGACCGCCGTGGGCAAGCCGCCGGCCAGTGCGCTGGTGCTGGGGATTGAGGAGGTCTACCCACACTGCCCCAAGGCGCTCCTGCGCAGCGGGGCCTGGAAGCCGGAGCAGTGGCTGCCGGCGGACGCCCAGCCGACCTCGGCCGAGGTGACGCTGGCCCAGCTGCGGATGCCGGAGCTGACGATCGCCGACATCGAGCAGGCGGAGGCGGACTCGCTGAAGTACCGGTACGAGTAGCAGGCCGAGCTGCGAGTGAACACCAGCCAGCCGAACCCCCAGGCCAGCACGCGCCAAGACCAATCGCGGGTCAGCCCGTAAGTGTCTTCGGGTCGGCGAAGGACCGCGGCCGAGTGTCGCGTTCAAGCCGCCCGAGTGGTGCCCGGCGTGGACCTACCGCCCGGCGTACGCCCGCTGGAGTCGAGGTCCCCCGTCGTACCCGGAGCATGCACGTCACGTCCCGTCAGTACCTGGAGGACCAGAGCGCCCACGCACAGCAGCGCGCTCAGCCCCCAGATCGTCAGATACGCGGAGAGCGCCGGGACCTCCGTGCCCTCGACGACGACGGAGCCGAGGACGACCGCCGAGCCCGCGCCCGCGACGCTGCCGCCCAGGGTCTTCAGGTTGTTGTAGACGGCGGTCGCACTCGCCGTCCGGTCCTTGGCACTGCGTTCCACGATCAGAGTGGGCAGGCCGCCCAAGGCCAGGCCCATGCCGAGGCCAGCGACGGCGGATGCCAGGGCGAAGAGGGGCAGAGCGGTGTGTGCGGCGATCAGTCCCACGTTCCCGGCCGCCATCAGCGCGAAGGAGAGCAGCAGCACACGGCGGTAGCCAGTGCGAGCTGCCACCCGGGCGACGAGGCTTGCACCGGCGAAAGCCAGCACGTGCGGCACCGCGCCCCACGCGCTGATCTCCCAGGTCGTGAGCCCGAACCCGTACCCCTCGTCGGCCGTGGACGCGGCCAGATACGAGATGCCCACCGCCTGCCCGCCCAGCATCACGGCGCCGAAGAGGAAGCCGGAGACGTAGTAGGGCGCGGACTGGCGGCGGGCCACCGCCCGGACGTCGACAAGGGCGTGCGGCCGGTCCCGTTCGATCCGGACCCACCAGGCGAGCAGGGCCAGGGAGAGCACGAGACCGCCCAGGGTGATCGGAGAGGTCCAGCCCCAGGTCGCGCCGCGCGCCGTCGTACCGAGGAACATCAGCAGTGAGAGCCCGAGCAGCAGCGCCCCCGTCCAATCCATCCGGCCCGGCGCACGGGTCCGTGACTCCGGGATCGCGCAGTACGACAGGGCCAGGCAGGCACACGCGAGCGCGGCGAGGACGGAGAGCGTGGCCGGGACGCCGCCGGTGAGTTCGAGCAGGGGGCCCACCAGGCCGTGGCCGAGGAGCGAGCCGAGGGTGAGCGCGCCGACGAGAAGCCCGACTGCCTGCCGGCCGCCGTCGAGGTCGAGCCGGTCCCGTACAAGGCCGATCTCCAGCGGCAGCAGCGCCGCCAGCGGGCCCATCAGGGCACGGCCCACCAGCAGCACCATCAGATTCGGTGCGAGGGCCACCAGGACGGTGCCCGCCGCGACGCAGACCAGCGCGATCCGGGTGAGCCGACGGTGCCCGTACAGATCTCCGAGCCGCCCGAACACGGGCACCGCGACGGCGGCCGCGAGGAACTGCACCGCCATGTACCACTGCGCCTTGGACGCGCTGATGGACTGCCAGTCCTGAACAGCCGGCACGAGCGCCGGCGCCGAACCCTGGAGGAAGCCGCTGACCAGCTCGAAGACGACGAGCAGGCCGACTACGGCGGTCACCCGGGGCGCCGCCACCTCGCCCGTCCCGCACGATTCCGTCATGCCGACGCCCCTGCGGCGAGCCGCTGCTCCGCGAGCTCGCTGAGCAGCGCCGCCTGGCGGTGGAGCACCCGGTCGTCGAAGACCGCCCGCGGGGAGTGGTTCTGGGGCGCCTTCTCCACGTCCACGCCTTCGGGCGCCGCGCCGACCAGCAGCATCGCACCGGGCACCTTGTGCAGTACAAGGGAGAAGTCCTCCGAACCGCTGGCGGGCTGCGGCGCCTCCCACACCTCGCCCGCGTCGAACAGCTCGCGCGCAGTGTCCAGCGCGAACGCGGTCGCGGCCGGCTCGTTGACAGTGACCGGATAGAGCATCTCGTACTCCACCTCCACGTCCAGGCCGTGCGCGTCCGCGATCCCGCGCACCAGGCGCGGCAGCCCCACGGCCAGCCGTTCGTGGTTGGCCTCGGAGTAACTGCGTACGGTCGCCTCGAACTCGGCCGTGTCCGGGATGACGTTCTGCTGCGTACCGGCGTGCAACCGCCCAACAGTCACCACCACCGGGTCGAAGATGTCGAAGGTGCGCGTCACCCAGTTCTGCAGCGCGGTCACCATCTCGCAGACGGCCGGCACCGGGTCCTTGGCATGGTGCGGAGCCGAACCATGCCCGCCCTCGCCACGAACCGTCACCCGCAGGACGTCGGACGCCGTCATGACCGTGCCGGGCCGGGACGCGACCCAGCCGCCGGGCAGCCGATTGGCCGAGACGTGCAGGGCGAAGGCCGCGTCGAGCGCCTTGCCCGCCACGCCCAGGACACCCTCGTCGATCATCGCGCCGGCCCCGTTGTGCCCCTCCTCGCCCGGCTGGAACATGAACACCACATCGCCCTGGAGGCTCTCCCGGCGGTCCGCGAGCAGCGTCGCCGCACCGACGAGCCCGGCGGTGTGCAGATCGTGCCCGCAGCCATGCATCCGGCCCGGCAGCTCGGAGGCGTACTCCACCCCCGTCAGCTCGTCCACCGGCAGCGCGTCCATGTCACCCCGCAACAGCACCGCCCCGCCGGGACGGCCACCGCGCAGCACGGCCGTGACCGAGGTGAGCTCCCGGCCCAGCGTGATCTCGAGCGGGAGCCCGTCGAGCGCGGCGAGGACCTTCTCCTGCGTACGCGGGAGCCGGAGGCCGAGCTCCGGCTCGCGGTGCAACGAGCGGCGGAGCCGCACGAGATCGGGCTGGAGCTCCCTGGCGCGTTCCAGTACGGACATGCTGCGTCAACCTCCTGATACGGTTCCGGCCATCGGTGGGGCAAGACTGAAGCCCTGACCCGTCCGACCGGCCCGAATCGCAGGAAACGCGCAAGGGACATCGAATGACGCAGCATTCCGGAAACGGACCGGTACGGAGTTCCGCGCACGGGTCGGTACGGACGCTCGACGACGTCGACCAGCCCCTGGTGCACGCGCTGCAGATCGCCCCACGCGCCGGCTGGAACGAGATCGGCGCGGTACTCGGACTCGACGCCGTCACCGTGGCCCGCCGCTGGCACCGGCTCACCGAAACCGGCGCCGCCTGGATCAGCTGCTCCCCGTCGCCCGCCCTCGCCGCGACGGGACAGGGACTGCTCGCCGTCGTCGAGGTGGACTGCGCCAGCGGCAGCGTGCTGACCGTCGCCCGGGCCCTCGCCGAGCTGCCCCACGTCACCACCGTCGAACACGTCAGCGGAGACCGCGACCTCCTGCTCACGGTGATGGCCCCAGACCTCGCCGCGCTCACCCACTGGGTGACTCGCGGCATCGGCTCGATGCAGGGCATCGTCGCCACCCGCACCCACCTCGCGAGCACCGTCTACATCGAGGGAAGCCGCTGGCGGCTGCGCGCCCTCGACCGCACCCAGATCGCCCGTCTCGCCGACACCGGCGCTCCCCGCACCGACACCCCGGTCTTCCCCCTCACCGACCTGGACCACGCCCTCGTCGGAGCCCTGTCCATGAACGGCCGCGCCACCTACCGTGCCCTCGCCGACGTCTGCGGAACGAGCCCGGACACCGTCCGTCGCCGACTCGGCCGGCTCTTCGGCGCCGGCATGCTCCAGCCCCGTTGCGAGGTCGCCCGCCCTCTGTCGGAGTGGCCGGTCACGGTGATCCTCTGGGGGAGGGTGGCCGCGAGGGAGTTGGAGAGCGTCTCCCGCGCCGTCACCGGCGCCCGCGAGGTACGGCTGTGCGCCGGTCTCACCGGCCGGAACAATGTCCTCGTCGTGGCCTGGGTGAAGTCCCTCGCCGACGCCCAGCGCTTCGAGGTACGACTTGCCCAGCGCACCCCCGACCTGGACATCACCGACCGGGCCGTGGCCCTCTGGCCACTAAAGCTCAGCGGCCATCTGCTCGACGAACGCGGCTACCGCATCGGCGGCGTCCCGCTGGACGTCCGCACGGCCGGCGCCAGCTGGCGAGATCCGGAAGACACTCCCTAAGGCTTGCCCCGTGTGTGGGCATGAGCTGGGAGTTTGCCTCACGGTACGGTCATCGGTGCAGCCGAAAAGGTTGAGCGAGTGCCCGTTGCACGGGGTGGGTGTACGTCCTGAGTATCTGGTCGGGCGGCGTCTTGAGCACGTGGTCGCTTCTTGGCACCTGTACGGCGCGGGGGGGGGCTCCACGTCGGCAAGTGAGTCTTGCCCGGCTTCCAGCGCTTTGCGGCTGGCAAGTCCTTGCCATGGCGTGGACTTGCCGTCATCAGGCCTTCACGTCGGGCGTTACCGGCCGATAGACCCTTGGCATGTCCTCCCCCTCTCAGTCTTCTGCCTTCCGGCGCAGACGCTGGCAGTTGATCTCGACTGCCACCGTGGTGCCGCTTCTGGCGTCGGGGCTCGCAGTTCTGCAAGCGCCCGCACAAGCTGCTCCGAGCAAGCCCACCGTTCCCGCCAAGCCCTCGGCGACCCACAAGGTCACCCTGGTCACCGGCGACGTCGTCACGGTCACCACGATGGCCGACGGCAAGCAGACCGCCGACGTCGACCGGCCGGACAGCGCCGTCGGCGGCGTAAAGATCCAGGAGATCAAGGGTGACCTGTTCGTCATCCCGGACGAGGCGGTGCCGCTGCTGGGCAGGGACAAGCTGGACCGTCGGCTGTTCAACGTCACCGACCTGATCGAGATGGGCTACGACGACGCGAAGTCGGCCGCGGTGCCGCTGATCGCGACGTACGCCCAGCCGAAGTCCCGCTCGGCCGTCGAGCCGACGGCCCCTCGCGGCAGCAAGCTGACCCGCAAGCTCAAAGGCATCCACGGTGCCGCGCTCAGCACCGAGAAGCGGCAAGCCCGCACCTTCTGGACCACCGTCGCGCCGCAGGGCAGCGCGAAGTTGGGCGCGGGTGTGGCGAAGCTGTGGCTCGACGGTCGTGTCAAGGCCAACCTGAAGGAGAGCGTGCCGCTGATCGGCGCGCCCGAGGCTTGGGCGGCCGGCTACACCGGCAAGGGTGTCAAGGTCGCGTTGCTCGACACCGGCATCGATGTCAACCACCCCGACTTGGCCGGCCTGATCGACGGCACGACCAGCTTCGTGCCGGGTGAGGGCGTCACCGACCTCAACGGGCACGGCACGCATGTGGCAAGCACGATCGTCGGCTCCGGCGCCGCCTCCGGCGGCGACTACAACGGCGTCGCCCCCGGCGCCGACCTGTTCGTCGGCAAGGTGCTCGGCGGCGCGGAGGGCTACGGCCAGGACTCCTGGGTCATGGCCGGCATGCAGTGGGCCGCCGAATCCGGTGCGGACGTCGTCAACATGAGCCTCGGCGACACCTACCCGACGGACGGCAGCGACCCGATGTCGCAGGAGGTCGACGCGCTGTCCGCGCAGTACGGCACGCTCTTCGTCATCGCCGCCGGGAACGCGGGCCCGGAGAGCATCTCCTCCCCGGGCGCGGCCGCCTCGGCGCTGACCGTGGCCGCCACGGACAAGCAGGACCAGCTCGCGTCCTTCTCCAGCACCGGCCCACTGGCCTACTCCGGCGGCATGAAGCCGGACATCGCGGCGCCCGGCGTGGACATCACCGCGGCCCGCTCGCAGGACATGACCGACGGTGGTGAGGGCCTCTACCGCACCCTCAGCGGCACCTCGATGGCCACCCCGCACGTGGTCGGCGCGGCGGCGATCCTGGCGCAGCAGCACCCGGACTGGACCGGCGCGCAGCTCAAGGAACACCTGATGAGCACCGCGAAGGGCCTGGACGACGGGTACTCGCCGTACGAGGTCGGCACCGGCCGTGTCGACGTGGCCGCCGCCGTGCGCACCACGGTCCGCGGCACCGGATCGCTCTTCTTCGGCAACTACACATGGCCGCACGAGCCGACCGACGTCGCCGTCACGAAGGACCTGACCTTCACCAACACAGGTTCGGCCGATGTCACGCTGAACCTGGCGCTGACCGACGACGGCGGCCCGTTCACACTGGGAGCGACCAAGGTGACCGTCCCGGCGGGCGGCACCGCCGCCGTCCCGGTGACCGGTGACCCGCAAGCCGCCTCGGCCGGCCGGCACGTCGGCTACGTCATAGGCACCGACGCGGCCACCGGGAAGCCGGTGACCCGCACGTCCGTGGCGCTGCTCAAGGAAGAGGAGCGCTACGACCTGAACATCAACCTGGTCGGCCGGGACGGCAAGCCCGCCGCCGGCTGGGTCACGGTCAACCTGGCCGGCGACTTCTGGCCGTGGAACGTCTACGTCGACGGCTCGACCACCATGCGCATGGCACCCGGCTTGTACACCGTCGCGGGGTACCTCGACGTGGCCGGCGAGAAGGCAGACCGCTCGGGTCTGGCCGTGCTGGTCGACCCGGAGACCGTGCTCAAGGACCGCTCCATGGACGTGGTGCTGGACGCGCGCAAGGCACGCCTACTGCAGACCGAGGCGCCGCAGCGCACCCAGGACCGCCAGCGCAAGGTCGACTTCAACGTCCACTACAAGGGCCTCGACCCCTTCACGGACTACCGCAGCGCGTACGTGCTGCCGCCGACGTACGACGATGTCTACGTCGCCCCGACGAAGCCGATGAAGCAGGGCGAGTTCATGCTGACCACCCGCTGGCGCAAGGGCGAGCCGCAGCTCAGCCTGAGCGCAATGGGGGGTCGGCTCCGCTTCGAGGCACTGGTGCAGGCGGGCAGCACCCTGGACACGGCCACGGACAAACTGGACGCCGTCTACGCGGGCAACGGCGCGGCGGCCGAATACAAGAAGGTCAAGGCCAAGGGCAAGGTCGTCGTCATCAAGCGCAGCGACGAGGTCTCGCCGCAGGAGCGCGCCGAGGCCGCGGTCGCGGCTGGCGCCAAGGCACTGATCGTGGTCAACGACGGTGTCGGCGCCCTGATGGAGTACGTCGGCGAGTCGACCATCCCAGTCGCCACCGTGCACCGCGACGCGGGCAGGACCCTTGTCGCGATGGCCAAGGCCGGCATCCTGAAGCTGACCGCGAAGCAGACCGAGTACACGCCGTTCGTCTACGACCTGACCCGGGACTACCCCGGCCAGGTGCCGAACCGGGCCCTCGTCTACAAGCCGACCAAGCGTGACCTCGCCCGGATCGATGCCCGCTACTACTCGGCCACGGACGGCGGACTGGCGGAAGGCTACCGGTCCGACTTCACCCTCAGCCCGTCGTTCAACCTCCCCGAGCGCGAGTGGCATCCGGGCACCCGCACCGAGTGGGTGACTCCGGGTCAGGTCTGGAGGGAGTTCCACACGCAGGGCGTCGACGGACCGCTGCCGTGGTCGATGGTGTCGGGCGACAACACGTATGCGAAGGGCAGCACCACCCGTCTGGACTGGTTCGCCCCGGCGACCCGGCCAGGCCAGAGCGAGTCCTTCGGTGTGTACAACTCCCGTTGGCAGAACTACATGACCTGGAACGTGCAGGCGTGGGCCTCCGCCAGCGACAACATGCGGCTGGGCGGCTACCTGCCGTGGGGGGAGACGCCGTCCCATCTGCAGATCTTCCAGGGCGACACGCTGATCCACGACAACCCGGTCAGCGGAGACATGCAGTGGGAGGAGGTACCAGCGGGCAACCTGCCCTACCGCGCCGTCCTCGACGCGGAGCGACCCGGTGACGTCTTCCGGCTGTCGACGCGCACCCACACCGAGTGGACGTTCATGTCCGACACCGTCGACTCGGACTCCTTCGAGCCGTTCTCGGTGCTGAACCTGGACTACAAGCTCGAGTCGGACCTGCACGGCGACGTCAAGGCCGAAGCGGCCCAGAAGATCTCGCTCAAGCCGGTGTCGATGGACCTCGGCACCGTGCCTGGCACCGTCACCAAGGTGAAGCTGGACGTCTCGTACGACGACGGCGCCACCTGGCAGAAGGTGACCCTGGCCAAGGGCGCCCACGGCTACTGGACGGGTTCGTTCAGGACAGCGAAGAAGCCCGGCGGCTTCCTCTCGGTCCGCGCGAGCGCCGGGACGGACAGCGGCTTCAGCGTCAAGAACGAGATCATCCGGGCGTACGGCCTGCGATGAACCGCACTGTCGGGCCCCGGGGAGCCGACTCCCCGGGGCCCTTCCCCTCACACCTACTCCCAGCAGGAACTATTCAGGGCCTGCCACCATGGCGCATACTCTCCCCGCTGCGGCAAGCGAAAGAGAGTCGGTCGCCGATGCTGGATGTTCTGGGTCTCGACCCCGATGAAGAGCACGTCTACCGGGCACTGCTCGGACGGCCCGACTCCACCGCCACGCTGCTGTCGGATCTGCTCGTCGTATCGCGAGCCGACCTCAACAGGGCCTTGTCCCGTCTGGTCGAGTGGGGACTGGTGATCAGGTCGGCGGATGAGCAGTTCACCGCCGCGCCGCCGGCCATGGCGCTCGGCGCTCTCATCAGCCAGCGCCGAGACGGGCTGCGGATGGCCGAGCAGGCGCTGGTGACCTTCGCCGAGGAACACCGGGCGGCGATGACCGGAAGCAGCATCAACGATCTGATCGAAGTCGTCACCGGCGTCGACGCCATCCGACATCGCTTCCTCCAGGTGCAGCAGGCAGCCCGCACACAGGTCCGCAGCTTCATCACCGCACCGTTCCTCGCCGTGCCGCCCGACGAGAACACGGCCGAACCCGTGGCCATCGGCCGCGGCGTGCACTTCAGAGCGGTACTGGACCGGGCCGTGCTGGCAGAGCCTGGCATCATCACCGATGCGATCGATTCACTGCGCAACGGCGTGGAACTGCGTGTCGCCGACCAGTTGCCGATGAAACTCGTACTGGCCGACGCCGACCTCGGCCTTGTCCCCCTCGCGGTCACACCGGCCGGAGAGCCCGGTGCCGTGATGCTGCACCGCAGCGGCCTGTTGGATGCTCTGGACGCGCTGTTCGAGACGGTATGGCGCACCGCCCACCCGCTCGAACTGTCGGACTCCGGCGGAGAAGCCGAAACCACCGTCGAGCTCGGTGCGGAAGGCCCGACCGACCTCGACCGGAGAATCCTCGCACTACTGCTGGCGGGCCTCACCGATCCAACCGCCGCGACACAACTCGGACTGTCACCGCGCACGCTGCACCGACGACTACGCCGCCTCATGGACATAGCCGGAGTCCGGACCCGGATGCAGCTCGGCGGCTATGCCATTCGACACGGGTGGGTGGCGCCACACTGAGCAGGCGTCAGGCCGGTTAGGGGGCGGCTGGAAACACAGCCGCATCCGCTATCGGCCTGACCGGGACCGGCCGGCCACGCCCTGGCTGTCGGCCGTGCGCCTGCCGATAACTCATCCGCCCAGATCACCCGCTCCCAGCCGGCGTCAGCGACCGCGCCATGACAGCCCCCGTGATGCTGTGCCTTGCCTACCTAGCCGTTACCAACACCTTCGCAGCGCTACGCCTGCTACCGACGAGCCACCGGGAGAAGGACGTTGAGATCTTGGCGCTTCGACACCAGCTCGGCGTCCTCAAGTGGCAACTCGGCCCGCGGAAGCCAACGTTCTCCCCCGGAGACCGCGCCTTCCTCGCAGCCCTCCTGGCCCCGCTGCCCCGCACAGTGCTGCACACTGCGCCTGCTGGTCCGCCCAGACACCATGCTGCGCTGGCACCGCGACCCGGCCAAGCGGCATCACGCGAACGCCTCCCGCCCGAGACAGCCCGGACGGCCGCCCACCGCCCGCTCCATCCGACGATCGGTCCTGCGCCTGGTACGCGAGAACCCTGTCCCGCGTGAAAACCCGGGTTCGCGTAGCTGATCAGGTACGTCGCGCCTCGGCTCTGGCGGGCGTCGCGGTCACGCGGACTGCTGGTACTCATTGATCAGGCCGCCGAGATGCCGAGTACGACGGATGCGATCGGCCAGCGGGATAACCGGGACCAGCTCTCCTGCCTCTACGGCCTGGGGAGGTCGTTGCTGGAGGGACTGGTGGGGCCGATGCCGGTTGTAGTGATCTGCATAGGTGTCCAGCACGGTCCGCAGGTGCCGCTCGTTGAGGATGACCATCCGATCGGTGCACTCGCGACGGACGCTGCCCACCCAGCGCTCCGCGAACGCGTTCGCCTTCGGCGATCGTGGCGGGGAAAGCAGGACCTGCACGCCCGCGCCGCCCAGGACAGCGTCGAACGAGTCGGAGAACTTCCCTGTGGGGCTCGTAAAGTCGTCGCTGCACGTCGGAGCCGTAATCGGCCGCGGCTGGCAGGATGACCCGGTGATCATCTCGCTGCTGTACAAGGTGGCCCGCAGGCTGCTGTCCGTCCCCGGCGTGCTGCTGCGCCATGACACAGAGAAGGACGCGGAGGTGCTGGTGCTGCGGCACGAGAACACGGTGCTACGGCGGCAGTTGAAGACCCAGGTTCGCTACGAACCCTCCGACCGGCTGTGGTTTGCGGCGCTGTCCTCCCTGATACCCCGTCACCGCTGGAGCCGGGTCTTCCCGGTCACCCCAGGCACGCTGCCGGCCTGGAATCGCCAGCTGATCGCTGCGAAGTGGGACTACAGCGCGCGGCGCGCACGCACCGGTCGCCCGCCCACCACGGCCACCCTCAAGCGCCTGGTGCTGCAACTGGCACACGAGAACCCGCGGTGGGGGCACCGGAGAATTCAAGGAGAACTCGCCCGGCTCGGGCACCCCATTGCCTCCTCCACCGTGTGGAAGGTCCTCAACGCCTCTGGCCTCGGCCCGGCCCCACGCCGCACCGGCCCGACCTGGCGCGATTTCCTGATCGCGCAGGCCGACGGCATCGTGGCCGCGGACTTCTTCCATCTGGACCGTGCTGGGGAAGCGTCTGTACGCCATGGCGTTCCTGGAGCACGGCACCCGCAGACTGCACGTGACCGGGGCGACCGCGCACCCTGCGGCCGGGTGGGTGGTGCAGCAGGCCCGCAACACCACCGTCAGCCTCGGCGAGCGCGATCGGTCACCGCGGTTCCTGTTGCGCGATCGGGATGCGAAGTACACCGCGGCCTTTGATGCCGTCTTCGCAGCGGAGGAGGCCGAGGTGCTGCTCAGCGCACCCCGGGCGCCGCGGATGAACGCGCACTGCGAGCGAGTTATCGGCACCATCCGTCGCGAAGCCCTCGACCACGTCCTGATCCTGAACGAGGCCCACGCCACACGGGTACTGGCTGAGTTCGCCCGGCACTACAACACACATCGGCCACACCGTGCTCGGCACCAGCGACCTCCCGAGGCCACCGAGCCGACCACCCCCGTCCACAACCTCGAAGACCGCAGACTCCTCCGAACCCGTATCCTCGGCGGCACCATCAACGAGTACCGATATGCGGGCTGAGCAGCAGCGATGGCTTTTCGAGCCCCACAGGCCTGGACGACGTTGTGTGACCTGTGGGGGTGGCTCAGCCCCAAGGTGTCTCAGGCGGCGCAGCTCCCATGGACGAGACGTGACGGGCGTCGCGGCCACGTGCCGCAGCGGCCGCTCAGAGGTGGCCGTCCAGGAACTTCCGCATCTCGGCGGCGGTCATAGGCCCCGTGCCGTGCGCCACCGCCTCTCCCTCCTTCAGCAGGACGTAGGACGGGGCTCCGGTGATCCCGTATCGCTCGGTCGCGGCCGGACAACGTGTGATGTCGGCGCGGACGGCCGTCAGGCGGCCCGCGTAGTCGTCGGCGATGCCACCCACGACGAGGTCCATCACCCGGCAGGGCTCGATCACCTTGGGCCATGTCCCGGTGAAGTACGCGAGGACCGGAACTCCGCTCATCCCGAGGATGAAATTGAACTCCGCGTCCTCACGGGGTCGGTGAACCCGCTTCGCCATGGAAACTCCTGACCTCACGTTCCGTCATGCCATCCTCATCATCCCTCGCGCGGTGTGCCAGGCAGGCCCGGACGGTCGACGTACGCGTCAGCCGTCCCGAAGTCCGACCGCCAGCGTCAGTTCAAGAACCCGGTGTGGCGATGCGAGATCCGGAAACAGCTCCCGCAGCTGCGACATCCGGTACCGGACTGTCTGGGGATGGACGAACAACGCCGCCGCCACCTCGTCCCGCCTGCCCTGGTGCAGCAGCCACTCCCGCAGCGTCTCCTCCAGCCGCCGTGCGGTCGCGACAGGCAAGGTCCGCAACGGTGCGAGGGCTCGGGCACGCAGGTCTGCGAACGCGTCCACGTCGGCGCTCAGCACCAGCTCGGGCAGGTGGTCCTCGGTGTCGCGAATATCAGAGGAGAGGGAGCGCGCGCGTACGGCTCGTGCGTACGAGGCGGACGCACGAGTCCATGGCCGGGCCGGGCCGGTCACGGCGGTGCGGTCGGTCAGCTGCCGCAAGAGATGTGATCGGTCGGCATCGGGGACGAGCAGCACACCGGTGGCGTCCGGCAGATCGTCGAGGACGAGAGTGCTCGGGTCGAGCGCGCGGTAGGCAGGCCGGGCCTGGGCGGCGGGCAGCAGGACCGCGGTCAGCGAAACCGGAGGCTGCCACCCGGCCCGTTGAGCAGAGGCCAGCAGCACGTCCGGGCTCGCGCCGGCGAGGAGGTCGCGGGTCAGGTGTTCCAGGTGGCGCTCGTGGGCCCTGCCCCGGGCGGCCAGTTCGTCGGCGTGGCCCGCGGCGCTCGCGGCGGAGAGTTCGTCGATGTAGGCGAAGGTCAGTTCGGCGAACTTGGCGACCTCGGCGGCGGGCAGACCTGCGGGGACGGCACCCGCTGCCAGGCATCGCCAGGCCACGCGGGCGCCGACGCGGTAGGCGCTGAGCAGGGCGTCCATCGAACGGCCGTCGCGCACCTCGCCGCGGCCCAGCTCGTAGGCCGCATCACCGCCGTCGCCGCCTGTGGCGTTCCCGCTCGCGAGGTCCAGATAGTGCCCCAGGGCGGTGCGGACTGCTCGGCGGATGGTGGCGCCCATGCGGCCCGAAAGGGCGTTGGCGTAGGGAGGGACCTCGTCGATGATCGCCTGGACGATCTCGTCGGCGGTGGTCTTCAGCGCGGCCCGAAGTGCGGTGACCGTCGTCTCGTCCAGGGCCAGTTCGCTGGCCCTCCGGATTGCATGGTTCACGTTTTTGTTCCCTGCGAACAATTCAGCCAGCCAGATTTACGTCCTGCGGTCAGGACTTTACGCCTTGCGGCGCACCAAGCTGGAGCCATGACGAGTACAGCCCTCCGCAGCAGGGCGTGGAAACTGCTGGAGATGGTCACGACGCCGCTGCTGCCGTCGGACTACCTCGACCTGGTCAGCCCGCTGCGTGCGGGCGCCGACCTGCGTGGGCGCATCGAGGCCGTGCACCCCGAGACAGGTGACGCCGCGACCATCGTGATCAGGCCGGGCCGGGGCTGGCGCGGCCACACAGCCGGTCAGTACGTGCGGATCGGGGTCGACGTCGACGGGGTGCGCCTGTGGCGTGCCTACTCCATCACCTCGCCTACACATCGCCAGGACGGCCGCGTCACGATCACCGTGAAGGCGATCCCGGACGGCAAGGTCAGCAACCACCTGGTCCGCAGGGCGGCACCGGGCACGCTGATCCAGCTCGACCAGCCGACCGGTGACTTCGTGCTGCCGCGGGCCAAGCCCGCCAAGGTGCTCTATCTGACGGCCGGCAGCGGCATCACGCCCGTGATGGGCATGCTGCGCGACACCGAGTTCGACGACGTCGTCATGGTCCACTGCGCGCCACAGCCGCAAGACGTGATCTTCCGGGGCGAACTGCACGACCTGGTCGCGGACAAGAAGCTGCGGCTCACCGAGGTCCACACCGACACAGACGGCATGCTCGACATCGTCCGTCTCGACGAACTCGTGCCCGACTGGGCCGAGCGCGAGACCTGGGCTTGCGGGCCCGCGGGCCTGCTCGACGCCGCCGAAATGCACTGGACCGAGCATGGCGTCCACGAGCGCCTGCACACCGAACGCTTCCGCCCCGGCATCGTCGTCGCCGGCGGCGGCGGCGGCGGCGAGGTCACGTTCAGCGCCACCGGCAAGACCGTCGACGCGGACGGCGCTACGCCGTTGCTGGACATCGGCGAGGAGGCCGGCGTGCTCATGCCCTCCGGGTGCCGCATGGGCATCTGCTTCGGCTGCGTCACGCCGCTCAAGGCGGGCGCCGTCCGCGACCTGCGTACCGGCGAGATCACCGAGGCCGAGCCGGGCGTCCTCATCCAGACCTGTGTGTCCGCCGCGGCGGGCCCCTGCGACATCGAACGGTAGGACCACCTTGACCGCCATCGACCCCACCGCCCACCTGACCGCGGAGCAGATCGAGGAGCTCGGCCGCGAGCTGGACGCGATCCGCGACGACGTGATCGCCGGCCGCGGCGAGAAGGACGCCGCCTATATCCGCAAGGTCATCTCGGCGCAGCGCAAGCTCGAGCTGGTCAGCCGGGGCGTGCTGCTGTTCTCGATCTTCCCGCCCGCGTGGCTGCTCGGCACCGCCGGCCTGTCCGTGGCGAAGATCATGGACAACATGGAGATCGGCCACAACATCCTGCACGGCCAGTGGGACTGGATGCGAGACCCGAAGATCCACTCCACCACCTGGGAGTGGGATCACGTCTCGCCGTCCGCGCAGTGGAAGCACTCGCACAACGAGCTGCACCACACATACACCAACGTGATCGGCAAGGACAACGACCTCGGCTACGGCATCATGCGCGTCGACGAGGACCAGAGGTGGCACCCGTTCCACCTCGGCCAGCCGCTGTGGAACTTCATCAACGCCTGCTTCTTCGAGTACGGCATCGCCGCGTACGACCTGGAGCTCGGCAAGAACCTGCACAAGCGCCGCCGCAAAAATCCGGAGTTCCGCGCGCGGGCCAAAGCCGTGGGCCGCAAGATCCGCAAGCAGGTGCTCAAGGACTACGTGATCCACCCGCTGCTTTCGGGCCCGTCGTTCCTCCCCACGCTCGCCGCCACGTTCACCGCGAACCTGGTCCGCAACGTCTGGTCCCACTCGGTGATCATGTGCGGGCACTTCCCCGAGGGCGTACAGGTCTTCGAGCGCCGGTCGATCAAGGGCGAGACGCGCGGCCAGTGGTACCTGCGCCAGATGATGGGCTCGGCGAACATCAGCGGCAGCAGGGCCATGCACTTCATGACTGGCAACCTGTCGCACCAGATCGAGCACCACCTGTTCCCGGACCTGCCGAGCAACCGGTACGCCGAGGTCGCGGTGAAGGTGCGCGCGCTGTTCGAAAAGTACGAGCTGGAGTACGTCACCGGGCCGCTGCCCAAGCAGGTGTTCTCCGCGTGGCACAAGGTCTTCCGGCTCTCGCTGCCGAACAAGAAGCCCAAGGTCAAGACGCCGGACCGCGAGCAGGAGCTCGTCGCGGCCTGATTCCCGGTATCGGTTCAGATCTTTCGGCCGTACCGGCGGCACCGCCGGGTTCGCCCGGAAACCCACGCCGGCCCCGGCCCCGCGCCTCAGACCGCTTCAGCCTCAGATCGCCTCGGCCTCAGGGCGGACGACCTGCTCGGCGAAGGTGCCGAGTCGCGTGGCCAATTGTTCGAGCGCGGCGGCCGCGTAGTGGTCGGGGCTCCAGCACGCGTGGATGGGGAGCTGGACGGGGGCGCCGTCGAGGTCGAGGACGAGCACGGGACGGGTGCCGAAGCGCGGCAGCTCGGTCCCGATCGCGACGCCACGCCGCCCCGCTGCCAGGGCGTGGCGCATCTGCTCCCACGGGACCTCGGTGTGGCGTCGGTACCGGAGCCGGGCCGCGGTGACGGCCGCGTCGAGAACGGTGCGCGTCGGGTCCGTCGGGCCCGGGAGGAGGAGGGGCTGCTCCATCAGCTCGTCAAGGGTGACGCCGGTGTCGCGGGCCCAGGGGTGGCCCGGGGGGACGTAGGCGTGGAGCGGTACGCGGGTGAGGTGCTGCCAGGCGAGGCCGCCCGCGGGGGGCACGTTCGCGGCGATGCCGAAGTCGTGCCCGGCGGCGACCGCCTCGTGCACCTCGTCGCCGAGGACCGAGACGACGGCGATGAACGGGTCGTCGTCGCCAAGGGTGGCGACGAACGGGGCGAGGACATAGTCCAGCGTGGTGGGGGCGGCCACGCAGGTGATCCGGGTCAGCTGTCCGTCGGCCAGCTGACCGGCGACCGTCGTCAGCCGGTCGGCCCGGGTGAGCAGGTCGTGCGCCACGTCGAGCGTGTGGCGGCCCGCGTCGGTGAGGGACAGCCGGTGCCCGTTGCGGCGGAAGAGCGTGACGCCGAGGTCGCGCTCGAGGCGCTGGATCTGGCGGGACACCGCGGGCTGGGCGATGTGCAGGTGCTCGGCGGCGGCCGTGACGGTACCGAGTCGCGCGACGGTCAGAAAGCAGCGCAGGTGGCGGAGTTCCATGCCTCATCATGCCGAAACGGCATGGTCGTGGGTAGTGGTTAGGTCTTGGACAGGCGTAGCCGGCCGGGATCACCATTTCCCCCATGACCATGACCTCCTGCGACGTCTCGTCCGGCAACTGGCTCACCCCGCCCCACCACCGGCTCGGCCTGCACCGGGTCGAGGACGTGGTCCCCTGCGCGCCCATCGCTCGCGGTGAGGCTCCGGTACGCGTACTGGAGCCCGCGCGCGAGCCCCTGAACTGGGACCTGCTGACCCTGCCGGGCCCTGACGGGGCGCCGGTCGGTGCGGAGGAGTTCCTCACCCGCACGCACACCGACGGCATCCTCGTACTGCGCGGCGACACGGTCCTCGCAGAGCGCTACTTCGGTGAGTTCACCGCCGCGTCCCGCCACATCGTGATGTCCATATCGAAGTCCTTCGCCGGCATGCTGGCCGGGGTGCTGGCCGCCGCCGGCCTCCTCGACATCGAGGCGAGGGTCCCGACGTACGTCCCTGAACTGGCGGCGGGTTCCTACGCCGGCGCCACCGTGGGACAGCTGCTCGACATGACCGCGGCGCCGCACTACGACATGTCGTACCTGGAGCCCACCGCCGAAGTCCACGCGGGCGACCGCGCCGCCGGATGGCGGACGCGGCGGCCCGGGGACGTGGTCGGCACCCGGACGTTCCTGGCCGGGTTGCGCGGCGCCGGCCGGCACGGCGCCGGCTTCCAGTACTGCTCGGGGACCACCGACGTCCTCGCGTGGGTGCTCGAACGCGCCGGCGGCGCGGGCTACGGCGAGCTGATGCGGCGTCATCTCTGGTCGTGGATCGGCGCCGAGGACGACGCCTTCGTCACGGTCGACGACAACGGAACGCCGTACGCGTGTGCCGGGATGGGGATGCGCCTGCGCGATCTCGCGCGATTCGGGCGCCTGATTCTCGACGACGGGTGGCGCGAGGGCACACCGGTGGTGCCGGCTGACTGGATCGCGCGGACGCGCCGCGGAGGGGACTTCGCGACCACGGCCGAGTCCGACGCGGCGGCGGGCGGCACCTACAAGAACCAGTGGTGGATCCCGGGCGACGACCACGGGTCCTTCTACGGCGTCGGCATCTTCGGCCAGTACCTCTGGCTCGACCCGCGGACCGACGTCGTCATCGCGAAGTTCTCCGCCACCGACCAGCCGGTCGCCGACACCCCCGCTCACCTGGACGCGCTGGGCGCCATCGCCCGTGCCGCCGCCCTGATCCCGCAGGAGGCATGAGATGGACGAGATGGGTGTGATGGGTGAGATGGGCGAGACGGTTGGGACGGACCGCAAGAGATCACACGGCGCATCGATCGAGCAGCACTCGATCGACTACGTCCCGCCGGAGGAGCGCCACGGCAAGCCGTGGCACCTGTTCACGGTCTGGTTCTCCAGCAACGTGCAGATCACCGGGTTCGTCACCGGCGTCCTGGCGGTCACCCTCGGACTCGATCTTCCCTGGGCCGTCGCCACCATCCTGATCGGCAACCTCGCCGGTGCCGTGTTCATGGCCTACCACTCGATCCAGGGTCCCCGTCTGGGCGTGCCCCAGATGATCCAGAGCCGTGCGCAGTTCGGATTCCTCGGCACGCTGCTGCCGGTCGTGATCGTCCTGTGCATGTACCTCGGATTCGGTATCGAGGGCGGCGTCATCACCGGGCAGGCGTTCGCGAACTGGGCCCACATCTCGTTCACCTGGTCGGTGATCATCCAGGGCGCGGTCCCGGCGGTCATCGCCATCGTCGGGTACAAGGTCATCCACCTGTCGACCCGGGTGGTCAGCGTGGTCTCGGGGTTGCTGTTCCTCGCCCTCACGTTCGCGCTGGCCGGTCACTTGCCGGACCACCTGCCGAGCAGCCCGACCCCGTCGTTCGGCACCGTCCTGCTCGTCATCTCGATCTTCGTCTCGTGGCAGCTGACCTGGGCGCCGTACGTCTCGGACTACTCCCGCTACCTTCCCGAGGACACCCCGTCGCGGACCACGTTCCTGTGGACCTACGCCGGCTCGGCACTCGGCTCCTCCTGGGTGATGATCCTCGGCGCGTTCGCCGCCACGATCAGCGCCAAGGCGGTGGGCGACGACACCATCGGCATGCTCGGCCAGCAGATCCCGGGGCTGAGTTCGGCCATCCTGCTCGCCATCGTCATCGGCATCGTCCCGGCCGGCGTGTACGGCTACTACGGCATGTACCTCACCGCGATCAGTGCCTTCTCGGCCAAGGGCCACGGCTCGGCGACGCCGCTGGTGCGCGCCGTCTTCATCGTGGTGAGCGCGGCACTCACGATCGCGGCCACGCTGATGGCGAGCGGCCACATCCTGAGCACCGTCGAGAACATCACATTGTTCCTGCTGTACCTGCTGGTGCCGTGGACCGCCATCAACCTCACCGACTACTACGTCGTACGGCGCGGCCACTACGACGTCGGCGAACTCTTCCGGCCCCGGGGCGCGTACGGACTGGTGAACTGGCCGGCCGTCCTTGTCTACCTGGCCGCCGTCGCGGCGCAGATCCCCTTCATCAGCAGCACCCTCTACACCGGGCCGATGGTGGCCCACCTGGGCGGCGCCGACATCTCCTGGATCGTCGGCCTGCTGGTGGCGACGGTGCTGTACCTGGCCTGTACGCGGCGCACCGCAGAGGTCGCGCGACCCGTCGGCGCGCGAGCATCTGCACCCGGCTCGGACGCGCCGCTTCCGGTCGACTGAGCGTCGGTCGGGGAACTGTCCCGCCTCACCGGCGTCACCGTCGTGCAGGACATGGAACAGGCCGCACGGACCCAGCACGGGCCCCGGCAAGCGTCACAACTCACCTGGCCCGTGCGGCCCTTCGCGCGTCATGCGCCGACCGCGATCAGCGCCGTCTCCCTAGAAGCGTCACATCGGGACGGGCTTGATCACCGCAAAGACGACGCCCTGCGGGTCCTGGACGACGGCCATCCGGCCCGCGACGAAGTCGAACGGCGGGACGAGCACGTTGCCCTCGGCCTTCACCAGCGCGTCCACCACGCTGTCGGTGTCGTCCACCGCGAAGTAGGTGAGCCAGTGCGGGGGCACCCCGGGCGGCGTGCCCTCCATGGTGGTCATGCCGCCGACGGGGCGGCCGCCCACGTTCATCGAGTGGTAGTCCGCCATGCCGGCGCCCTCCATCGGGGCGGAGCCGAGGCCGAGCGCCCTCTGGTAGAAGGCCGAGGCGGCAGGGATGTCCGAGGTGTGCAGCTCGTTCCAGGTGAGCGCGCCGGGCTCGTTGACCACCTGGGCACCGTAGAAGTCGACGGGCTGCCAGACGCCGAAGACGGCCCCTGTCGGGTCGGCCGCGACGCACATCCGGCCGACCGTGCCCACGTCCATCACCGGGAACATCACCGTGCCGCCGGCCGCGGTGATCACGGCCTGGGTGGCGTCCGCGTCAACGCTGGCCAAGTAGGTGGTCCACACCGTGGGCGGGGTGGGGTCCCCTTCGTTCATCGGCTGGGCCTTCATGATCCCGGCCACCGGCTTGCCGTTCAGCGTGCACATCGCGTACCCGCCGAACTCGGGCGGGCCGATCTCGCCCTGACAGCCGAACAGGTCCCGGTAGAAGTCGAGCGCCGCCTGCTGATCAGAGGCCATCAGATCGACCCAGCAGGGCGTTGCCCTTGCCGAATACCTCATCCATGCACGTGGGAGCGGGTCGCGGCGCTGGCTGAGGCTGCTCAAGTCGCAGCTATCGCTTGGCGGTGGTGGGCGAGGCATGATGATCAGTCGTGCTTCTGAGACTGGCGTACCTGGGTGTGACGAACGCGTTCGCGATGCTGCGACTGCTACCGATGAGCGATCGTGAGAAAGATGCCGAGATCCTGGCCTTGCGCCACCAGATCGGCGTTCTCGAACGGCAGCTGAACGGGCAGCAACTTCGGTTCCACGCGAGCGACCGCGCGTTCCTGGCGTCGCTCCTCCATGACCTGCCACGAGAGGTGCTGCGTCAGATGCGCCTGCTGGTGAGGCCAGACACGGTACTTCGATGGCACCGCAACGCCATCGCCCGCCGACACGCCGCTCAGTCCCAGCCGAAACGCGGAGGCCGGCCTGCGCTTGCCGAGAACCCCGTCCGCGCAGGTCACGTGGCATGTTCGTATTCGTGGAGGATGCCGCCGAGGCGTTGGCATTTCCGTATGTCGAGGTGGGCTATCTGCTCCGGGTCAGCGAGCGGGACAGGCAGCGGCCGGAGCGGACGGGCGTTGGCGATGCCCTCGCGAGGCCGGTGGCCGTTGTAGAACGAACTCCCGTAGGGCGTGCAGGAGATGACGCTGGCCCCAGACCAAGGTGCGGTCCAGGAGTTCGCGCCGACAGGTCTGCACCCACCTCGCCATGATGGTGTTCATTCGCGGCATCCGGACGCCGCTGAGCACGACCTCGAGCGGATCCTCGCGGGCGCGTTCCGCCCCGGTGACCGGCTGCGAGAGAGCGCGATCGCCGCCGAGCTCGGCATCGCCCGCAACACGGTCCGCGAGGCGGTGCGCCTACTCGAACACGGCGGCCTGGTCCGCTTCGACGGCAACCGCGGCGCCGTGACCTTCTCCCCCACACCCGCGACGGCCGACGAGCTCTACACCGCGCGCAAACACCTCGAGTCGGCGGCACTGGCGACACCCTTGACAGATGGTCAGCTCGCCACGGTGGAGCGGGCGTTCGCTGACTTCGTCGCGGCCGCCGGCACACGAGAGCGCGCGGACACCGTCGCCGCGGACCTCGCCTTCCACGCGTCGATCGTCGCGACCCTCGACAACAGCCGCATCGACTCCTTCTACGCAACGCTCACCCGTGAGCTGCGCTTCTACCTCATGGCCCTGTCCGCACACGAACGCGAGAGCGAGAACCCCAGCAAGGTGGTCGCCGAACACGAACCACTGATGGCCGCGATCCGCACGGGGGACGCGGGGCGGGCACAGCGCGAGGCCAGGCATCACATCGCAACCAATGCAGCCCGGGTACAGGGGATTTTGGCGGATCGCGACGGCGACTGACGCCATAGGCCGGCACGCCATGTCGCGATCAAGGCGACCGAGGAGTTCTCGTGAGCGGAGCCGGACGAAGTGTTCGGCGGGGAAGTACGCCTTGTCGGCGCGGACCTTGACCGGTCGCCGACGGGGCGGGGCGATGCTGGTCGACGATCCCCGTAGCCCGGATCACCGTGGCCTGGGCGGTGGCAGTAGCGGCGGTGAAGCCGGCCCGGTCGGGATCCGGATCCGAGCAGGATCGAGCGGCATCGACCATCGCGTGGCGCAGTCGACACACTCCTGGCACCGACGAGACCGACTCAGCGGTGCCCGCAACCCGAGCCGCGCCTGATTCGCTCGCCGTTACGCGCTTGCCAACAGCCCTGCGAGCTCGCGCACATCGCCCGTCGCGGCCAGGCCGAACGCGGCGTCCTCCAGCACCCGTGTCCGTTCCGGTGCGAGGACCCGCCCGGCCAGTGCACGAAACTTCTCCCGGACGGCCGGTTCGGTGAGCGGGTTCCCCGGCGAGCCGCTGGCCTGGGTGATCCGTCGCGCCCAGCATCCCCCGCCGGTACCGGTCACGGTGACGACCGGTTCCTCGGTGGCCGGCATCTCCTCGTCGACCTCGAGTGCGATCCGCTCCATGGCGGCGCGCAGCTCAGACCCAGTCCTGCGCTCCTGCGCGTACGCGTCGAGTCCCGCATGCCCATGGGCGAGTACGGCGGCCACCGCGTAGGGAAGGCTCAGCTGCGCCGCGGCGAGCGTCGCGGTCGACCGGCCCCCGCACATGCCGTGCAGGAACGGGCTGAGGCGCACGTGGACGGAGGCGATGTCCGCCGCGGCCAGCCGCTGCTCGGCCATGATCGCGAACAGCGCGTCGACGGACGAGTGGGTGCCGCGGCACGAGGCGTATGGCTTGAGAGAACTGCGCATGATCTTCCAGTTGCGGCCCAACTCCTTGGTTAGCGCGGCTGGTTCGGCATCCCGGCCGGCGTAAGTGGAGAGCAGACCGCCCCAGGTGTCGTCGAGCAGGGCCGAAGGGCCCTTCATCCCGGCTGCCGCGAGGCGTGCCGCGAGCAGACCGCTCTCGGCGGCGCGGCCCGCGTGCAGGCGTTTGGCCATGGCTCCGTCGTGGACGAAGGCCCACAGTCCCGCGCTGCCGCTGGAGGCCAGGCCGAGGGCCGCCTGCGCCTCTCGGGCGGGGAGGCCGAGGACGTGTGCCGCGGCGGCTGCCGCGCCGAAGGGACCGCAGGTTCCGGTGGAGTGCCAGCCGGCCCCGTTGTGCGCCTCGTAGCCGCCGAGTGCTTCGAGCATCCGGCGGCCCACGTCGTAGCCGAGGACGATCGCGGTGAGCAGGCGGGCGCCGCTCACCGGGGAGGTACTGGCGTCGGCAGCCGCGAGCGCGGCGGGTACGACGACCGCGCCCGAGTGGTCGCAGCCGCCGGTGTCGTCGACCTCGTAGGCGTGGCTGGAGATGCCGTTCACCAGAGCGGCCGCTCTGGGGGTGAGCCGCTCTCCCGTCCCCCACACCGGGCAGTCGCCCCTCTCGTCGCCGAGCACCGACAGCGCGATCCGGGTCTCCTCGCTGTGCGCCCCGGCGAGCCCGGCGCCCAGCGTGTCCAGGAGGTGAACGGTTGCCTTGCGCATGACGGCGTCCGGCAGATCGTCGTACGTGGTGTCGGCAATCAGGTCCGCGAGATGGTCCAACGGCGCGGCGGTCATGCGGCGCCCTCCCGCTCCGCCGTCAGCCGTGCGAACAGGTCGGCGGGGTGTCCTGGGTCGTTGGCCGGGTGCTGCGCCCGCCACCGGTCGGCGATCTGCGATCCGGTCGCGAGCCAGACGTCCGGGTGGCCTTGGATGTGGGTGATGAGCTCCCGGACGAGTCCGATCCTGCCCGGCGTGCCCGTCACCTCGGGGTGCAGGCGCAGCACGTAGCAGAGCCCGAAGCGGTGGTACGCGGTGAACTCCTGGGTCCAGTTGCCGAGGACGTGTGCGTACGACGCGATGCGCGACTGCCCCGTCGGGAAGGGCGGTTCGAGGTTGAAGAAGAAGTACTGGTGATCCTCGAGTTCGTACTGGACCGGGATCTCGACGACGCCGTGCGTGCCGGGGTGGAGGTAGGGCAGATCGTCGCCGGGTGACGACGAGGACCAGTCGATGCCGAATCCGGTGAGCCGACTGCCGAGACCCGGCTTCCACTCCCCCGCCGGGGTGCGGAATCCGCGCACGTTCGAGCCGGTCACCTGGCGGAGCCGGTCCGCTCCGTCGCGGGCGGCGCGGGTCTGTTCGTCGAGCGTCAGGTCCTGGAAGTCTTCGTGCGTATCGCCGTGACAGGCGAGTTCGTGTCCGGCCGCGGCGATGCGTCGCACTGCCTCTGGGTGCCTCTCGGCGTTGCGTCCAGGTACGAACCACGTGGTGGGGATGGCGAGTTCGGCGAAGAGGCCGAGCAGCCGGTCGATGCCGCGGTCGGTTCCGTACCTGCCGACGGACAGGGTCTTGCCCCGGTCCGCGGTGGCGGGCGAGCCGCTGAGGATGGCGAGATCGGCGTCGTGGTCGACGCTGATCATGACGGCGGCGCGGGCGTCGTTCGGCCAACGGCCTCGGATGTCCTTCATGTGGCCGCCACCTGCGCTCCCTGCCCGCTCTCGATCCACCATTCGGCCACGTCGTCACAGCGCGCGAACCAGACGTCGTCGTGTGCCCGCGTGTGGGCGATCAGTTCCTCCAGGATCAGCAGCCGGCCAGGCCTGCCCGAGACCTTCGGGTGGAAGAGAGTGGTCAGGCAGAGCCCTTCGGCGCGGTATCCGTCGAACTCGCGCTTCCAGTTGTCGAGCGTCAACGCGTAACTGGCGATCCGGTCCTGGCCGCTGGGGTAGTCGGGGTTGCGGTGGTAGGCGAGGAAGGCATAGTCGTCGAGGTCCCAGCGTGCCGGGATCTCCACCAGGTCGGTGGTGACGCCGTCGACGGTGTGCCGGTAGGGGCGGTCGTCGCCGCGCATCGAGCTCGAATAGCGGAACCCGTGGTCGCGCAGGATGCGCGGGGTCTCGGGGTGCCAGTCGCCGGACGGGGAGCGGAAGCCGGTGGCCTCGGTGCCCAGGACGTCGCGGAACACGCGCTGGCTGCGGGTGATGACGTCCGCCTGTTCGTCGGCCGTCAGGTCGTAGTAGCACTCGTGGCGGTAGCCGTGGTGGGCGACCTCGTGACCGCGCTCGACGATCTGACGGCAAGCCTGCGGCCAGTGCTCCACCACCCAGGCGGGTGTGAAGAACGTGGCGGGGACACCGGCGTCGTCGAGAAGGTCGAGCAGGCGGGGCAGCGCCCGGTGCGGGCCGTAGCCGCCCAGGGCGAAGTAGCCGGGCCGGTCCCATAGGGAACCGTCGAGCATGGCTCCGCCTGTGGGGCCGTCCAGGTCGAAGGCGAGGGCGACCGCGCTGCGGCGCCCGTAGGGCCAGCGCGGCGGGCGCGGGTCGGCGGGGGTGTGCATGAGTCAGCCATCAACTCCGTTGTATTTCGGCGCGGTTGACCCGTAGGACAGGCCGGCCTTCTTGAGTATGCGCTGGTACGTTCCGTCGGCCCGCAGTTTGCGCAGCCCCTTCATCACCAGCGCCGCCATGGGTTTGTCGTCCTTCTTGACCACGGCGGCGAACGGTTTCGCGGGCATTGGGTCGAGCACCGCGCGGAACCGGCCGGGTTCGGTGCGGTCGAAGAAGGCCAGGTTCTCGCCGCCCTGGATGGCGATGTCCGCGCGCTTCTGCTCCAGTTGGAGGCGGGCCGCGGCGCCGGAGTCGGTCGGCAGGATCTGCACGGCCGGCTTCCCCTTGCCGGTGCAGTACTTCTTGTTGAAGGCGAGGGCCTGACCGTAGTAGTCGGTGGTCTTGCTGACGGCCAGCTTGCGGCCGCACACGTCTGCGGCGGTGCGGAAGTCGCCGGCCCGCGAGGGCAGGGTGTAGAGGCGGCCGACCGTGTCGAAGTAGTCGACGAAGTCCACGGTCTCCTGACGCTCCACCGTGTCGGAGATACCGGACATCACCAGGTCGACGCGGGAGGTCGCGACCGAGTTCATCAGCTGGTCGAAGCGCTGCTCCACGAACGTGACCTTGAGGCCGAGTTCGTCGCCGAGCGCCCGGGCCAGGTCGACGTCGACGCCCACCAGGCGGTTGGTCTTCCCGTCGCGGTACTCCATGGGCGGGAAGTCAGGCGACAGGCCGACCTTGAGCTCCTTGCCGTCGACGACGGAGGGCGGGAGGCCGCCCTTGCCGCTGGCGGACGCGGGTAGGGTGGTGCTGACGCAGCCGGTCAGGGCGGCCGTCGCACCGAGGCAGACGGCGACGGACACGAGCGCGCGGATCGGACGGGACATGACTTCTCCTGCCGACGTGCGGCTCACAGGACGCGCGCCAGGAACGACTGGGTGCGCGGGTGCTGAGGGTTCTCGAGGATCTCGGACGGCGGGCCGATCTCCAGGACCTTGCCGCCGTCCATGAACGCCACCCGGTCGGCGACCTCGCGGGCGAAGGCGATCTCGTGGGTGACGACCATCATCGTCAGGCCGCTGCGCGCCAAGTCCTGCATGACGTCCAGGACTTCACCGACCAGTTCGGGGTCGAGCGCGGAGGTCGGCTCGTCGAAGAGCATCAGGTCGGGGTCCATGGCGAGGGCGCGCGCGATGGCGACCCGCTGTTGCTGCCCGCCGGAGAGCTGGCGCGGGTAGGCGTCCGCCTTGTCCTTGAGCCCGACCTTGCCGAGCAGGGCGACGGCGCGTTCGCGGGCGGCCTCGCGTGCCACCCGCTTGACGCCGACGGGCGCCGCCATCACGTTCTCCAGGGCCGTCATGTGCGGGAAGAGGTTGAACCGCTGGAAGACCATGCCGATACGGCGGCGCTGCCGGGCGATGGCCCGCTCGTTCAACTCGTGCAGCTTGTTGCCCTGCTGCCGGTAGCCGATGACTTCGTCGCCGACCCAGATCCGCCCGGAGTTGACCTGCTCGAGATGGTTGATGCAGCGCAGGAAGGTGCTCTTGCCCGAGCCGGAAGGGCCGAGCAGGCACACCACCTCACCGTGGTGCACCTCGAGGTCGATGCCCCTGAGGACCTGGAGGTCGCCGTAGCTCTTGTGCACCGACTCGGCCCGCACCAGGGCGCGTTCGGTGGTCGTGGTGACGCTCATCACGAGACCGCCTTCTTCTGGTTCAGGGCCGTGCGCAGCTGCTGCAGAGGCGTCGCGGGCAGCGCGCGACTGCTGCTGCCCTTGGCGAAGTGCCTTTCCAGGTAGTACTGGACGACCGAGAGGACCGAGACCGCGGCCAGATACCACACGGCACACACGATCAGCAGTTCCATGATCCGGTTGTTGACGAAGTAGATGTGCTGCGCCTCCGAGAGGATCTCGCTGACACCGATGGCCGAGGCGAGCGAGGTCGTCTTGAGCATGCCGATGGTCTCGTTGCCGATCGGCGGCAGGATCACCCGCATCGCCTGCGGCAGCACGATCTGTCCCAGGGTGCGCAGGCGTGACATGCCGAGTGCCTGGGCCGCCTCGGTCTGCCCCTCGTCGATGGAGAGCATGCCAGCTCGCACCACTTCGGAGGTGTACGCGCCCTGGTTGAGGCCGAGACCGATGGCGGCGGCGACGAACGGGGTGACCAGGTCGACGGTGCGGGCGCCGCCGATGCCGGGCACGGAGACGTACGGGAAGAGAAGCCCGATGTTGAACCAGGCGAGCAGCTGCAGATAGACCGGGGTGCCTCGGAACACCCATACGTACAGCCAGCCGACGCCGGAGGTGACCGGGTTGCGGGACAGGCGCATCACCGCGGCGAGGACGCCCAGGACAATGCCTATGACCATGCCGACGACCGTGAGGACAAGGCTGATGAGGAGCCCCTTGAGGAGCACGCCCATCGTGAAGTACTCCTTGACGACGCCCCAGTCGATCGCCGCGTGGGCGAGGGCGTAGCCCAGCCAGCACAGGAGGGCCACCACCGCGAGGGCGCCGATCCACCGGCCGTAGTGGGTGCGCGGCACCGCGACGAGCTCGCTCGTGTCCACGGCTTCGGAGCCCGCCGCTACTGCTTCGGACATGTCCTGGCTCTCTTCTCCGGGTGTCCCGGTCGGTGGGCAAACAGGAGGGGAAGGCGTGGGAGGCACGGACCGGTCTGTGCTCATGTGCGGGGGCCCGCGTACTCGGCGGCCCACGCACGCTGTTCGGCGACCAGTTCCGCCAACTCCCGTATCTGCTCGTCGACTCGGGCGGGCGCGGTGCCACCCTGTCCGCTGCGCGCGGCAAGGGCCGCTTCCACCGTGAGGACGGAGCGCACTTCGGGCGTGAGCCGGGCGTCGACGCCCGCGTAGTCCTCGTCGCTCAGGTCCTCCAGGTCGACGCCGCGCTCCTCACAGAGCTGCACGACGGCCCCGGTGATCTCGTGGGCCTCGCTGAAGGGGACGCCGCGGCGCGCGAGCCAGTCCGCGATCTCGGTAGCGAGGGTGAATCCGGCGGTCGCCTGCGCGCGCAGCTCCGTCTCGTCGACGACGAAGGTGCGCACGAGCCCGGACATCGCGGGCAACACCATGAGGAGCGTCTCCACGGTGTCGAAGGCAGCGCGCTTGTCCTCGGCGAGGTCCCTGTTGTAGGCGAGCGGGAGACCCTTGAGCACGCCGAGGACGCTCGTCAGATTTCCGGTGAGGCGGGCGGCCTTGCCGCGTGCCAGCTCGGCGATGTCCGGGTTCTTCTTCTGCGGCATGATCGACGACCCGGTGGCGAAGCGGTCGTCGAGCGCGATCCAGCGGAACTGGCGGCTTGCCCAGAGGCAGATCTCCTCGGCGAGCCGGGACACGTCGACAGCGAGCATGGAGCCGACGAAGAGGAACTCGGCGACGTGGTCCCGACTGGCCACCGCATCGATGGAGTTGGCGCAGGTGCGCTCGTATCCGAGCTCGCGCGCGGAGTGCTCCGGGGTGAGCGCGATGGCCGATCCCGCGAGGGCCGCGGCCCCCAGCGGAGAGCGCGCGCTGCGCCGGTCCCAGTCGCGCAGGCGGTCGATGTCACGGCCCAACGCATGTGCGTGCGCCAGGAGTTGATGCCCGAAGGTGATCGGCTGGGCGGGCTGCAGGTGCGTGAAACCGGGGGCCGGGGTTGCGCAGTGGTGCCGGGACTGGGTCAGCAGGGCGTCCGTCAGGTCTGCCGTGGCCTCGGCGAGTCTGCGCACCTGGTCGCGCAGGTAGAGCCGCAGATCGTTGGCGGCCTGGTCGTTGCGGGAGCGTCCGGCGCGCAGTTTGCCGCCGACCGCGCCGAGCCGTTCGCTGAGCACCCGCTCCAGGAACGTGTGGACGTCCTCGTCCTCACGGTTCGGTTGGATCTCCCCGCGCCGGTACTCGCCGTCGAGTACGTCGATGGCCTCGAGCAGCATCGCCAGCTCGCCGTCGTCCAGGAGGTCGGCCCGGTGCAGCTCGCGGGCGTGGGAGCGGGAACCGGCGAGATCATAGGGCGCCATGGCGAAGTAGCTGGGATCCGAGCGGGACAGCGTTGCCAGCGCTTCATCCGGAGCGCTGCGGAAGCGCCCGCCCCACAGGCGTGTGGTGGCAGCGGTATCGGTCATGAACAGGTCTCCCTGGTGTGAGGGGGCGGCTCGACGGCCGTGGCCAGGATTTTTTGATCACATGGAGAAGGAGCTGTAGGGGGTGTGGGCAGAAGGAACCACCGACACGCTTCGTCGGACTGCCCGCTTGTCGGACAATTTCAGCAAGCACAGTGATCGTCAAGAGCCCTGGGAGGAATAGGCCGCGCCAACTCCCCACTCCTGCATGCCAGTAGACTGTCGCCCCAGATTGTCCGGCTGTCCGACCAAGACCCCGAGGAAGTGCGTCATGGCGCTAGGCCCCATAGAGATCGATCGCTCCAGCACGGTGGACCGTGTGGCTCACGCGCTGCGCGAGGAGATGTACCGGGGAACCCTCACGGGCGGCACCTCTCTGCGCGAGAACAATGTCGCCGAGAGCCTCGGTGTCTCGCGCAGCACCGTGCGTGAGGCCCTGCAAATCCTCACCGGTGAGGGCCTGTTGGTACGGCGGCCGAATCGCGGGGTCGAGGTGCGGCAGCTCACCGAGGAGGAGATCGAGGACGTCTTCACGGCGCGGCGCGTCCTGGAGACGGCGGCGGCGCGCTCGGTGGTGCAGGCAACTCGCACCGACCTCATGACGCTCATCGCGGTCCAGCGCGACTTCGAAGAGGCTGTCGCGTCGTCAGCCGCTGCCAGCGTCGTCACGGAGGCGCATCTCGCCGTGCACGTGGCGATCGTCGGGCTCCTGGGCAGCCCCCGACTGACGGCGACGGCCCGCGATCTCATGTCGGAGATCAAGCTGGCGGTGGCCACCACAGACCGCACCAGCGACGATCTGCCCGCACAGGTCGAGCAGCACCGGGCCATCGTGGAGCTGCTCCGTCAGGCGAAAGGCGAGGAGGCGGCCCAGCTCCTGGAAGCCCACCTCGCACACGCCAAGGCTTTTATGCCGACGGTTGGTTGACCTCGGACACTGCGGGTGCCGATAAATCATCCGCGCAGGTCACGGCCTTGATTACCTATCGGCGAGCCGCGCACACCGACCTTTGATTGTCTTCCCGCGGACCAATGCGGACGGCTCATGATCTCTCGTGCTGCGGTGGCGCCCAGGACCCGGATGCGCCTTGTCGAGTGCTCGATGACGGCGAAGACGTACCTTCTGGTCGGCGTCGGCCAAAAGGGCGTCGAAGGCGGTCATGAACTTCGAGTCGCGGGATCACCACAGGCATCCAGATGCCCCGGATGAACTCCCTCATGGAGCGCTGGCTACAGACCTGCCGACGCGAGCTCCTGGACCGCACCTTGATCTGGAACCAGAGCCACCGCCTCTACGCATTAGGTGAGTTCGAGACCCATTACAACGAGCACCGACCCCACCGGACCCTCAAGCAAGCCGCACCACTCCGCCCGCTCCCCCAACCGGTCAACCGCCCACCGCAGCTCGGGGCCCTGAAGGTCCGCCGACGAGACCGACCCGGCGGAACCCTCCGCGAGTACCGACATGCACCTTGACCAGGCCGGATAATTTTCCGGCACCCGCAGGGCCTGGAGCGGGCGAACTGCTGGACTCCCGCCGTTCGTTGCACGGTTGAGCGACGCGTCAGCGCTTCCGCACCGCGCCCAGCTGAGGGCGGTCAAGTCCGGGGTCGGTGAACCCTCGCGCGACGGCGTGCAGGATGCGGGCCATCGCCTGAGCCGCGGGCGTGGCGGCGCGCTGGGCTGGCCTGGCCAGGAGAATGCGGCGGACCGGGGAGACGACGTCGGACGACTGGTCGTGAGACAGGGAGAGAAGGCGTACGTCACTGCGCCGGTTGGTCAGGGCCAGTCGGGGCGCAAGAGCCAGGCCGAGGCCGGCGGCGACCATCGCCTGCGCTTCCTGGTAGTCGTGGGAGGCGTAGGCGATTCGCGGTTCGAATCCCGCCTGACGACAGGCACGCCGGAGCACGTCCGCGACCGGGTGGTTCTCGGCGCGGATGATCCACTCCTGGCCCGCCAGCTCGGACAGTCGCACATGCTCTGAGGCGACCAGCGGCGAACTGGTCGGCACGACCAGCACCGTGGGGTCCTCCAGAAGGGGAGTGAGGATCAACTGGTCGTCGTCGACGCGGTTCCAGTCGTAGTCCCACAGCAGCGACAGTTCCACCTCACCGGTGTGCAGCATCTCCCGCAGCTGGGCCAGGACCCCGGCACGCACGACCGTGCGTACCTGCGGGTGGGCGCGGCGGAAACGGGTCAGGGCCAGCGGAAGCAGTGAGGCGCTGGCCGTGGGGAAGGAGCCGAGGGTCACGACACCACGGTCCAGATGGCCGAACGCCTCCAAGTCAGCTTCTGCTGCCTGGAGTTCACGGCGGATGGTGCGGCCCCGTTCAGCGAGCGCGGCACCGGCCGCGGTGGTGCGCACGCCGCGCGGTAGCCGCTCGATCAGCGGCTGCCCGGCCTCGCGCTCGAACAGGGACATCTGCTGGGAAGCGGCGGACGTGGTCATGGACAGCGCCTCGGCGGCGGCGGTGAGCGAGCCGCGCTCGGCGACCTCGGCGAGCAGCAGCAGTCGGCGGACATTGAGCATGCGGCGACTTTAGCCCAGCTAAAGCCTCCTCAAGGAACGAGACATTGTGCTCAAGCCAATGGCTCTGCGAGAGTCTGGCCAACGCAGCGGTCCCGCACCCGATGCGCTGAGAGAAGGACGCTCTGACATGCACGTTCCCGCAACCCTCGTACGCGGTGGGACCAGCAAGTGCTGGCTCTTCCCCCAGGTGCACATGCCCGCCGACCGCGATCGGATCGAGCGCATCCTGGTCGACGCCTACGGCGCGGCGGACCCGGTTCAGCTCGACGGCATCGGCGGCGCCACCCCCACCACGTCCAAGGCGGCCGTGGTCGGCGCGAGCGCCCACGACGGCGTCGACATCGACTACCTCTTCGCCCAGGTCGGCATCGGGACCGGCACGGTCGAGTGGGGCAGCAACTGCGGCAACTGCGCGACAGCCATCGCCCTTTACGCCGTCGCCGAGGGCCTGGTGCCGCTCAGGGACGAGCGCACCCCCGTGGTCATGCGCAACATCAACACGGGCGCCGTTCTCGAAGCCGAGGTGGACACCCCGGGAGGCCGGGTCCAGGAGTTCGGAGACCGTACGGTCCCGGGCACGCTGGCCGGAGGCGTGCCGGTAGGTCTCGCTTTTCGTCACCCCTCGGGCGCAGCGACAGGTCACCTCCTGCCGACCGGCCGGCCGGCTGAAGTACTGCCGGTCGGCGAGCGGTCGTTGGCCGTGAGCATGGTGGACGCCGGTGCCCCGGTGGTCCTGGTGGACGCGCTGCGCGCCGAGAGGACCGGAGCCGAGACGCTGGAGCAGATGCGTACGGAGGTGCCTCGGCTGCGTGCGGCCCGGCATGCCGCCGCAATCCGCATGGGCTTGGCCGAACCCGGGGCTGCGCCCGGTGACGCGGTGCCCAAGGTCGGCCTCGTCGGCTCTCCCGTCGCCTACACCACCACCCTCGGCGAGCACGTGGGCGCGCACGAGTACGACGTGTCCGTACGGATGCTGTCGATGAACTCCCCGCACCCGGCCATCGGGCTCACCTCCGCGGTGGCCGTGGCCGCCGCCAACCTCGTCGAGGGCACCGTGGTGGCCGAGGCGTCCACCGCCGCCGGCCGCGGCGTCCTGCGCATCGGCACCCCTGCAGGTGTGCTGGCCGTGGAGTCCTCGGGCACTGGACCGGACCGGGTCACCGTCGCCCGGGCCGCGCGTGTGCTGTGCCAGGCCCGCATCCTCGTACGCGATCCCGCACTGCCGGCCGCCGCCTGACCCCTGCCACCCTTCCCCGGTGAGCCGCAGTCACCGGACGCTCTCGCCCGCCCCGTCCCCGCAGGACAAAGAGGACAATGATGTCTCCTGAGCTGGTATCCGTCGGCGCGCTGCTCGTCATGTTCGTCGTCGGCACCGTCCTGCCGATCAACATCGGCATCCTGGCCTTCGTCGTGTCGTTCGCGATCGGTACGACCGCACTGAACATGACGGAGGATCAGATATTCGAGGGCTTCCCCGTGGAGCTCTTCCTCACCATCGTCGGCGTCACCTATCTGTTCGCCGTGGCCCGCCGCAACGGCACGGTCGATCTTCTGGTCGCCGCCGGAGTCCGCCTGGTGAGGGGGCGTACGTTCCTGATCCCCTGGGTGCTGTTCCTCCTTGCCGGGGTGCTGACGTCGTTGGGCACCTTCACCCCTGCCGCCGTGGCGATCCTGGTGCCCATCGCGATGAACTTCGCCTTCCGCTACGACATCAACCCGCTGATGACCGGAATGATGGTGATCAGCGGCGCCCATGCAGGGGCCTTCTCCCCCATGGCCGTCTCAGGGGTGCTGGTGCTCGGCATGGTCGACGACACCGAGCTGACCGTCGCCCCTGCGACCCTCTTCTTCGCCAGCTTCGCTGTCAATCTCCTCCTGTCCGTGCTGACCTTCGCCGCCCTGCGGCGCCGCACGATGACGGCGGACCCGACCGAGCAGCCCCAGCAGGAGGAGACGAACGGCGACACGACCACGCAGCGAGCAACCTGGCACCAGTGGGCCACGCTCGCCGCCCTCGCTGCCCTCGTGGTGTGTGCTCTCGGCTTTCAGATGCAGATCGGTGTCCTCGCCCTGGCCGCCGGAGCGCTGCTGGCCCTCCTGGACATGAAGCGCCAGGAGAAGGCGGTGGACGGCATCAGCTGGCACACCCTGCTGCTGGTCGGCGGCATGATGACCTACATCGCGATGCTGGAGCACGCCGGGATCATCGAGAAGATCTCCGAGCACGCGGCCGACTTCGGTACCCCGCTCGTCGTGGCCCTCCTGCTCTGCTTCACGGTCGCGGTCACCTCCGCCTTCGCCTCCTCGACCGCGATCCTCACCGCCATCATCCCGATCGCCGTTCCGCTGCTGCTGTCCAGCCACCTCAGCTCGACGGGCCTGATAGCCGCTCTCGCCGTCTCCACCACGATCGTCGACGTCTCCCCGTTCTCCACCAACGGGGCCCTGGTGCTGAGCAACGCACGGGGAGTGGAGCGGCGCGGCTTCTACCGCCAGGTCCTCGGCTACACCTGCGGCATCGTAGCCGCGGGGCCCGTGGTGGCCTGGGGTGCGCTCGTCCTGCCCTGGTCCTGAAATCGGCGACCGGTCGACGAGACACGACATACGCCTGAAGCGCCGCCGGTCGCGGCGCTTCAGGCGTATCCCCGTCGTGGCCCCTTTGCCTTCGAGAGCAGAGTGGTCACGCGTGATGACCGCCGACAGGCGCAGCGGCCGGTCAGCCAACTGTTCGGGATCGAGCGGCTCGTCGCCGTCGACGATCCAGTAGTTGACGAGGCCCCAGGCGCCGTCCGCGACGAGTGCGGCCAGGTCCCGGGCGGTGGCGGCGTCCAGGTCAGCACGCCCACCCCGCTCAACCCCTCCCACATCCGACACCAACGGCCAGCACGGCAAGGACCGAGCCGCAGAACGGGGACCGAATTCGACAGTTCAACGGGCGGTGAGGACAGGAGGTCTCAGGTGGCGCTCGGCAGCGAGTCGAGCAGCTCGGTTATGCGTCGATCGCGTCGCGGATGGTGCGGACGACGGCGATCGGAGCGGCTTCGGGGTCGGCGCCAGTCCAGGTAGCGGCGGCCGGCCACGACGGGGCAGGCGTTGCGTTACCTGGCCGCGCCCGCCGACTTGGAGCGGATCCTCGCGGGCGCGTTCCGCCCCGGCGACCGGCTGCGAGAGAGCGCGATCGCCGCCGAGCTCGGCATCGCCCGCAACACGGTCCGCGAGGCGGTGCGCCTACTCGAACACGGCGACCTGGTCCGCTTCGACGGCAACCGCGGCGCCGCGACCGTCTCCCCCACACCCGCGACGGCCGACGAGCTCTACACCGCGCGCAAACACCTCAAGTCGGCGGCATATTCCGCTAGCGCAGGGCTCGGGTGGGGATTCTCAGGCCAGGTTGATGTTCTCCGCCTGGGGGCCCTTCTGGCCCTGGGGGACATCGAAAGTCACGGTCTGGCCCTCCTGGAGCTCACGGAAGCCCGTGGAGTTGATCGCCGAGTAGTGGGCGAAGACATCCGGGCCGCCACCAGCCTGGGCGATGAAACCGAAACCTTTCTCCGCGCTGAACCACTTCACAGTTCCCGTAGCCTGTGGGGTTCCAGAACTGGGGCGTCGTGCTGACCTGCATTTCATCCCGTTCGCTCGTACTCGTCGATGAGGCCGCCGAGGACTGGGCGGCGCTTGATCCTCTCGTGGGTGAGGTCGGCGGTGGGGTGGTCGGGTCGCGGCGGGCGCAGCTGTTGTCCGCGGTGCGGTCTTCGCCCGTTGTGATGCTGGGCGTACTCGTTCAGCACGGTGCGTAGGTGGCGTTGGCTGAAGACGAGCATCCGGTCGGTGACCTCCGAGCGGACGGTGCGCACGAACCTCTCCGCATACGCATTCACTTGAGGGCACCGCGGAGGGATCTTCACGACCTTGATGTCCTCGCTGGCGAGGACCATGTCGAATGACCTGCTGAACTGGCCAGCCCGGTCGCGTACGAGGAAGGCGAACGCGGATGCTCGGCGGCCGAGGTTCATCAGGAGACTGCGGGCCTGTTGCGTGGTCCACGGCCCGTCCGGATGGCTGGTCACACCGAGGACGTGCACATACCGGGTGCCGACTTCCAACGCGAAGAAGACGTACAGTCGCCGCAGGGTGACCGCGCAGTCGACGTGAAAGCAGTCGACGGCGAGCATCGTCGAGGCTTGGGTACGGAGGAACTGCCGCCATGTCGTGTCGGTGCATCGCTCGGGTGCCGGGGGTATCTTCCGGCGCCTGAGGATCCTGCGGATCGTCGAAGCGCCCACGCGGTAGCCGAGCTTGAGGAGTTCACCCTGGATGCGCTGGTATCCCCAGGAGGCGTTTTCCGCGGCGAGTTGTTCGATGAGCGTGGCGGTAGCCTGGTCAATCGGCGGGCGGCCGGTCTGGTTGGGGTACGTCCACTTCTTCGTCACCAGCCGGCGGCGCCACCGCAGAATCGTGTCGGGTGTGACCAGACGGTGTTGTCGCAGCGCTCTGGGCAGGTGTCGGAGCAGCGCGGCGAGGTAGGCACGGTCCGCCCAGTCGAAGCGTGGTTTGGGGTTCGTGCGGCGCAGGACCGCGACCTCGTGCCGCAGGACCAGTAGTTCGATGTTCTTGGACGACGAGGAACGGCAGAGAAGCGCCAGCCAGCCGAGCAGCCGGGCGAAAACCAGGTAGAGCAGACGTAGCGACACAGTCCGAGATCCTTCCCGGAGCGTGGTGCTCTACCCATCGCTGCTGGTTATCAGGCCAGGCTGGGTTCTGGAACCCCACAGGCCGGCCTCGCACCGTGCACTCCATTCGCGCTCTGGTCCTGCGCCTGGCCCGGGAGAATCCCAACTGGGGCTACCGGCGCCTCCACGGCGAACTGCTCATCCTCGGCGTGAAGGTGGCTTCCTCCACCGTATGGGAGATCCTCAAGGAGGCCGGGATCAACCCAGCGCCCGAACGGAACTCCAGTACCTGGGCAGACTTCCTGCGCTCCCAGGTCGATGGATGAAGTTTCCGGCAAGCGCCGGGCTACCGCAGGGTGCACGGCGAACTCGCCACCCTCGGCATCCAAGTCGCCGCCTCCACCATCTGGGGCGGCGCGGGGAG